>CALKIV010000025.1 GCA_937995835.1 uncultured Dysgonomonas sp. | reverse complement strand
CCTTTATACGACTACTCATTGGACACAGAGTGGAGCAAAGAGAAAAAAGAATCGGCAGGTTTACCTGAATAATAAAAACTCACAAGTCGATGAAAAAAACACTTTACATTTTAGCTATTTTGGCTGTAAGTATATTCACAGCATGTAGTGATGACGATAAAAAGTCAATAGAATACACAATGACAGTGGCTTCTGCGCAAAGAGTAATGTTTATCGCAGATCACTTTTCTCCTTATTATGTAAAACATCAAGGTCAGAATGAGTGGAAAGAACATGCCTATATAAAAGACTTCTCACATCAAGAGGGTTACGAATATGTTATTCGGGTAAGAAGAGATTATGACAAAAGCATGGAGGGAATGGACGGTGGCTCTGTATACAGCTATCATTTCTTGGAAGAAATATCAAAAACCCCAAAAGACTCTGAAAATATTCCTATCCAAACAGGCTGGATTGACATAGCCTCCAAAGGGACAGGAGATACAAACTACCCTTTCTATATGAGAGATCTATATACCGGAAATTGGAAAAAGATTGCCCCTATCGAGGGATTCGAATATAAAGAAGGGAGCAAAGATGGATATGAGGAGGGCTATGAATACAAACTCGAAATCAGTTGTAAATATAACGGAGCAGAGGCTCCTCACAAATATAGTTTCAAGTATATCAAAACTCATTCTAAAGAGAAGTTTGACTCTGTGGGTTTACCTGAATAAAACTTACCCCAAAATATGATTTTTAGGCTCGTCACCATATTGTTTATTTTACTTCCTTTTGCGTTTTGCTCTTGCAACCAAAAGGAAGTAAAATCAGTTGTTGAAAAGCCAACAATAAAGGAAAAAGTCATTGATCAAGACAGTGCCTTTTGCTCCTAAATCATAAATTACATATTGGAAGAAAGTAAAAACTGGCCTGTTGATTACACTTTCGAAAACAAGACTGGAAAGTGGCAGATGGCAAAAAACCTGTGGATTTCAATTTTGTGGATGGCTTGACAAAAGAGGTGCATTATTTTGCTAAAGACAAGGATAATCCTTTCTCGAAAGTAGAGATTAATTACTATACCTTTGAGGATGCGTCTATAGCTAGAATAATATTAAAAGATTATCGAGAGCAGGCTCCAAAAGCTGTGGACACTTGGGAGGTTGGAGGACGACTGATCGGACTTGGCTTTATCAAAACACCCAACACTCTCTATCGGCAAGGAGCAACAGTCTTTCATATCAAGTGTGACAATGGGGTGAAACACATCGTCTACAAAGCTTTAGATAAATTTGAGAAAGATGAAAATATAGAAGAAGCAGACGAAGCTTCTTTTTGAATAAAAACATTAAGAACTGATTATAATATCTAAAATGAAAAAAAGAGCATTATTTATCGACCGTGATGGTACGCTAGTTATAGAACCACCAGTAGATTATCAACTGGATAGTTTAGAGAAACTTGAATTTTATCCTAAAGTTTTTCGCAATTTATATTTTATCAAAAAGAATCTGAACTTCGAATTTGTGATGGTCACCAATCAGGACGGACTGGGCACAGATTCGTTTCCCGAGGATACTTTCTGGCCGGCACACAACAAGATGTTGAAAGCGCTGGAGGGCGAAGGCATTACCTTCGATGAAATATTGGTGGACAGAAGCTTTCCTGAGGATAATGCTCCTACTCGCAAACCCCGCACAGGTTTGGTGACACATTATATGAATGGCGATTATGATCTGAAAAACTCTTATGTCATTGGCGACAGACTGACGGATGTGGAGTTGGCAAAAAACATGGGAGCAAGAGCTATTTTCTTGAGCGACTTACAAATTCCTGAGGAACTAAAAGCAGTCTGCGCACTGCAAACAACTGATTGGGATGAGGTTACCGAGTTCCTTTTTGCAGGCGAGCGACGTGCTGAGGTAAAGCGAACCACCAAAGAAACAGATATTTACGTATCTGTCAATCTCGATGGAAAAGGCAAAGCAGATGTGTCCACAGGATTGAAATTTTTCGACCATATGCTCGATCAGATTGGCAAACACTCGGGTATAGACCTGACCATCAAAGTAAAAGGAGACCTAGAGGTAGACGAGCACCACACCATAGAAGACACAGGCATTGCCTTGGGCGAAGCTCTACTCATCGCTTTGGGCGACAAACGAGGCATCGAGCGTTATGGTTACTACTTGCCGATGGACGATTGCCTATGCGCTGTGGCTCTGGATTTTGGAGGAAGAGCATGGCTGATGTGGGATGCTGAATTTAAACGAGAAATGGTAGGAGACCTACCTACTGAAATGTTTATGCATTTTTTCAAATCGCTGAGCGATGCAGCCAAAATGAATCTAAACATCAAAGCAGAGGGCGACAATGAGCATCACAAGATAGAGGGCATCTTCAAAGCATTGGCACGAGCAATCAAAATGGCTATCAAACGTGATATTTTCAATTACGAACTACCATCCACCAAGGGGGTTATCTAAAACAAGTATGCATAAAAGAACATTAAGTTTTCTGCTGACAGTTCTGCTAACCTTTAGCTTCGCAGCTTGCCACGATGAGGGAATAGAGCGCATCGGCACTCCTTTCATTCTACCGGAGACCTGCCAATGGAAGAGCGACATTGAGAAAGACAAGCTCCATCGCATAGAAAATAAGCAACAACTAAAGGAGATGGTCTATACTAAGATGGAAGAAAATTTGCCGAAGATCAATTTCGACAACACCTCTATCTTGCTTGTATCTAAAGAACTTTCGCACACGGGTTACGAAATAGAGAGTTCGTTGGAGGCAACAAGCCAGTTGAGCTATGTATTTCGCATAACAGTGAAAGAGACAACCATGCCTCTAATTGCAACACCTATGACATATAACGTGGCTATATCGACCGAGAAGATTAACAAGAGAGCGGCAATCAGCTACGAAATAGAGTTGCCTTATTGAACAACATCATTGAGCGACAGGTAATGTGTTGATCAGTTCAGCACATTACTTTTTGCTCACTTTTATTTGGATATCATTTTCAGATAGACTTAACAAACTGATCTTATATTCTTTCCATTCTAAAGAGTCTACATATTCTTCATATCGGTTGGGAGACATAAATTTCAAAAGGTCTTTTTCCTGATCCGTTTCCCATACTTCAAGCATATAAGTAGAATAACTATCCTCATAGTTTCCAAAGCCATCAACAGTCCACTCATTGACAATATAGTCTAAATGGAGATTCAAATCTCCTATCTTCACTTCTTGCCTTTGCTCCAGAAAAAATTCTTTTTCAAAATCTATTTTCTCCACCAACAAGTGCACAGTAATAGTCTGCTCATCTTTTTGCAAACTAAAGATATGATTCTTAAACGCTTTGGGATAATTCACTCGTGAAACACTCTCGGTTTCGTAAAACCACAAAAACGTAGAGTAACTATCATCCCCTTTTCCTACCTCCAGCTGCAGCTGTATATGAGGAGAATCAGCATTCAAGGGAAAAGACTGCACAAATAGATTGACAGGATGAATGCTCAAACCTTCGACAGACGCAGTTGGATTTTCCCCTTTATCTAAAGGAAGGTCTAATAATATCTCTGTGTATTTTCCTTGTGCATGGCTCATACCAATTTGAAAGGGAAAGGATAATATCCCAAGAATTAAAATCTTTAATACTCTCAACTTATTTCATTTAAATACAATTTATCTTAATAAAGATAGGTAAATATAAGCAAAGTAATGCGTACTTGTGAATGTTACTAGCAATACAAATAATGCATTTATTAATCTATTTTCGATTCTTTTATATTAGTTTTGCATATCTGAAGAGATTAAATTTTATACTAAATACTGTAATACATGAGAAAAACACCAATCAAAGCAATCGCTTTATTTTTGTCTATTTTAGTTTTATTCGGTAGCTGTTCTAGTTCCACAATGATAAACTCCTCACCTACCGGAGCTAAAGTATACATCAATGGAGAATCTGTTGGGACAACACCTTACAAACATTCAGACACAAAAATAGTAGGCTCATCAAGCTCTATCAGATTAGAGAAGGAGGGCTACGAGTCCTTTAATACATCCATTTCAAGAAACGAACAAGCCGACGTTGGTGCTATCATTGGAGGAATATTTACACTAGTACCATTTTTGTGGACAATGAAATATAATCCGGAACACTCTTATGAACTGGTACCTGAGGGACAAGTAAAAAAAGAAAAGAAGGAGAGCTTAACATCACAAAAGCTGGAGGACTTAAAGAAATTAAAAGAGCTGCATGATGAGAAAGTTCTTACTGATGAAGAGTATGAAATAGAAAAGAAAAAGATTCTGGATCAATAATAATTGTTTTATCTACGAAACAAGAATGCTAGTTAGGATTAGTAAAGTAAGTGTTTTTCTAAGTCTATTTATTCGTAATTGAGTAATCTTACAAAACTCAAAAACTTATAACTGATCTTAACTACTTCATTTTCTTTTTTTGTGTAAGTTTGCACCGATGAAAGGAAAATTGCTATTTATACTACTATTTTGGGCAATCGCCTCGCTGCTTGTAGCACAGAATGAAGGTGGTCTGAAGCTGAAACCTGCAAGCCTTGCCAACTCTAAGAAGCAGGAAACAGAGACGCAGCTTAGAGCTCCGTCTGACACTATACATACCACTGCCATGACTGCTTCTACCTTGCTAGATGCCGATGGCAATGCTGTGGACACCACCGTAGTGAAGCTTCCGAGCACCTATGGATGGGTTGTAGACACACGATTTGGCGACCGCACACTGGCTCCGATGGACACCGTGAGAGAGAATTTTCATCGCTCCACACTGGTGGAAGGACAAGGTATAGCCATGCAATATCTTGGCAATATAGGTGGACCTGTGCAAACAGTAGAGTTCTTCGAAAGAAAAGAGGCCTCACAATTTCCATTCATGGATGCCTATGAACCATGGCGAAGAGGTCCCGATAAGCAATTATTCCTGAACACGAAAGTGCCATATTCTAATGTCAAATATCAGGCAGGAGGAGGGAAAGAGGTGGCCGAAAATCACTTCAATGCCGAAATATCGTCTAACTTTGGCAAACGTCTGAATGTAGGCTTCAACTTCGACTACATCTATTCTCGTGGCTACTACAAAGCCTTGTTTAACAAGCAAACCAGTTATGATGTAAATGCCAGCTACATTGGCGACAAATATAAGATGCACTTCTTTGCAGGCAATAACAATCTCAAAGGCTCTGACAATGGGGGGATCTTAGATGACAGATATATCACCAACCCCGAATCAGAGGATCTACAAAGCATCAGAGGTAGCTCGAAAGATATTCCTGTCATGTTTCAAGAGGGAATCAGAACTCATATGAGAGGTCGACATTTTTTCTTGACCAACAGCTACGATATCGGCAAGGACGAAGAATATGTAATGGTAAACGACACCGTAGGACGATGGAAGAAAAAGGCGAACTATATAGCTCCTGCCAGCATCATTGTAACCACGTATTATCAAGATCAACGTCGCAAACTCTTCTCTCCGAAGAACGTACAAGATGCCAACAGCATTGAAATGCAGAGACTTGACTCTCTCTATGTTCCCAATATAATGATTCCAGACCCCAACAACGAAGGGAAATGGATCTCCAAAATGAAAGATAATGAGGTCGACTTTGCGCCCAAGTATGATGAGCCACTGAACGACTATATGTCACACTATACATTGACCAACACCTTTGCATTCAGAATGAATGAAGGCTTTAAGGAGTGGACAAAATTTGGGCTGACAGCCTTCATCGAACATGAATTGAGAGCTTATCTATATCCTGATATGCAGACCCGTTTTGGAAGCAATACGGTGAAAGAAAATGTTTTCTTCTTTGGAGGAAAACTGACCAAAAACCAAGGTCGCAACTTCAAGTTTGACCTCAGTGCCCTAAAGGGAATCAACACAGGCGACCTCAGACTAGAGGGTAACGCTTATATCAACTTCGATCTCAGGGGAAAACAATTTTCGGCAAAAGCAAAAGCCTACATAAAAAATATAGCACCAACTCATTTTCAGAATAACTTTAGTTCAAGAAACTATGTATTCCAAAATGACTTCAAAGACACCAAACGTGTATTTGTTGGAGGTGAAATAGCATTACCCAAACTCTCATTCTCCGAAACAGCTTTCAGTGGAGGTTACGAAAACGTCACCAACTACATCTACAATAAAGATGTGAGGATAGGAGATAAAGTATCTGATCGACAAGACAATTATAGAAGAAATATCGTCCAATCGTCTAAGACGGTGAATATATTTGCACTGAAGGCCAAACAAAAGTTCCACTTTGGCATCTTCCATGTAGACATTGAAGCATTGTTTCAGAAGTCTACAGACGAGGACATCATCCCTCTACCCACTTGGACAGTGTATGGAAACATGTATCTGCAAACAAAAATCTCTAAAGTGCTGACCGTTCAGCTGGGAGCTGATGCCTATATGCATGCAGAATACAATGCCCCTAGATACGACATCATGCTAGGGCAATTCTACAATCAGAGGAGCGAAGATCCTGTAAAACTAGGAAACTTTCCGCACACCAATGCCTACATCAATCTTCATCTGAAATATACTCGTTTCTTCATCATGGCCTACAACATTGCTGAAGGCTTTGGTAACAGAAGATCGTTTACCACTCCCCACTACCCTACCAATCCATTTGTCATCAAATGGGGCTTATCGTGGAGATTCAACAGCTAATGGCAAAGTACTCTCTACACAGGCTTTTTCATTTTAGAAGTCAAAGAATTAACCTTTGACATAAAAATATTGTATATTGCCATTGAACGAACCTAAAAGAAATGAACGAATTATGGAAATGAGAACTAAAAGAATAGTATATCTGTTTTTAGGCTCACTCCTTATTATAGGTATCTATACAATAATGAGGCTTAGTCCTTTCTATAAAACTTTTGACTTTACAGATCATCCCTCTAAAGACACACTGATACTGGTAACAGACTACTCGCCAATAGGCTACTTTGTGCAGGGCGACAGCATTGTAGGCATCAATAATGACTTGATAAATTTATTTCAAGAATATACCCCCCTTAAGCTAGAAGTCGTTTTAGAATCGAGTCTCGAAAAGACATTAGAAGGACTTTCCACAGGCAAGTATAACATCATTGCCAAAGGATTACCCGTAACCATAGACCTAAAAGACAAGGTACTTTTTTCTGAGCCTATCACCCAAACCCGGCAAGTGCTGGTGCAACGCAAAATGGAGTATAACGACAGCATACCTCCCCTTAGAAGCCACCTTAGCCTAGCACAAAAGGTACTGCATATCCCCAAACACTCGCCCAATATATTACGAATCAAAAATTTGGCTCGTGAAATTGGCGACACCATACCATATATAGAAGACGAACTCTATGGCGAGGAGCAACTAGCCATCATGGTGGCAAAGGGCGAAATAGATTTTGCGGTATGTGATGAAAAGATAGCTACAAAGATAGCCGCTCTGCAACCCGAGTTAGACATTGCCACCAACATGGGCTTCACCCAACTGGAAGCTTGGGGAGTGAACAAAAACACACCTGAAATTCTGGACTCGCTAAACCTCTGGATAGAGCGAGCCAAACAAAACAAAGAATTAGACAAAATATACAAACGCTACCTGGACAAGAAATAGACATTACTAGGCAACATTTACGCAAGAGGATGAAAACAAGCAACCTAACACTACTACTTCTACTCACTATCATCAATATAAGTTGTAACCGAACTACAACACTAGACCAAGTGTCAGTACGAAATGGAATAGTATGCAAAGGAACATCCCTTATGCCATTTACGGGTACCATAAAAGATAAAGCAACAGCAGAAAGAGATAGCTACGAAGGCCAATTTGTGAAAGGAAGAGCCGAAGGCCTCCACAAGAGATATGACATAAAAGATTCTCTTGTACTAGAATGCAACTATGAATATGGTGAGTTTCATGGTAGTTATATATTTAACCATATAAATGGCACAGAGGTCTTTAATTACAAAAATGGAGTGAAAGACGGTGAACAATTTGAATATTATGACCATCAGAGAACTAAAGAAAAATTTCATCTAACATATAAGAATGGTGAGTTAGACGGCGAATGGTATCAATACTATGAAAACGGAAATATAGAAGATTCATATATCTACAAAGATGGAAAACTCAATGGCGAGCATGTCAGTTATACTGAAAATGGGATATTGCTATTAAGAGAATATTTTGTAGATGGCAAACTCAATGGACTGCAAGAAAAATTTTATAACGACGGCACGCCTGATACAGCCACAAATTATAAGGATGCCAAAATACATGGCAAATATTTCAAATATTTTTCGGATGGCAAAATAATGTATGAGATAGACTATGTAGACCATAAGAAACATGGAAAAGACATCATGTATAATGGAGAGGGAAAAGCTGTTGATGTCAGAATCTACGAACATGGAAAAAGAATGAACTAATTTTTTTCGTTTATAAATAAGAAACTATTCACACTTTTTTTTCAACAAAAAAACTCTTTCTACTAAAGACAGAAGCCCTCAGACAAAAAACTGAAGGATATAAACAGACTTTAATCAATATAGAACTATTCTATTGAAGTATTAAATTGTAAAGTTGACTTTGCAATTTCCCAAAATAACGCTATCTTCGTGGATGTTATTTTTTCGAATAAATAGACGGGAATTTTAGGTGGAATCTTTTTTAAGAACTCATAAATATCTGATAGAGCACTTGCAGGGCGCTATTCCAAGATTACTGATGAATCAGGTGGATTGGAATCAACGCCTTATTGCCATTAAAGGCACTCGTGGTGTGGGCAAAACGACATTCTTATTACAGTATGCCAAAGAACATTTTGAGCTAGCAGACAGAGACTGTTTGTACGTCAACCTAAACCATTTTTATTTTGCTAAAAGCAGCATCATCAGTTTTGCAAAAGAGTTTGTAAACCATGGAGGGAAAACACTGCTACTGGATCAGATATTCAAATACCCTAACTGGGCAGATGAGCTGAGAGAGTGTTACGAACAGCTCCCTGATCTGAAGATCGTTTTCAGTGGTTCCACAGTGATGAAACTGGAAGAGGATGAACAAATCGCTGATATTGTAGCCACCTACAACTTGAGAGGTTTTTCGTATCGAGAATTTCTTAACATACAGTTGAACAAAAACTTTAAAGCATACTCGCTGGAAGAGATTGTGGAAAACCACAAGACCATTACTCGCGAAATATGCAGCGAAATAGACCCTTTGGAACTCCTTTGGGATTATCAACACCACGGATACTATCCCTTTTATCTGGAAAGAAGAAACTTTTCGGAGAATCTACTGAAGACCATCAATATGATGCTCGAGGTAGATGTTTTATTCATACGTCAGATAGAACATACTTACCTACCAAAACTACGTAAGCTGTTGTATCTTTTATCGCACTCGTCGCCCGACAAGCCGAATATCAGCCAATTGAGCATCGATTGCGAAATTTCAAGAGCCACCGTGACCAACTATTTAGAATGTTTGCGAAGCGCCCGATTGATCAATATGCTATATAAAGAAGGAGGAGAATATCCTAAAAAACCTGACCTTGTATATATGCATAATACTAATTTGATCTATCCACTGAGAATGACCGATGTATCGGATCAGAATCTGCGCGAAACCTTCTTCTACAATCAGGTGCATCATGGCGACTGGACACTGAAGATGGGAGCCAAACAGGGCATCTTTGTGGTTTCGAGAGACAACAAAAAATATAAGTTCAAGATAGAAGAACAGAAAACAAGACGCCGAGGCAAATCTGAAATGCACTTCGTGATGGACGACATTGCAGAGGGCTCAAGTGGAGTAATCCCTTTGTGGCTTTTTGGTTTTCTTTATTAATACGACATTAAAAACAAAAACATATCAACTAAATATATATTTATTAACTACTTATAAGTATGGCAAATAAAAGAAAATTTCACACTTGTGATGGTAATGAAGCCGCAGCACATATCTCGTATATGTTCAGCGAGGTAGCTTCTATTTACCCAATCACACCATCGTCAACAATGGCCGAATATGTTGATGAATGGTCAGCCAGAGGGCGTAAAAACATCTTTGGTGAAACTTTGAGAGTACAAGAACTTCAATCAGAAGCAGGAGCAGCTGGTGCATTGCACGGTTCGCTACAAGCTGGTGCACTATCTACAACGTATACTGCATCGCAAGGATTGCTACTGATGATCCCTAATATGTATAAGATAGCAGGAGAATTGCTACCTTGCGTATTCCACGTATCAGCTCGTGCACTAGCTGCTCAGGCACTATCTATCTTTGGTGACCACCAAGACGTGATGGCTGCACGTGCAACAGGTGTTGCAATGTTCTTCTCAGGATCGGTGCAAGAAACAATGGACCTTTCGGCTGTTCCTCACCTTGCAACATTGGAGTCTCGCATTCCATTCATGAATATCTTTGACGGATTCCGTACATCACACGAAATTCAAAAAGTAGAATTAATGGAGATGGAAGATCTAGCTCCACTAATTGATCAAAAATCATTGAAAGAATTCCGTGAGAGAGCGCTTAATCCTAACAGCCCTGTAACAAGAGGTACAGCACAAAACGATGATATCTACTTCCAAAGCCGTGAAGCAGCTAACAAGTTCTACGATGCAGTGCCTGACATTGTTGAAAAATATCTGAAAGAAATCAACAAAATCACAGGACGCAACTATGGACTATTTGACTACTACGGAGCAGAAGATGCTGACCGTGTAATCATTGCTATGGGTTCTGTAACAGAAACTATCAAAGAAACAATTGATTACCTAAGAGCTCAAGGCGAAAAAGTTGGATTGATTGCAGTTCACCTATATCGTCCGTTCAAGGCTGAAGCTTTCTTGAATCTTGTTCCTAAAACTGCAAAACAAATAGCAGTGCTAGACAGAACAAAAGAACCAGGAGCAGAAGGACAACCTCTATACCTAGACATCAGAAGCTCATTCTACGGAAAAGCAGATGCGCCTAACATCGTAGGAGGTATCTATGGACTGTCTTCTAAAGACACTACCCCAGCTCAAATTATGTCAGTATACGAAAACTTGGCTATGAAAATGCCTAAGAACGATTTCACAATCGGTATCGTAGACGACATTTCGTTCAAATCTCTTCCTCTAAAAGAAGAAGTAGCAGTAGACGACAGCAACTATGAAGCTAAATTCTACGGACTAGGATCTGACGGAACAGTTGGAGCTAACAAAAATACTGTAAAAATCATTGGAGACAGTACAGACAAATACTGTCAAGCATACTTTGCTTATGACTCTAAAAAATCAGGAGGGTTTACAGCATCCCACCTTCGTTTTGGAGACCATCCAATCCGTTCTACATACTTGGTAAATACACCAAACTTTGTAGCATGTCACGTTCCTGCATACCTACACATCTATGATGTGACTCGTGGATTGAAGAAGAACGGTACATTCTTGTTAAACTCTGTTTGGAGTGCCGACGAAGTTGGAAATCACTTGCCAAACAAAGTAAAACGTCACCTTGCTAAAAACAACATCAAATTCTATACCATCAATGCAACTAAAATTGCTACTGAAATAGGACTTGGTGGACGTACAAATACTATCCTTCAATCTGCATTCTTCAAAATTTCTGGCGTAATTCCTTACGATCTTGCTGTAGAGCAAATGAAGAAATTCATCGTTAAGTCTTACGGAAAGAAAGGTGAAGACGTAGTGAAGAAAAACTATGCTGCAGTGGATCGTGGTATCGAAATTGACGAAATACCAGTACCAGCAGAATGGGCAAATCTACCGGATGAAGAAAAAGCACAAGACAGTGTGCCTGAATTCATTGAAAAAGTTGTTCGTCCAGTAAACGCACAACGTGGATATGACCTTCCAGTATCAGTATTCAAAGGACGTGAAGACGGAACATGGGACAACGGAACCACAGAATACGAAAAACGTGGTGTAGCAGCATTCGTTCCGGTTTGGAACTCAGAAAACTGTATCCAATGTAACCAATGTGCTTATGTGTGCCCTCACGCCACTATCCGTCCATTCCTTCTTGACGAAGCAGAGCAAAACGGATTGAAAGACGATGCTGTGCTATTGAAAGCTCAAGGAAAACAGTTTGACGGAATGGCATTCCGTATCCAAGTAGACGTACTAGACTGTCTTGGTTGTGGAAACTGTGCCGACATCTGTCCAGGAAGAAAAGGAGAATCAGCACTTAAGATGGTGGAAATTGGAACTCAATACCACGAACAAGACAATTGGGACTACATGGTGGCTAATGTGAAGAGCAAACAACACCTTGTAGATACAAAAATGAATGTAAAGAACTCTCAGTTCGCTACTCCATTGTTTGAATTCTCAGGAGCATGTTCTGGTTGTGGAGAAACTCCATACATCAAACTTGTAACTCAACTATATGGTGACCGTATGTTGATTGCCAATGCCACAGGATGTACATCTATCTATGGTGGATCGGCTCCAGCTACTCCATACCGTAAAAACGAAGAAGGAAAAGGTCCAGCTTGGGCTAACTCTCTATTCGAAGACAATGCTGAGTTTGGTTTAGGATTTGCAATTGCAAATACTACAATGCGTGCAAGAATAGAAAAACTATTCAAAGAAGCATTAGCAGAAGCAACCACTCCGGCTGAAGCAAAAGAAGCATTCCAAGCTTGGATTGACAATCGTCAAGACAGTGAGAAGACAAAAGAACTATACCCTACTATCGTTAAACTTCTTGAAGAAGGTAAGAAAGCAGGATGTCCACGTTGTCAAGAAGCTCTTGAGCTTAAAGACTATATCATCAAACGTTCTATCTGGATCTTTGGTGGTGACGGATGGGCATACGATATAGGATTCGGAGGTCTAGACCACGTAATTGCAACAGGAGAAGACATCAATATCCTTGTTCTTGATACTGAGGTATACTCTAACACAGGAGGACAAGCATCTAAATCTACTCCGATTGCAGCTGTTGCTAAATTTGCCGCAGGTGGTATGAGAACTCGTAAGAAAGACTTAGGAATGATCGCCGCTACTTACGGATATGTATACGCAGCACAAGTGGCTATGGGAGCAAATCAAGGACAATGCTTGAGAGCTATCCGTGAAGCTGAAAGCTACAGAGGACCATCTATCGTTATTGCATACTCACCATGTATCAGCCACGGTTTGAGAAAAGGTATGGGACATGCACAAAGCGAAGAAAAATCAGCTGTAGACTGCGGATACTGGCACCTATGGAGATTCGACCCTAGATTGGAAGAAGAAGGTAAGAATCCATTTACACTAGATAGCAAAGAACCTCAATGGGATAAATTCCAAGAGTTCCTTGGTCAAGAAGTTCGTTATACTTCATTGCAAAAAGCTGTTGATAAAGAAGAAGCTAATGAGCTTTACAAAGCAGCCCAAGAAAGTGCAGAGTGGAGATATAAGAGCTATGTTAGAATGGCTAACGCTAAATATGGTGACGCTGAATAAGCTAAAAAGACTAGAGCTTTTGAGCAATTAGAAGCTCTCTGACTCAATATAAAAGGTCGTTGTTAATTGTAACAACGACCTTTTTTCATGCCTTATTTCGTCTATTTGTTAATAAAAGACACACCAAACATAGAATTAACAAAAGCACCTGAGCAAATAAATTAACACACTACAAACAAGCCACTCCGAAGAGATTGCACATCCTTCAAGACAACACACTTCAGTCTATTTGATATCTATATAATAATAAAAGATTCTCCTAACAGGAAAACTATCATCAATTAACAGTTATGTCAAACGCAATTATAATCAACATATTATAATTCACTATTTCAAATTAAAATAATAACAGATCAATAATTAAAATATCATCATCAATAAATTCTAATTCATCCGTATAATATTTAAACAGAGTTGTTCTAAAAAAACATTTCAGAGACGAATTATGTAATACAAAATTTCAACTAAAAGAAATAATTCAGCACATAGTTATCAACAAATATTCACTTTTATGAATAAAGTGATATACAACATATCTAAAAATGAACTTTAGAGACAATTATTTAACCTAAAAAGTTGACTTATATTTCTTTTTTTTGATAACTTTGCCGATACCTAATCAAATATAGTTCAACAAAAAAGAAATAAAACGAACTATTTGAAATTAAAAGTAATCTCAAATGGGATATTTTGAAAAAAAATATCAGCGTTTTAGCATATTCAAACACACAAAGACGGTAAACTTTTAGAAATACTAGAAACTATTACATTGGTAATAATGTATTTCGACCTAAAACAACACTCTTTGGCGGGATAGAAATATGCACCTCGGTAATAATGACAGCTTTATGAATAAAAAACAATCTGTTACTGCACTGATAATTATTTTCTTAGCATTTTCTGCATACCTCATTTGCACGCAAAATGTAAATGCTGAAATATTATCTATCGAAAAAGAAATGAAAGAAGACATCACAAAGTCTAAGCTTAGAGACGACATGATGTTAATCAAAGGAGGAAATATAGAGATTGGATCTGGAGATCCTCTTTTTGGAGATTCGCTTCCCACTAAAACAGTTACAGTTAGCCCATTTTGGATGGACGAGACAGAGGTAACAAATAGTCAGTATCGAGAATTTGTTTACTGGGTTAGAGACTCTATTATCCGAACCCTACTAGCACACCCAAGTTTTGGCGCTGATGCTTCATACAGAGTAAAACCTCGAAAAGGTGATGACCCTGATCAATACTATCCACTGAACTGGAGAAAATCTATCCCTTGGGGCAACCCTAACGAAGTAGAAGAACTGATCATCAACACAGTGATGACTCCTTCGGCTTATGCTCCTGACGAGGCTAAGATGAATACGCGTCTCTTGAAATATCAATACGAGTGGTTTGATTCTAAAAGCTACTATGCATTCTTGGCAGAAATGCAAAAGAATGAAAAGGCTACAATCATGGTGTCAAAAGATACAGCCTATGCCGATGGATTAGGAAATGTGATTAAGAGAACATTGAGCAGAGTTTCTCGTGGATCGAAAGCTGATTTTACCAACACCTATGTTATTGATGTATATCCAGACGTTTTGGCTTGGATGACAGACTTTTCAAATGCCAAAAACGAGCAATATGTGAAGAACTATTTCATGGCTAAAGCATTCGACGACTATCCTGTGGTAGGAATCTCTTGGGAACAAGCAGATGCTTACTGTGCATGGAGAACCAGAATGCATCAGGATGCTAATCCGAATTATGCTCAGACAGGTTTCGAACCTTACAGACTGCCTACAGAGGCCGAGTGGGAGTTTGCTGCACGCAACGGACGCTCTGATCATAAATTTCCTTGGATTTCGGATGGTACTCATAACTCGAAAGGAAAGGCTAACTCTAACTTCAGAGACTCAAAAAACCTGAAAGACTTGGTTGCCGAAGTTAAATCATTCGAAAAGAATAGATTCGGACTATATGACATGGCTGGCAACGTGGCAGAATGGACCACAACAACCTATACAGAATCCATCGACAAGATGGCAGACGAAATCAATCCTGACTTCAGTTACAGGGCTGTGATTTCAGACCCCGACATCTTGAAACGCAAAGTGGTGAAAGGTGGATCGTGGAAAGATTCAGAAAGATTTATTCGTGCAGACGTTCGTGCTGTGGAATATCAATATAAAGCAAGATCGTACATAGGATTCAGATGTGTGAGATCTTGGGGTATAGATTCTAAAGGACAAATGCAATAAAGTCACCTAAAAGCAGTTAATATCCAATAAGGACTTTAATCAAAACAATCGCAGAAATGGACAAAGAAAAGAAACAGAATAATTTAGCAGCTTTTTTAGCTAGCAGAACAGGACGCAAGTTTTTCAATATGCTTTATAGCTTTGGTGCATCCATCGTTATCATCGGTGCACTAGCCAAAATCATTCACTTACCATTCGGTAATGAACTATTGGTGATTGGGATGGTGACAGAAGCCTTTGTATTTGCGATCTCAGCATTCGACAACGATCAAGTAGATTACGAAGAAAGTTCTCAAGCAGGAGGAGTAGCCGTTATTGGAGGCACAGGCGGTGCAACCGGAACCGTTGGAGGCGAAGGTGGTGGATCTGTCAGTGGAGTTTCTGGCTTTGCAGGTGGCAACATCGTGCTGGGAAATACCGGGCCATACGATCCGAGCAAGTTTTCACCGGAGTATGTAGAACACATGGACAATGCGGCCAAGGGCATGGAAGAATTTGGCAAAGTAATTCTTACACTCAACGATGTTACGCAATCGCTACTTGGAAGCTATAAAACCATATCAGATAGCACACAAGGTGTATCAGCCAACAGCGTAGGATTCTCCGAGAACATCAAGAATCTGAACGATCACGTGACCAATATCAACGCTGTGTATGAAGCACAAATGCAATCGATAGCCGACCAAATGAACACCATCAAATATATCAACGAAAGTTTGGAGAGAATTCGTAGTCTGTATGACAATACTGTGATGGACAGTAGTGCCTTCAAACAAGAAAACGAAAAGATGACAAGACAAATTCAAGAACTAAATAAGGTTTATGCAAGATTGCTCCAAGCGATGAACGCCGGAGGTGGAGGAGGATACAATCCAACTATTTAAAATCTCCCTGAGAAGAAAAATCTTTTAGAAAAAACCTATTTAAAACAAGAAGATGGCAAGACGAAATAAACGGAACACTAGACAGAGGATGATCAATCTGATGTACTTAGTATTTATAGCTATGCTTGCTATAAATTATCCGGAAGAAGTTATAGATAGCTTCGAACTGATTAAAGAACGATTGCAGGCTACCCTCGAGAACACAGAGAAGAGGAATGCACAGATATATAATGAACTGAACTTGTCTTACGAAATGGCTCCCGAAAAAACAGCTTCGGCGCATGAAAAGTCGAGAGCGGTGAGCAACAAGTCGGACTCATTATTTCAGTACATCAATTTTCTAAAACAAGAGATTGCAGACAAATCTGACGGCAAGGGAGCTGACATAGACAACATAGTAGCCAGAGACAATTTAGATGCTTCGTCCGTGGTGATGTTAGGACCAAACGGTCATGGTAAAAAGCTAAGATTGGCTATACAAAGCTATAGAGACAACATTGTGGAGATGATTGCAGACAGTAGCAAGCAAGACATTATTCGTAATTCACTTTCTACACAAGTCAGCAAAAAGAGAAAAAGAATGGACAATGCCAATTGGGAGCAAGCTTCGTTTGAGGCAATGCCTTCTATTGCCACCATCACTTTTTTGACTGAGGTGCAATCAAACATTCGCCAAGCTGAAGGAGAAGTTTTGAGCACAATTATAAAAGAAATAGACATCGCAGACTTACGTGTCAACAAGCTAGAGGCTTTTGTGGTGCCAAGTTCAAAGATTGTGATGAGAGGAACAAACTACGAGGCTGACATCATTTTGGCAGCAGTAGACTCTACTCAACGTCCAAAGATTGTAGTTAACGGAAATGAGTTAGCAGAAGAAAACGGAAGTAAATTCGTTAGTGCAGCAACTACTTTAGGAAAAAATAAAATCAGTGGATTCATCAGCATGATGAGTCGCGACGGAAACGAAATAAGAAAAGAATTCTCGGAAGAGTTTACAGTGATAGAACCAATGGTGACCGTAGCTCCTCTATTGATGGATGTGCTATATGCCAACTATGACAACCCATTGAGCATTTCCGTACCGGGTGTAGTAAGAGAAAATATCTCTGCATCGGCAACAGGAGGCTCCTTGGTAGCCAAAGGCGCTGAGTGGATAGCCAAGCCTAGCAAAGTGGGTCAAAATATGGTGATCAACGTGAGCATCAGAGGCGAAAATGGCAGAACTCAAACATTGAGCAAGACCTTTAGAGTGCGCCAATTACCTGATCCTACTGCGTATATAGAAATTAAAGATAATACTGGAACAGTAAAACGTATCAAACGTGGTGTTATTTCTAAATCAGCTATTCTTAGTGCTGGAGGTATTAAGGCAGCCTTAGATGATGGTATTCTGGATCTACAATTTACAGTGACAAGTTTCAGAATGTTCCAGATAGATGCCATGGGAAATATAGCCCCCGAAATGTCGAACGGAGCCAACTTCTCTGCAAGACAACTTGAACAAATCAAGAAAGTAGCAAGAGGGAAAACGATGTTTATAGCCAGCATTATGGTGATAGGTCCCGATGGAACGCAAAGGGAAATACCACCAATGCAGCTGATAATCAATTAAAGCAACAGAACCTAATCTTATCAAAACCTAATCATATGAGATTAATTTTATCAACATTAATGGGCGCCTTCCTACTAGTAAGCCCGTTTGCTCTGCAAACAGTCAGTGGTCAGGAACAACCATCGAGGTTGGACAACAGAATGACAAAGGAAGAAGTGGCTGAAAAATATTCGGCAGAAGAGCGTGCATCTATTGTCGCTTCGCGTGAATCGTTCTTGCTAGAGAGTGCGATGAATGATTTTAGCACAGCAACTTGGTCTCGAGATGTCTATCGCATAGTAGATGAAACGCATGCTAACAATGCAGCTTTCTTTCTACCTAACGAAAGTGGCAAAGATTATGTCAACCTGTTTTCATTGTTATTAAACCTATTAAACAGAGGCGAAATCGAGGCTTATCGTTTCGACTCAGATGCCATTACCATAGAGGAAAAAGGGAAAATCACCTTGCCTGAGATTCTTGATCTCAACAATATTCCATTTACAATCCGATTGGACAATACGCTTTCATTCAGCAGATTTGACCTACCGGCAAGCGATGTAAAATCGTACTACATCAAAGAAAGATGGATTTTTGATCAACGCACAGGCAAAGCAGATGTTATCCCTGTGGCTATTTGTCCGGTATTGCATCACCAAGAGTCTTACGATTTTTTAGATGTAGCTGTACTAAAAACACCACTTTTTTGGGTACATGTAGACCGAGTAGCACCTTATCTGCACAAAGCAATTACACCGGGTGCACTGTCGTCTGTCAGCAAATTAGGAAATAACATATCGCTTTTCGATGTACTACGTACCAGAATCTATGAAGGTGATATCTATCAAATAGGAATCAGAAATTTGATGAAATATGCTTCGAGCCCTGAAGAGCTGAAGGAGCAACAGCTAATGGCTGAAAATCAATTGAAAGAATATTTAGAAAAATTCAGAAATCTGAAATAAGTAAATTTCATAAACACAATAGTAAAAAGATCGCTCCTGTTTGAAGAAGCGATCTTTTTTAATTCTATACAGTTTCAATGTCTCTTTATAGTTCTATGATCTTATCCAACCTGACGTAACAGATATACCCCTTCACATTCTGATAACCAATCTTAGAGATCAAATTCATGTATGTTTTCACCTGACGGATGTATCGTTTGTCTTCTTTTTCGCCAAACTTATAGTCAATCACAATGGCTTCTTTTCCTTTTATCATCACCCTATCGGGGCGAAGAAACTTACCCCCTGATTGCAAAATTTGCACCTCATTGAGCACTCGATAATCTCCCGAATACCAATCAGCCACCAGATCGCGCGATAAGAACTTTTTGAGCATCACATTCAGCTCATTGCGTTGCTCCAAGGTAACATCACCGGAGATGTAATATTTCTCGATGGCATGCTCCACATCATCCACCGTGGTGATGGTGCTCACCACCTCGTGCATCAGTGTTCCATAGTCTCGCAAACCTGTATCGGTAAAGAAATATTTGTTGCTCAACTCCAATTTCAGTCTATCGTCGAACGAGATGCTTGGCAATTGCTGAATCAAGATTTCTTCCACCTCGCTCACCTCTTCTTTTTGCACTTTTAGATAGTCTTTTCCGAGCTCCAAGGCTAGTTCTTCTTCGTCGAAACTCTCGCTTAGATCAATCACCTGCTCTGTTGTCACTCCACTGTCGATACAGTTCCACAGCAAGGAGGAGATATTTGATAAGTCTTTGCGTTTGGTCAGTGGGGAGAAGATAATCAGATCATTTTTGGCTCTGGTAAACGCCACATAAAGCACGTTGATATTATCGATATAAGCATGAAGTTTCTCTTTATAATATTCATCCTCAAAGATGGTGTTACTCAGCTTCTTGCCATACCTCACAGGCACTAGGTGCAACTGGTCGAAGGGTTCGATCTGTGGCTGACACCAAAGAATAGTGGTCAGACGATGATCGATCGCCCAATCGCAAAAGGGAATGATAACAGCTTCGAAACCAAGTCCTTTAGACTTATGGATGGTCATAATCCTGATTGCATCTTGTCCGTCGGGCGTGAAAATGGTTTTGTTAACTCCCACCTCGTCCCACCACCTAAGGAAGCCATCCAGATCGGAAGAGTGGCGAATGGTGTAATCCAAAACGATATCCAGAAAAGCTTGCATATAGACCTGCTCATCCTCTTCCACAGCACCACTGAAGAGCTCAAAAAGAGCTTCCACCATTTCGTAAAGTGCTTGTTGACGAATTTCGTTCAGCCGAGCTGAAACCTCAGAGGGAAGATCTTCCTTGTCTGAGAAATACTTCTGCAAAGCATCCTTTGAGCTCAGTTGCTCGTTATATTTAAAGTATTCGTAAACAGCCAATGCCTTGAGCGAATCATCATAAGGGTTGCGAAGATAACGAAGCAACGAAACAATGAATCGGATGCTCTTAGCACTGCTGATAAACAATGCTTCATCGGAAATGATATCGTATTTATATTTAGAATCTACCACCTGCGACTTGTATTGCAACAGCCGATTGGCTATTTCGGCACCCTCTTTTTTGGTGCGCACCAAGATGGCAATGTCTTTGAGGCGATAACCCCTATCTTGCAGCTCTTCGATCTGCTGAGGCAATTGATCGAGTACATATTCTTGCCAACTGCTGTACTCTTCGGAGTCCACAAACTGCACTTTTACGTGCCCTGCATTCCCTTTATTTTTCTCAGGAACATGCTGAAAAAGATCGTTATAAGCATCCTTTATTTTGGAGGAATAACGTTGTGTGTTTGCATTTGCTAGGTCTTCGGGCAGATCTTTGTTGTAGTTTTCTTGCAAAAGGTCAGCCCCAAGGGTGAAAATGGCGTTGTTGAAGTTGACAATGTTGTATCCACTTCGCCAATTGGTGTCCAATGTTTCATGGTCTATGCCCTCGGACTGGAAATCGATGTCGAGTTGCGAATCCAGCAACTTCCAATCGGAATTTCGCCAACGGTAGATGCTTTGCTTCACATCGCCCACAATGTAGTTGTCGTTTCCCGCAGCAAGGCTGTCCTTGACCAAAGGTCTAAAATTCTCCCACTGCATGCCCGAAGTATCTTGAAACTCATCAATCATATAATGATCGATATGTGTACCAATTTTTTCGTAAACAAAAGGGGTATCGCTACCATCAATGATACGGGTCAAAAGCTCTGTAGTGTCAGAGATCAGCATGATGTTGTTCTCAGCTGCATACTCACGCACTTTTTTATCCACATCGCCCAAGATGCCCAAGGCAAAGAAGTATCTATTGATTTCCTTTGCCGTCTGATAGGCTCTGCTGTTGGCATAGTGCACTATGGCATCATTAACAACATTGTTAAGTTCGGGAAAAGCCTCTTCGATTTTAGCTTTGGTGCCACTATCGGTTTTGGCAGTATACCAGCCAGAAACTTCGTCAGCCAATTTTTCAAAAGTCTTGGACGGTTCAGCCACTTCACCATTTGCCCACTTCAGGAAGTTGAAAAATGGAGAACGTGAGCCCCCCTTGAAGTCGTCGGGAGCCAATCCGTAACGATCCATAATGTTGATGCCCTTGGTGCCAATCTGCTTGGACTGGTTGTCGAAGATTGCTATCATCTTGTATAGCATATCTTTATAATTGGTCATCAGCTCCTTATCCTCAATATTTTCTTGAACCTTATCGCTATAAGCTTTGTAACCCTCTTTGAAGATTTCGGAGGATAGAGAATGTATATCATTTTTGATGTTCCAAGTTTCGCCATTTTCCACTTTTTCTTCCGAAAAGCGAATCAACCAGTCGAGGAGCATCTTGTTGTCTCGTCTTTCCAGATCGTAGAGCATGGAATCAATGGCCTCTGTGAGCACGCCGTCGGTATCTAGCTCCACGTTGTAGCCCCCTCCAAGTCCTATCTCACGGGTGAAAGCACGCATGGTTTGCTGGAAAAATCGGTCAATAGTACTTACCGAAAAAGCAGAATAGTCGTGTAGGATACGCACCAGTGTATCTCTGGCGTCTTTTTGCAACTGCTTCTCATTCATCTTTAGCTTCTTAGACAGAGTAGCTACATAGGGCGACGATTCGCCTTTGGCTAGCCTTGCCAGTTCGGTGATGATACGCGTTTTCATCTCATCGGTTGCCTTATTGGTAAAGGTGACGGCGAGGATGTGTCGATAGGCCATCGGGCTGTCGAAGAGCAATGTAAGGTACTCCTCCGTCAGTCGGTGTGTTTTACCCGAACCGGCAGAGGCTTTATAGACGTGCAGATGTAGTTTATCTTCAGATGATTCTTGCTTTGACATATCCCTCGTTGTGAAGCAATTCTTGCACTTTTTTTCTGAAATCACCTTGAATCAGGATTTCGCCATCGCGAGACGATCCCCCTACTCCACATTTCACTTTCAAGAATTTTTCTAAATCTTTTAGGTCGTCATTTGTTCCCACAAAACCAGTGATGAGTGTTACAGCTTTCCCTTTTCGGTTTCGCTTATCGAGCTCGATACGAAGCATTTGCTTTGCTTTCTCTATGGTATCTTCTTCCAGTTCGTCACCCTTGTCATAGTTATAATCGGGGTTTGTCGAGAAAACGACATTCAAACGGTCTTTCCAATCGTTCATTTTCTTGTGATTTAATTGATATTACAAATCTAAGAAATTTTTCTGTGTCGGGTGGTGAAGTGCCAAGTTAATCATTGGAGGACATTTGCTATGCTTGAGGGGATGAAGCTGTGGCGTCAGCCTGCGTGAGGGATAGTAGCAAGTAGCCCACAGCCCGACAGGGCGAGGACTACTGCGAATAGCCCGACCCCGTGAGGGGGCACGCCCTGCGATGGCTAAGGAGGCGTGAGAGGCTTCTGTTGGGGTTGAAAAGTGAAAAAACGCTAAGTTATCTGATTGATATGAAACAATTTGTGAGAATAAGTGTTATATTAGAAGAAATATAAATTTATTTATCTAAAAAAAACACATTACAATTATGGCTTACAAAATTGAAGAAATTGAAGGAATTGGACCAGCTTACGGGGCGAAACTTGTAGCTGCAGGAATCAAAACAACAGACGATCTACTAGAAAAATGTGGAGCAAAAAAAGGACGTAAAGAGCTTGCTGAAGAGACAGGTATCTCTGAAACGCTAATCCTGACTTGGACTAACCATGCTGACCTTTTCAGAATAAATGGGGTGGCCGGTCAATTTGCCGAACTACTGGAAGCTGCCGGAGTGGACACTGTGAAAGAGCTTCAACACCGAAATGCAGAAAATCTCTTTGCCAAGATGACAGAAGTGAACGAGGCTGGAGGTAAAAGAATAACAGGGAGAGTGCCATCGGCATCGGAACTGCAAAAAATGATAGATCAAGCAAAACAACTTCCTCCTAAAATGACATACTGATCAACTATTTAATAGAATTTAAGGTATAAAATAATGGTTGATCATGGAGAGCAAAGCGTGCTTTGCTCTCCTTTTGTTTGCACAAGACAGAAAAAGAGCACAACATTTATTCACGTTTACGTTAAATAATATTATATTTGTAATACATTAATTACACTTTATAAAATTAGAAAACAGATGAAAACATTTCTAAGAATATCATTTATTGCACTTGCTTTGGCTTTAACTACCACTGCAAACGCTCAATTGTTGCCTATCTCTATTGGTTTGAAAGGTGGGATCACCAGATCGGACATCAGCAATAGCGGTACTGATGGCAGAAACGGATTTAACGCAGGAGCAACTGTGGATATCAATCTGCCTGCCAACTTCGGGATCTTCTCAGGTCTGGAAGTGATCACCAAGGGGGCTAAACTTAAAGAATCGGGCATAAAGATAAGCCCAATGTATCTACAATTGCCTGTACGTTTGGGATATAGGCTAAAACTTCTTCCCGGATTGCGTGCTCACTTTGGTTTTGGTCCATACTTTGCGCAGGGTATTGGTGGTAAAATAAAAGGAGAGTTTGCTGGAGCGAAAATAGACGAAAAGATTTTTGACGATGCATTTCAAAAATTTGACTGGGGATTGGGTGCTGAAGTTGGTGTAACAGTGATCGGAAGGATCCAAGTGCGCACCGGATATGACTTTGGGATGAAAAGTGCATCCAGACCAACTATAGGTCAACTAGGTGATAAGATGAAAAATAGAAGCTTCTATCTTTCAGCAGGACTAATTATTCTGTAAAAAATAGAGTCATAAAAAAGATAAGAAAAAGGGTGGGTAATAAAAATTGCTCACCTTTTTTTCTTTTGGTAGAGAAATAAAAAGAACTTTGTATCTTGTAGGATATATTCTAAGTTGATAACACGAAAAAAAGAAATTGAGATGATCATAAAGCATTTTACAGATAACGACTTGTATAAATTTTCTGTGATGCATGCCATACAAAAACTCTATCCGTGGGCATACGTCAGGTATGAATTTACAAACAGAGGAGGCACGAAATTTCCACCTAATTTTGCAGAGAGACTAAGGCAAGAGGTGAACTCGATGGCTAGTCTGAAGCTTACACCCGAAGAAAAAAAATTTATAATAAAGCGTTGTTACTTTTTTGACCCCGTATTCATTGACTTCCTTGAAGGATATAAATATAACCCAGAAGAGGTACATATCTCTCAAGATGAGAATGGAGAGCTAAAAGTATGGATAGAAGGCTTTTGGTATCGTACGGTGCTATGGGAAGTGCCTTTGATGGCTATCATCTCCGAGCTATACTTCCAGATGATGGGCATTACTCCCGAAGAAGTGGAGAGCAAGGCTATTGCCAAAGCGAAGGTGCTGAAAGAGGTGCAAGCCGATTTTTCAGAATTCGGTACACGTCGTCGTTTTTCGTATGATGTCCACGACCGAGTAGTGAAACAGCTAAAAGAAAATGCCGGAGAATACTTCAAAGGAACCAGTAATGTATATTTTGCAATGAAACACAACACCACCCCTATCGGCACCATGCCTCACGAGTGGTTTATGTATCACGGAGCTGTCTATGGCTACCGTGCGGCCAATATGAAAGCCTTGGAGGCATGGGTAGAAGTGTTTCAAGGAAGCTTGGGAATAAGCCTGACAGACACCTATACGACGGATTCGTTCATCGAATCGTTTAGCCAAAAGCAAGCTAAGCTGTTTGATGGGGTACGCTGGGACAGTGGAGATCCTTTCGAATTTATAGAAAAAGTGATCAGTTTTTATCAAGAAAAGAGAATAGACGCTACATCTAAGACATTGGTTTTCAGCGACTCACTAAATCTAGAATTGGTAAAAGAAATAAAAAAACATGTGGCTGGGCGTGTACATGATACGTATGGAATTGGCACATTCTTGACCAATGACGTGGGCGCCAAGGCGTTGAATATGGTGATCAAACTAACAGATGTGAAGGTAAATCCTAAAGCCAAATATCATAAAGCAGTGAAGCTGTCGGATGCTAAAGGTAAACACACAGGCGACTCGCGAGAAATAGAGTTATGCAAATGGACGCTAGACTTAACAGACTAAAATAGATGGACAAACTTATAAAACAAATCAAAGAGAATAGGGTAGTCAACATTCTATTGAATCATAACGGCACACTGACAAGGCAAGAATATTGGTTTGCAATGATCATGCTGTTCTTGTTCTCTACTGTTCCACTAACTAGCCACCAAGCAATATACAGCTTGGTGAGCATTATGTCTGAAAACATTTCATTTAATGGTGAAATACAACACATCAGTGGTTTTTATCTGGTCAACAATGTGTTAAGCTCACTTAGCTACTTACCTCTTTTACCTTATGCCTCTATTGTTTTGTACTCCTCATTCATTATCACTTTCAAACGTACAAAAGGTCACTTTAACAATCCTGTTAGATGGTTGTTAGGGCTCTGCACATATTTAGTTCCAATCAGCATCAGCATGCTACGGAGCACATTTACTTACACCTATCTGGCGCAAGACAATCCTATTATCGCCAATCAGTTGTCTATCCTGATTTATGCATTAATAGCTTTAGCCTTTATATCAGTTATTATCCTTTCGTGCCTGCCCAATCCTGATGATGAAAGAGAGTATGACAATAAGTATGGGAGCATTAACTTTACCTTCAAACTAATGGGGGTCAACCTAATATATGCAATACTTTTGGGATTGATCTATATTTGGATTATCAGTAGTAACAATATATTGGGGGGCAGTAGTTCAACTGGTCAGCTACCTCTATTTGCAGTCAGTCTGGCTTATTTAACAATGACTATCTTCCTGATTGTCAAACGTTCTCAAGATGCTAATTTGCCAGTATATATTCCTCTTACGGTAATGATAATGACCACTATCATCACTAGTAGTCTGATTATCTGTTCTACACTTGAACTTATAAAGCAGATTACATTTACAGTCACATTGATTCCAACATTCTTCTTTATACTCATAAGTGTATTGAATGCACTGTTTTTTATATTCATTGCATTGCCCACAAAGGCTCCTCGCGACGAGGTGTATTGGTAAGTGAAAAAGTTTACGAAATAAAAAAGGAATAAGCCTCTGCTTATTCCTTTTCTTTTAATATATCCGGACGCAAGAGCAGCGTTCGCTCTAATGCTTGCTGATGCTTCCATTCATCTATCTTAGCTTCATGTCCTGACAATAATATTTCAGGAACTTCCCATCCTTTATACACTGCCGGACGAGTATAGACTGGTGGCGCCAAAAGATTGTCCTGAAAGGAATCAGAAAGTGCCGATTGCTCATCTCCTATCACTCCGGGCAATAGTCTGACTACTGCATCGGTAATAATGGCTGCAGGCAGCTCGCCACCTGTCAGAACATAGTCGCCAACAGAGATTTCTCGGGTTATCAGATGCTCTCTAACTCTGTGATCTATTCCTTTATAATGCCCGCATAATATAATGATATTCTGCAAGGTAGACATTTGATTCGCTTTTTTTTGATCAAAAACTTCGCCGTCCGGAGAGGTATAAATAACTTCATCATACTCTCGCTGCGCTTTAAGAGCAGAAATAGCATTATCAATCGGCTCTATTTGGAGCACCATTCCGGCTTCTCCACCGAAGGGATAATCATCAACTCTTCGATGCTTATTTGTCGAGTAATCACGTAGGTTATGCACAACAATCTCAACCAAAGCTTTATCTTGAGCACGCTTCAAAATAGAGGTATCCAACACCCCTGAAAACATCTCAGGAAGAACCGTTATGATATCTACTCTCATTCTTTATGAAACATAGCTCCGCCAGCCTGAGCGGTTGGCATCACCATTATATCTTGAATGTCTACATGCTTGGGTTGCATCACTGCATAAGCTACAGCTTCGGCAACATCTGTTGCCATCAGTGGTGTAAAACCTTCGTAGACCTGATCAGCTTTTGTTTTATCTCCTTTGAATCTCACAGTAGAGAATTCTGTATTGACAGCACCCGGACACACTAACGTCACGCGTATGCCATGTTCCAGCATATCCATGCGCATAGCCTTGCTCAGCGCAGTCACAGCATGCTTAGTAGCACAGTATACGTTTCCTTTAGGATAAACCTCCTTGCCAGCAATGGAAGAGAGGTTTACGATATGCCCCGATTTACGAGCTACCATACCTGGAGAGATCACTCTTGTAACGTATAGCAGTCCCTTGATATTGGTGTCAATCATGCGCTCCCAGTCTTCAACCACCCCTTCATAGATAGGTGACAATCCCACTGCAAGTCCTGCATTGTTGATCAACACATCCACTCTTGCCCAAGTCTCGGGTAGATTGGCCAAAGCCTGCTCCACCTCGCTATAATTTGTTACATCGAAGCACAAATCTTTAACTCTGACCTTGTAATTGATTTCAATTTCTTGTCTCAATTCTTTTAAGCGCTCACCACGCCTTCCGGTGATAATTAGGTCGAACTTTTCTTCAGCCAAGCGAATGGCGATAGCACGGCCTATACCGGCAGTAGCCCCTGTTATTAAGGCAATTTTTCTCATGTTTTTTATATCTTATCTGGCCCAGATATTAATAATCTCGCCCATAAACAACTTATTAAAATTGGTTTCAGCCCATTTTCTAGATTGAATGCCGTCAGACATTGCATCTGTGGTGGGTTGTTCCAAAACCTTTTTACATTCGATTATCATCCATGCCTCAGCAAACGCTTTTGCACCCGATGGTGCGACAATAGATGTTAGATTTGATTTTTCTCCTTTTGCTATTTTGTCTAATTGACTTTTATGAATAGGGGTAAAGAATGAGATGGTATAAGTCTCTACTGCGCTAGCATCATCCTTCACAACCGACATTGCCACTGGTTTTCCTCCAAAACTTCCGAGCCCACTCCATGCTGCCGGCATCGCCTTTTCATTGGCAACAACCAAAGCCCAATTGTCTTTAAACATTGCCACAACATCGTCAGATAAATCTTCTAGCGACATTTGTTTGTAGTTAAAGTCAGCCATCGTCTCTTGCTTGATGACAGACACAGCTGTGATCACTTCACCACTCGCTTTTGGCTTATCAGTTGCAGGAGCAACACTAGATACCGCAACAGTCTGCACAGCAGCTTCACCGCCATTGCTGATCTTATTGGCTAAAAAGTTTCTCAAATTTTCTGTTACACCATCAATGTGATCTATCGAAAACGTTCTAAACTTATCATAATAACGGTTCAACTTCGTCTCTTGCTTGTTTAGAGCATATTCGTCAGTTATCATTTCTTCAGCAGAAACCGTCTTTTTATAATCTTGATAGTCGTACTTTATATTCTTAAATTCCAGTGTAGCCCCGTTATCTTCAGCTCTAACAATCAGCTGATAGTATATCTTTGCCCTATCCAAAACAAGTGCAGCAGACTTAAACACTAAATAGTCATCTCCTTGACAAGCCACATAGCCCTCTTCGGCACTTGTCACTAGCACTCTTTTGATTATGCCTTCCTCATTGCTGGTGTATTCTTTATTTGCCCACTCTTCTATCAAGGCAAACATTTTCTTTTTGGAGAGATTACTGTTGGATGTAAACAACACATCTCTAGTCATCACAACTCGTCCATCCACAAGGGGCACAGCTCCTTTGAGATATTTACTATCGTCTTCCTGAGCCTGCACTGCTACTAGGTTTCCTAGAAGCAGAAAAGCCAACAACAAATATTTATTCATCATAAAGGCACAATTTAATTGAATTATTTCCGATAAAAATACTACAATTAAATTATGCCTGCAAAAATTTGTCTGATTTTTAACTCAGCTTCTGAGTTAGTCTAAAACAGATATCAATTAGAAATTATAAGCAAATCCTACGCCTAAAACTTCTTTGAATTGCACTTTTGGTCCTCTTTTGTTCCCGTTCTTGTCAATCGATTTCACATCATCATCATACTTCAATGTGGTGTTGATGTTTGCCGAAAGGAATTTATTCACCTTCATACTGATCAATAAATCCCAGTTAATATCCACATTTCCAAAATCTTTGCTATAAGCTGTAAAGAAATCGGCAGTAGAGATCACTTTCACATTCTTGACAAGTTCTTTTTCGAAACGAGCTTTTAGATATGTACCAAACTCAACTCTGAACTTATCTCCTGGGTCTACACCAAATTCACCTCTATCCGACAGTTCTTTGTCTGTCACAAAGGTCATTTTGCTAGCCACTGGCGAGAAATAAAGACTAAAGAAATCTTTTGGTCTATAGTCGAGACCTATTGACACATTTGAATATCCCGGAGCTAAAAACTTAGAGATGTAAGGCCCTTTTGTATCATTTTTATAGTTATATCCCTTGGCAAATTGTGATTTGAAATCTGCCATTGCAGTATAATACAACTTATCAGTTGCTTTATACCCCATTTGTGTGGAGAAGTCAATCTTATCACCTACTTTGCGCACTCCTTGGGTTTTTAGTTTGGTCAAACCATACTCAAGGGCTAGATTAGTAGTCCACAACCAATTACCACTTTTTCGCACAGCCTTCCCGTTCAAATATACTGTTCCTGCAACAGAGTTTTCACCCCCGGCAGCCCAATTGTTAAGTTGTGTTTGAGAAATGTTAAGTCCTGATACTCCTGAGACTTTAAACTTTCCGTCTACTAGTTCTTCCTTATCATCTGCAAATAAGGAAAATGCAGAAAGAAATAGTGTTGCTATTAAAAATAATCGTTTCATCATTTCTGAAAAATATATAACATTTAATTACAAAAATTATCTTAATTTTAAGATATCTCCTTCTGTTGGAACATACTCATAATCTCTTTTGTTCATTCGATACAGATTTTTTATTTTCACACCATACTGTTGTGCAATACTATGCATCGACTCCCCTACTTTAACAACATGCTCATAATAAGGAGTATCTGCCTTGTTCTTTTTATTTTGGAAGTAGACTAAATCTCCCTTTGCCAAAGGATAACCTTTTGGAACTTCGTTGTATTTATACAAGTCCTTAGCCTTGAATTTAAATTCATCGGCAATCGACTCGTAAGTATCACCACTAACGGCAATCACATAAATCAAACCATGTGTTTTATAGGGAGTATGCTTGCTCGTCATTGCAGGAGGGGGCGACATAGACTCTACCGACCATCCATCGCCTTGGAACTTGTCATTAGACGGTTTATCTTTGCCTTTTTTCTTCCCTGAGTCGTACTTATACAACTCATAATCGTCAATTATCTTGATCAATTTGTTAGCATAAGCCTTATCAGTGGCATATCCAGCCTGCTGCAAGCCCCTCGCCCAGCCTCTGTAGTCAGTAATTTGCAAATTGAAAAGAAAACTATACCTGCTGCGTTCTGTTAAGAAAAGCGAGTGATCGTGATACGAATCCTCCACTTTCTTATATTTTCTGAAACACTCGTTACGTCTATCATCATCCTTGCGCATGGTTGCACCTTTCCAATCAGAGTGGCATTTGATACCAAAGTGGTTGTTACCTTCCGAAGCCAAACTACTTAGCCCCGCACCGGACTCCAGCAGGCCTTGAGCTAAGGTTATACTGGCCGGAATCTTATACTTTTTCATGTGGTCTACTGCCACTGAATTATACTTATCGATATATGTTTCATACGTTTTATTTCGCTTTGCTTGCGCATTAACAACATTGATAGACATTGCTGATAACACTAAGAATAGGATTAAAACCTTTTGCGCCTTAATCAGGTGGATATAAAATTTATTCATAGAAATATGATTACATTTGCACTTGTTATAACAAGTTTAGCAAGATGAAAGATCTAATAATTACAACAAAGATACAAGTTTACGAGATAGATAAAAGCAATGAGGAAATAAAAAATCTCATTGCAAAGGCGAAAGAAATCACTCAAAATGCTTACTCACCGTATTCCAAATATGCCGTAGGTGCAGCCGTATTGTTAGATGATGGCAAAATCGTCAGTGGAAGCAATCAAGAAAATGCGGCCTACCCTTCAGGACTATGTGCAGAGCGCACAGCCTTATTTTACAGCAATTCCTCCTACCCTAACAACACTGTTAAGGCTATAGCTATCATTGCACACTATCAGGGAGATTTTGTGAAAAGCGTATGTACTCCTTGTGGATCGTGCAGACAAGTTATCGCAGAAATGGAAAGCAAACAAAAGAGTCCTATAAAGATATTCATGTGTAGCAAAGATATTGTGTATGAAGCTAGTTCAATCAAAGACTTACTTCCTTTGAGCTTCGATAGTAGTGCACTTGATTGACATCTTACCAACGCAGCCTAAAGTCTCTTAACTGTTTTGTTAACTCTTTAGACTTTCCATGAGTAACCTTATCTAGCAATGCCCAAAACCGTTCACCATGATTCATTTCTACGGTGTGGCAGAGTTCGTGTAAAATGATGAGTTCGATCAACTCGTTTGGCAACATCATACAAAAATAAGATAGATTGATATTTTTTTCGATGGAGCAACTTCCCCATCTACTACGGCTTTTGTTGATTTTAATTTCCGAAACTTTAAAGCCATACAACTTAGCCAACTCTCGCACCATATCGGGCAAAACTCGCTTGGCTTCAGATCGACAACAAGACTCAATTATTGATCGGATATAAGACTGATTTTCTTTTGATTTAAGGTCATAATATGAAGGAAAACTTATCTGCAATATTCCATCTTTCAAGGTAGGATACACCCCTTGCAGATCACTTTTAGTTAAGCGTAATTCAAAAGTGTGAGTAGCAAACTGAGTGTCTTCTGTAAAAGTTAAATCATGCTGAGTATTCCCCTTTAGTGTCAACAACTTAGTAGACTTTTCAAGAAGTAATTCCTCTATAGCAGCAAGTTTCATCACAGTAGGATGTGTTACTTGAAATTCACCATCACGGAAACGAATAATGACTCGCCTCGCTCTCGCATTTGGTATCAATTTCACCTTCCCCAAGTGTTCTACTTCTAAAAACATGCAATTAATCTTATCTTTATATTCTAACAAAAAGAGCCTAACCCTTAATGTGTTAAGCTCTCTTATTTCTATATATAGAAGTCTTATTATTTCTTCTTATGATTGTCTTTAATAAAAGATTCGAGAGCAGCAGTCATCGATGGAAATTCGGGCTGTGGAGCCTGACAATTCAACTCTAATCCTGCATCTGTTACTGCTTTGGCTGTCGATGCACCAAAACATCCAATAGCTCTGGTTTCTTGTTTAAATCCAGGAGCATTCTCAAATAATGAAGCTATTCCCGACGGGCTAAAGAACACCAACATGTCGTAGGACATGATAGCCTCTTCAGTTATCGCATTGCTCACTGTTTTGTACATTATGGCTTTATTGAAATTCAGTTTCTTCTTGTCCAAAACCTCTGTGATACTAGCCACATGGGTTTCTGAAACAGGAACTAAAAACTTTTCCTTCTTGTGTTTGTCAAAGAAGCTCTCCAAGCCTTCCATCTTGCCATTAGCCCCAAAGAAAATCTTTCTTTTTCTATATACGGTATACTTTTGCAAATATAGTGCTACTGATTCTGATGTACAGAAATACATCATCGTGTCAGGAACAATAATCTTCATTTCTTCACATAAATAAAAGAAATGGTCAACCGCTGTTCGTGCCGTAAAAACAATGGCAGTAAAATCTAAAATATTAATTTTTTGCTGTTTAAACTCTTTGGTATCAAGTCTTTCTACACGAATAAACGGATGAAAATCTAATACCAAGTCATACTTTTCCGCAATTTCATAATACGGAGATTTACCTGTTTCGGGAGCTGGTTGCGAAATCAAAATCTTCTTAACCTTCATCTTCATATTGTATTAAAAATATCTATCTGATAAAAATAAAATAATCCTAAGCCTAAATATATGTATGGTAGAATTTCTACTGTAAGCAGATAAGCGACTAAAGACAATACGCCATATCTCTGACTATAAAAGTAGGCAATCAACCTCAATATCAATACTATCTGCATAATGGCAAATAAAAGTAGCGAGAAGCCTATTATAGCTCCATGCCACCAATTGGAATAAACCAGCAAGAGGGTTGGCAAGAAGCACAATATCCCTAGCATACTGATTAACAGTAGATAAACTTTATTCCAAAGTACCATTTTACCTCCTAAATCGAAAATATAGCCCACCACTCTGTTCAATGTCAACTTTAGCAAAATGAACACAGAAATTAAGACAACAAAGGTACCAATATGCACAAATGGCGCTTTACCGCCCACACTTGTCAAATTTGTAAATCTCTCCAAGCCTTCGTATATAGATATAGATATCAGCATGACAGCCTGAAAAACGAGAAAATACGAATACACATTCTCGCGCGTCGTTGGCAAGGATTGTGAATCTAATTTTTCTGCTTTTTGAGGAGAAAATGCTAACATTATATTTTCTTTTATAAAGCCTAGACCTCCATTATATATATGAGCAACGATAAAGAAACAAAACAGCAATAAGCAAAAGATACCATCTGAGCGATGCAGCATCTCAGGCAACGCCATTCCTTCCTTATTGGAAGCATAACTCGTATGACTTACTGAGAGTGTATCCACAGCTGTATTGGTTAACATTACGGTATCCATTTTCAGAGCTACTGTGTCCAGTAAGCTCTGATCAATGGCTATTGTAGTTGGTTCTATATTAGATGCCACAATCGGCTCGGCAATCGCTCTTGGCCTGCTTCTCAAAGTATCAGGAGCAACCACTTGAGCTGTTTTCTTCACTGTATCCCTTCTCTGTCTCATAGACGCCACAACCGCCACAGTATCCTCTTTTTGTCGCACAGAAGAATCAGACGAAGTCTGCTCTGTAGCCCTAGAAAGCGATCCCGTTTGTATCGTATCTAACCCAAATCTTATTGAATCTGATACTTCTGCGTTTGTGTGTATATCTTTTGACTTATTAAGCAATGAAGTCTGCCTCCTCAATTTAAATGACTATTCTTGGCAAATTAACATTTCTGATAACAGGTTATTTGCAAACTGAATCAGAAGAGTTAAATGTCATTTTACAGTCCAAATTCTTTCTTTATCTTTTCTACGTAATCAAGTTTCTCCCAAGTAAATAACTCTACTTTACAGGTTATTCCTTTAAGATTGTAACGCGAGCTAAAGTGTTTTTCCACCACTTGAGGTTCACGCCCCATGTGTCCATAGGCAGCAGTCTCAGCGTAGATAGGATTTCTTAGTCTCAATCTATCCTCTATTGCCTTAGGGCGCATATCGAATAGTTTTTCTACTACTTTTGCTATCTCTCCGTCTGTTTTGCCCACTTTTCCTTTTCCATAAGTATCTACATAGATATTCATGGGTTTAGCAACACCTATGGCATACGAAACTTGAACTAATACTTCTGAAGACACACCTGCAGCCACAAGGTTTTTAGCAATATGACGTGCAGCATATGCGGCCGATCTGTCCACTTTGGAAGGGTCTTTTCCTGAGAATGCACCACCTCCGTGAGCTCCTTTACCTCCGTATGTATCCACAATGATTTTTCTTCCGGTCAATCCTGTATCTCCATGAGGTCCACCGATCACAAATCGACCAGTAGGGTTTACATGATATATAATATCATCTGTAAATAAGCTTATTACATTTTTCCTATTGTCATACCTGTGCATCACTCTAGGAATTAATATCTTAATTACGTCTTCTTTAATCTTCGCTTGCATTGTTGCATCATCAGCAAAGTCATCGTGCTGAGTAGATACCACAATGGTATCAATGCGCAACGGTTGGTTGTCATCCGAATATTCGATAGTCACTTGCGACTTAGCATCCGGACGCAGATAAGGCATCAGCTCAAGCTCATTCTTTCGAATAGCTGCAAGCTCTTGCAATATTGCATGTGACAAGTCTAATGACAGGGGCATGAAGTTTTCGGTTTCGTTGGTTGCATACCCGAACATCATCCCTTGGTCGCCAGCTCCCTGATCCATAGGATCTGCCTTACCGTCTACACCTCGGTTGATATCTTCCGATTGCTCGTGGATAGCAGATAGCACTCCACAAGATTTAGCTTCAAATTGGTACTCGCTTTTGGTGTAACCAATGTTTTCAATTACTCGCCTTGCCGTTTCCGGAATGTCGATGTAAGCTTTAGATTTAACTTCTCCAGCAAGCACAACCTGACCTGTTGTTACCAATGTTTCACAAGCCACTTTTGAGTCCTTGTCATAAGCTAAGAACTCATCCAACAAAGCATCCGAGATTTGATCTGCGATCTTATCCGGATGTCCTTCTGAGACTGATTCTGATGTAAATAAATAACTCATAATGAATGTTTTATACTGTGAAAAACTTAGAAGGATGACCAGAATGATATTGTTTTAACATTTTAGCACTTTTTTAACGTGGTTGCAATCAATCACAAATCCTTCCACAAATTATTTTGCAAAGATACTGCTTATTTATCTTTCAAGCTAAGTTTTTAAATAAAAAAAGGGGATTAGCAACTAATCCCCCTTCTTATTATCTGTTTTTAACTTTTCAGTTCATCATTGCATCAAAGCCTCTTTTAAGGTCTTTACAGATTCTTTTTCTGGATTGATGGCCAAGTAAAGGTCACAATATTCCATCGCTTTAGCCTTAGCTTCTGGCGAGTTAGTATCTGCAAAGTTATAGAAATTGAATACAGCCAAATATTCGTAAACTGTCAACACAATACTTTGACGTTGCTCCATTTCTCCAGCTTCGGTAATCAATTCTAAAGTTTTCTCATAGAAAGGTTTTGCTAAACCTTCTTTAAGTTGTGGGTCAAGCATTGAGTTAACCCCTGCACGCATAAAGTATCCAAGATAGTTATCCGGTCTTTTTTCTGTCAACACTTTGAATGCAACATCAGCCTCTTTAAATAGATTCTCTCTCTTCTCCAATGCTTCAGGAATAGTGTCTCTGATGGCAGCTGCAGCCGATTGATAGTATCTACCTAGCTGATAGTATTCAGTTGCATCGGCATCCTCTACAGCTTTCACATACTTGTGTTGGAAGTTAGCAGCATCTTCATACAGTTTCTCCGAAGACATTGTAGCTGCAAGTCTCTTGAAAAGCTCCACATTGTTAGGATTCATTTCAACTGCTTTATTGAAAGCCTCTACAGCATCTTCACGTCTACCTGCTTCTGCCAAAAGATTACCATAAGTGATATAATCTTCGTCAAGATAACCTCCATCTTTAGCATCACGCAACTTGAAGAAACGTTCTCCAACAGCCAATCCATTGTCAATATTCTTCAATTGAAGCTCAGTATCCATCAATAAACGATTGAACACAAAGTTGTCTTTATCTCTTTCGATTCCAAGATTCAAGATTTCTCTAGCTTCTGGATAATTTTTGCTGAAATATAAAGCGGTAGAGAAGTATCTAATATCTTCTAAGTTGAAATCTCCACCAAGGAAATAGTCTGCATAAATCTTAGAAGCCTGTGCGTAACGTCCATTTTGAGAGTAAACCTTAGCCAAACATCTGTTTACCAATCTATTGCCAGGATCTACTTCTGATGCTCTTTTAAACATAGTAGACGCTACGTCTGGATTGATATTTTCATATACTTTACCTGCTTTGATCAGTGCCAATGTGTTTTGTGGATCAAAGCTGATTGCTTGATCATACTGCATGGCAGCATCTCCAGCTTTTCCTTTCTTCAACTCGCGATCTCCTAACAAGATATAGATCAATGGAGATTTGCTATTGCTTTTTCTAGCTTCGCTCACTGCCTTATCCCCGTCTTCTTCCATATCGTTATCATAAAACGCTTTAGCCACCTCTAGCACTAATGCTACATCTTTTTTGTTTTTCTTATAGATGTTTTCCAATGCTTTTTTAGCTTCTTTAGGATCAGTTTTCAGATTTGATTTTGCAACTCCTAGCTGTCCATATAGAGACTCTGCATCAGCAGAAAAGGCTTCATTGTATTTTGCTGCAGCCTCAGCTTTACGTCCTTGCTCCCACTCGGCTTCTCCAATATAATAAAGTGCCTTGGCTTTGTCTTGACCTAAATTCTTAGTAAAAAACTGCTTTGCTAAGTCATACTCCCCTAATCTCAGCATATCAATGCCATGATTTTTTTCGTTAGCAAACAAAGAAGTACTTAGCAGAAAACTAAGCAGAGAAAATCCTATCAGTTTTATAATTTTCATGGTTTATTATATATTTATTTTTTATTTATATATTCTTTTTCTTCTCATCATTCTTATAACTCACTCATTGGCTTTACACTAACCACACGAGTGGGGATTGTTGCTGGAAACAGTCCTGATTTGAAAATAATTCTTTGTCCTATTTCTCCAGCTGCAAAGCTAACAAATCCTGATGGCAAACCGCCTCGGCTATCTGTTATAATTATATAAACATTTCTATTCAATGGGTATACTCCCATTTTCAAGAATGCAGGAAAAGGTTTGTAATGTGACGCCTTCCCGTCTACAACTTCACCAGTGCCCACTGACATAACATTTACCTTAGGCGAGAAACTCAGGCCTGTGCTGTCAGCGGGATTACTCACCCAATTGACACCCACCACTCCTAGAGCTCCTTTATTTTGCTGTACATAATCCACAACCATCTGATTGGGAGTCATTATTTTTATACTTTCAGACCTCACGGTATCGCTAGACATAGATCTAACATGCTCACCGAAAGGTTGCCTGTGAATAATTGAATCGCTGATAAACCTAGCTGTACTAGAGTTTGGGCTATCGAAAACGACTGTAATATCACCTAACTTAGAGTTTTCGTCCAACTGTTTCCAGCTACGAATTTCTCCAGTCATTATTTTTTTAACATTCTCTACTGTTATCAGTGTGTCATTGTTATTCTTATTTACAATAAGTGCTACCCCATCAATGGCCAACCGTTGTTGAAGCAATCGTTGCCTCCTTTTATCCACCTTCTGCTCTTCAGAGGCTGAAAGTTTTCGAGTTCCAATAATAACTCGCACACTATCATCTTCCAAGATCTGGTATGCTTCTTTTTCGTTTGTGTATATAGGCACAATAGTGGCAGCAGGATAAGTACCTTGAAAAACATCAATTTGCTGCTGAATGATAGGGGCCAAACACTCATCGACCACAATACGAGCAACACCTGAAGTTGGGGTATCTGTACGTCTCTTTACATTTCCACTTTGACTACATGCCGAAAGCACCATCAAGGAAATTAATAAGCAAAAGTAAAAAATATTCAGTTTTTTCATATGTAATGTTATATCCTATAATTTAAAGACAAAGATAAGATATCTTGCCACTACTTGATAGAGTGTCTTTAGAATTTAATTCCATAAATATAGTAATTAAAAAGTTTTCCAAACTCTATAAGCTCTAAATATTCCATAAAAGAAGAAGAGTGCCCCCATCCCCACACGTCCGATGAGGGGTACGTGATCAAAAAATGGAGTAAAGACGAGCAAGATAGCCACTGACAGATAGATGAGTACCATTAAGACACTCCATATCCATTTTAGCGAGGGTTGTTTATTATCACTCATAACTTTAATTATTATTGTTTATTGACAAAGAAGAGAAGATGTGTTTCTCATCTTCTCTTCTTTTAGTTATTTATCATTCGTCATATGTATAAAACATAAGACTGAAAAGACTATTGTTTCAAACGGAATAGTATTGGAAGGTTGAAGTAAACTGCTACGGCCTCACCATTTTGTCTACCCGGATTCCACTTAGGCATCGCTTTCACAACGCGAGTAGCTTCACGGTCACAAGATGGGTCGATACCACGTAGTACTTGTATATCTTCCACAGAACCAGTTTTTGTTACAACGAAACGAATAACAACACGCCCTGTTACCCCACGCTCTTGAGCGTCAACCGGATAGTTCAGATTGCTACTGATCCATTTCATCATCTCCTCCTGTCCACCAGGGAACGAAGGCATTTGTTCTACTATTTCGAATACTTTTGGAGCTTCCTCAATCTTCACTTTTTGATCTTCAAGCTCTGCAATATCAATACCATGCTCATCATCGTCACCGATCACGTCAGCAATAGAGATTTGTTCTCTAGATGCCAACAAGTCTTCTTGTGTATGCACCTCTACATCATCCGCTACTTCTTCGTCAGGAGCAATGATAGGAGGAACGAAACGCACTGTCGACTTCAATGGTGGTGGTGGCGGTGCTGCTGCTTCCTTGATAATGTTTTCTTCAGGAACTTGCTCTTCGATGTCCAATTGAGACATTTCAAGCACTTGGTCAATGGCTTCAGTAGCATTTGCTGCTCTGAGCTTCTTCACCTCGCTAACCAACATAGGGATCACAGCTGCTAAAATAGCAATGATCAATGTTGCAACGAATGCATAAATGTGTCTCTTAGAAGACGATTGACGCAATTTGTATGCTCCGTATGACTTATTTTTGTCTGCAAAGACTAAGTCACACCACAATTGAGAATTTAATTTAATGTCTGCCATAATTACTTTTTCTTTTGTGATTTATTATTTAGGAGCTGTAACTGATCGTCCGTGTTCACCTTTTGAAAAGTAGTTAGCTAACAAAAAGTCTTCTGCATCACCCGGATCAACAACCGCATATCTACCAATACTACATATAGCCATCTCATCAAGAGCATCTACAAGATTCTCATAAGTTGACTCAGGGAGAGGTTTGATAACTACCACTTGTCCATCTTTATCTTTCTTGATTTCTTTAGCAGCTTCTTCAAAAGCTCCTGCAGTGGTATGTTTATCTTTGTTCTTTCTCAATTCACGCATCTTATCGATGATTTTAGCATTTCCATCTATCAACACTTGACGGAAGCCATTATCTTGATCATTAGCGTAAGTTGTTTCTACCAATGTGGTATAATCATTATAGTCAGGAATCCCTTTGTAATAATATACCTTATTTCCACCAGCCAATATTATAGTCAAAGCTTGTGAAGCTTTGGTATCAGCAGGTTCATTTTTTTCTACAATTTTATCATCAGGCACCGGCATCGCAAGTGGCAAAACCTGAGGTTTACTAAGAGTTGTACAAAACATGAAGAATGTCAAAAGTAACATGTTCATGTCCACCATCGGTGTAAAGTCTACTCTAGTATTAATCCTCTTCGGTTGGCCTTTTTTGCCTCCGCCTCCTCCTGTATCTATACTTGCCATATACTTTTTTCTTTAAAAATTAATGATTATTAATTAAAAGCCTTCTGGCATTCCTCTTAGAGATGTTACTAAAGCATATCTAGCTTCTTTAATGTCCACAAGCAGTTTCATAACCTTGTCTACTTTCGGAAATTCTGTTGCTCTATCTGCTTTCAGTGCTAGTGTCATATCTTTTCCTCCGACACTACGAGCAACTCTAACCCACATAGCAAGTTGGTTGTCTGTACTGTCCATCGGCACACCATGCTTTCTTATTTCTTCTCCACGTAGGCTAGCGTCCATGTCTAGAAAAGCAGGCATCATTTTGATAGGCACTCCTACGTGAGTCACATCATTTTTGAATGTCTCTACTTGCTTTTCTGTAAATGGCACACCATATTGCTGCCCTACTCTCAATAGCACCTCACCTTTTTGTTCTTTTTCTTCAGTGGTAACATTACTCATATTGAAGTAAGTTTTTCCAGATGGATCAATCAATATAGTCATTGAATTCAACTCTGGCACCATTGTTGGCGAAACTGAACCCGGCGCATTTACTTGTACTGGTTCAAGAGGTAGGAAAGTTGCTGTAAGCATGAAGAAAGTAAGCAAAAGCACAGTCATGTCACTCATCGCCGTCATGTCGATGAAGGTGTCATGCTTTTTTACTTTTTTTTCTTTTTTTCCCATAATAGTTTATTACTAATTTACTTTATTGAGTAGAATCGATTATCAATTCCACAAAGCAAATGCTTTTTTAACCTTTGTTAAGGCAATCAAGCTTTACCTAAACCTCCGTGATTTTTTGTATAAGTTTGACCTATTGCAAAACCAACTTCGTTAACGGCATTAGTAATATCTTCAACTCGTCCTGAGAAATAAGAATAAGAGATAATTGCAGCAGCACCAGTACCAATACCCATCGCAGTATTCATAAGGGCCTCAGAAATACCCACAGCAAGAGCAGCAGAGTCTGGAGCACCTTCCTCACCCATCGCACCGAACGACTTGATCATACCAAGTACCGTTCCTAATAGTCCGAATAGTGTTCCCAGTGATGAAATAGCAGCAATAACTGGTAAATTTTGTTGTAGATATGGAAGTTCTAGTGTTGTAGCTTCGTCGATCTCGTCTTGGATCATAACAGATTTTTCAGCATTCGAAACGCTCAATTTTTGAACATCTTCGTATCTTAGAAGACCTGCTTTAAGGATGTTAGCTACAGAACCTTTTTGTGCATCACAAAGTTTTGAAGCACCTTCGATATCTCCTGAATCAAGTTTATTTTTAGCTTCAAGGATAAATTTAGCTGTGTTTCCTTTTCCATCAGCTCTACCAAGAGCAAATAGTCTTTCGATAGAAAGAGTGAAAACTGTTAGCAACAATGTGATAACGATAGGAATAACGAAACCTCCTTCATATAGTGTTCCGAATGTATCCCCTTTGGCTGGACGACCTAGCTCATTAAAGTGAGATAGTGCGTGGTTTGGGTCTGTGATACCAAATCCTTCAGGGTGTCCAAGTCCACACCAGAAATAGAAAAACAAATGCGCAACGATAGCACAACCTACAATTACAAGTGCGGCTGAGATGCCCTTAGATCTTGGTTTTTGTTGAGTTTTAGTTCCCATAGTGATAATAAAATAATAATTTTAGTTTAGTGAATTTAATTTTAATTTTTTGTTTTTTTTATTTTTTCATTCTGAATCTGGCTAAGTTTTTTTCGACCACAATCAGCAATTTCGCTTCACATTATTTCATTCAAACAAACTGTTTTTTGGCATAAGCCATCCTATTTTGCAAGGCACAGTTTGCAAATATACAATACCCTTTTATTTTTCAAAGACTAATTAAAGTTTTTTAATGACTACAAAACACATATACTGTCTTTTCTGAAAAACAGAGTATTTCTTTTCACCTGAAGATCTTTAATGAATATACTATAATCCTTATGCCTATCTAACCCCTTCGGTGTAGCAATGGACTACACAAATGGCATTATAGTACTTATTGGAAACTGGTATTAAATTCAATCTTCGTCTAACAAAATGCTAGTCTACAATACAAAAATAGAATTAAAAATCTTTTTGCACAATTATATTGCTAAAAAAGCATTTTGCTCGCTCGTCATCCTACTCTACGCACAGTTCTTCGTTAAGAACTTGGACTGCCAATTTGTAATATTCGCGTCTGATCACAAACTGCATATTCACTTGGCGGAGCGACTGCCCAAAACTTTCCACATTGATTCCATTATCATACAACGCCTTGGCAGCTTTGTACAAGAATCCGGGCATTGCAATGTTAGAACCCATTACACAAACAAGAGCCACACGTTCGGTACGTACCTCATAGAAATCTTTTTCTAGCCTACCAACCAGCTCGCGTGCTTTATAGTTATCCCAAACCACCATCGTAATGGAGTTGGCATTGGTAGATTTCAGAATATAACTCACTCCTATTTCGTGGAATATCTTCATGATGCGCAGGTCAAACCCTACCTCACCAACCATCATAGGGTCGTGCACCTCTATGGCAATCACATTACTTGTTCCCGAAACGATTTCTATTTTAGGTATTTTAGACACATAATCTTTAGTGATCAATGTCCCTGGATGCTCTGGTTCAAATGTATTTTTTATTCTAATATCTATATTTGCCAACTCTAGTGGCTTGGCTGCTTTAGGATGAATAGCCTCCATCCCAATATCGGCCAACTGATCGGCAACAATAAAATTGGTACGTCCCACTGGCACGGTCTTATCCACACCCACAATATTAGGATCGGCGCTCGACAAGTGATATTCTTTATGAATAATGGCCTCTTGCGCCTTTACTTCCACAGCTATCTTACTAAATGTCACCTCAGTATAGCCTCTATCGAAAGCTCTCATAATCCCCTCTACCCCTTTGGTGTAACCGGTAGCCACACACAACACTTTAGAGAAGTCGATACCACTAAAAGCTCTGTGGATACGCTCGTCGATAGTGATCGGTTGCGAATCGTTGAATCCACACAAGTCGATAAAGCGTGCCGTGATGCCGTTGTTGACCAAGATATTCACAGAGTTCCATGCCGAATGTGCTTCACCAATTGAGGCTAATATTTCTCTAGCAGCTAAGCAAATATCCTCTGAATTGACATATCCCGAAGCCAAAACATTGCTTAGGCTTCTGAGCATCATTTTTGCTTGTCCAATTCTGAAGGTTATAAACTCTTCTGCCTCTTTCAGGTCTAAACCGATTTCTTTAAAGCTTTTATTGATCAATAGTAATCGTTGGCACAAGCTATCTAGCCCTGTGCTATAATCTCCATTCTCTAAGAATTGTACGTACACACCCGGTTCTCCGGTTTTCTTGTGTTCCAACAACCAGTTGGTTACATTATTATATGCCGACACCACAAAGATTCTATTATACAGGTCTTCTGGTTTTCTTTTTCCAATAATGATATTTTCAAGGACATCCTTGAATTGGGACATTGATGTTCCCCCTATTTTTTCAACAGTTAGCATGGTCTTTCTTAAAATCTCTACTCCTGATCAAACGTTATTAATATTATAACCACAAATTTAGTAATAAATTGCATCAGCTTAACACTCTTAATGAAAGATTTATAGAAAGAATAACATAAATATTAAAAAATACTTTCTTTTTGTTTAGCAAAATCCCTGTATATTTGTACAGCAAATAACATTATGACAAAATTAAACCATTGGGTATCAGCCTTACGCCCCCGTACATTATTCCTGGCTGCCGCCACTGCGCTCTGTGGGAGTGGGTTGGCATATAATACTGACACATTTAGTGCTGTTGGCAATAAATTTAGCTTTGCGGTGTTCATTTTGACGATCGCTATTGCCATCATCCTCCAATTGTTATCCAATTTGGCTAACGATTTGGGCGACTATCAACACGGAACCGACACCACAGGCGAACGCCTTGGGCCCACTCGAACCGTACAAAGTGGCGCCATCAGTCCCAAAGAAATGAAAATGGGTATCCTTTTCACCATCATAATAGCATCTATAGTGGGCTTAGCTCTTATTTATTTGGCACTACAATTCATGAACCCCATCTACATGATACTCTTTGTACTATTGGGTGGAGCATCCATCGTTGCTGCGATCAAATATACCTCGGGAGATAATCCGTATGGATACAAAGCGTTGGGCGATATCTTTTCGTTCATATTTTTTGGTTTGGTTGCTGTTGTGGGAACTTACTTCCTACACACACATACATTAGAGTTTAAACCATGGTTGCCGGCTATCGGACTAGGATTACTAACAGCTGCCGTACTGAATGTCAATAATATGCGCGACAGAGCAAACGACGAGAACTCCGGCAAAATCACGCTGGCGATCAAGTTTGGCTATCAGGGAGCAAAGCACTATCATGCCTTCCTCACTTTGGGAGCTTTCCTTTGCTTTGTACTATATAATATAATATACACCTCAGAATGGCATCATTGGATCTATTTAATTTTATTTATCCCATTGTTCAAAATTCTGATTTCAATCTACAAAAACAGAGAAGACAAAGCACTAGACCCTTATCTGAAATACACCTCCATGAGTACTTTTTTCCTATCTTTAGGCTTTATTATTTGCATCAACATCCTATAATATAATAAGCATGAAAAGAATAGGACTACTCTCCGACACCCACAGTTGGTGGGACGAACGATATAAAAAATATTTTGATCAGTGCGACGAAATATGGCATGCCGGCGACATAGGATCAATGGAGCTTGCCGAAAGATTTGAGGCCTTCAAGCCCTTCAGGGCTGTATATGGAAATATAGACGGTCAAGATTTACGTTCTGCTTATCCCGAGTTTTTACGATTCGAAATGGAAGGCGTCGATGTATTAATGACGCACATCGGGGGTTATCCGGGAAAATACGTGCCAAAGGTGAAAACCATTATGGATATTCGCCCACCCAAACTATTCATCAGTGGACACTCTCACATCCTGAAAGTGATGTATGATCGGAAATACAACTGCCTACACATCAATCCCGGAGCGGCAGGCAATTATGGATTTCACACCGTACGCACCCTTATTTGTTTCACCATAGATGGCAAAGACATCAAAGATTTGGAAGTAGTGGAGCTGAAGGAAGAATAATCTTTTTTGAGCTTCAATTGTTTTTCACGATATTTGCAACTTCATTTTCTAGAAACAAAGCATGAAAGAAAAATTAATCAGCATAGAAGAAATTCAAACCAAAGTACCCAAACTAAGGGGAGGGTTTGGTAAAATGATCATCAAGTTGGCAATGAGCCTAACTGGTTTAAACAAAGTCAACAAAATTTATGATACATCCAAACACTTAGAAGGTCCTGAATTTTGCCATCACTTGCTACAAACAGCCGGCATCAATATTGTTGTAGAAAATCTGGAGGTCATCAATCAATTTGAAGGACAACCTTTCATCACGGTCTCCAATCATGCTTATGGCCACATCGACGGCATTGCCGCCATCGACATCCTTGCCACACAACGCCCCGACTATAAGATGATGGTCAACTTTATTCTAGGAATGATAGACACCATGGCGATGAATTTCATAGTGGTAAACCCTTACGAAAGTGGAAAACTTGCCAACAAATCTAGCTTCGAGGGCGTAAAACAATCCATCGAACACCTAAAAAACGGACATGCTCTTGGCTTTTTCCCTGCTGGGGCTGTTTCTAAAACAAAGGTAAGAGGTGGCAAAATGGAAGTAGAAGACAGAGAATGGCAATCTTCTGTGATCAAACTAATACAAAGAGCCAAAGTACCGGTAATACCAATGTATTTTAGTGGAAAAAACTCTTGGCTTTTCAACTTTTTAGACCTTGTCAACTGGCGACTACGCTCACTTCGTTTAGGACATGAGGTGAATAACAAAAAAGGAAAAACTATCCATGTACGCCTTGGAGAGCCCATCATGCCCGAAGAACAAGCCCAATATAAGACCGTAAAGGACTTGGGCAAATTCTTGAAAGATAAAACTTATGCTTTAGCAAAAGACAGCGACAAGATGTAATTCCACATTTTCAGTCGCCAATAAAATAGGTTGCATTGGCTTGCCTATCCTGATGTGCACCTACAAATTTCTTCCTCGCTATTTTAAAAATCAGACTTCTGTTGGCTCTCGCATGCTGTGGACAAACGGTAATGCATCTGCCACAAGTGATACATTTCTCCTTATCTGTTTTCTTTGGATTTTTTTCTGAAATAGCGCCCGTGGGACAAAGCTTGACACAAGTGCCACACTCATCACATTTACTATTTCCCGTAGGATAAAATGGAATTGTCCCCATGGCTCTGTATGGATGATTGCCTCGCATCGTCAATTCAGCAACATTATGCTCCACGTCATTCCACTGCTCCAATAGCTTGAGACAATGCTCTGCAAAAACAGTTTGCTCTGACAAATCTGCTGTATCCGGACGTCCGGCTCCTACTTGCGAAAAGATGGAGTGCGTGGCCACAAATCCTCCGGCAGCAATAACGTTAAAGCCCTGTGCTGATATGAGATCGCTCAACTCCAGCAAAGTATCCTCAAAATCTCTATTTCCATAAGCACAAAGAAGAATTGCAGGCGAATCGTCACCCTTAAACTGCTGAACATAAGGAACAACAAGTTCAGGAACACGTCCATAATAAGAGGGAACACCAATAATCAACAATTCTGATGGAGCCACCACTACCTCATGAGGCTCTTGATTTGCTCTTCCAGCCAAGTTATGTTCTTTGACGACGGGGAGGTTGATCGTCTTCCCCACTCTTCTGACTAAGTCTCGTGTGGTATGTGTTGCACTAAAGTATGCTAAGTGTTGTCCGCTGATATTCATTTTATTTCGATTTTAGACTTTCAAGGTAATAAAAAAATCTCATTCCTATTAGATATAAAATCTAAAAAGGGCAAGACAAATAAAATGTCTCACCCTTTTTATACTAACTAATTGATTATAGACTATTCTCTATTTAGCAAAACTTACTGATCTGGTTTCCCTGATCACTGTAATTTTAACCTGTCCTGGATAAGTCATTTCGTCCTGAATTCTTTTAGCGATGTCAGTAGAAAGTTTTTCTGTTTCCACATCATCGATCTTGTCTGCCCCAACAATCACACGAAGCTCTCTACCTGCCTGAATAGCATAAGTTTTGAGGACTCCCGGATAAGAAAGTGCCAACTGCTCCAAATCGTTCAGACGCTTGATGTAAGCCTCCACGATTTCACGTCTAGCACCTGGGCGAGACCCTGATATAGCATCACAGACCTGCACAATAGGAGCAATCAAGCTCTCCATCTCCACCTCGTCGTGGTGCGCCCCAATGGCGTTGCAGATGTCTGGTTTTTCTTTATATTTTTCAGCCAATTTCATTCCCAGCAAAGCATGTGGAAGTTCTGGCTCATCGTCAGGCACTTTACCTATATCGTGTAACAATCCTGCACGTTTCGCTTTCTTCACATTCAAGCCTAGTTCTGCTGCCATCACAGCACACAGATTAGCTGTTTCACGTGAGTGTTGCAATAGGTTTTGTCCGTATGACGAACGATATTTCATTTTTCCTACCAAACGAATCAACTCTGGGTGTAGACCATGTATGCCCAAATCTATCGCTGTACGTTTTCCTGTTTCTATTACCTCTTCTTCTATTTGCTTTTGCACCTTAGCCACCACTTCCTCGATACGAGCAGGGTGAATACGACCATCAGCCACCAATTGATGCAATGCCAAACGAGCTACTTCACGTCTCACTGGATCAAATCCTGAAAGGATGATAGCCTCAGGAGTATCGTCTACCACAATTTCGATACCTGTGGCAGCTTCCAATGCACGAATATTACGCCCTTCACGACCAATGATGCGTCCTTTTACTTCGTCAGAATCAATATGGAAAACGGTTATTGCATTTTCGATAGCTGTTTCGGTGGCCACACGTTGGATTGACTGCACCACTATCTTTTTAGCTTCTTTGTTGGCAGTCATTTTTGCCTCATCCATGATCTCAGTAATGTAAGTCTGAGCATGGCTTTTAGCCTCTTCTTTCAGGGCTTCAACAAGTCTTTCGCGAGCTTCTTCGGCTGAAAGTCCAGAAATTTCTTCTAGTCTTTCCACCTCTTGGCGATGCATCTTATCCAGATCTTGTTTCTTTTTATCTATGACCTCTAGTTGGCTATCCAAATTTTCTTTCACTGCATCTATTTCGTTTCTCTTGCGTTGCAGATCCTCTTGTCTTTGGTTCAGCGAAATCTCTCTTTGCTTAATTTTATTCTCAGCAGCATGCATTTTTTGGTTGCGTGCATTGACTTCTTTTTCATACTCCGACTTCATTTCCAAAGCCTGTTCTTTCACTTCGAGTAGTTTTCTGTCTTTTAAAACTTGCGCCTCTTGCTCTGCTTCTTTTACCCGACTCTTATATCTTGTGTTACTCAGCATGTTTAGCACCACATAAGTGCCAATCACACCCACCACAAGAGCCAGAATAATGAATAGCACATTCATCAATCCTATATCCATAATTCTTAGTTTTTATATATCATTTCTCAATTTAAATTCATTTCGTCCAGTTCGATTTGAATAAAAAAAGAAAGAGCACGGATCTAGTGAATATTAATAAAATACTCATCAAATCAGTGCTCGCTTACTTACAAGTTAATTATGTCTCTTTATCTTACACGTTTTTTCAGAAATTCGTCAAGCTCATCGGTCAAGGCTATAACTTTTTCCTCAAAAAATTCTCCTCGCATCTCAAACTTTCCTTTATCAGCCACGGCCTGTATCGCGGTCATAGCCATATAATCTTTGGTTTGCAGATCACGAGAATCTCCTGTAAAATTACTTTTATATTGTCCAAGTTTGTAATCAATTTCGCGTGCAGCACGGCGATACACCTCCTCATCCGATCTTTTGATCTTGATGGGGTACATCACATTGTCTACTCGCAGATTAATTACAAATTCTTCGTCCATTATATAATTGCATCTAATTGCTTAAATCAGCTTTTTAGTATTGAGATACACTTATCTACATCTCGCACTAATTTTGACAATCTTCTTTTTGCTTCATCTTTTTCCTGACTATCACCAGTTTCGAAAGATTTGGCAAACTTTAGATTACTATAACTTTGCTCCAGCTTCTCATATTTTTCTTCCAATAGATACACAGCGTCTTCACGCTCCTCTATTTCTTTCATAAGACGACCGTTCTCTTCTTTAAGAGAATCACAATAATACATTAATTGTCTTATTCTTACCTCCAAGTTGGCAAGAAGTTGTTCGTCTTTATTCATTGCAAATTTACTGAAACTCTAGGCAAATATAGAGATAGGCAATGAATATACAAAATTATTTATTCAGGAATTCGTTTAAAATCGCACGTCAATTGATCAAAAAATGACATTTTTGTGCTTTTATGAAACCTTTCTTCCTCTACCAATGAAAAAGAGGCAACAATGTTTGCCATTGCGCCTCTTTTCGTATACTGGGTCTGAAAGTGTAAATTCACTTCAATAGTGCCACCTCATAATCATCTTTTAGGTCATTAAAAGCCACTTTACCTTCCCTAGCCAACCAGCCAAGAGCTGCATAAGCGTCCTTAATCGTAAGTTTACAATCTTTTCTTACTTGTGTTAATGATGCCTTTTCTTTTTTGTTCAAGTAATCCCAAATGACTCCTGCATTTGTTCCAATAATTTCTTTCATTTTAGTTTTGATTTTTTGATAGTTACTTTTGATTAATATTATCTATGTTAAATTCTGATTACATTCAAATTTAATAAAAAATGAAGACTAATCCATAAAAAATTTAGTCCATCTTTATGGCTATACATATACTCAACATCATTTATTACAATGAAGTTAGCTCTTTTAATACAATTATCAAAGCATAAAAAAGTATTATTTCATGTCGATCTTTGTCTTTTATCACTTTCTTCTATAAGGCTTCAAAAGACGATGTAAGACTGAGCTATGCTCTCAAATTTGCTCGTTTAATCTTTTTTTAGCATTTTGGTACAGATTAATACTGACAAGAAAGGAATAAAAATGTAATTTTGTCAGGTTAGTGAATTGATACATTAATATCCTTTGGATTGCAAGATTAATATGACAAAATTCAATATACAGCAAGTAAAACAACGTTTTGGAATCATTGGCAACTCTCCGGAGCTGAATAGAGATATAGAAATTGCTCTACAAGTGGCTCCAACCGATTTATCGGTGCTGGTGATGGGCGAAAGTGGTGTAGGGAAAGAAAACTTTCCACAAATCATACATCAATTTAGCCATCGCAAACATGGCACATACATAGCTGTGAACTGTGGTTCGATTCCCGAAGGCACAATAGACTCCGAACTCTTCGGACACGAAAAAGGCTCATTTACAGGAGCCATCGGCGAAAGAAGAGGCTACTTTGAAGTGGCAAATGGAGGTACTATCTTCCTCGACGAAGTGGGCGAACTGCCATTGTCCACACAAGCTCGTTTGCTACGTGTATTGGAGACCGGTGAGTTTATAAAAGTGGGCTCATCGAAGGTCGAAAAAACGGATGTTCGGGTAGTTGCCGCCACCAATCTAAATATGGTGGAAGCCACCAAACAGGGTAAATTTCGTGAAGACCTATACTATAGGTTAAATACGGTGCCTATCAGAATACCTGCCTTGCGCGAAAGGAAAGAAGACATCCCGTTGCTTTTCAGAAAATTTGCAAGCGATGCCGCCGAAAAATATAATATGCCGCCAGCTATTCTTAGCGATGCTGCTAAAGAAGTGTTGACCTCATACCGATGGCCCGGCAACATCCGTCAATTGAAAAATATTACGGAACAAATATCTATCCTCGAACAAACGAGGGAAATCAGTGCAGACTGTCTCAGACAGTATCTTCCTGCCAATGAGGTAGGACTGATTCATGTAGCCGGACAAAACAATCAGGAGTCTAAAACCTTTGCCAACGAAAGAGAGATTCTCTATCAGGTGCTTTTTGACATGAAAAAAGACATGGCAGATCTCAAAAAAATAGTTTCGGATATCATTTCCGGCAAAATAAGTGTCAACGAGGTCAAGAGCACAGCACTGACCACGACATCGCAGAGTCCAGCTTTTGAACTGCTGGCTAAAGAAACACCCATGCCCCCTATCAGCATAGCCGAAGATGCACACGCTGACATCGCCGATGCTGATGTCATAGAGGCTCCTATATATGAAGCCGAAGAAGAACCGCTTTCGTTGCAAGAAGTGGAAAAAGAGATGATCATCAAAGCACTGGAAAGGCATCAAGGGAAAAGAAAAAATGCCGCTCAGGATTTGCAAATTTCCGAACGCACCTTATATCGAAAAATAAAAGAGTATAACTTAGAAGAGCTTTAAAATATTTAGAATACCACCTTATTACCTATAATGAATAAAATAAGAATCGTTGCACTTTTGTGCATCACTATATTAGCCATGCTGATTCCTGCCTGTAAGGTTTCGTATAGTTTTCAGGGAACTTCAATAGACTACAACAAAGTAAAAACGATGGAGATCAGAGACTTTGCCAATCAGTCTAGCCTAGTATACGCACCACTAGCCATCATCTTCAACGAAAACCTGAAAGACATGTTTACCAGAAACACCAAGTTGAGCTTTGTGGAAGCTGGTGGAGACATGGAATTGGAGGGCGAAATTGTGAGATACGACCTAACGCCAATGGCCGTGAAAGAAGATGCCTTTGCATCGGAAACCCGACTAACGATGGCTGTGCGAATCCGTTTCAGAAACAATGTAGATCCTACACAAGACAAGGAGGAAACGATCTCTGCCTATCGTGACTTCCCGAGTGACAAATCGCTCGACAGCGTACAGGATGCCTTGATAGAAGAACTAAACAAAGAAATCATAGATCAAATATTCAACGTGACGCTTTCCAACTGGTAACGTAAGGATGACGAAAGAGCAATTATATAAATTAATAAAAGATGATGCTACCCCCACCCCATCAGACATTGGAGCACTGAAGGAGTTAGTGGAACAATATCCCTATTTTGAGATTGCTAAGTTTATCTACCTCAAAGCCATCTACGAATATGAAGTACAGTCGTTCAAGGGCGAATTGGCTCGACTAGGCGTTTTGCTCAAAAATAGAGAAAGCCTTTTCTACTATATTTTCAGAGACGAATATGCCCAATATTTCAAAAATACGGGCAAAGCCAAATTGCATGATGACAAGACAAAACTCTTGCTAGATGCTTTCTTTGACGATCAAGAACCTGAAGATTTGCAACTTGAATATGAAACAGCTGCAGGCAACAATAACTTAGCCAGCGTAGATTACCTTTCGTATCTCGATAAAGAAACTTCACAGAAGGAGAAAGAAGAAAAACTTAGCTTCAGAAAAGATGAAAGCTTTAGCAAATTGATCTATATAGAAGATGTAGATGCTACAGAACCAGAAGCCACCATCGAAGAAGAAGAAGAAGATATAATTCCTTTTGAAGCACCAAGCACATACAGTTTGGAAGATGCCACAGAGGAAGTTAATTTAGTGCCACTAAAGCATCAGAATATTATCGATCAGTTTATCGAGACCTCGAAAACCAAATCTTTTTTGCCCACCTTTGACAAAACCACAATCAAAGAAGACAAAGATCTACCCATCGAGGAAGAAGAGACTGACAATAGAGATGAGGAACTAGGCGACGATGTGTTTTTTACCGAGACGCTTGCAAAAATTTACACCAAACAAAAGCGCTATCAAAAAGCATATGAAATAATTGAGCATCTAAGTTTGAAATATCCGAAAAAAAATAGTTACTTTGCAGACCAATTGAGATATCTGGAGAAATTGATTATAAATTCGAAATATAGAAATAAAAAATGAGTACGTTATTTACAATACTTATTGTTATTGCAGCAATCCTTTTAATACTAGTTGTACTAGTTCAAAAATCTAAAGGAGGAGGATTGGCTTCAAACTTTTCATCCAACAACGCCATCTTGGGTGTAAAGAAAACGACTGATGGTGTAGAAAAAGCAACTTGGATTTTGGCTAGCGTGATCATAGTGCTAAGCATTACCACCGTAGCAATTGCTCCAAAAGGAGGTAAAAAATCAGCTGTAGGTGTACAACAACAAGAACTACCAGTTGGTCTTCCTGATATGTCTTCAGAAGAAGCTCCATTGTTACAAACTCCTGCAACAAGTGGAACTCCCGAAAGCACACCTGCTCCGGCTCCTGAAAACAATTAATCTCTAAGAAGAGACTAAATAAAATATAGAGAAGAGACTATTGTCATTTTGATGATAGTCTCTTTTTTATCGTCAAAATGGAAACAAAAATAGAAAAAAGACATTTTTATAAACAAAAACTGACGAAAACATTTGCCACTATCAAAAAAACACTATATTTGTAATCAAATAAAAGATATCAATACAGATATGAAGAATTTTAGCTTTACATATTTTTACTTTTTTTACTTTTATAGCAAGAGTAGACAGGGTTTTGTATGTTAAGTTTTTTTAACGAATGATCGAAAAATAAAATATAGAATCCTGTCAAAAATGACAGGATTTTTTTTTGAGTAAAAAATATTAATTATGAAGAAAGTAGCCATTCAAGGAGGATTAGGAGCATATCATGCCATTGCAGCCGAAAACTATTTCGGAGAAGAAGTTGAGATAGTACCGTGTAGCACCTTCAAAGATATTTTTGACAATATCAAGAAAGATCCTGGCATCATCGGTATCATGGCAATCGAAAACACAATCGCAGGTAGCCTTCTTCCCAACTACGATTTACTCAAAGACAATGAATTTCCTATTGCAGGAGAATACAAACAACGCATATCGCACTGCTTGGCAGCACTTCCGGGACAGTCTATTCATGACATCAAGGAAATTCAATCGCACCCTATTGCACTCATGCAGTGCAAAGAATTTATGAATAAGTTGCCCAACATCAGAGTCGTAGAACACGAAGACACGGCTTTAGCCGCCAGAGATATAGCCAAAAATCAATCAACAGGCATAGCAGCCGTTTGTAGCACCAAAGCAGCCGAAATATATGGACTAGACATCTTGGCAAAAGGAATAGAGACCAACTCGCACAACTACACACGCTTTCTGATTTTTGCTCAACCATGGATCGTCGACACCCTACAAAAAGACGAAGTGGTCAACAAAGCATCCATCGTTTTCACCACAGCACATACCGAAGGGAGCTTGTCGCACGTACTATCCGTTTTCTCGTTCTACAATATCAACTTAACTAAAATACAATCACTGCCCATCATCGGTAGAGAGTGGGAATATCAGTTTTATGTAGACCTGAAATTTGCTGACAAAACCAGATTTCGCCAATCGTTGAATGCCATTCACCCACTGACCACCAATTTACAGATCTTGGGCGAATATGTAAATGGAAGACAAAGTGCTGAATAGATAGACGAAAAAATTATAATAATATAGATAAAGAAATAAATGAAGTGAAAGCCATGCTAATAGCATTAATTAATTCTGTACGTGGAAAATAACTTATTACTTTCAACTCAAAACTCATTACTTGAAACTCATGACTCAAAACAGCATACAACCAGCCAAACGCTTAGACAGTATCAAAGAATACTACTTTTCAACTAAGCTGAAAGAGGTAGCAGCAATGAATGCAGCAGGCAAAAATGTGATCAGCCTAGGCATCGGTAGCCCTGACATGCCACCATCGCCAGAGACGATAGACGCCCTATGCGAATCAGCACAAAGAACTGATACACACGGATATCAACCTTATGTGGGCATTGCCGAACTGAGAGCAGCCTATGCAGGTTGGTATAAAAAATGGTTCAACGTGTCGTTGGATGCAAACAAAGAAATACAGCCTCTCATTGGATCTAAGGAGGGTATCTTGCACATCTCACTTGCATTTCTCAATCCGGGAGATGGCGTGTTGGTTCCCAATCCGGGATATCCCACTTACACCTCGGTGAGCAATTTGGTGGGGGCAAAGATTCACACCTATGAATTGGACGAAAACAGAGGTTGGCAACCCGATTTTGAGGCTTTAGAGAAAATGGATCTGACCAATATCAAACTGATGTGGGTCAACTATCCCAACATGCCAACGGGAGCAAATTCGACCATGCCATTGTTAGAAAAACTAGTCGCTTTCGGGAAAAAGCACAACATCGTGATAGTGAACGACAATCCGTACAGCTTTATCCTGAATACCAATCGATTGAGCATCTTGCAAGTGGAAGGAGCAAAGGATATTTGCATCGAGCTCAACTCGCTAAGCAAATCGCACAATATGCCGGGTTGGCGCATGGGAATGTTAGCATCTAATCCTCAATTCATTGAGTGGGTGCTAAAAGTAAAGAGCAACATCGACAGTGGACAGTTCAAGCCTATGCAAATGGCAACCATTGCTGCCCTAAACAACAGCGAAGAGTGGCACAACGAAAAGAACATAACACTATATCTGGAGCGCAGAAAGCTGGCAGAGGAAATCATGACTACCCTTGGATGCACCTTCGACCCTTCGCAAGTGGGCATGTTTCTTTGGGGACGCATCCCCGAAAGCTGCAAAGGAAGCGAAGCACTGGCCGACAAAGTGTTATATGACGCAAATGTATTCATCACTCCGGGATTTATCTTCGGAAGCAAAGGAGAAAGATACATCCGACTATCGCTTTGCTGCAACGAAAAAATGTTGGCAGAAGCCTTAGAGAGAGTAAAAAAAATATAAGAAAACAATGGAAATAATCAACTACGACACCCTCTTTGAGCAATATGCCGGTATTGGTTTTGAAAAACAGTACAGCCTTGCCGAAGTCATTGGAGACCATGCTTGGAATGTGGACATGACAACAGGGCTGATCTCTTTTGGAGACATAGAAATGCCAATACAGCTCCTTGGAACATACTCGCATCAGGAGGGCACATGGCTCTGGGCTTGGGCTAATGAGGCATCAGGGATACCTGAAAACCTATTGAAACAAGCTAATGAATTGAAAAAGTTGGGCGAAGACTATAATGTAGAATTTTTGACCAAAGAAAAATATAAAATAGAAGCTACCGATGTGCACGCTTTGGGCATCATAGCCTCCGGCAAATTTGGAAGTAGTGCCTATTATGCAGGTGATTACGGAGATGGCATCGCGCTCATGACACTAGAGTCTGATTTGGTGGACGAGGTGAAGTATAACGAGCAAGTTCGCATCCTGAAGACGTTTCCCGAAATAATTTCCATCTTTGGCATCAATCATAAACGAACATTGGCAAATTACCTAACGGCAAAAGGCTATGCACTGAAAGAACTTGACTTCGAGATTTTTGCCAGCAAAAAGGATGATGCATTAGAAGCCTCCTTTGACGACCAACAAAGATTAACAAGCCTTAAAGGCAAAGTGAAATAAAAGAGTATAAAGAATAATCAATAAAATAGAACATACAATGAAATTAGAATCAATTTTACTACCCGGAATAGACGCCAAGCGTCCGTTAGTGATAGCAGGACCATGTAGCGCAGAAACAGAAGAACAAGTAATGACCATTGCCAAACAGCTGGCAGCCAATGGTGTAAAAATTATGCGTGCAGGCATTTGGAAACCAAGAACCAAACCAGGAGGCTTTGAAGGAATAGGAGCTGAGGGGCTGGCTTGGTTGAAAAAAGTGAAGCAAGAAACAGGCATGTATGTTGCCACAGAAGTTGCCACCCAAAAGCACGTTTACGAAGCACTAAAATATGGCATGGATATGCTATGGATAGGCGCACGTACGACAGCAAACCCTTTCGCCGTACAAGAAATTGCTGAAGCTCTGCAAGGAGTAGATATTCCTGTGCTTGTAAAAAACCCTGTGAATCCTGACCTTGAGTTATGGATTGGGGCATTGGAACGCTTGAGTGCTATGGGTCTGACCAAAATTGGAGCCATACACCGAGGATTCAGTTCTTATGACAAAACCATTTACAGAAACATTCCACAATGGCACATCCCTATTGAGCTAAAACGTCGTATGCCTGATCTACCTATCATCTGCGACCCTAGCCACATTGGTGGTAGCCGTGAATTGATAGAGCCACTGAGCCAACAAGCAATGGACTTGAATTTCGAGGGACTGATCATCGAAACACACTGCAACCCTGATGAGGCTTGGAGCGATGCCAAACAACAAGTGACACCCGAAAGATTGAAAGAAATATTGGACAATCTGGTGATCAGAAATACGAAAGTAACCACTGAAGATTTGAAAGATTTGAGAAAGCAGATTGATGAATTAGACCAAAGTCTTTTGGAACTACTATCGAAGAGAATGCGTGTTTCTCGCGAAATCGGGACATTCAAAAAAGAGCACGACATGCCTATCATCCAACAAGATAGATACGGAGATATCCTAAAAGGAAGAATAGCAGAAGCTACTAAAATGGGAATGAATCCAGAATTTATGCGTGTGGTGCTTGAGGCTATTCACGAAGAATCAGTAAGACAACAGCTAGATATTGTGAGTAAATAAAACTTTGGCAGGACAATGAAAATACTAATTTTAGGAGCAGGCAAGATGGGCTCATTCTTTGCCGATGTACTCAGTTTCGATCACGAAGTGGCAGTATATGATGTCGATCCCAAACGATTGAGATTTACATACAACACCGTAAGGATAAAGGATTTGGATGAAATAAGAGAATTCAATCCCGAACTGGTAATCAATGCTTCTACCATCAAATATACCATTGAGGCATTTAAGGCAGTGATTCCTTATCTCAGCAAAGACTGTATCATCTCGGATATAGCATCCGTAAAGACAGGATTACAAGAGTTTTATGCCTCAGTAGAACAGCCCTTTGTGTCCACTCACCCGATGTTTGGTCCCACTTTTGCCAGTCTCAACGATCTGAGCACACAAAGCGCCATCATCATCAGTGAGTCGAACCATTGGGGAAAGATCTTTTTCAAAGATTTATACAACAATCTAAAACTGAGAGTTTTTGAATACACGTTCGATGCTCATGACGAAACGATTGCCTATTCGTTGTCCATTCCTTTTGCGTCTACCTTGGTTTTCGCCTCTGTGATGAAGCCTCAAGATGCACCGGGAACAACCTTTAAGCGACACATGAATATCGCCAAAGGCTTGTTGTCTGAGGACGATTTCTTGTTGACAGAGATTCTTTTCAACCCCTATTCTGCCAATCAGGTAGAACAGATCAGAGAAGAGCTGAAAGGTTTATTAAAAATCATAGAGAATAAGGACTCTGATGCTATGCTGAAATTCTTGACAAAAGTCAGAAAGAATATTGCTGAAAAGTAACAGATACTATATTGACAAACAAAAACAGGTTGAACATCGAATGCTCAACCTGTTTTTTTATCCTTAAAATTGGATCAATATTTTCCAGTTAAATCCTCTTTCGTCAAATAATCTGTGGCAGTCAAAATAGAAAGCCCATAGTCTTTCATTTCTGCAGCCTCATTCTTATACTTTTCGTAATAGTTGGTTACATCCCCAGTCTTACGTAAATCGTACACTATTTCGCTTTTTTCTCGTGGATTGAACACATAAAAAAGTGAATCATTGATGCATCCCATATCATTATCAGAACAGAAGACCATATACGGACGTTCCTCTTTCAGAAGATCAATTCCCAAACTATTATTTGTATACTCGAGGTTCAGAAGCCCCATGAGGGTTGGGAAAATATCTATTTGCCCACCAAACTGTGAGAATCTTTTAGGTATATCCTCAAACGTAGGAGAATAAATGATCAGAGGGATATGATTGTAACCCAATGACATATTGTATATATGATTGTTTGCTCGTTTGCCATGATCGCCAAAGAAAACAAACACCGTATTATCATACCATGCTGTCTGTGAAGCTTTCTCCATAAACGTCTGGATAGAATGATCTACATAATTGATAATTGCTACTCCATCGTCATCACTGATGCCTCTAAATTCTTGAGGAATGATGTAAGGAGGATGATTGCTTACCGTCAAAATGCCAGCAAAGAAAGGCACTGTATCGCTGAACTTGCTGATCTCATTTGCCGAGAAATTTAATAAGAAATCATCAGGCACCCCATAATTATTCACCTTGTCTTCTTCTCGATAGTGCTTATCGCTAAAGAGAGTATCAAGTCCATTGGTTTTCAAAAACAAGCCCATATTATCATATACTTCCTCGTTAGGAATAAAAAAAGAAGTATGATAACCCTGATCTCTCAAGGCTGGTAACAGACCTTTATATTCTTGAGGATAACGCCCCATCATATGCTTTCCGAAGCGAGCAGGATATCCCGTAAACACACTGCCAACCCCAAGATTAGTATGAATGCCGGCTGAATAGAAATTTTCGAAGTAATAGGACTTCTCAATTAAGCTATCAAGATAAGGGGTAAGGGGCTTATTATTCACAGTCTGATGCAATAGATTCTCGCTCATGGATTCCATAAAAACGAGTACCACATTTAGCTTATTGACCTGACGGCTTGAATCCATCTCTACCTTTCTGCTCAATGGATTTTGGTATACTGTGGTGTCATTGTCCATCAAACCATATGTTTTCTTAACATGACTGACAGCTGTTTTTCCATCCATCAATTCTTCAAACTTAGCTTCATAATCTGTAATATATACGGCAAAATAGTAAGCTGGATGCAGACTTATGTTAGAAACAAGCGTAAAATCTGTGAAGTAGGCAGCATATATACCAATGTGATCTTTGCCAAACTGACCTCTTGTTCCGAAAAAACACATAACGACAGCCACAATAAAGAGAGTGATTTGTAGAAGAGGATGATCAAAAATTGAGATTCTCTTTTCTCTACTTAATGTATACGACCCCGCTTTTACCAGATACAATATGATGACTACCATTACCAAGGCATAGAGCAAGAGATACGGATAATATGAACTCTCTTGCAAAATCATTCCATAAGTAGCCCCAAAGCCCATCCAATTAAAGATGATAGGTGTAGGGTGAGCCCAGAAATAATTGTAGTACGGAAAATCTAAACATGACAAAGCCATCAAGACACCTAAGCTAATAATGAAATAGACCTTCAAAATTGTTAGATGCAACTTCAACTTTATCTTTACAAACCATGAAAGTAAGATGGACAAAAGAGGAAGAATAAAGAGACACGACAAAACAATATTATCATATCTAAACCCTTTGGCAAAAGCTTTCAGCAAGATCGGCTGAAGTTCTTCAGCAGTACCATATAAAACCAAGAAATCGTCATAGAAGATGTATGCAAAGAGTACTCTGAAGAGAGTAAACATTACAAACGTCAATAGGTATAGTCCTAGTAAATACTTTAGCAACCCATAGGAATTGTTCGATTTCATTTTCGTTTTATATTTAAAAAATTAGCAAATTTTATCTCAAAATCTCTAATAATAAGATTCCCCTTCTTTATAGTTTCTTGAATTTCGGTGCGGTCTTCCAAATACTTTCGACGACACATCATCTATCTGCACCTTCCAGATCTGTACATTATTGACTGCTGGCTCCGAATAAGTGAACTCCCTGTCGGTGTATTGCGACATGATGATATTCAGTGCCTCTACCTTCTTATCAAAATCTTGTTCAAATACCACTTTGCCCCTGCAGATCACACTACTACTCTTCATTCTGTAGCTGCAAGCCACTTCTTCATTCTGATAGATCAACTCTTGCCCTTCACAAAAAGTGATACAAATATTTGGATTCTTCTGCAAAGCCAACACGCTGCCCGAGTCGGGCCCCGAATGTAAATATATCACATCTCCCTTATATCCAAAATTCATGGGAATGACGTAAGGCAAACCATTAAGGTCTATTATGCCCACATAGCAAAGAGTGTTTTTATATATTATTTGATCTATGATCTCACGCTCTTCAACAGTTACAGTTATCATTTCTATTTTTTCTTAGAATAAAATTGTATTAAATCAAAAGAGGAGGAACCAAAACGATCTTTGTTCCTCCTTCTATCTTATTTTATATATTATATCGCATATATATTAGCCGCATTTGGAAGCTCCACAGTTTGTACATTTCATACATCCTTCTTCGTAGATCAGCGATTCTAGATTACAAACCGGACATTTTTGTCCTTTAGCTTCCAGATTGTTGGGCAAGTATTTTTTCAGTGCCCTTTCCACTCCATTTTTCCAAGTGTTGATGGTTTCGCTATCAAGCTCCAAGCCCTGCACTAGTTTTACAACTTGATCAATAGGCATACCATAACGTAAAACTCCAGAGATCAGCTTGGCATAGTTCCAATATTCAGGATTAAACTTATCGTTTAGTCCTTCGATAGTTGTCTTGTATCCTCTTCTGTTTTTGAACTGGAAGTCATAAGAACGCTCTCCCTCTTCGTTAGTATTTCGGATAATAATTCCCTCCGAAACACTCTTAGGAAGCATAATTCCTTCATCATCATCTTGAAGTCCGGTAAAGATTTCATAAGGACGTCCATTCAGCAATCCGATAAATGCAATCCATTTTTCCTTATTGTTTTGGAATTTAATTACATCACAATCTAGTTCCTTAGGACGAGAACCTACAATAGCCGGCAACTCGTAACACTCTTCACGTTCTTCTTTTTTCTTGTCATCAGCAGCAAGCAACACACCAGAACGAGAGCCATCTCTGTAAACTGTACAGCCCTTACATCCACTCTTCCAAGCTTCGATATACAGATCATTGATTAGATCTTCTGACACATCATTTGGCAAGTTGATCGTCACACTGATAGAGTGATCTACCCATTTTTGCACACGTCCTTGCATTCTCACTTTTTCTCTCCAGTCCACATCGTTAGATGTTGCCTTATAATATGGAGACTGTGCCACTAATTGATCAATTTCTTCGCTGGTATATTTCTTCGTTGTTGAATGTCCATTGTTCTCCATCCACGTCACAAACTTGTGATGGAACACAATATATTCTTCCCAAGAATCACCTACTTCATCCACAAAGTCAATTCTAACATCTTTGTCATTTGGATTTACCTTGCGACGACGTTTATACACCGGCATGAATACAGGCTCAATACCAGATGTAGTTTGAGTCATCATACTAGTCGATCCTGTTGGTGCAATGGTCAAACAAGCTATATTTCGTCTTCCAAACTTCACCATATCACTGTATAGTTTAGGATCAGCTTCAGCCAAACGAGCTATAAACGGATTTTTATCCTCTCTCTTATTGTCATATATTTCAAAAGCTCCACGTTCTTTTGCAAGATTCACAGACGATCTGTAAGCCGCAATAGCCAATGTTCGTTGCACTTCTTCTGCAAAAGCAGTTGCCTCTTCTGTTCCATAACGTAAGCCCATTGCAGCTATCATATCACCCTCAGCAGTTATTCCCACACCGGTACGACGTCCTTGCAAAGTCTTTTTACGAATTTTTTCCCATAAGTGAATCTCAGGAGTTTTCACCTCACTCGATTCTGGGTCAGATTTTATTTTTTCTAAGATGGCATCAATCTTTTCAGCTTCAAGATCAATGATATCATCCATTATACGTTGAGCCAACTCAACATGTTTTTTAAATAATTCGAAATCAAAATAGGCATCCTTTTTGAAAGGATTAGCCACATAAGAATACAAATTGATTGCCAATAAACGACAACTGTCGTAAGGACACAATGGTATCTCTCCACATGGATTGGTAGATATTGTTTTAAATCCTAAGTCAGCATAACAGTCAGGAACGGATTCTCTTATAATAGTATCCCAGAACAACACTCCTGGCTCTGCCGATCTCCATGCATTATGAACAATCTTTTTCCACAACCCTGCAGCATCCACATCTTTGGAGTAAGACGGATCAGTAGAGTCTATTGGATATTGCTGCACATATGGAGTTTCGCTCACCACAGCATTCATAAAGTCGTCGTCAATTCTAACCGAAACATTGGCACCCGTTACTTTTCCTTCTTCCATTTTAGCATCGATAAACGATTCGGCATCTGGATGTTTTATGGAAACACTCAACATCAACGCACCACGTCTTCCGTCTTGTGCAACTTCTCTTGTTGAGTTAGAATATCTTTCCATAAAAGGAACAAGACCTGTAGACGTTAGCGCAGAGTTTTTCACTTCCGATCCACGTGGACGGATATGTGACAGATCATGCCCCACCCCACCTCTACGTTTCATGAGTTGCACTTGCTCTTCATCAATACGAATAATGGCTCCATAGGAGTCTGACGAACCGTCTATACCTATAACAAAGCAGTTGGACAAAGAAGCAACCTGAAAATTGTTACCAATACCAGTCATTGGGCTTCCTTGTGGAACAATATATTTAAAGTCATCGAACAGATCGAACAACTGTTGTGCAGTTAGTCCTTTTTCATATTTTGACTCAACTCTTGCTATTTCATTAGCCAATCGCCAATGCATATCCGTTGGAGACTTTTCATAAATCTTACCATCCGAATCTTTCAAAGCATATTTGCTTACCCAAACTTTAGCGGCTAACTCGTCACCTTTAAAGTACTCCAAGGCAGCCCCATAAGCCTCGTCATATGTATATATTTTTTTCGACATTATATTGTTATACTAGATTGATTTTTTAGCTGTACAAATTTACGGATTTATTAGATATAAGCAAACTAATTTAATAATATGAAAGCATCTTTTTTTTATCAAGTTTTCCGTTTCAAAAACTAAACCACTCATTTTCTGATACTAACACAAATAACACACATCAAAAGTTATCCATTTTACAAATTGATGTATAAAATCGCATTTCTATCTTAACAAGAAAGAGAGAACAATTGTTTAAAGAAAACACATATTTATTTCCAAAACAAAGCATCTATTTTCGTAAGACATTGATTTCTAAAAAGACACAAGTTTACACACGCCACTAATAAAAACATTTTGGGCTATTCCATTGCTAAAAATGAGATCAAGGTTGATACAAAAAAAATAGGCTACTCCTAAATTGGAGTAGCCTACCTTATAGTTATTTTCTCTAATTAACTTATAGAAAATATTTCTTATTAGTTAGCATAGAAAATAGCAACACGGTTCCAAGCATTTTCAGCATATGGTTGCTCTGTGTCACCCTTGAACTCTACAGTTACACGATTGCTATCAATGTTGTGTTTCTTGATAAGAGCATCAGCAACAGTTTTAGCACGTCTTTCAGAAAGTTTCAAGTTGTAGCTAGAAGTTCCAGTTTTCTTGTCAGCATAACCAACAATCTTAACTTTAGCACTTGGATTTTCTTTCATGTATTGAGCAGTGTTGTAGATGTTCACTTGTTGGTGTTGATCGATAGTAGCACTGTTCAAACGGAAGAATACAACGTTAGAAACGAACTCAGCAGTTTCAACTGGTGCAGGTGCAACAACATCTGGACATTTAGGACAATACTCTGGACGTTTAGCTAAGATAGCATTTTCTGAACGTAGTTTATTGATTTGATCGTTAAGAGCATCAATAGCACCTTGATCAGCAAGTACTGCTTCTTCAAATCCATAGTTACCAATTTTGTAAGTAAGACCTAGAGAAGTATTAACAAGTCCGTCATATTTCCAGTTTCCACCCACTTGTTGGTCGTGGCTGTCATTAAGAACAGCTCCAGCGATTTCAAGATCTAGAGATAGTCTGTTAGTCAATCTGAATTTGTTGATGATACCAGCGTTGATAGTCAAAGATCTTTTCTTTTTGTCTCCTTTGATACCACCAGTTCTTTCAGCGTCGAAAGAAATAGCTCCTCCAACTCCTCCGAATACGATGAAGTTATAGAAACGGTTTTCGTTGTATTTACCTAGGTAGTTAGTTACATCAAACAAGATATCACCTTGTCCTGAGATGTTCTTTTGGTGCATCATTACCTCTGCATTTTGCCCTTCGAAAGAGTGCATAGAACCATATGTTCCTTTGATTCTAGCTCCGAAATATGGGTTAAACCATTTTCCAACTTGTCCAACAAAAGTCAAGCTAGGACGAGCTCCGAAGAAGCTAGCATGTTGGTCTTGGTCTCCGAAATAGATATTTGCTCCGGCACCGGCTCCAACAAACCAGTTATCCCAAAATCCATTTCTCTTAAAAGTAGCAGTACGACCAGGTCCTGAGCTTTCTTGAGCTGCAAGAGTAATAGTCATAAATGCTAGTACTAAAAGTAAACTTACTTTTTTCATAATCATTCTTTTTAATTATAATTAAACACAATTATTTTCTAATATCATCGTTGTACCACGTGTACAATCGTTTTATTCCTTCTTTAATTTCTACCTGATGCTTCCACCCTAAAGCGTTTAGTTTGCTTACATCAGTTAGTTTGCGCATCGTTCCATCCGGTTTTTGTGTATTAAACCACAATTCTCCAGAGAAACCGATCTCACTTTTTATCAATTCTGCAACTTCTTTGATAGTCAGTTCCTTTCCTGTACCTACATTGATATGCGTATTGCGCACTTCTTTGCCATTCATATCAGCTGTTAGATCTGAAAAATCTACTTTTTCCATCACAAACACTGTTGCATAAGCCATCTCTTCACTCCAAAGAAACTCTCTCATAGGCTTCCCTGATCCCCAAAGCTCTACACGAACCTTTTCTTCAGATCGAGCGACTCCATATTTCGACAAAATGTCTAATATCTTTTGCTCATCAGCACTGCCATCAACACCCTCTATTGGGCGTGTATTTAGGTCAGCTTTGATTGTTTGCCAATCCAGATGCTCTAAACTCTTTCCTAAATGAATTTTTCTAATCATTGCAGGCAACACATGAGATGTCTCAAGATTAAAATTATCATTTGGTCCATATAAATTAGTGGGCATCACAGAGATAAAGTTCGTTCCATATTGTAGGTTATAACTTTCACACATTTTGATGCCAGCTATTTTTGCTATGGCATAGGGCTCATTCGTATATTCAAGTGGAGATGTCAATAAACAATTTTCAGGCATTGGTTGTGGAGCTTCTTTAGGATATATACAAGTACTTCCCAAAAAGACCAACTTCTTTACGCCATTTAAATATGCTTGATGAATTACATTGTTTTGAATCATCAGATTTTCATATATAAAATCTGCCCTATAAACGTTGTTCGCTATGATTCCTCCTACTTTAGCCGCTGCTAAAATAACAACTTCTGGTTTATTTTGTTCAAAGAATGATGCAACTTCTGTTTGATTTACCAAATTTAGCTCTTTGTGTGTTCTTAACACAAAGTTGGTGTATCCTTTAGATTGCAGATTTTTTAAGATAGCAGAGCCAACCAAACCCCGATGTCCTGCTATATATATTTTAGCTTGCTTATCGATCACTTCTTATTCAAAATAATTGAGTATCTGATAGCCTCCTTGACGTAAATACTCTTCTTTTTTCATCAACTTAACATCACTGATAACCATATCATTACACAAATCACTTAGTGTGTATTGAGGTTCCCAACCTAGTTTCGTTTTTGCTTTAGTATTATCACCAATCAACACCTCAACCTCTGTTGGTCTAAAGTATTGTGGGTCTACTGCAACTAGAGCTTTATCCATTAATTTCTCCACGTTTGGCAAATATTCTTCTCCTACAACCTTGCAGAATAAAGATTTGTCTAACTGAACCAAGAATCCTTCTTCAGCTTCATCTTTGCCTCTGAATTCTAATTTCAGGCCTATTTCCCCAAATGCCATATCAATAAACTGACGAATGGTGGTTGTTACTCCTGTAGAAATCACATAATCGTCTGGTTGATCTTGCTGTAAGATGAGATACATTGCCTTGACATAATCTTTGGCATGTCCCCAATCTCTTTTACTAGACAAGTTACCCATAAAAACTTTATTTTGCAAGCCTAAAGCAATTCTAGCAACTGCTCTTGTCACCTTCCTTGTTACGAAGGTTTCACCTCTTAGGGGCGATTCGTGGTTGAAGAGAATTCCATTGCTGGCATGCATTCCATAAGCTTCACGATAGTTTACTGTTATCCAATACGCATATAGTTTTGCCACGGCATACGGGCTTCTTGGATAGAAAGGTGTTGTCTCCTTTTGAGGTATTTCCTGAACCAATCCATACAATTCGGAAGTTGAAGCTTGATAAATTCTTGTTTTCTCTACCAAGTTTAGAAGCCTTACAGCTTCGAGAATACGCAATGTGCCTATTCCATCTGCATTAGCAGTGTATTCTGGCGTATCGAAACTCACTTTCACATGACTCATTGCCGCTAGATTGTAAATTTCATCAGGCTGAATAGCTCCAATCAGATTGGTTAAATTCATACTATCAGTCATATCTCCATAATGAAGAATCAGGTTTCTGTCTTCAACGTGTGGAGCTTGATACATGTGATCTATCCTATCAGTATTGAGCATAGAGGATCTTCTTTTGATACCATGTACCTCGTATCCTTTCTTAATCAAGTACTCTGTTAGGTATGCACCATCTTGTCCTGTTACTCCTGTTACTAAGGCAACTTTCTTAGTCATCTATATTTTCTTTATAAAACTTGTGAAAGCTTTTATATTTTCTCAAAAAATAATGGTTTCTGTTTTTCTTATTTTCAAATCCTATCCTTACCCTTAAGAACTGTTAGTTATGTCAAGTTTGAATAGAACTAGCTACAAAGATATGTTTTTTTTAACGAATACAAATATTAGTTACATAAAAAAATGATTTATCCTAAATAAGATCTATTTATTAGCCTCTAAAATATGTTTCTGAACATCTAAAACTGAACTAAATCGCCCTACAACCTTACCTTTGGCATCTAAGAGATATAAAACGGGGGTTGCTACAACTCCAAAGTTCATAAAATTTTCTCCTGCAAAGCCTTTTAAATCGTTCAATTTATCATTCCACTTGAACATTTTTTGCTCTTCGTCGAAAGTTTTTTTGTCCATCGCACCCGAAATTGAAATAATTCGCACTTTTTTGTCTGCAAAAAAAGGTGAATTTTCATTCAGCTGCGTTAATTGTTCATGACAGTGATCGCAACCCGGTTGATGGAAAAGCAACAGGCTATAATTGTACACTTTTGAAGTGGCACTCAGCCCTTTGATCTCCGGAGCCATCGTTCCCTTTCTAACTTTCATCATCGTAAAAGCGTCAAACACCGAACCTTGCGGATATTCTATTCTGTTTGATTCCTTAGCATGCATCACAATCAGATCAAAAGCATCTTCTAAACCATATTGCGAGGTCAGCATAATCAAGTCTTCAAGCAGTGCCACATACACTTTTTCTGTCTTCGTTCTATCTAAAAGCTGATTCATATCATTTGCAAAACCTTCCTGACCTATTGACAGCTTTAATAGTCCATCAATAGCATAATACCAAAATCGACTGTAATATAGCTTATCAACATCTAACTCTCTGACTAAGCTTATTCTTGCATTAGAACGATCGAAAAGACTGCTTCTGCCCTGATTTGTCATCACTTTAGCAACTTCCGAGATGGCTTGAAGAGTCTTGACATAAGCCTGTGCAAATGTTCCTTTGTTTTGTTCCAGCAAAACACCTTCTTGCTGATTGTTTAAGAGTTCATTTTCCTTAGACCCTAAGAAAGTGACTCTGTGATCGGAATCTACACGAAAGGAAAAGTTTTTATTTTCCAAGATCACATTCACATCCTGTTTGCCGGCAATGGTCAATGCTCCCATCGCTGGTATCCCTCGATATCTTTTGGGAATAATGATTTCTCCTTTGCCCGAGGCACTTACCGTGCCGGAAGATATAGTATCTGATTTTAATCCATTGAAAACATGAAAATAATATTTTTCATTTGCGCCGTCCACAAATGTAAAATTTATTGTTTGTGCCCAACTGAATAGAGAGATACTCAAAAAAAACAATAATAAAATCGCCTTCTTACTTATATTATATATTATGTGCATCTTAAAAAAATTATAACAATGGTGAGAAGAGGCGCAGCACCGATTCCTTAAACTTCTGAACTCTTCCTCTTTTTTCCCATTGCTCGCTATTTAGCAATTCGGCTCCTTCCATATCCTTAAGGAAGATCTCCTTAGCTTTAGCGCATGTTTCTGTATTATAAATAAATGCGTTAATTTCAAAATTATGTTCAAAACTTCGGATATCCATATTGGCCGAACCAGTGATGGTCAGATCATCATCGATAACCAATAATTTCGAATGCAAAAATCCTTTTTCGTAGAAATAAACCTCAACTCCCACCTCTAAAATATCACTTAAAAAAGAGACTGAAGCCCCTTGCACAAAGGTGGTATCCGAATTTCTCGGGAGCATCAACTTCACATCCACACCTCGCAATGCAGCCATCTGAATGGCAAGCATCATGGCATCGGTGGGTATAAAATAAGGGGTTTGGATGTAAACATATTTTTCGGCGATATCGATTGCATGCATAATGCCTGCATGTATCGTTTTGATTCGCCCAACCGGTCCGCTGGTAGCATACTGAATAAAGTTGTTGCCTGTGGGTTGCAACTCCGGATAATACTTTTCTTTGGGCAGAATTTCGCCACGAGACGAGTACCAGTCCACAAGAAAAGAGTTTTGAAGACCTGCTACTCCCAAGCCTTCTATCTGAATATGACAGTCTCTCCAAACACCTCCCAAGATACCATCGAGATAACGATCTGCCACATTCATACCTCCCATCATCCCCACCTTGCCATCTATGATAGCTAATTTGCGATGGTTTCTATAATTCATTCTGCTGGTCAGCCATCTAAACTTCACTTTCAAGAATGCTTCCACCTGTATTCCATGCGCTTCCATGTTCTTAAAGAAGCTTCGCTTTACTTTCCATGCACCCACATCATCATAGATAAGCCTAACTTCTACACCTTCCTGAGCCTTTTGGATCAACAGGTCAGCAAGAGCTGTGCCCAACTTATCGTCCATGAAGATGTAATACTGAATATGGATATGACGCTTAGCGCCCTTTATCAACTGAAACAGAGCATCAAATTTCTCTTTTCCATCTTTAAAGAAATGAATACTTGTGCCTGCATATAGTGGAGCATCTTTGTCGGCATTCAACAAACGAGCAAGTCCTCTATATCTGTTTGGTATTTCCAAAAGAAGAGGGGTAGATGCTTCACCAGCCAAAGGACTCTTCAGCTTTTTATTGATACGATAAGATATAAATCTTTGCTTGCGATGATCTTCGCCAAAGAAGTAATAAAAGAACAAACCAACCAGAGGTAAAAGCAACAACACAAGCACCCATGCAATGGTCTTCACGGGATTTCTGTTTTCCGAGATGACAACAATCATGGCACCTAACGCTGTAACGATATACAGTACCTGAAATAATAACATTAAATCATCTGTTGACATGTGTCTTTTTATTTTGCCTTTCTACGTAAAAATAATACGTTTCTCTAGATTGCAAGCATTTTTTTTAACTTTTATTTATCTTTCTTTTTCTAAACTTCGTTTCTATCAGCCAACATAGACCAATACCCAATGTATAAGCCACCATATCGCCAATGCTAAAAGATGTTCCAATAACAGTACTAGCCAACTTGTTATCTTCCAAGCCCAACACTTTCACCACTCTGAAAAGTTGAGCTAGCTCCACAGCATAGGCAAAAAGCAAAGTCCCCAACAACAAATAGGAATCTTTGGTAGCTAGAAACGATTTCAGGAAATAGAAAATCATAATCACCACCAAAAAATCTCCTCCATAGGGACGAATAATGGCATCATTGATAAAAAAGGCAATGATTACCTCTACCACAAAGATCAACAGAAAAATCAAAAACGATTTGTAATCGAATCTGAACCTCAAAGCACTATCTGTACTTGTCCTCTGCTCCATCTTCCATAATGTTTATATATGATTTATATCTGCTTTCTGATATTTGATGATTCTCTACAGCCTCCACCACGGCACAATCAGGCTCGTTGATGTGTTGACAATTATTAAATCTACACTGCTTAGAGAATTCAAATATTTCGGGAAAGTAGTGAGCGATCTCTTCTTTCTCCATATCCACCATTCCAAAACCTTTGATGCCGGGAGTATCAATGATATATCCTCCGGATGGTACGTCCACCATTTCAGAAAATGTGGTAGTATGCATACCTCGGTTGTGATATTCTGATATACCTCCTGTTTTCAGCTCTATACCCGGAATCAGACTATTGATCAGTGTTGATTTGCCCACACCCGAGTGTCCGGAGAAAAGAGTCACCTTATTCTTTATTTTTTCTTTCAACTCTGTCATCCCCTCTTCTGTCACTGATGAAACTTTGATGCATTGGTAGCCGATATATTCATACAATTTCATCAGAGCATCTATATACTCCATATCTTCCTCATCATACAGATCCACCTTGTTGAATACCAAGCAGACAGGCACACGATAGGCCTCTGCCGATGCCAAAAAACGGTCTATAAATACAGTAGATGTTTCAGGCTCATTAATTGTTACAACCAGAAAGGACAAATCTACATTGGCAGCAATAATATGTGCTTGTTTCGACAAATTGGACGAGCGTCTGATAACATAATTTTTGCGTTGCTTGATCTGGGTGATCAAGCCCGTGCCATCGTCATTCATCTCATACACCACCCTATCGCCCACAGCTATCGGGTTGGTGGTTTTGATATCCTTGAGCCTAAAGGTTCCTCTCAGCTTGCACTGAATGTCGTTTCCTTCATCGGTTCGGATATAAAACCAACTGCCTGTATTTTTTCTGACCAGTCCTTTGTTCATGATTCTCTTATATATTTAATCAAAGATGCCAATATTCTAACTTATGAACAAGCAGGATATTGGCAATGTTTTAGTCTGACTTTCGATCCTAAATCTTATACGGTCATTATTTCTTTTTCCTTCTCTGCATAAAGGTCATCGATTCTCTTAATATATTTGTCATGAATCTTTTGAATATCATTTTCCAAATCTTTGGCAGTGTCTTCGGGCAGTTTATCTGTCTTTTTCACCACATCTATAGCTTCACGACGTGCATTTCTGACGCTCACCTTTGCATCTTCAGCCTCTTGTTTTGCCTGTTTCGACAAATCTTTACGACGCTCTTCTGTCAATGGAGGAATATTTAAGCGAATAATTTCGCCATTGTTGTCAGGTGTAACACCCACATCAGAGTCAAGGATAGCTTTTTCAACCACCTTCAACATGTTTTTCTCCCATGGTTGTATCACCAATGTTCTTGCATCACCCACAGTCACAGATGCCACTCCTGTCAGAGGGGTATTAGTGCCATAGTAGTCAACAAAGATTCCGTCCAGAATTCTGGTATTGGCTCTCCCTGCACGAATTCTAGCGAACGTATCTCTAAGAAATTCGATGGTCGACTCCATTTTCTGTTCAGCTTCTTTCGTATTTTTTTGTAAATCGGCTAGCATAAAATTATGTTTGTTTATTATATAAATTTTTATTCTTCTTTCTCTTATAGATGTACATAAGTTCCTATGTTTTCACCTTTCATCAGCTTGAGCAAGTTGCCTTCGATATCCATATTGAAAACAATGATCGGCAAATTATTCTCCTTACACATCACTGTGGCAGTCATATCCATCACTTCCAAGCCCTTGGCATATACCTCATCGTAAGAAATGCTATCATACTTGGTTGCTGTTGGATCTTTTTCAGGATCAGCCGTATAGATACCATCCACACGCGTACCCTTTAGCATCACATCTGCTTCTATTTCAATGCCTCTAAGCGATGAACCTGTGTCGGTAGTAAAAAACGGATTCCCCGTTCCACACGAAAGGATCACCACCTCATCGTTCACCATAGATTCTATAGCTTTCCATTTGCTATAAATTTCGCCAATCGGCTCCATGCGTATAGCTGTCAACACTCTCGATTTTTGTCCAATGGCAGTCAACGCCGAACTTAATGCCAAGCTGTTGATCACGGTTGCCAACATCCCCATCTGGTCGCCTTTCACCCTATCGAAGCCTTTAGAGGCACCACTAAGCCCTCTGAAAATGTTTCCACCACCAATCACAATGGCAATCTGAACCCCCATATCGGCAATCTCCTTGATCTGAGAAGCGTATTCGTTCAATCGTTTCGTATCAATTCCGTATTGCTGCCCACCCATTAGCGATTCGCCACTGAGTTTCAGGAGTATTCTCTTATATTTTGCCATTTTATAAAATTATATTTGGTATAATAATCTGTTTGTTACATGTTGATGCAAAAAACAGTTACAAATCTAATATAAATAAAAGATAAGTAAAAACCTAATAGCCCAAAAAGGTGCATTTCTTTCAAGCTTTTATCTGACAAATAATTAAAATGATAAATACTGCATTAACTTTGTTCCTTTCAATACAAGAAGATATGATGAAAAAGATTTATTTTATCCTTATGCTTCTGCTTCCTCTCACCATGTGCAGCAAAGCACCCGAGGGACAGAAAGTGCTCATAGAAACCTCTATGGGGAATATTAAAGTGGTATTGTATGACGACACCCCCCTACACAGCCACAACTTTGCCCAGCTGGTGGAAGAGGGCTATTACGATGGTTTAAACTTTCACAGAGTGATACAAGGCTTTATGATTCAGGCAGGAAAAACCAGACTAGAAAAAGATAGCATCCTCAACGAAGAACTGATGATAGCCCCTGAGGTGAACACAGCCAAACACATCCACAAGGCTGGCGCATTGGCAGCTGCCCGATGGCCGGATGAGGAGAACCCCAAAAAGATGTCAGACAAACATCAATTCTATATTGTCACCGGGAAAGCCATTTGGACTGCAGACTTCCAATCCTTTAAAGAAGAACGCATGGAAGATTTGAAGTATAAGATTTTCAAAGATCTGCCGATCGACGAAGCCATCAAAGACTCCATCAAACACCAATATTACACCGATGGCTTTGTGGAATGGAATCGCTTCCCTACCGAAATCAGCAGTGTGATAGATCAAGAGTCTGAAAAAAGAAAAGGAGAGATACTGGAATATACACAAGCACAAAAAGACACCTATCTGGAAGTCGGTGGAACACCTCATCTGGATGGAGATTTTACCGTTTTTGGAGAGGTATATGAAGGTTTGGAGATCGTAAAAAAAATAGAGAAAATAGAAACCACACCCAATGATGCTCCGATAAAACCTGTGATCATCAAAAACATAACACTGATAAAAGAATAGAAAACCATGAAACATTTAGAAATCGCCTTAAACAATAAAAAAGGCTTCAAAACTTGGGTCATCACCCTTCTTAAATATATACTTGCCATAGTAGTAGCCTTTGTGGCTCAGGCAGTGGCAATGGGAGTCTTGATTGGGCTTGTTTATACATCTTATTTTGCGTCCGATGGCGCCCCAGACAGCATGGCTTATGCTTTTGGCGACCCTATGGCGATGCTGAAAAGCATTGATAGCAATATTTCCCTCTTGGTACTGATGATTCCGATGGCCATCAGCTTATTGGTGATTCTCGTTATGATCAGACTACTTCACAAACGAAGCTTTGCAGGAGTAGTAAACGGAACAAAGAAAACAAGATGGGCGAGAGTTCTCTTTGGCTTTGCTGTTTGGTTTGGTTTCATGATTGTCTTGTTGCTTGTGCAACTCGTACTCTCTCCCGAAGAGCTGACATTGCAGTTTGAGCTTAACACCTTTTTGCCCTTACTAGCCATCTCACTATTGCTGATTCCTCTGCAAACGACCTTCGAAGAAGTGATGACCAGAGGCTATCTGGCACAAGGCGTAGCTGCCCTGACCAAAAGCAGAATAGCAGCCCTACTGATTCCTGCCATGTTTTTTGCCTTGCTCCACATCTCAAATCCTGAAATTGGCGAATATGGCATGGGCATCATGCTGGCAACATATTTCACTATGGCGATGATTTTGGGGCTGACAAGCATCCTCGATGATGGCATCGAACTGGCAATAGGCATACATGCCGCCAACAATATGTTTATTAGTCTATTCACCACACAACAGGGCTCTGCCTTCGAAACGGCAGCCGTCTTTGAGGTTGCTAAAGGAAATCCTTATATAGACCTATTGGTATTACTTGCCATCGGAGCTTTAGTCATTGGCATCTTCTACAAAAAGTATGGTTGGTCGTGGAATACAATAAACATAAAAATAGAAAAACAGCAGGATATAGATTTATCTGTCAAGTAGAATTACTACTTTTGTAGTGTTTAGTTAAAAATAATAAAGAAAAAAGAACAAAATTGATCTCAATAGACAATTTAAGTGTAAAGTTTGGAGGTACTACACTTTTCGATAACGTATCATTTGTCCTCAACAAGAGAGACAGAGTGGCGCTCGTTGGAAGAAACGGAGCAGGAAAATCGACCATGCTAAAGATTTTTGCGAAGATGCAAGAACCTTCTAGTGGCAATGTAGCATACCCCAAAGATATTACTGTTGGCTATCTGCCACAACATATGACCCTCAACGATGGCAACACAGTCTTCGATGAGGCAGCCTTGGCTTTTAGCCATATTCATAAGATGGAAGCTCGCTTGGAGGAAGTCAACAAGCAACTGACCGAACGCACTGACTACGAGTCGGAAGCATATTCAAACCTGATAGAGCAGTCTACTCACCTCAACGATGTACTTCTGATGTCAGGGGTCAACAACTTTGAAGCTGAAGTAGAAAAAACCTTGATCGGGCTGGGCTTTACGCGTGAAGATTTCACTCGCCAAACTTCAGAGTTTAGTGGAGGTTGGAGAATGCGTATCGAGTTGGCAAAACTTTTGCTACAACGTCCCGATGTGTTACTACTGGATGAGCCTACCAACCACTTGGACATTGAGTCCATTCAATGGTTGGAAACATTCCTTAGTCGCAGCCCCAATGCTGTGATGCTCGTATCGCATGACAGGGCTTTTCTCGATGCTGTAACCGACAGAACAATAGAAATCTCCCTTGGAAAAATCTATGACTATAAGGTAAGCTATTCTAAATATGTTGTGCTCAGACAAGAGCATCGCGAACAGCAGATGCGAGCATATGAGAATCAGCAAAAACAAATCCAAAAGACGGAAGAGTTTATCGAGCGTTTCAGATACAAAGCTACTAAGTCAGTACAGGTACAATCACGCATTAAGCAATTGGATAAACTAGACCTCATAGAGGTGGACGAAGTGGACACAGCCATGCTGAACCTAAAATTTCCACCTGCTCCGCGTTCGGGCTCTTATCCCGTGATAGCCGAAGATCTGGAAAAAAGATACGGCGACCACTTGGTGTTCAAGAACGTGAATCTGACCATTGAGCGTGGGGAAAAAGTGGCTTTCTTGGGGAAGAATGGAGAAGGTAAATCGACCCTCGTCAAATGTATAATGGACGAGATACAATATACCGGAAAACTGACTCTTGGGCACAATATACAAATAGGATATTTTGCTCAAAATCAAGCACAACTATTGGATGGCGAACGCACCGTTTTTCAGACCATAGATGATATTGCTGTGGGCGATATTCGTATGCGTATCAGAGATATACTGGGAGCGTTCATGTTTGGAGGAGAAGCCTCTGACAAGCGTGTGAAAGTCCTTTCGGGGGGAGAACGTAGCCGTTTGGCAATGATTCGCCTACTCTTGCAACCTGTCAATCTGCTGATTCTCGATGAGCCTACCAATCACTTGGACATGGCATCGAAAGATGTACTAAAACAAGCCATCAAGGACTTTGATGGTACGGTGATTGTAGTGTCCCACGATAGAGATTTCTTGAGTGGTTTGGTGGAAAAGACATACGAGTTTGGCAACCAACAAGTCAGAGAACACCTTGGAGGTATAGAATATTTCTTGGAAAAGAAAAAGATGACCAACCTCAAAGAATTGGAAGTCAACAATACCGCCTCCGAAAAGGTGGAAGTAGCGGTGGAAACAAAAGTGGAACCCGAGAGCAAGCTGACCTATGAGGAGAGACGAGAAATAAATAGGCTAATCAGAAAGGTAGAAAAACAGATTGAGGAAAAGGAAAAGAAAATTCATCAGCTGGAACAAAAAACCGAAGAACTGGAAGCCAAACTTGCAACTCCTGATGGGGCGAACGATCCGGCACTCTTTGAACAGCATGGCAAAATGCTGAAAGACACCGAAACTGCTATGGAACAATGGGAAAGCCTGTCGGCTGAATTAGAAGAGTTGAAGAGCAAAGTAAAGGAATGAAAATGAAACACATTCACACCCTATTGCTTTTACTATTCGTTTGCCTGACTATCCAAGGGCAAGAGATTGACGACAATATTTTGAGCAACAGACATTATAAGAATCGTATGGAACTCTTCAGATTTAGCCCAATAAAAAAAGGGCAGATCGTTTTCTTTGGCAACAGCATCACTGAAATAGGGAAATGGTCAAGCTATTTTCCGAATCATGACGTAGTCAACAGAGGTATCTCCGGCGACAACACCGACGGCATGATTGCTCGCATCCATGAGGTGGTAAAAGGCAAGCCTAGCAAAATATTTTTGATGGCTGGCATCAATGACATCTCCTTGCAACGGTCTAATGAGGTGATACTTCGTCAGACAAAGCTCTTGCTTCGTCAGATCAAGGCAGGCAGTCCTGATACCGAGATCTTTGTACAAAGCATATTGCCTATCAATGCTCAAAAACTAAAATATAGCAGACTGAAAGACAAAGAACAGCAGATAGAGGACTATAATACGATGCTAAAAGCCATGTGCAACGAAATGGACATCACCTATATAGATGTGTATTCCAATTTGTTGGACAGTCCTAGAAACTTGAATCCCAAATATACTCAAGATGGACTTCATATCAACAATGAAGCATATCAAGAGTGGGTGAAAATTTTGAAACCATATTTAGAAGAAAAAACAAATTCAATATAAATTTACGAAAATGAAAATTTTACATTACTTACCCATCGCTGCCATTGCATTTTCTGCAGTGAGTTGTGGCGATACAGCTAAAAAAGAAGTGGTGAAATACGACATCAACAATCTGGATACCACTGCGGTGATTGGAGACAATTTTTACCAATACGCTACTGGTGGTTGGGCTAAAAACAACCCTCTGAAAGATGAGTTTGCTCGCTATGGATCGTTCGACCAATTGAGAGAAAGAAACCAAGAGCAAGTAAGAGACATCATTGTAGAAATAGGCAAAACTGCGCATAAAGAAGGCGAAGTAGGTCAAAAAATTGGCGATCTATATGCTATCGGAATGGACAGCGTGAAGCTAAATGCTGATGGCATCGCTCCTATTCTTCCTGAACTGACAGCTATCAAAGAAGCTCAATCGCAAGACGACATCATCAAGTTGGTAGGCGAGCTCAGACAATATGCTTCTAGCCCATTCTTCACTTTTGGTGTTTCTACTGACCAAAAAAACAGTAACGAAAATATCGTGATCTTCTATCAAGGAGGTCTAAGCTTAGGCAACAGAGATTATTACCTAAATACCGACAGCACTTCATTGGCGCTTCGTGAGGGATATAAGAACTTGATCAAGACTCAGTTTGCAAGCGTAAAAGACGACTTCGGCGGAGATGTTGACAAGATTGCTGACGCTATTGTGAAAATAGAAACAGAACTGGCAAAAGCTCATTTCTCTAACGTAGAAAGACGAATTGCTGAAAAAAATTATAACAAAATAAACTCTACTGACCTTAGCAAAACTATTGGCGACCTAAACTGGAAGCTATTCTTCGAAGCTGCGGGTACAAAAGGTAAAGCATTTGAGGATGTAAACATCGGTCAGATTGCAGCTGTTAGCAAAGCAGTGGAACTAATCAAGACTCTACCTATCGACGAAGTAAAATGCTACTTGGCTTGGAAGGTGATTGACAGTGCTGCTTCATACCTAAGCGACGACTTTGCTGAAGCTAATTTTGACTTCTACGGAAAACAATTGACCGGGAAACAAGAAATGCAACCTCGTTGGAAAACTGTTGTGTCTAACTTAGATGGTGCCCTTAGCGAAGCTGTAGGACAAATCTATGTGCAAAAATATTTCCCTGCTGAGGCTAAAGAACGTATGGTGAACTTGGTGAAAAACCTTCAAGTGACACTTGGCGAAAGAATCAACAACCTAACTTGGATGAGCGACGAAACCAAAGCTAAGGCTCAAGAAAAATTGAATACTTTCCACGTAAAAATTGGTTACCCTGACAAATGGAAAGATTATTCAACACTAAAAATAGAGAAAGACAGCTATTGGGCAAATATGAAGCGTGCTCAGCTATTTAGTTACAATGAGATGATGGATAAGATTGGTCAACCTGTGGACAAAGAAGAATGGCACATGCCTCCACAAATGGTGAACGCTTATTATAGCCCTGTGACTAACGAAATCTGCTTCCCTGCAGGTATCCTACAAGCTCCGTTCTTCTACCTAGATGGCGACGATGCTGTGAACTATGGTGGAATCGGTGTAGTGATCGGACACGAAATGTCTCACGGATTTGACGATCAAGGTTCTAAATACGACAAAGACGGTAACATGTCTGACTGGTGGACTGCTGACGACAGAAAAGCATTTGACGAGAGAGCACAAGTACTTGTAGACCATTTCAATACGATTGAAGTACTTCCTGGCTTGATGGCTAATGGAAAATTCACTCTTGGAGAAAACATTGGTGACTTTGGAGGTATCCAAATCGCTTACAATGCGTTTGAGAAAACTGAACAAGCCAAACAAGGTGAAAAAATGGAAGGATTTACTCCTGAACAACGTTTCTTCTTATCATATGCCACTCTATGGGCTGGACATGTACGTGATGCAGAAATTCGTCGTCTGACTCAAATCGACCCTCACTCACTAGGCAAATGGAGAGTGGACGGAACACTTCCTCACATCGACGCTTGGTACAAAGCATTTGATATCAAAGAGGATGCAAAAATGTATATCCCTAAAGAAAAAAGAGCTGATATCTGGTAATTATTTTCAGATAATAATATAAGAAAAGCGAGTAATAGCAATTGCATTACTCGCTTTTTTATTGCTAATAAGAGAGAAAGAAAAACTTAGCCCAGCAATTCTCTATACAAAGCCCAGTTGTCGTCATCGAAGCACACAAAGGTAACTTCTAGCTCTGTATCTTCCTTTTCTAGAAAATCTCTGACTGCCTGAATAGCAATCGTTGCTGCCTCAGGCTTAGGATAATGATACACTCCTGTGCTGATATTGGGAAAAGCAATAGTTTTTGCCCCTAGTTCGCTGGCAATCGTCAACGAATTGAGATAGCAATTTCTAAGCAACTGAGCTTCATTTTTGCTACCTCCTACCCACACGGGTCCCACGGTGTGAATCACATATTTTGCAGGCAGATTACCAGCCGTAGTATATACAGTCTCGCCTGTTGGACATTTGCCTTGTCTGTTTCGGATAGCTATGCACTCTTCTAAAATTCGTGATCCCCCTTTGCGATGAATCGCCCCATCGACACCACCACCTCCCATCAGCGACGAGTTGGCAGCATTTACGATGGCATCTACCTCAATGGTGGTTATATCTCCTTTTATTACTTTCATATTATATTTATTTAGTGTAGATCAAGATAGTAAATAGGATATCAAGATATTCTATCTGTTAATGTCTAATAAAGTTATCATTTTTATTTCCAAATCATTTAACTTTCTAGCATGGAAAACAAGTTAAGCATTTTCTTACTAATTTTATGTTCCCTGATCTTGGGCTCATGCACCATGTCGGGGCAAAACTATAAAGAACAAAATGACATGAAGAAATATAACGAACTAACTCCTTTAGAAAAGGCTGTGATCATTGACAAAGGTACTGAACGTCCTTTCACCGGCGACTTGCTAAACAACAAAGCTGAGGGAACATACATCTGCAAACAATGCAACACACCACTCTACACCTCTGACAGTAAGTTTGATTCGCACTGTGGCTGGCCTTCTTTCGACGACGAGATTGGGGGAGCCGTTAAACGCATACCCGATGCCGATGGCAGACGCACAGAAATCGTTTGTGCTCACTGTGGTGGACATTTAGGTCATGTTTTCATGGGCGAAGGTTTTACTGCAAAAGATACTAGACACTGCGTCAACTCGGTGTCGATGAAGTTTGTCCCAAGCCAAGAGAGTAGTTTACAGACTGCCTATTTTGCATCCGGCTGTTTCTGGGGCACGGAATACTACTTTCAGAAGTTAAGAGGGGTCAGTCAAACAACTGTGGGCTTTATGGGAGGCCATGTTGACAACCCAAGCTACAAGGAAGTTTGCACAGGAGAAACGGGACATCTGGAGGTAACTGCAATAGCGTATGACCCAAAAGTAGTGAGCTACGATCTGTTGGTAAAATACTTCTTTGAGACTCATGACTTCACTCAAACCAATGGGCAAGGACCCGATATAGGTTCGCAATACCTATCCTGCATATTTTATCAAAATGAAGAAGAAAAAGCCATTGCTCAAAAAAATATAGACCTACTGACTCAAAAAGGATATAAGGTAGCAACAATGCTAAAACCTGCACCTACTTTTTGGAAAGCAGAAGACTACCATCAACAGTATTATCAGCACAATGGAAAGCAACCCTATTGTCATAAATACACAAAGATATTTTAAGGTGAAAAAGTCCTGAGTATTACTTCTACTCAGGACTTTTTCAATTATAAACTAGGATTTGCATCGAATATAAAGCAAGTTATCGATGTTTTTTTATTTTTACTGTTTCTCTAATATAATAGCTACACCTCCACTAGTGGCCAAGTGTATGTTGAGTTGAGTGTCAGATGTTATTTCCTGTTCCGAAATTTCTACAGGGTAAGGATTTGATTTATATTCTGCTCCCTCTCCATCTTTAAATATCTTTGCTTTATAAATCGCCCCTTTATCCAAGAAGTCAAAGTTCAGTGCAACGTCTCTGCTGTTTTCATTGGTGATGGAGCCAAGATACCAATTCTCGCTATCTCTATCCTTTCGGGCAATAGTAACATACTCGCCTATTTTAGCTTGTGTCACAACCGTCTTAGCCCAATTGGCTGGACAAGAGGTTATAAATTCGAAAGCCGGATTGTTTTCATAATTTTCTATCATATCCGAAGCCATTTGCAAAGGGCTGTATATAACGACAGAAAGTGCCAATTGTTTGGCCAATGTTGTTTGCACTCTTGTATTTGGAAATACAGGGTTTTCAAACTTGAAAGTGCCAGGAGTAAAGTCCATCGGACCAGCGAGTCCTCTGGTGAAGGGGATAATGGTCGTATGGCTTGGCGGGTTGCCTCCATCTTTTGACCAAGCATCATACTCTTGTCCTCTCACACCCTCTTGCGTCATCAAGTTCGGAAAAGTACGCTGCAGACCACTAGGCATCACGGGTTCATGATTGTCAATCATGATCTTATGCTTAGCTGCTGTTTCTATCACTTTACGATAATGGCGCACTCCATATTGGCTACTATGCTTTTCTTTGCCATCAAGCAAGACTGAAACATAGCCGGTTTTTACGGCATCCACTCCATACTTATTATAATACTTATAGGCATCCTCCATTTGGTTTTCGTAGTTTGTGCTGGCTCCACCTGTTTCATGATGACCTACCAGTTTCACGTTGTGCATTGCAGCATATTTTGTGATCTTATCAATATCAAAGTCGGGATAGGCTTCTGTAAAGCTGAATTTATCTCCTTCTTTTGTCCAATCATTTTCCCAACCTTTGTTCCAACCTTCAACTAGCACACCCGAGAATCCATGCTTGGCAGCAAAATCAATATAGCGAATAGTATTGGCTGTCGTAGCTCCATGCTTAGCCCCTGGATACCATGTATACTTTTCCATATGCATCCCCCACCAAATACCAATATATCTTCCCGGTTTTATCCATGAGGTATCTTTGATCTGACATGGTTCGTTCAAGTTGAGCATCAAACGAGAAAGCATCAAGTCGCCTGCAGTATCGGCTATAATGATGGTTCTCCAAGGAGACACCCGTGTATTGCTTACAAAGACCTTTTCGCCTGTTGACCATGGAGTAAGATCTGCCTTAAGCTTGGTTGTTCCTGATTGAAGAGCCAGATTCATTGCAGGATAATCTGTAATATTGGCTTCATGAATACTCAAGAACGAACCATCCTCACATTCCATTGTCAATGGTGTGCAAACTGTGTCTATTTCATTTACAGCACTTTTAGCATATAATGCCTCGTAATATTCTGTGCCATGAGTAGGGAAAGACCAAGCCTGATGATTTTGAGCCAATGCAAACTCGGTTACCTCATCCATGATCACAAAATCTTTCAAATTCTCTTGTTCAGGGAATTCGTAACGAAATCCGAGACCATCATCAAATACCCTAAATACAACATTCAGAGTTCGTCTCAAGTTGTTCTTTTCTGCAAGTTCAACCTTCATCTCATTGTAGTGATTCAACACATTGATTTCTTCACCCCATGGTTGTTCCCATACCTCATCGAATGAGGAGTGAGTGATATTCGTTATTTCGAAATCGTTATCAAAATCGCCACTCTGAAGCTTGAAGCCCAGTTGAGAATTATTTAATATTACTTTCTGCCCTTTATCTACTTTATAAAACAACTTTCCATCTTGCAGCTCTACGGTAGCTTTGACGCTCCCATCAGGAGAAACCACTACATTCTCGTTTTTTGGTTTACAAGATGAAAGGATGATAAAAATAAAGCCTAATAGATATAATTTCCTTTTTGTCATAAGATTAGTATTTCTTTACTTCATTGATTAATGTTTTGGCTTCTTCCACTTTCTCTGCATAAAGGCAATAAAATGCCTGCTCTAATTTAGAAACCAATTCTCTATGTTTAACTGTTTGTTTTAATTCGTATAACTCCAAAATAGTTTCTAACATATCTTGCTTATAAGAAACCTTTGAGAAAGTCTGAAGCTGAGTAAGGAAAGTGTAACCAAACTCCATTGTAGGCTCTATCATTGTGCCTTCGCCAAAGTCATTCCATGTGATGAGTTGCAGATAATCAACCTTGTTGTCTTGCGCTTTTTGCAGCAAGTTTGTAAACAACTGCCCATTGGCATGGTCAATAGGAGCTAAAACATGATCACCCCAACCACCTTCAGGATAAAAATCCTTAAATCCGGGATATGCTCCACCGATAAACAAGTCATACTTATCTTTTGCTTCGTATTTTTTGTCCATATCAGTAGCATCTACCCAAATATATTCACCTGAAGCATTCTTGTGGTCTGCATTATTTGTTGTCCCCGAATGTCCATAGAGAGTCAAAAAGTGAGGTTTCACCTTAGTTGTAGCAATGATGTCGCTCCATTTTGCTGGCTCATTTATATCTTGTGGACCAAACACAAGCAGAAGAGGTTTATTGTCTATCTGGATATACTCTTTTTGGGAAAAGAATTGAGTTTCCATATATTTAAAATCTTCTTTTGCCTGATAGACTTTTGCCTCTTCATCTGCTATTTCCTTCAATGTTTGATCTTCGTAGACAATGGCAAACTTCAATCCAACTTCTGCTAATAGTTTTACTATTTCTTCTGTATTTCTATTATTCGAAGCATAGTCATTCTTTTGCTGTGTGCCATACCAGTCAATCAAAATACCATCTATACCTGAATACTTCATCAATAGTAAGTGATATCGAATAACATCCTTATCGCTAGAGGCATAAGGTCCAATGAGTGGATAGTAGTGAGAAGCTATTTGGCGCTTCCCACTTTCGTCTATTATGTCAGGATCCATGTTGCTCATAGTCCAATGCATCCCCCATTCGCCTTCGTTGCTGGCTTTGTTTTCGAACCAAGGCATATAGTGCACATACAACTGCATAGAGTTACCTTTGGCAATTGATACAGGATCGTATTTTTCTATGTTTTCTTTAATGATTGGCAAATCATCTTTGGAACAGCTATTTGCTGCAGAAAGCACGAAAACGAATATTAAGCTGTATAGTATTTTTTTCATATCTGTCTCTTGTTAAATAATTATCATTTCGGATATCCTGGGTTTTGTTCCAACTTAGGGTTCAGCCCTAGAACATTTTTAGGAATTGGAAACAGAGCTTTATATTCTTCACTAACCCCTTTTTCCCACCAAGGTTTAAAATATGTGCCGAAGCGAATATTAGTCGTTCTACGGAGACCTTCAAAAACAAATTCGTGTCGCCACTCGTTGTCTAAAGCCTCCAGCGTAAGTTTGTCCAGTGCTTTTAGACCAGCTCTTGCCCTCACATCATTCACTATACCATGTGCATTTGCTATATAGTTGAGTCTAAAACTAGCTTCTGCTTTCATCATCAAAATTTCAGAATAGCGTATCAACACCAAATCATAATCACGCTCCCACTGATCGTCGGCTTTCACTTCATACTTATGCAGGCGTGCACCTTCGTTTTGCAAAGCATTTGTAAAATTCTTTATTTCTTCTGTATAAATCAGAGGGTTTCCATTATCCATCAATACAACTGTTCCTTTGCTCATGCTGATTTGTTCGCCAATTAATAAAGCATTAGCTCTTGTGTCATTTTCTTCAAAAGAAGAATATAAGCCCGGCTGTGCCGAAATACCATTACCACACCAAGGATAACTTGCATTTATCGAAAATGCTTCTTTTTGATTATAATGGTATGTCATGGAAGCTAGATAGTTACCTACGGTTCCTGCTTTATGGTCGTAAGGAATAGCAAAAATTATTTCTTGCGATTTATTGTTGTCAGCTTTGAAGTTTGCAAAATAGTCTTGCTCTAGAGTATAACCTGCCAAAGAGACTCTTTCGCAAGCATCTATACAGTCTTGCCAGCGAGGCGTACCTGTGTATACCTCAGCATTAAGATAGAGTCTGGCTAAAATACTATTGGCAGCCGGTTGAGTCAAGCGTCCATAACTTCTGTTTTCAGGCAAAAGATCTAACGACTCCAACAATTCTTTTTCTACGAATGTGAATACATCTTTCCGAGCAGTATTCTTTGGCATTTCTTCCTCTTCAAAATTGACTACCAAAGGGACATTGCCAAACTGATCTAGCAACAAATAGTAGTAATAAGCTCTCAGACCTCTAAGCTCTGCTTTTACTTTATCCTTATCATTTTCGGTCAATTGTGATTGATCTACTTGATAGATTATTGTATTTATTTTGGCTATGCCTTGGTAACAATACTTCCAAGCACTCCATACCAAAATATTGTCTATTTTCCATTGATGACGTTGGATGTCTTGATAGCGTCCGCCATCATACCAGTCTGTTCCTCTAGTGGGAATCGTTGCTTCATCGGAAGCACAGGCGTTGAGAAAGAAGACAAATTCGCCGGTAGGATAACAAATTGTGCCACCCTCATTTGAATCATTGAAGCCTCTAAGCGAAGCATAAGCTGCACCAACAATAGTCTGGATTTCTGCTTCTGTTTTTCCGTAGTCATTTTGGTCAACCTTGTCGTATAATTTTTCGTCCAGATTGGTACAAGAAGAAAACAGAACAATGCCAGCTAAAATGATATTTGAAAATATTTTAGTTTTCATATTTCTTTTCTTTTACAATAAGTTAGAATGATAAATTTACTCCGAAAGAGAACGTTCTAGGTCGTGGATAAGTATTGTATATATCTACACCCGGTGAACCGATCTTGCTCGAGTCGTTAGGGTCTAACAGTTCAACGCTGACCTCTGGATCAACTCCTGTATAACCTGTAATTACAAATAGATTTTCTACTGTACCATAGAATCTTATCTTGTCAAATCCTACCTTTTTCAGATCGAAAGGCAATGTATATCCCAAAGTCATGGACTGCAAACGGAAGAATGATCCATCTTCTACCCAGTAACTAGAGTATGTAGGCACATCTTTTATGCCACTCGTTACAAATTTATCCGGTACGTTTTGTGTTGGAAGCCTTGTTGGGTCGTACATACTCATCGCTGTGGCGTTCAACACCTTTTGCCCAAACATTCCATAACCGGAAACATTCAGATCGAAAGCCTTGTAAGAGAAATCCATGGCTACACCTAGATTCACTTTTGGCTGTGCACTTCCCAGATAATGCTCTTTGACATTTCCTTCTTTGTCCATATCTAGAATAAACTTACCTTCTTCAGTAAGACCAACAGCTTTAGGTCCGAAGAATGCTCCCACAGGATATCCTTCTCTGATATATTGAGTATATACTCCTGAAAATCCTCTAACATTGTGCAAAGATCCGGCAGGTATACCTGTTTCTTTTTCTATAAACTCATCGTTAGACAATTTATTCATTTTCTGCTTATTATAAGAAACAGTTACATTGGCATCCCACGAAAAGTCACCAAATTTCAGGATGTTACTGCTAAGGGTTAGTTCAACACCATTGTTGGTCAAGTTGCCCACATTGGCCAAGGTGTTAGGTGCCAAGTTAGGTGGTTGTGGCACAGGGTAAGTCCATAGAAGGTCTTTTGTTTTTTTGTGATACAGTTCAACGCTTGCCGTTACTCTGTTGAATAGTATAAAATCTAGACCAAGGTTGTACTGGTGTGTTTCTTCCCATCTCAACTTGTTGTTTGGGTTTTGGATAGGTACATAACCATTTTTCCATGTCCCGGTATTGGGATCATAATAGATTGATCCACCATCGATACCTAGCAAAGAAAGAGACTTGTAAGCCGATATACCATCTTGATTACCTGTGACACCAAAACCAAAGCGTAGCTTCAGATCATCGAGCCACGAGGATGTACCTTTCATAAAGTTTTCTTCTGCCAATCGCCAAGCAGCCGATATTGATGGAAACATCCCCCATTTGTGATCTGATCCGAACTTAGACGAGCCATCTCTACGCAGCGTTGCTGTCAACATATATTTGCTCATCAAGTTGTAATTGACACGACCGAAGAAAGAGATAAGCTTCTCTTGCCCCTTATAAGAATAAACATCTCCTTGGCGATAATCATTTCCTGCTGCCAAGTTATTATATCCAAAAGAGTCTGTATCAAAACCACGACGAGTAGCCCCAAAACCTTCATATACATTATCTCTGTACGAATATCCTCCTACAAGGTTTAGCCTATGAATTGTATTGAATGTTTTGTCATAGGTCAAATAAGTTTCCAACTGCATGGTCTTATAGTTACCCAAACCTCTTTCTCCTCTTCCTTTTTCTGACACCCCGTCCATATGAGCATAAGTAGGAAGATAGAATCTTCTTTGATAAGAGTTATATTCATAAGAACCTATGGCTGTCCCCTTTAGTCCCTCTATGATGTCTAGGTCTATTTTTCCATACCCCAGAAGACGGTGACGAGAATCATCATTCGTGCGATTTGTCAATATCTCCACAGGGTTTTCGGTCAATGTTCCGCCGATTTGAAAGAAATCACCATTGTCATATTTTACAGGTGCAGTAGGATTTAGATTAGCAGCACGTTCAAAAATACGATTATCAATCGGATTCCATTGATCAATGCTTCCCGTGATACCAACATCTAGCTTTAATCTTTTGTTGAGCCCATATTGATGACCTGAAACACTACCTGACAAACGGTTCATTTTATTTCTTTTGATCACTCCTTCACTATTGAGATAGGTGATAGAGGCACTGTATCCACTATGTTCAGTAACATTATTAGTTGCTATGCTGTGTGAATGAGTGAATGCAGTACGTTCCAATTCTTTTTGCCAATCTGTGTTAGCTCCATAATCATCGGCTTGCAGAATCAAATTATTGTCTCTCACATGTTCTCTCCATTGATTTGCAGACAACAGATCCATATGTTTTGCAATTTTTCCGATGGCAAAGTAGCCATTGTATTGGATGCTTCTGGATTCCTTACCACTAACAGATCGATTTGTGGTGATGATGATTACCCCATTGGCTCCACGCGAACCGTATATAGCGGCAGACGAGGCATCTTTCAGCACATCAATAGAGACAATCTCTGATGGTTGCACTGTATTGATATCCACCCCCGGAATACCATCAATAACTACTAAGGGAGAGTTGCTAGCTGAAAGCGATGTTCCTCCACGCAAACGGATGGTTGCTCCCGAAGATGGATCACCGGTGCTTTGAACAACTGACAAGCCGGATATTTTACCTTGCAACATTTGTTCTGAAGAGGTAACGACTCCCTTTTTCAGATTTTCTTGGCTAACGGAAGCAATAGCTCCGGTAAGGTCTGATTTTCTCATTGTTCCATACCCTACTCCTACGATTACTGCCTCTTGCAATGTTACAGCATCTTCTGACAGCACAATCTTCATGTCACTTGATGCTTGATGTTGTTGAGTCTTAAATCCAAGATACGAGAATTCGAGCGTTGTGCCGGTAGGACAACTTATTTTAAATTTTCCATCAATATCTGTAATAACACCTTTTGTAAGATCACTTGATACCACTACAGTTACTCCCACTAGAGGAGAATTGAACTCATCTACAACCACCCCACCGGCTGAAATATCTTGGGCATGAGCCTTGATATTCAAACCTGCAAGCAAAAGGAAGAGCAACATCAACTTGCCTAAAGTTCTATATGTTTGTTTATAAATTTTCATACTTCAATTTTTTATTCGTTTTAGTTATCAAGGGCAACCAGTGGAATATCAGTCTTAATAATTTCTAAGCCACTCTTGCTTTTTACTTCTAAACTTATCTTCTCTAGTTTAGGACTCATGTCTTTCAGCTCTGCTAACAAATTGATGTGAGCTTTCATCTCTTTTAGTGTCCCTGTCAATTCTCCTTTTATCACTTTTCCTTCTGCTTTTATAGTATATTCTATACCTCCAAGCCCTTTTTCATTATTGGTTCTTACCAGAGTTAGGATATCTTCCTTTGTAAATTTTTGAGGGAAAACATAGAATTTTGGTGCTGGAGGCTCTGGTGTGTCGGGAGCTAAGATTTCATAGTCTGGCGACGCTCCCGCCCAATCAGGAGAGGCATCATTTCCATTATATTTTACAACAAGGAAGTTTATTCGTTCCATACTATATTCTTCATCTGCACCATAGTAGTCGAGAGGGACAAAATCTTTTTTATAAATTCCTCCCCCTATATGCTTCAATTGAGTTTTTTCTCTGATCTCTGGCAACCATGCCTGAAACTCTTGTTTTACATCCCAATCGTTCAATCCACTATGAAGGTGTACGGTGGAAGGTGCTGGATTAAAGCCTTCTACTAAATTGGAATTGAAAATAAGAGATAAAGTACTGCCTAATTGAAAATCGTTAGGAGCAAAATCAAAAACTTTTTGACTCTCCGTAAAATCTTTCACCCAGTTTACGATAGGGATAGACAACGTACCTGTCAGCTTAGTCCCATCCAAATCTCTTATAAGAAAATAATACGGTTCTGGATGTTTCAGCAATTGATCTACCGTCATCTTAAATAATGTGGTAGGCGTAAATGTAAAACTCCATATTTTATCTCCATCGGCATGCATAAGAATGGGTTCTCCTGTTGGATTATTAGGCGACCAAATCCAGAGATAGAGATCTTCTCTATCTACAAGATCGGCATCAGTAAAGTCAAAATACCATGTCAATTCCTCATCCATTGTATAGATAGCAGGTACAGTCCACATCTTATTAGGATCTTTGATGTTTTTCTGAGCATTCAATACACTAGGTGTAAACAGCAATATACTCAACATCAGATATAATATTCTATTCATAATTTATTCGTTATTAGATTCTTCTCTTGGTATTAATTTATAGACATAGGATACGAAAGGGATTCCCTTATCTTTACGAGTGAATTTCAACTCCATTTCCAGCTTATTGCTAGGGATGCTTGAGATAATCAGATCGCCAACTTTAACATTCTTGATTGCACTCTCGTATAGCTCAATGTTATTTGTGCTTCCATCTGTTGTTGGAAAATCTCTGTTCAGCTTCCAATAGCCTTCTTGAATAAAGAAAGCGGGTGCGCTTCCTCCAATCTTGAAAGTTGTCGGCTGGTTCCGATCGTCTACATCCAGTTGAATAGTAAAAGTGGAAAAATCAAATTCTTTAGTTAATGTCATCTCGAATGGACTCTGAGATGTACTTTTTGCAATTTCGTCCACTTGTTTCAGCGATTCAATTTTCCAATTGCCATTTACTTTCTCATAAATAGTAATTGGCTCTACATGATCTCCATCCTTTGTGTCGTAACACGAAGTGACAGATAATAATAGCAGAGTCAAAGGAATGATGTACTTTAATAGAACTCTCATAGGTATTAATTTTAAGTTTAATTACAAACGAACAACAAATAGACACTATACCTACTTGCTGTTTATAACAAAATTAAGACACTTAAAAACATTTATTAACGAATGGGGAAAAGTATAACCAACAGAAGGGCTATACAACAAACAACAGGCTATATATCAGACTATTATTTTTATTTGTTAATAAAAATATATAATAGATATGTGGAATAATATCTATCTATTTTTGACCAAAATGAGTACTAAAAGCTTGTTTTACCCACCGTTTTCACTTTCATTATTTCATCTTCGAAAGCATCGTTTTCTACAATCGACTTGTTTTTGATTTTTGTTTTGTAAGTATTGATCGTGTTTACCGAATAGTCTAAAAAGTTGGCTATTCTTTCACTTTCGGAAATCCCCAAGCGAATGAGTGCAAATATTCGTTGCTCAACAGTCAATGAATATTCATGAACTGGTATCTGGTCTTTTTCGTCAAACAATTTATTATATTCTTCTCTATATGTAGGGAAAAGTTTAAGAAAAGTGTGATCGAATGATTCAAACATATTTTCTCTCTCTTTCTTCACATCGTAGGCTTTCAGATGCTCTTGCATATCATCGTATTGACGGGCAACCAGCTTCCTATTGACGAGCTTGTGCAAGCTATCGAGACGATCTATGTACTCCGACTTGCTGTATAGCGACTGTACAATATATTCATCTTTGATCTGATTGGCCTCTGTGAGTAGCCTATTGCTGTTCTTCAGTTCCTTATTCTGAATAATTATTGTTGTTCTGGCCAACCTAAGCTTCTTCATCTGCTTGTAGATAATTATTGTAGAAATCAGAAAGAGTAGAAACATGAAAGATATGATGGAAGCAAACACGATTAGATTGTTACGCTGTTTCTCAACAACGCCCAATCTCTCTTTTTCTATGATGGGCAGAATACTGCTGATTTCAATCTTCCTATGCCGTGCATTATAAAAGTTAGCATCCTCCATTGCTATTCGTATATAACGATTTGCTTTTTCTATGTCACCCTCTGCATATAAAATCTTTGCTAAGTTTTGCAAAGCCACAGCTTCTTTGGTTGCTGATTTTATATCTCCTATGGCTGCCTGAGATAGATAATATTTGGCACGTAGGGTATCGCCCATCGATGCATAGATATGTCCAATACTAGATGTAGCAATTGCATAAGTATGGCTGTTGACATTAGATGAGTGCAGCAAAACCTGAAAGGCATCAATAGCTTTTGGAAAAAGCCTTTCCTGCATGCGTTTCAATCCAATAATAGACCACATCTGCGGATCTTCTACCGGCAGGTAGCTTATAGCCGAATCACAAAACTGTATTCCTTGATTTATATACTCTTGACTGAATGCCGCTCCTCTACTGTAATCAGCCATATCGTAATAAAGGCGGGAGATCAATACATAATATTCTTTTTTGATATCCTTGCTTGCCCTATCAATATCATGAATAGTATTTAAAATATCATTGGCTTCCTTAAAAAGGCCGGATGACAGATAGCAAAACCCTATTTGAATCTTGCTTCTATCCATTTCGTCTCTTTGGTTTAGAGCCATGGCTAACTCAAGATGTTTTTCAGCATACACAAAAGCCGAATCGTGGATATATGATTTATATTCTTCGAAAAGTGAGGAGTAGAAACTAAACTTTTCAGGATCATTTTCTACAACTGCCAAAGAGTCTTTTAGGCTCTTGATAGTGTTTTCTTTTTGCTCCACGAAAGACCCTTTTTTAGCTATATAATCATCCAATTCAGCAATTGATGTGCTAGGATCTCCATAAGCGAATAAAACAAAGGGAATACATATAGAAAGAAGGATAAAGAGAATACGTTTCTTCATAAGGTTTACAATTTCTTCTGCAAGATAGTCGTTTTTAAATGATTTATCTGTACATTTTCTATGCAAAACGCACAGCTGTATCATATAATTTATTTGCCAAATAAGTAAAGTTATCTCAAAGCCATACACTGGCTTCACTTTCTACAAAACCACTAATTTGTACAAACAGTAGGCAATAGGAGTATAAAAAATACGCTGCATAGAATTTTCATTCCATACAGCGCATCTGTCTTTTAGAGCGAAAAAACAATTAGTTTTCTTCGCTTTCTTCTTCAGTTTGATCTTCAGCCTCAAAGTCGATGTTTGAGGTCATAAGAAGATTGTACCAAGAAATAATTTTCTTCATATCCGATGGATAAACTCTATCCTTATCGTAGTTAGGAAGTATCTCAGCAAAGTATTTTCTTAGATCATCTGCCTTAGCATTTGGAGCCATAGAACATTCTTTTCCTTCTTCTTTCTTCTTGATAGAGCATAACACCTCTTTGAGAAGCACTTCATCTTCTTCTGTATATATTGAAATATCTCCCAATGACATCATTCTATCGCGTGCATATACAGGTATTTTTTTGCTGTCTTGCAATGACTCAACAATAATCATGTTCTTGCTGTTCGACAGCATTTTATAAAGACCCGGTTTTCCTGATATTGAAAGAATAGTTTTTAGCATAATAATTTTGTTTGTTCTGTTCTTATAAAATACTTTAAAGCGTTTATTTATTCACTTTGTCACAGGGTGCAAAAATAAGGCTATTCTTTAATTTTCCATCCTATTTGATAGAGAAAGTATTTAATATCTACTCTAAATTTATTGATTTTAAATAATTTTAGGGTTTTATTTCTCCTCGTGGCTTCGTTATGTAAAATCTTTTGGCAGATTGACAAACATCAGCTTCTGCTTGGCTCGTGTGATGGCCGTATAGAGCCAGCGATAGAAGTTGATACCCATGTGTTCCTCGGTGATGTAGCCCAGATCTAAAAACACATTGCTCCACTCCCCTCCTTGCGCCTTGTGGCAGGTGATGGCATAGGCAAACTTCACTTGCAATGCATTGAAAAAAGGATCAATCTTCAATTCCTTCATCCGTGCGCCCTTGGTCGATAAATGCTCATAATCCATCATAACATTCGTAAAGAGTTTCTCTTCGTCCTCTCGGCTCAGACTAGCTGTTTCGGAATGTAAGGAATCTAAATTGATCTTTGCACTAAATTCGATATCCGTATCCAAGCTGATAAGCTCCACATCGCAAAAACGGAATCCAAACAGTTCTTGTATATTTCTCACCCTGCGCACCTTCACGATTTCACCATTGGCAAGAAAATCAAGCCCTTCGATCTTCTCCGTCCAAAAATAATTATTCTTAGAGATCATCAACAAATCGCCTGACGATAACTCCTCTTCACGATAGAGAATGCTATTTCTAATTCCTTGATTGTAGATATTGGCACGCTTGTTCGATCGGGTAACAATCATCGTATTTTCAATTCCCTCACGATGATAGGAAGAGGATATTTCGTCAATCAAATCCTCTCCATGTATATTTTTGATATCCGTAAATTCGTCTAGCGAAAGTTTTGGATAGAGCCCTGTTTCGTCCAGCCGAAGTGCCTCACGAATATTTGTAGCATTGAAAAGGATACCTGAGTCAGTGCCCTGACGCACAATATCTGTCAAACTGGAAGTATAGACATCCAGACCGTAGCCTTGCAACATGTCTACATTGAGTGCTGGACTTTCCTCCTGCCCCACCGGAGGCAACTGTGCAGCGTCTCCGATAAGCAACAATCTACAGTTTTCACCGGCATACACGTACCTGATCAGGTCATCGAGCAGTCGCCCTGTACCAAAATAGGCACTGCCAAACGAATCGTTGCTAATCATAGAAGCCTCATCCACAATAAAGAGCGTATCCTTATGCAGATTATCCATAATGGAAAACTCAGCCGAGTCGCCTGTATAAGCCTTTTGACGATATATTTTTTTATGAATCGTAAATGCCGGATGATCGGAATAATAAGAGAACACTTTGGCTGCACGACCCGTGGGAGCCAGCAAAACAGTTTTCTGTTTCAGTCCATTCATTGTTTTGACCAATGCCCCCATCAGCGATGATTTTCCGGTTCCGGCATACCCTCTCAACAGGAAGAGCGTTTCATGCTTTTGAATAAAAAGAAAATTTACAATCTCTTCCAACGCCTCAGCCTGTTGCGAAGTGGGGGTAAAAGGTAAATTTTGTTTTATTTTTTCCAGAAAATAACTACTAATCATCTGCACATTTTTTATTTAGAGCCTAAAAATAGCTTTAAAAGCTATCTTTTTCTATTTTTGTAGGTACAAAAAAATATAAGTTTGACATTCACTCATCTTGTGTCTTATGCTTTTCGGAGCCAATATGCTTCGTGATGAGAATGCAAACGGTATCATCAGAATATACAATTTTAAACGATTTTTTCAATAAACTGAATGTTTTTACCACCAACCATCGATCTAGGAAATTCGGAAAAATACATTTTGACCATCCGAATCAAGCCTACTAGCTTTATGTTTTCGCTGACCGAGCCGGAGGTGGGTAAAAATTATTGTTTGCGAGGCACAACCTTCGAACAAGGAGAAGAATCGCTGTTAGACAATATTAAAAAGATCATATTTGATCTCAATTTTCTGACTTATCAGTATGCCCAAACGAATGTCATCTTCGTTTCTCCCGACTACGTTTTTGCACCCACTGAACTGTATGAAAGTAGACTGAAAGCCGACTTATATAACTTTACGTCATTGGCGCATGAAGCCTTTGTACTCACTGATCAATCTCCGAAATATGATCTGCAAACTCTCTATGAGGTAGATGAAGAAGTATATGAATTTTTAGCACGAAGCCTCTTTTCGCCTCACTTCTATCACCACACCACCTCCCTGATTCACTTGCTAGAAGGCAGATCGCGCAGCACTAACCTACACGCTAAGATGTATGTCAATCTGCATGATGGAATGACGGACATCATGTGCTTTTCGGGAAATAAATTTCTTTCGGGGCAAAGCTATGAAGATCTAAGCCCTTCGGAAAAGAGCTATTATATTTTGAAGACTTGGGAATCTTTAGGCTTGAATCAATTAACAGATCAACTGCTGATTGCCGGAGACTTGGAAGACGAAGTGCTTGACGTTTTGCGCGAATATATAAAAATCATAGAGCGTTTATCTGCTCCGAGCGAGGTTTTCTTGTGGCACAAAGATGCACAGAAAGCCCCACTCGATTTAATTTCTTTGTCTTTATGAGAATTATTAGTGGACGATTGAAGGGTAGAATTTTCAACCCTCCTAAAAACTTTAGGGCTAGACCCACAACCGATTTTGCAAAAGAAAATCTGTTCAATATACTAAACAATCGCATCGATTGGGACGAAACCACTGCCCTCGATCTCTTTGGAGGTACAGGGGGCATAAGCTACGAACTGCTTTCGAGAGGTTGCCCACGCATTGTGTGTGTGGAGAAGGATGTGAAACATGCCGAATTTATAGAAAAAACAAAGACAGAACTAGAGGCTGAGAATTTTTCGGTGCTGAAAATGGATGTTTTCAAGTATCTGGAATATTATAATCAGAAGTTCGATTTCATTTTTGCCGATCCCCCTTATGATCTCAAGCGATTTGAGGAAGTGCCGAAGCAAATATTGGCAAAGGACATCTTGAACGAAGAAGGGCTCTTTATCTTGGAACACTCTAATGAATATGACTTTTCATCTTACCCCGAATTTACGGAGCTGAGAACATATGGAAGTGTCAACTTTAGCTTCTTCGAGAAAAAATAAACATCAGACCTCATGCGTATAATATAGAATCAGGAGATCTTCTTCTGATTTTTTTATGCTTTCCAAACTCTTTCTAGCACACATCTAACCCCTGATGCAGCAATTACAACTATTCTATTTTAACATTCAGAGCACTGCGTTGGATATGTTATAAAGCAGAGTTAAGAATTTGCTCAAGCACAAAATAAATTTCGAGATGAAAACTATAAAATAGAGATATGTTTTATCAGCTATGGGTTAACACTGACTTACAAGCTTTTAAAGACAGAATGTATATAAAAAAGAAAAGGTTGTCATCGCGACAACCAATCTTCATTGTTAACCTTAAATCTAATACCATGAAAAACACATTACAAATGTAGATCATTTTTATATGTTATACAACACATTCACTAAGAAACTTTCAATCCTTAACTTTGATTAACATTGTTGTGTCCGCAAACACAGCCACAAGGCATTAAAACAAGCTTGTTAAAAAAAGAAGTACTATTGAGAATATCAAGATTTAGACATCTAACTATGTACACTATAAGTTTCGGCTTTGCCAATTCAATAAGAGTGAATATAGAAATTACACTTTTACAGATTAAAAAATACGAAGTAGCTAGAAACAGAATAAAAGCATAATCGAAGAGATTAACTTTTCATGCTTAATTCAAAAATATTAATTTGGAAAAAGTTGAAAGATAGAAATGATCTTATCACTTGGTTTAAATATAGCAATTAGAAGTACGTATTGCATTAAAAAAGAAAAGGTTGTCATCGCGACAACCAATCTTCATTGTTAACCTTAAATCTAATACCATGAAAAACACATTACAAATGTAGATCATTTTTATATGTTATACAACACATTCACTAAGAAACTTTCAATCCTTAACTTTGATTAACATTGTTGTGTCCGCAAACACAGCCACAAGGCATTAAAACAAGCTTGTTAAAAAAAGAAGTACTATTGAGAATATCAAGATTTAGACATCTAACTATGTACACTATAAGTTTCGGCTTTGCCAATTCAATAAGAGTGAATATAGAAATTACACTTTTACAGATTAAAAAATACGAAGTAGCTAGAAACAGAATAAAAGCATAATCGAAGAGATTAACTTTTCATGCTTAATTCAAAAATATTAATTTGGAAAAAGTTGAAAGATAGAAATGATCTTATCATTTGGTTTAAATATAGCAATTAGAAGTATGTATTGTATTAAAAAAGAAAAGGTTGTCATCACGACAACCAATCTTCATTGTTAACCTTAAATCTAATACCATGAAAAACACATTACAAATGTAGATCATTTTTATATGTTATACAACATGTTTAGTGTTTTTATTTTGAATTTTAACCCTAATTAACTAAACATCGCCTTTAGGGAGCTCTTTTTGAGGTTTTACGCCCAATTCTTTTAGCATTTCGGCTTGTCGTAGAAGATTTCCTCTACCCTCTGCCAATTGATTAAATGCTTTTCCATATGCCTTTTGAGTTCGCTCAATATTTGCCCCCACCTCTTGCAGAGTCTCCACAAAGCCAGCAAATTTATCATAGAGCATAGCACCACGATCGGCAATCTCTTGAGCATTCTTGCTCTGTGCTTCACGCTTCCAAAGATCGGCCACCACACGCAGCGAAGCAATCAGGTTGGTGGGGTTGATGATCAAAATTCGCTTTTTATAGGCATAATCCCACAAATTAGCATCCAGCTTCATCGCCAAAATATAAGCCGGTTCGTTGGGAATAAACATCATCACAAAGTCCACCGAATCCATATAATCTTGATAAGATTTGCCACTCAACTCATCAATGTGCTGCTTGATAGACAGCAAATGTTCTTTTTCTGATCGGATACGCACCTCATCGGTTTCAGCTTCCACATAACGCACATAAGCATTTAGCGACACCTTAGAGTCCACCACCACCTTTCTTCCACCAGGATATTCAATGATCACATCTGGTTGCAGACGCTGATTTTCAGCATTGCGAACAGCGTTCCCATCTTCATCTTTGATAAACTCTTGCGTATGATATTCGATGCCCTTTTTAAGTCCTGATTTTTCTAAGATAGATTCCAAAATCATTTCTCCCCAGTTTCCTTGTATTTTGCTTTCGCCCTTCAAGGCTCTGGTCAAGTTGTTGGCATCTTCACTGATCTGACTATTGAGGGCCACCAAGTCTTTTATTTTTTCTTCTAAGGAGAAGCGTTGCTTCGATTCCTTATCATAGGTCTCTTCTACCTTCACCTTAAACTCATTGAGACGTTCGCCCAAAGGTTTCAGTATTGCCTCCATATTTTGCTGATTGACAGCCGTAAAACGTGCCGTTTTCTCTTCCAATATTTGATTTGCCAACACCTGAAAATCTTTGCTCAATCTCTCGCGCATTTCTTTCAGCTCATTTTGTTGAGTTGTCAGTAGTTCCTCTTTGGCTGTCAGTTGTGCTTTCAGCTCAGCATTTTGCCGTATATACTCCATCTGTTCGGCGTGGAGCCTATTATTCTCGGCACTCATGCTTTGGCTCTCCAACTTCAGCTCTTCGTGTTGTTTCTGATAATCTGCCTCTCGTTTTTTATTGTTGTTTTGCAAAAAGTAGAGCACCACCCCAAAAGCAAGAGCGAGGAGCAAAGCAATGATTACAATCGTTAAATCCATTGTTTATATATTAAAAAAAGATGCATCTTTCAATGCATCACCTTGTACAATAACTCTTTCAGTAGTTGACCGGGAGACGTTGACATATTATCAATTCCCTTACCCTTAGCATCATAGGTTCGCAGGAGGCTGATGACCTCCATACATTTGAAGGCATTATAATTGCGTACACCTGTAACATAGTCACGTGCCATAAAAGGGCTTCTGAGCCCCAATTCACGTGCCAATCCGTTGTCCGTTTTATCTTTAGCCCAATAGCAGATCATTAGATTGCTAAAAAAGTTGAACAAAACAGAAAGGGAAACGATGTAGGGATTATTTTTCTGATTTTTTTCAAAGTAATCAGCAATCTGATTTGCTTTGAAAACATCTCTTTGCACCACGGCTTTCAGCAACTCAAAATTGTTGAAATCTTTACTGATACCAATATTGCGTTCAATCACCTCAGGGGTTATTCTTCTGTCGGCACCATCAAGAGTGATAATCAGCTTATCCATCTCGTTCGATAGTTTGCTAAGATCATTCCCTAGATAACCTGCAAGCATCTCGGCAGATTTGTCATCAATCCCCAATCCTTTAGTCTGCACAAAAGAAGTGATGAAGCCAGCCATCTTATAGTCGGGAATCTTTTTCGATTCGAAGACAGCTCCATTTTTATCGCAACTACTGGCAAACTTTTTACGCTTGTCCACTGTGCCGTCTTTGTAATTGATCACCAAGATGGTAGATTTCAGAGGATTGGAAGTGTAAACCTCCAACTCATCTATCTTGCTCAACTTTTGCCCCTCTTTGATCACAACCAACTGATAGTCTGACATCATCGGGAAACGGCGAGCCGTAGCCACCACATCAGCCACATTGGTTTCTATGCCATAGAGGATAGTTTGATTAAAATCTCGCATCTCTTCTGGCACCACAGCCTCCAGCAACATGTTGGTTATTTCATCTATATAATAAGGTTCATCGCCCATCAATAGATAGATGGGTGCAAACTTTCTAGCCTTGATGTCTCTTACAATTTGTTCGTATTCCATGTATTATTCGAAACGCAGGTGACGCACTGTTTTATCATTATTTATTAATCTCTCAAGCGATTCTATGCCAATCATCACATGTTCTTCAACAAACTGCTGTGTCACAATATTGTCACTTCTTTCTGTTTTAACACCATCAGAAATCATCGGTTGGTCAGACACCAAAAGGAGTGCTCCGGTAGGAATTCTATTATAGAATCCACAGGTGAAGAGGGTTGCAGTTTCCATATCTACAGCCATCACTCTTATTTTTCTCAAGTAGTTTTTAAACACCTCATCATACTCCCACACACGACGATTGGTGGTATAGACCGTACCTGTCCAATAGTCTCTGTTGCGATCTCTGATGTTTGTAGACACCGAACGCAAAAGACTAAATGCCGGCAATGATGGCACTTCAGGTGGATAATAGTCGTTAGATGTACCTTCACCACGGATGGCAGCGATAGGCAGGATATAATCTCCCAGTTTGTTGGTATCTTTTGTACCTCCACATTTCCCTAAGAAGAGTACAGCTTCGGGATCGATGGCACTTAGCAAATCCATGATGGTAGCAGCATTGGCACTTCCCATCCCAAAGTTGATGATGGTAATACCATTTGCCGAAGCATTAGCCATATTGCCATCAAGGCCAAGGATAGGCACATTGAAGTGCTTAGCAAATACTTCTACATACTTACCAAAATTGGTGAGTAAGATGTGCTTAGTAAATTGCTCTAATGGGCGTTTCGTATAACGAGGAAGCCAATTGTTTACGATATCTTGTTTTGTTTTCATCTCTCAAAATTCATTTTATAGTTATGATATATCAAATGCATGAGTTAATTCTCCTATCTTTGTTGATAGAATTGCAGTTTTTTAAACTTATTTCTAAGCTCAAAGATAATAAAAAATGTTGGAGTTGAACTTGCCCACTTTTGATATAAAAGTCATAAAAAAAGACGGACGATTGTTTGTTTTCGATATCCTGCGCAAGAAATATTTAGCCTTGACCCCCGAAGAGTGGGTGCGTCAGCATTTTGTGAACTATCTGGTGGCAGAAAAAGGATATCCACAAAATCTGATTGTTAACGAGCTGGAGATTGAACTAAACAGTCAGAAAAAGCGTTGTGATTCTGTGGTTTATAGCAGAGAAGGCTGTCCCTTGGTGATTGTGGAGTACAAAGCTCCGGAGATTAATATCACGCAAAAGGTTTTCGATCAAATCGCTCGCTACAACATTGTGCTTAGGGTAGAATATCTGATTGTTTCTAACGGCTACGACCACTTCTGTTGTAAGGTAAACTACGATGAAAAAAGTATTGAATACCTCGAAGCCATCCCTTGCTACGATCAACTTTGAGCATTGAAAAAAAGACTTTATGAGACCTACGAACATTACATATAATTTATTGAAATATATTGACCAAAAGCACAATACTCTTGAACTGGCCTTGGTGAAAGAAGACAGGCAAAAAAAGCTATGGATTCTTGCCTATACCCTTTGCTTTGGTATAATTTTATTTTTGAACATCATCACACCGATGATTGCCGACGACTTTGCCTACCTCTACATTTTTGGAGAAAAGGAACAAGTAAGTAGCCTTAGCGAGCTGATCAGGTCGCAAACCACTCACTATCAAAAGTGGGGAGGCAGAACCATCGTTCACCTCATTGCACAGGTGTTGCTGCAAACTCCTCAATTGGTGATGGATATTTTGAATAGCTTGGCTTATCTAGCCTTCGTCACATTGATTTATCTGCACATCAAAGGGAGAAGCAAAGAGAATCGACTATCTACTTTCATCTTGATCAATTTTGCCATCTGGTTTTTCATTCCCATGTTTGGCGACACAGTGCTCTGGATCACCGGAAGTGCCAACTATCTGTGGGGAACAACCATTATCCTTGCATTTCTTCTACCTTATAGATTGTATGAAGGCAAAAAAAGATCTACCTCCAAACAAGCTCTCTTGACTGTGCCTCTCTTTCTTTTTGGCGTCATAGCAGGTTGGACCAACGAAAACTCGGCAGCAGGAATGCTTGTGATCATCCTCTCGTTTTTCTTTTATTATAAATCCAATAACTGGAAAATTCCTATTGAATATATCGTTGCCCTGCTTGGTGCGCTTGTTGGCTATGTGTTGATGATAATAGCCCCCGGCAACTTTGCTCGTGGTGGTGATTCCATCGAGATCAGCTTGTTTGTACTTGCTTACAGGCTCTTCACCTACACGCAGAACCTGTTTCTGGACTATGGCTTGCTTTTGATCCTATATCTGACCTCGCTCATTCTATATAATAGATTCACCCAGAAGAGAGAAGCATCAGCCATTCCCACTTCCTTGATCTATCTTTTGGGAGCCGTGACAGCTATCTATGCCATGCTATTTTCTCCACAGTTTCCGGCAAGGGCATGGTTTGGTATTGCCACATTATTAATCATAGCCGTTGGCATCTTTTTCTTTAGGTTAAACTTTGAGGAAACATTCATCAGCAAACTGCGCAACAGTGTTGTCCTTATAGCATCCATCTGTTTCCTTTTTTCTTTTTATTTGGCAACAAAAGATATTTACAGGATACATTTGATGAATAACGAGCGCGAAATGTTGGCTCAAGAGGCACGAAAGAAAGGTGCCGAGAAATGTTATTTCAAAAGATACGTTCCACAAACCACATACGTGCATGGAGAAGACAGCGAAAGCAATTTCTTGCTATCGTATTATTATGAAGTTTATATAGAATTTGAAAAAGAGTAAAAAAACCTTTTCACACTTTCTTGTTTTGCCATTTGGCATACCTGAAGTATAAGAACGACAACAGAAGCGTTCCACCCCAATATACATATTCCACTGTCCAGCAAACAGCTACGGGTGCTTGTTTTACAAGTACAATCCAATATATATAGAAAGCGTAGGCCATCAAAACCACGATCTCTATGATGAGAGCATCTCTAGTATTCCCCGTACCCGAAACAGAGCTAAACAGCACAGTGCTTATACTACAGATGGGTAACGCACCTATAACGACCAACAAAGCTGGTACAGACTCTGCAATCAATGTCGGATTTTCGGCAGAGGCAATCAGCGATATCCAAAACTCAGGAACAACTGCCACAACGACCATGATCACAGCAGTGAAACACAAGCTCATGCGACATATCCTTTTGATCAACGGAATCACATCCTTCGTTCGTTCTGCCCCCATCGTATTGCTGACCAAGCTGTTGGCTGATGCAGAGAAAGCATTGAAAGGGATAAAGAACAACAGATAAAATACCCTGACCACATTGGTTATGGCTAGTGCACGAGACGATTGATGCTCAATGGCAATGAAAAACACAAACCATGTGGAGATGGAAATAAGATTTTGAAACATCGTGAAAGACGAAATATTGAGAATTCGTCGTATGATGGAAAAGTCAAATTTCATCCGATGGAAACCATATTTCTTAAGGTCTACTGTTTTCCAAGTATATATCGTAAAGAATAGCACAGAAGCAATCTCGGAACACACAGCAGCTATACCAGCCCCCTTCACTCCTAGTTCGGGCAATCCTAAATTTCCAAAAATGAGTCCATAGTCTAACACTAGATTGACAACAGCCATCACCACAGCATTGACTGTCAGCACCGAAGTACGAGCTATACCAATATAGAAAGCCCTAAACATAACATTGAACGAAGAGAAGAACAAGCCAAAAATACGCCACGACAGATATATCTGTATGGCTTCATAGACATTGTGATCGTTCAAAAAATTGGGTAAAAGATATTTCGTGATAAATGAGGAACAGACAAAGAGGACAAGTGCTAGAACCTCTAAAAATGCTACCCCCTGAATGACAATGGTGCCAATAGAGTTGAAGTTTTTCTCTCCATTTCTACGGCTGATCATGATCTGCCCACCGATGCTAAAACCAAAGCAAAGCGTAAAATAGGCAATATAGTAGATTCCAGCAAGGCCTACGGCACTTTGCTCCACCTCGCCCACAAAGCCTAAGAAGATTGTCGCAGTGACTTGTACCACATTTTGAGCCAATAGCCCAAGCATGATAGGATAACTTACCCGCCAAATATCTTTGTATGAATACATAAAAAATTGTGTAGGATGCTTTGCTCCTCTTTTATTTTACCAACTTGTTGTTAGCATCTGGAAATGCTACCCAAGGAGAAAACTTTTTTGCTTCCTCAAACTCCATCTGAGCATATGACATGATGATAGCAATATCGCCTACTTCAAACAGTCTGGCAGCAGCTCCATTTAGGCAAATAGCCCCCGATCCACGCTCACCTGTGATGACATAAGTTTCGATGCGCGCCCCATTATTATTGTTGACGATCTGCACTTTCTCCCCTTCTATCAGGTTTACGGCATCCATCAGATCCTCATCAATGGTAATGCTACCGATATAATTCAAATTTGCCTCGGTAACGGTTACTCTATGCAGTTTGGACTTTACAACTTCTATTATCATTGTCTTTTATAACTTCTTAAAAACTAAGAACCTTTTTTTGATTTGCGCTGCAAATATACGAATTAGATATTTATTAAAGCTGAAATACGCTGTTACGAATGAAAAAATATTTTCTATCAATAAATGATGTTGTCGATTAGTCTAACATCTCCACAGAACACCGTAACGCATCCCACAACATATTTCGAGTCGCTCCAGCTATTGATATCTTGCAGACTATCTCCATCTACAATCTGGAAATATTCTACCTCTAAGCCCTCTATGGCATTGATCTCTTGAATCACTTTACCTACTGTTTCCTTGACAGACAGAGTGTTTTTCCATTCAGCTTTGCTTCTCAACAGTGTCTTATAAATATTGGTAGCCACTTCTTTTTGCGCTTCCGACAGACGCTCGTTTCGGCTGCTCAAAGCCAAACCACTAGCCTCCCTTACGATGGGCATCGGCATAATTTGCACAGGCATTGCCAACTGCTTCACCATATCTCTGATGATCGCCAATTGTTGAAAGTCCTTTTCTCCAAAGTATGCTTTATCAGGCTTCACCATATCAAACAGACGACTCACCACTTGAGCCACCCCATTGAAGTGTCCGGGACGAAATTTACCCTCCATCACCTTATCTAGCTGCCCAAAATCGAACTGACGTGTATCGGGTTCAGGATAAACCTCTTCTATGGTTGGAGCAAAAATAATATCCACTCCCTCTTTTTCCAGCAAAAGAGCATCTTTGTTGACATCTCTTGGATATTTTTCTAAATCCTCCTTATTATTGAACTGATTGGGATTTACAAAAATGCTAACCACACACACATCGCTGTCTGCCTTTGCTTGTTTGACCAACGAAACGTGTCCTTTGTGCAATGCACCCATGGAGGGAACCAATCCCACTGTTTTTTTGTCCTTTTTAAAGCCTTCGACCAACTGCAACAGTTCGTCTCTCTTTGTTACTACCTTCATTTCTTGCGCAATATTTAAATAAGCCGGTGCAAAGCAACTAATTATTTAATTAATTTAGAAATAAAGCTCATTCTTTATACATGAATTTAACAATTGCAATATTCAGTAATTCTTTAGCTAATAATATCTAAATACTAGCATATCAATAAATTGTTATCGAAGACTTGCAAAAAACCAACTTTTTTTTTATTATCTTTGTAATTCCATATTAAAACAAATGTAGAATTTATATAATGAGTACAAGTAAAATTTTATACATCAACCAAGAAATTACCCCTTACCTTACAGAAACTCCACTATCAGTAAATTGTCGTCAACTTCCACAGGCAATCCAAGAGAAAGGCAAAGAGATCAGAACTTTTATGCCGAAGTTTGGTAACATCAACGAAAGAAGAAACCAACTGCACGAAGTGATTCGCCTATCAGGAATGAACTTGATCATCAATGATACCGATCATCCTTTGATCATCAAAGTAGCATCGATCCAAGCTGCCCGAATGCAAGTTTACTTTATCGACAACGAAGACTACTTCAAACGTCGATCAACGACCGTAGACAGCAAAGGACATGAACACAAAGACAACGATGAGCGCAGCATCTTCTTCGTGAGAGGCGTGCTAGAAACCATCAAAAAATTGCTTTGGATGCCTGACGTTATCGATTGTCATGGATGGATGGGAGCATTGACAGGCTTGTATATCAAGACATCGTATGCTGACGATCCGTTATTCAAGGACTCGAAAGTTGTGTATTCACTATACAACGATGATTTTCAAAATCCATTCCCTGAAGATTTTGCTCAAAAACTGATGCATAACAACATCACAAAAAATCACCTCAAAAACATTGAGGGCAAAGCTATTGACTATGTCACTTTGCAAAAATTTGCTATTGACAATGCAGATGCCATCATGCAGTGTGAAGAAAACATCAACCCTGAGGTTTTGGAATACGCAAAAGCTTCGGGCAAGAAGTTCCTTCCATATCAAGGACCTCTGACAGATGCAATTGATGCAATCAACGATTTTTATGATAATATTTAAACATTCTAAAATAAAAAAAGAAAAGTGCTATTTATTTAGATAAAATAGCATTTTTTTTTGATCTTTGGGGCTTCATTTATAGAACAGGAAAGAATAAGTAATGAAATTCAATAAACTTTTTAGATTCACAATCTTAATAGCTGTTGCCACATCTGTCTTCGCATGTGATGACGATGTTAACAGCATAGGGCAAAGCATACAACCTGATGAGGATGACATCATCATCGAAGTAGATGAAATCTATCTGGAAGCAGAAACAATGCCACTAACGGCAGCTCCTTTCGACAAAATATATGTAGAGACCGAGACCCCTTTGCTAGGAGACTTTCAGGATCCACAAGACCCTATTATGTCTACTTTCAAGGCTGAATATTTGGCACAACTCTTTACATCGGGGTCAACTAAGTTTGAAGATGACAAAGACGCAGTAGCGCCAATCCAAATAGATTCTGTATTGCTAAATCTATCTTTCCTTCTTAATCAATACTCAGGAGATACCATCAGTCCTCTTGTGATTTCTGCTTTTGAGGTCAACAAACCTCTAGAGGCTAACTACTATACCAATATTGACCCAACGAAGTATTGTGACAAAAGTATTTTGCTAGGCCAACGCCTATTCAATATGCAAAGTCTACCAATTTCTGTATTTGGACAAGATGCCAATAGCAGAAACATATTAGGAAGAATCGTAAAGGTGGAGTTGGACAAGAAAATGGGAGTAGATCTACTGGAAAAATGGAGAAAAGACCCCTCAGTATTGAGCGACTTCGACAACTTCAAAGAATATTTTAAAGGAGTATACATCACTAGCGATTTCAAAAACAAAGGAATGCTTGAAGTGATGCAAACGGATGTCAACATCCACTATTCATACAAGATCAGAAAAAAGGACGACAGCGCCGACTCTACAGTCTTACGTGTTATGCCTTTGCCTGTCACCAATGAGTCTATTATAATGAATAGTGCAAAAAACTCGTCTGACAATAACTCATCTTTCCTAACTGATAGACAAAAAACATACGTCAAAGCACCAGGAGCTGTGGGCACAAAAATAACCATCAACCTAGCGGAGATTAGAAAAAAAGCAATAGAAAAAACTAAAACTGAAGACTATCTGATCAACCTTGCCCGATTCAAAATGGTAGGCATGACCGAAGAAGAAGATAAGCTGACAGTAAAGAAAAGACCGGCATCACTCTTATTTGTCAATCTAGACTCAATCTCTGCCTTACGATTTAATCAGAAAAAGCCACTGATCAGTGACAATGTTTCTGCTGTCGTTATGAAGCGAGATAATAACAACAACACATACAATTTTGCTATAGGCAACGCATATACTACTGATGGAGTAAGTGCTCCTAGTGCTTATGCTACCAACAATTTAGCTTCGCTAATCTCTCATTACTTGAAACGAGAAGAAAAAATAGAGAAGTTAGAATTCTTGGTCATACCAATTCAATCTGAAGAAACTTCTTCACGAGGGACGAATAGTATAACAGGAATAAGCAACCTTTACAGTCCGGCTAGTGCCATTTTGAGGACCGACAAGGAGTATATGAAGATGTCTCTCATCTTTAGCAAACATAACACCCAACAGCCTGTAACAAAGAGATAAATAGATCAAAAACATTTGATCATCAATCATAATTTAGCACTTTCTATGCATATTAAATCAATAGAAAGTGCTATTTTCATATTTTGATAGTATCTTTGCAAGGAGAGTATAACTCAACATATAGACACGGTATGGATACTATTATTCTATGCCTATATGTTACTGAGGATGGAATAGTAGATGATATATATATTACTAAAAGGAATTCTGATTGGTTTGCTATCATCAGCCCCTATGGGACCTGTTGGTATGTTGTGCATTCAGCGCACACTGAACGACGGCAGACCACACGGAATAGTCACCGGCTTGGGTGCTGCTTTCGGAGATGTTATATATGCACTCATAACTGTTATTGCAGCATTAGGTCTAGGGTTTATAGCTGACTATATAGAGCAGCACCAAATACCCTTCCAGATTGGGGGCAGCATCATTCTTGTTGTCTTTGGCTATTTCGTATTCAAAAAGAACCCCTCCAAAAATCTGACTAAACTAACAAAATCGGAACTTCCCTTTGGCAAAGTTTTTGGCTCATCACTAGCTCTTACACTCTCCAACGTAGGCATGTTATTCTTATACATCGCCCTTTTTGCCCGATTCAACATTATAGACTCTAGCAAAATGGTGTATAGCCTGATGGTAATTCCGGCTATAGGTGCAGGTGCATTGTTATGGTGGCTGTTTATAACCTATGTGGTAGATAAACTTAGAAATAAATTTAACCCGAGAGGGCTAAAAGCATTTAATCGTGTCATTGGAACAATTCTGATGCTCATCGGAATAGTAGGCATCTTAACTGGCGCCTACATGCAGTTTACAGGAGACGTCTTGGTATAAGAGACCCTATTTTACCACACTCCATCACGGAGCTAAAAGTGTAAATGGATAAACAGGTATATTCCTCAAGATAAAAAACAAGAGCAAAACAATCAATATAAAATAAGCATACCAAGGTTTCAGATTCAAAAACCGATGCCAACGCTTATCTCCCACAAGATAGATCTGCCCCAGTAGTACGTAGCAAAATCCCAAGGCCGGCAGGAGAATTATGATCAAAGCATTACACCTTAATGCTTCCAAAAAATTTCCTTGCAAAAGATTATAAAAAGCTCTCTGTCCTCCACACCCGGGGCACAACCATCCCATATGATCATAAAATATACACTGAATGCTCCATTGATCACCACTTGAACCATAGAAATTGTAATACAACAAAGTCAACAGAATGGGAAACAATAGTAAAACAAGGTAAGCAAAAAACTTTCGCATGAATATTTATTAAAAATAAGGCAACCAAGCCATTCAGTTCGGTCGCCTTTTTTATATTAATCGAATATCTATTTTTTATATTTCGTCCAACATCATCATATACGAATCCAAAGCTTCGTCTAACGATCCGGTGATCACGTTATATGCCACCCGTGCTAGCCAAGCAAAAAATGTGAGACCAGAGATAACAAGACTTATAATACCCAATATCTTAGCTGTTTTGGAACTACTGCTTGCCCCATATACATCTCCACACATAAATTTGGTGCTCACCTGAGAGGAAAAAATAATAGCTATTGCCCCAAGTATTCCAGAAACCCCACACGAACAACAGCAAGTCAGCCATCCTACAACAGTAGACACAACACTTAGTGTCATATAATTGTCAGGCATTTCCTCCATATTGAAAGAAGTGGATGTGTTAGATGTTTGTCCATAATTAGATGGTTCTCTATACGCTGAATACTCTTTTTTATAGCCATATTCTCCAGTTGAACCTTGCTCTTGAGAAGAATCTTGATTGTCGATGTTTTGATCAGTTATCATTGTGATAAGATATGAATGTTTATTTTATTTGTTCAAAAATAAATATATTAATCCAATATACGAAAATAAAACGCCCAATTCGATCAAGTATTTTTACCACTAACTAGCTATAAGTAAAGCATATTTACAATCCGAATATATTTTTCTTGAAAAAAAACTCAAATAGCATGCAGTGTTTTTTCAACTTCGTGCATCATTATAAATAGAACGTCAAAATACAAAAACGAAAAAGATCAAAATATGAGAACGATTTTAAACATTAAATGGTACATACTGGGAATATTTGCAACACTAATATTCACGTCTTGCCTTAGCGATAGCGGCAGCTTCATCCAAGGTAGTGGCACAGGTTACGTAACCACAAGCGAAGGATCAAAATATTTAGCATTCCCCTTTGGCTATTTTTCAGCCAATGGCGTGCAAAATTTACAAACAGGGAGCTACTACCTCATTGACTATAGAATAGAGGATCCAAATTATACGACAAAAGTATTCTCCGGCCAGATTCTTAGCATCTACAAAAACAAACCACTGGAAGAATCTTATCTAAAAGTTGAAGAGGTGGCAATAGAAGATGCCGTAAACGTAAGAGGCATAACACCAATGGACAGAACTAATGGTAGAGAATTGGCAGATGGATGGACATTTTATTTCCTACCCAAAGAAGGAGCTAAAAAGGTGCTAGAAGCTTATTTCTACTACGATGTTGAGAATCAGATTGACAAAGATGGCAAAGACGTGTCAACTGAAAGCAACAAGGTCATCATCGATGTCAAATTCGAAGAATCGAGTCAAGAACTTGATGCTACAGAATTAGGAAAACTTCAGATAGTGGTAGCTAAATTTGGTGAGTTAAGAAATACTTTCGAAGCTGATTTCAGCGAATCGAAACCTGATAATGATGGAAATAAATTTGCCAATGTAGCTATCCAGTTTAGGTTTGATGGACAAGATGGAGACAAGGCTCAAACCAAATATGTAGGAGGTTGGGATAGCAAGGATCCTTACAACTACTACCACATGACATTTACGGAAGAATAATAGTTTATTACAAAAAAAAACGGTAACTTTCAAGTAAGTAAAAACAACAAAATAGCACCTCAAGCTGGCTAAAACCTTAGAGAACCTAAAAGGAATTTTTCCTTCAATGAATGAGCAAGAGTTAATTGCTGGATGTAAAAAGAAAGATCCACACTGTCAAAAAGAATTATTTTCGATGTATGCACCTAAAATGTTAGGGGTCTGCCGAAGGTATGTTGATTCTACAGAGACGGCAGAAGACATCTTGCAAGAAGGTTTTATAAAGATATTTCAGAAGATAAATACCTATACGGGCGAAGGAGCCTTTGCAGGATGGATCAGAAGAATATTTGTCACCACAGCTTTAGAACACTTGAGACAATCGAAAGCAATGCGATTTAGCGTATCCCTAGACCAAGTAAATGATATACAAACAGATCCGGGGATGTCAGCCTTGAGCCAATTGACGGTAAATGATTTGATGAAATGCATCGAAGATCTCCCGATAGGCTACAGGACAATCTTTAACCTCTATGCCATAGAGGGCTATTCTCACAAAGAGATTGCAGAGATGCTAAATATCAAAGAAAATTCGTCACAGTCTCAATTAACAAGGGCACGTAAAGTGTTACAAGAAAAAGTACAAGCAATTATAGGAAGTGATTATGAGTCGCAAGCAAGTAAATAATAAAGAAACCAATACAGGAAACGACCTCTTGTTCGATTATTTCAGAGACAATCTGGAAAACATCGAGTTGCCTGTAAGCGATGTATGTTGGGAGAATATCTCGCAACAGATTGCTGATGAGCCACGCAAGAGGGGGAAAAGATTTATTCTTTTTGTTTCTAGTGCTGCTGCTATTTTCTTAATCGCCCTCACCTCTGGAATATTCTTCTTTGTGGCTGACAATAGCATAAACAAGCTAACAGTTGAGCAAATAGAAACTCCGATCATCAATGTTGTTCCCGAAACTCAGGAGATAAAGAAACAGATCATAGAGGAGCAAAACAAAGAAGAAAACAACTTATCAACCCATCATCCTGTGATAGTAGCACAAGTGATGAGCAACAACACCCAAGCAAAGACTTCCAAACCTGACATAAGAAGCAAAACTGAGGAGAACGCAAGTGAAAGTATTCTCACAGAACAACCTACATCAGAAGGTAGCAATACTAATAGGTTTATAGAATCGAGTGCATTAACGGATAACGATGATAGCAATAAGCAACCTGAAGAAAATGAACAGCTATCAGTAGCCGCAAACATGGACGCACAAGAGAACATGAATATACAATCGCAAGATTCTATAGACCTTGTTAGGAGGGAAAAAGAAATGCAACAACTGCAAGATCTATATGATGGCAAAGAAGAAGATATTTTTGCTGCAGCTGCAACACTCTCTAGCAATAAAGAAGAGGGGAAATGGGGTATATCTGCCTCTTTTGCATCGGCTACCTCATCTTCAAAAGCCGTACATCAAACAAGACCGGTGAACACACTGTCGATCAATGAAGTTTTCTTAGCATCTAAGAAATCTGAATCAGCTACTGATATCGACTATGCACCACCATTTTCGGCTGGTGTCACCGTAAGCAAGCAGTTGAACAATAGATTTGCAATAGAAACAGGGGTTGTTTATAGCTACCTATCAACCAAGTATAAAGACCTAGACAGAAACTCGTACAACACGAAAGTGAAACTACATTATGTAGGAGTTCCGGTCAATGTATTGGTAAATATATGGGATATCAATTCCAGATTTAAAGTATATGCTAGCGCAGGGGCAATGCTAGAGAAAGGGCTGAAGTTCGATTTTACACAAGACAACATTGTAGAAAATCAAAAAGTAAAAGAAAGCAGAAGCATCAAAGGGGTGCAATGGTCACTCAATGGATCGGTAGGGGCTTCATATAGATTCTATGACAAATGGAATGTGTATTTTGAGCCACAGGTTTCACACTATTTCAACAACAACCAACCGATTAGTATAAGAACCGAAAAAGGAACAATATTTAGTCTAAATACAGGTATAAGATACCAATTTTAATAATTTTTTCAAACTAAAAAACAATTATGAAACATTTAAAGATTTTTACTTGCTTATTAGCTGCAACACTTTTCTTCGCAAGCTGTGATGATGATGATGATGACAACTCTCTATCATTCAGCAAAGACTATGTAGAAGTTACACTAGGTGAAGAGGTTATAGTAGCTGTTAAAAATGCAGCAGCAGGTGAACTGACAATTACTACTGACAAAAAACACGTATCAGCAGTACAAGTAGAAGGCAAACAAGAGATCAAAATCGTAGGTATAGCTGAAGGTGAAACTCTTATCTCTGTTAAAGATGCAGCAGGTAAACTAGGAAACCTTAAAGTGGTAGTACTAGACGCTAAAACTCGTTTCGTTTGGGATACACTTAGCAAAGTAGAAGGAAAAGACGAAGGTGACTATACTCTATCACAAAAAGATGGTAAAGCTACTTTCACTTGGACTAACGGAGAAGAAGGCGAAAAAGCTGAATCAATTGTTCTATCTTTTGCTGACGACGCTAAACTTGCAGTAGGAGTAAAGAAAGATGCTAAACTAACTGTAAACGGAGAAGATACTCCAGTTTCTGCTCTTGAAGTTAAATTCAGCAGAGTGATTACTGAAGATGCTGGTGCAACTATCTGGGTAGAATTCAAGGCTAACGATAAAGTAGGTACTTGTGTAGCTACTGTTAACGCTAAAGAAGAGCCAGTAAAACCAGAAGAAAAATAAACATTCTATATCTTTAAAAGATAAAGTTTATTTCAATAATTTTGATTACGTTAATAGAAAGAGGGACAATGAATTGTCCCTCTTTCTATTTATTTTAACAGCACCTTGTAATTTATACTTCCTCACTCACCAGATCTTTCGTAAGACAGTTCATCTGCTTCCAAGCCGATATGATCAGGAGGTAAAGCATTAGGTAACTTCACAGCCTTTATAGTTTTATGCCCCTCAGAGAGAGCCTTCACCACTCTGTGCATGCCATCCATCACTCGCCCTGATGACGAAAGGATTATTGGATAGTTCAGATCTGCAGCATGACACAAATCAACATGCATAGCTATCTGCCTACAAGTTGGCAACTCTTCAAACCAATAAGGCTCATCTAGCTCGGCGATATCATCCAGCGCCACTTCACTTATTGGCAAATTGGCACTTAGCTCAATCAGCCTATCCACATCCCAGGCATGTAATATTCCTTCTATTCTCAGCAAGTGATATTGTTTTCTCATCCTCTTGTCTGCTTTATTTCTTTGACAAATGATTGAGCACCACTTTGATCTCAAAGTAAGAGTAATGTTCCGGCACACTATCTTTCACCGTTTTCAATGGTTGTTCTAGCGAAAAACCTGCCAATAGCGTACTCAACTCCTTCAAGGTAGTAAGACTGATCAGATCAATAGCAGGAATCTCTCCCGACTTCACAAAATCAGACAAATGCCCCTCAATGGTTCTGATATTCAAATTCCGTTCTTGAGCAATCTCATTCATGCTTTTCCCCTCTTTAAAAAGATTCAGACTGATCAACTTGGTTTCTCCTCGCTTAGGCTTTTCTGTTAACGTTTCCTCTTTTTCAACAGCCACCGTTGCCTTTACTTGATTATAGTATACCCCTTCGGTAAGCTTCTGATTGCCATAGTGGATATTTTGCAGACGCATCAAAAACTCATCTATTGTGGCATAAATCTCCTTCACCCTCGACATATATTTCTTGATCCTCGATGCGTTTTTCAATGCTTCTATATGGTCTGCCAACGGTTGTGCGATCTGCTCCAAGACTTGCTGACTAAAATATTGCGAAGCCTTGCAAACGCGTTCTTTCAGCAGTTCTTTCTTCTGATGATAGAGTATTTTTTCTAGTTCCTGAACAAAGACTTTAGCAATCTCAGACTGTTCGCGAGCTTTGTCGCACATCACCCTTGCCATACCCAAAGCTTCTTCTTGCTTGGGAATCTTTTTTTCTTGTACTAATTCGTAAAAAGCGGCCGTACTTCTGACCAATGGCATCCAATCGAAGTTGGCTTTCAATCGTTTGGCAATATAATCGGGTTTCTCTTTTTCTAGCAATTGTGTCAATTGATTTGTAGATACTTCTTGCTGAGCAAAGCGTAGCGCCTCTTCATCCGTCTGAATACTTTTAGCCGTAATCCGAGAATACAACACAATGCCCCCCAAACTTGTACACCTACTGAGTGCCACATATACCTGACCGGCAGCAAATGCCTGACCAGCATCGATGATCACCTTGTCGAAGGTCAACCCTTGACTTTTATGAATGGTGATTGCCCATGCCAAGCGAATGGGATACTGCGAAAAGCTTCCAAGCTCTTCTTCCTCTATATTGCCCGATTCTTCATTGAGCACATAGCGAATATTTTTCCAAGTTTCTTTCTCCACATCTAGTCGGCTTCCATCGTCAAAAAGCACAGTAATGGAGTCGGACGATAAACCAATGATCGTTGCCAGCTTACCATTATAATAGCGACGATGCTCGCCTGTATCATTTTTCACAAACATGATTTGCGCTCCAAGCTTCAGACTTAGATCTATATCGGTGGGAAGCGAGCTTTCTACAAAGTTGCCTTTGACTCCACCCTTGAAAGAAAATGTTTTCTCATTCAATTTTTCCAATTCCGACCGATTGATCTGATCGGCTCGATAGTTGTGCGTGCAAAGAGTTACGTACTTTTCACCCTCAGCTGGCTGAAAGTTTGGCTTATACCTTGCATTCAATAAACTTAAGTCTTGCTCACTCGCCTGATTGTGTCTTATTCTATTCAGCACATCTATAAACTGCTGATCGCTTTGTCGGTATACTGTTTTCAACTCAATGTAGAGCGGCATGTGCCCATCAAGCGCCTGAGCATGAAAGAAAAAGGGAGAAGCATAATATTTGCTCAACTGCTCCCACTCATGATTTTGAGCCACAGGAGGCAACTGAAAAAGGTCGCCAATGAAAAGCATCTGCACCCCACCAAAAGGTTGTTGATTATTTCTATATCTCCGTAGAATATAATCTATGGCATCTAACATATCTGCTCGCAACATACTCACCTCGTCGATGATCAGGAGCTCCAGTTCGCGCAACATCTCTATCTTCGCCTTTCGCAAACGTAGATGATAGTCCAACTTCTTTTTCCCCTCCAGATCTGGAATAAAAGGCTCGAGAGGCAGTTGCAACAAGGAATGAAGCGTTATGCCCCCAGCATTGATCGCTGCCACACCCGTCGGTGCTGCCACAATGATATTCTTGTCAGTGGCTGTACGTATCTGGTGGAGAAAAGTAGTCTTCCCTGTTCCTGCTTTCCCTGTCAGGAAAACGGATTGAGAGGTATTGGCTACAATATCAGAGGCTAAGGAAAACATATCATTGTTCGAACTCATAGGTGATGCTTTAGTGTTTGATTTGGTAAACTTATATTATTTTCTGTTTTAATAAAAAGATAGCACAATATTGTTAGTAAATATATATCTTTGCACTATGCGTGAAGATATATTTGAATACATAAAGATACTACTTCCTAAACATAAGTGTGTCACTATCCCTACTTTTGGTGCTTTTATACTGAATAAAGAGGTAGAACGTCCCTATGTCAATGGAGTGAGTATGCCAGCCTGCACAGTGGTCTTCAATAGTAGACTGCAGCACGACGATGGCGTATTGTCTTCTTATATCCAATCAGTATACAATATTAGCTACGAAAAAGCAAGCAAAGAACTAGCCAATGCTGTCAAAGAAATCAGAACAGCCCTTCTACTGAAAAAAGAAGTAGACTGTGGCACTTTGGGCAAAATAGAATTGATAGAAAGTAACATCATTTTCACCCCTAGTGATCAGTATGTTTTTCCTCAACACTATGGACTTGCACCTGTGGGACTAAGCACCCTAAGCACCATCAACCGAAACATCACCAAAGAGGTGAAGGTGGTGAGCCTGAAAAAGAAGTTTGCCATTGCAGCTTCTAGTGCAGCAGTGCTTTTGCTATTGATTCTGCCATCGACATCCATCACGGATAGCGCCACAGACCATCAACAAGCAGGATTTTTGACCTCCCTAACCACATCGGAGGCACAAGCACCCAATCACAAGCCAAGCGCCCCTACCCTTGCCCCTATCGTAGACATCGAAGTTCCGCAACAAGCTGAGGTAAGCCAAGTTGTTCAACCACAAGCAGAGCTTGAAGTGCCTGCTATACAGACAGCACCAGTAGCCACCAACAGGTCGGCTAGAACCTACTACCTCATTGTGGGAGGCGAACCAACTGCCTCACAAGCTGAAAGAGCACTACAAGACTTTAGAGCTGAAGGCTTTTCCAATGCTCAGCTAGTGACTTCACCAGAAAGATATAGAATCTATGTGGCTTCATTCGACAATAAAGAAGATGCTGAAAGCTACTTGGATCAATTCAGAAGAGACAATCCTAAATATCAATCAGCTTGGATCCACTCCAAGAGAAACTAATTGAACAGAAGGATTAACATTTTCATCCCCCTATTTTTCTCATTTTTTCAATAAATCTCTATCTTTGATCAGAGTGCTAACTTATGCTTGCTATTTTGCCATCAAAAGCAAGGGAGCAATCATCTGTTTTTTGATCAATATATAAGTAAGACAAAAGCCATGAGAATAAAAGAAATACTTTCCATCATTGAGCAAATTGCCCCTCTTGCCCTACAAGAGAGTTACGACAACAGTGGCGTACAAGTGGGCGATGTCAATCAAGAAGCCAAAGGAGCTTTGCTCTGCATCGACGTGACCGAAGAAGTGGTGAAAGAGGCTATCACCCTTGGGTGCAATCTCATTATATCGCATCACCCACTGGCTTTCAGAAAGTTTAAATCCTTGACAGGAAAAAACTATGTGGAGCGATGCATGATCAAAGCCATCAAGAACGATATTGTGGTCTATGCAGCACATACCAATCTAGACAATGCCTCCGAAGGCATCAACTTCTATTTGGCAAAAATGCTAGGCTTGCAAAACATAAGAATATTAGCTCCACAAGGCGAAAAACTGCTGAAGCTAGTCACCTTCACCCCTCACTCGCATGCCGATCAGGTGCGCAATGCCCTTTTCAATGCAGGTGCCGGAAGTATTGGCGACTACGACTCGTGCAGCTACAATCTACATGGTGAAGGCTCTTTCAGAGCAGGCAAAAACTCACACCCCTTTGTGGGCGAAGTAGGCGATGTACATATTGAACCAGAGATAAGGACAGAAGTGATTCTACCTGCATTCAAAAAAAATGAGGTCATCCGTGCATTATTGGCTGTTCACCCCTACGAAGAACCAGCATATGACATCTATGCCCTACAAAACGAGTGGAAGCAAGCAGGAAGTGGCATCGTGGGCACACTGCCTGAAGAAATGGAAGAAGAAAACTTTCTATACCTGATCAAAGACGTGTTCAGTCTTTCGTCTGTTCAATATTCAGCCCTAAGAAATAAGCCTATCAGAGATGTGGCTATCTGTGGAGGCAGTGGCAGCTTCTTGATACCACAAGCTATCGGCTACGATGCTGATGTGTTCATCACTGGCGAGGCTAAATATAACGATTTCTATGATGTAGAGGATAAGATATTGCTCGCAATCATAGGACATTACGAGTCGGAAATCTTCACAAAAAATGTATTTTATGATGCTATTTCCGAAAAATATCCTACCTTTGCACTCTATATGGCGGGGACAGACAAAAACCCTGTCAAATATTTGTAGCAGAGCAGAGATATACTCCTGCAACTGACAAATAATGTGGTAGAAGGATGATGAAGCGCATCTGACTACTGCATTTTTTTTGCTTATTACTTTAATAAAATATAATTTATGGCTGAAAACATGGAAGCTAACGAAGCAGAAGTAAAAGATTATTCCGAACTGGATAGATATGCTTTTGTGACAAAATGTGCATTCGAGGACGACTATATCGGTTACTGCTACAGAGAACGCACAGATATAAAAATAGACAGTGGATGGCGCTTCCTTTTCGGAGACGAAGATGAAGAATATCTGGACAATCCTGACAATTCATTGACCAAAGATCTATCAGAGTTGATAGAATGGAAACCCGAACTAAAGGATATCATTTCTGAAAAGTTTGGCTCTGAATTTGAGTGGAACTCCGACAGCAAAAAGTTTGAAAGAATATAAAAGAACGAGATATAATACAAAGAAAAAATTATGGCAAAAAAAGAAGACACTAAAGTAGAAGACAGATTAATCACTCTGTATGAGTTGCAAGAAAAACTATCAGAGATTGATGCTATCAAAACTCTTCGCGGTGAGTTGCCACTAGAAGTAGCTGACCTAGAGGACGAAATCGTAGGACTAGAAACTAGAATAGAAAAACATGATGCACAATTGAAAGAAATTGAAGCATCTGTAAATGTGCAAAAGCAAAAAATTAAAGATAGCACTCTAAAGCTAGAAAAATACAAAGAACAGCTTGATAATGTGCGAAACAACAGAGAATTTGACCACCTAAGCAAAGAGGTTGAGTTTGAAAAACTAGAAGTAGAGCTAGCAGAAAAAAGAGGGAAAGAATTCTCATTTGAAGCTAAAAAGATGCAAGAAGACATCGATAGCAGCAAAAGCTTCTTGAAAGAACGTAAAAAAGACCTTGCTCAAAAGAAAGAAGAACTAGATTCTATCGTTTCTGAAACAAAACAACAAGAGGAGACACTAAGAGCTGAGGTGAAGAAAATAGAGGAAAAAGTAGACGCTCGTCTTCTTACTGCAGTGAAGCGTGTAAGAAAAAGTGTTCGCAACGGCTTGGCAGTGGTATGCCTTGAGCGTAGCGCATGTGGTGGTTGTTACAACAAGATTCCACCTCAACGTCAGATGGATATCAAACTAGGGAAAAAGATTATCGTTTGCGAATATTGTGGACGTATCATCGTTGATCCAGAGTTGGTTGGCGTAGAGATTCCTGAAGAGTAAAAAACACTCTGACAGAGATACAAAATAATCTTTTTTGATTTTGATATATTGATTGAACAAATTTATGACTTCTGTGTTTCATAGGTGTATTTAACCAAAATACAAGAAGCAACCAATACATCCAACATAACTCAACCAGGGTTAACTAAAGTAAAAATCAAAAAAGATCATTGTATGAAAAAAATCGTCTCATGCGTATTGCTATCTATTGCTTTGAGCCTAGGACTCAATGCCCAGAATAAGGATATAATCCTTAGCACCCAAGCTCAAAAAGAAGTAGATTTGATCACTAGCGAACTTACTGAATTGCAAGAAAATGCAGATTTTGAACTAGCTAGAGAAATCGACAAGATTGAGATTCAACAAAAAAGTGACATAGAAGAGCTGACTCTGAAAGCTAAACGTAAAGCTGAGAAAGATATAGCCAGTGGAACTGAAAAAGCGCACCGAAAAGCCGAAAAGGCAATATTGAAAGCAAAAGAAACGTTTGAATCGAAAAAGCTAAAAGCTAAGCTGAAATCAGAATCTCTGATTAATAATATCAAACAAAGAGAAGGTGGAGTTTTATAAAAAAGACGTTAGACGATAAATAAATAGAGGCTTGATTTTAGTAATAAAATCAAGCCTCTGCTATTTTTCAAAAGAAGAGTAATCCCCCTACTGATTAGTGTATCTTTTCGCCATAGGCTAAGTCTCCGGCATCACCCAAACCAGGCACAATATAGGCATGATCGTCAAGTTCAGGATCAATAGCAGCAGCCCATATAGTAGTCTTATCTTGAGGAAAGTTTTTAGAGCAATAGTCAATTGCCTGCTTGCTTGCAATAATCGTTGCCACATGAATATGTCTCGGCTCTCCCTTAGTCAGCAATGCCTGATAAGACAACTCCATACTACCACCTGTGGCAAGCATAGGGTCTGCTAATATCAATATTTTGTCATCAATACGAGGAGAAGCTATGTATTCGATATGAATATCTATGCTGCTTGCTTTCTCTCTAGATTTGCGATAGGCAGAAACAAAAGCACTTTCAGCCTTGTCAAAGTAGCCCAAGAATCCTGAATGAAAGATAAGTCCTGCTCTAAGAATAGTCCCTATCACCACCGGGTCGCATGGCACATTAGTATGATCAATCCCTAAAGGAGTATTGGTATCAATCCCTTTATAGTTTAATCGTTTACTAATTTCATAGGCCATAATTTCTCCTACACGCTCAATGTTTCTTCTAAAACGCAATCTATCTTTCTGAACATCTACATTGCGAATCTCGCTCACAAACTGATTTAAGATTGTATTTTGTTCTGCTAGATTTATTATTTCCATCTTGCTATATATTTTATATTACTTTTTTTATTGATTCCATATTTCCCAAGACCTAATGGCTTGTAATTCTAACATCTCTGCGCCATTCTTTATCTGCGCTCCTGCCTCTTGTCCTCTTCTCAAGAAAGTGGTCACCTCAGGATTATACACTACATCATAAAGTAAATGACGAGGGCTTAAATACTGATAAGGTATGTTGACAGCCTCCTCCACATTGGGAAATGTACCCAAAGGTGTGCAGTTGACAATGACAGTATACTCCTTCATAATATCTTCGTTCAGCTCTTCATAAACGATGGTATTTTCTGTCTTTCTTCTCGATACTAGTTGCACCTCCAACCCCAACTTTCTAAGTCCATAAACTATTGCTTTAGAAGCTCCACCAACACCCAACACCAAGGCTTTAGTATGCACATCGGGAGACAGCAAAGGGCGAATAGAATTAGAAAACCCGTAATAATCAGAATTATAACCAACTAATTGACGTTGCCCATTTTCGTCTTGCGATATTTTAATCACATTAACAGCACCGATAGCCTTTGCCTCTTCGTTGATGTCAGTTAAAAACGGAAGTACAGCCTCCTTGTGTGGCAAAGTGACATTGAGTCCTGCCAAATCAGGATTGCTATCTAAGATGTCATTAAGTGCATCTATACTTTGTATTTCAAACTTATTATATTTTGCATTCGTTCCCTCCTGCTCAAACTTGTTAGTAAAGTAGCGCTGAGAAAACGAGTGCCCTAACGGATATCCAATTAGTCCGAATAGTCTGAATTTTGCCATTATTATTCGCTTTATCTTCTATTTTATATATTAAAAAGGAACCTTAAAAACAACTTCGCAAAAAAAAGGATAACTAAAATAGTTATCCTGATTAATTGAATATCAATTATTATTTTTTAGGAGCTGTTTTGTATCGAGTATTGAGCAACAACAATATATCTTGTGTCACATCATACTTTGGATTTGCCATAATGATATTGTCTAATTCTCTCATGTTGAAAATCATTTCATATTTCGCAGTCTCATTAAGAATCTTCACTGCGTTACGAACAGAATCAGCAATTTGCATATTTTCTTTTTGTTGCTCCATTCCCCATTCGTTTTGCAATTTTTGTGCAGTTGTTTGCAAATCTACTTCTTGTTTTTGCAAACGTGCATACTCTTGTTGCGCTCTTTCCTCAGACAAAAATGCATTATTCTGTATCTTGCGTTGAAACTCAGTCATATCCGACTCTAATTTCTTTTGCATTTGATTCACTTTCAATCTGATATCTTCTGCTTTTTTATTCAAGCGTTCGTTTACATCCTTTGCATAATCATAGTTGATCAGGAGTGAATCGATATTAACATAAGCTATTGGAAGAGTTACACCACTGAGCTCTCCTTCACCAGTCGCACCGTCTTGCTTGTCAGTTTTAGCACTACCTGCGTTGTCGCAAGATGAAAAAGAAAGAACAGTCAACACTGCAAAAAGCGTAACTATCCCATTAATAACAAGAGAATTGCATTTCATTATATTTAATAGTTTTTAGATTAATCAATACATACAAAGAAAGCTTCTTCCAAATTTTTGGCTTGAAAAAAACATACTAGCGAACAAAGATAAAGGATAAAGTTAAAACAACAACATATATTTATCTATAAAAGTTGTAAAATCATTGTGTTTTAAGGTTTATCTATCTAATTTTATGAAATCAAAAGTAAATAAATCAATAACAATATGACAATTAAAGATCTAAAGCCCAGCTTAATCTGGCAATATTTCGATGAATTGAATCAAATTCCTCGCCCTTCCAAAAAGGAAGGAAAGGTGATCCAATATCTCGAAAATTTTGCTGTAAAACATAGTTTACCAATCAAAAAAGACAAGGTTGGTAACATTTTGATATCAAAACCAGCAACCAAAGGCAAAGAAAATGTGCCAACACTGATCTTTCAAGGACACGTGGACATGGTATGCGAAAAAAACAATGGAGTAGAATTTGATTTCGACAACGACCCTATCCAAACTGAAATAGTGGGCGACTGGTTGAAGGCTAAAGGAACAACTCTAGGCGCCGACAATGGAATCGGGGTGGCAGCAGCTCTTGCTGTTCTGGCATCTAACGACATAGAACATGGACCGCTAGAGTGTCTGTTTACCATAGACGAAGAAACCGGTCTGACAGGGGCTCAAGCCTTAGAGAAAGGATTCTTAACCGGAAGCATTCTTCTAAATCTAGATACCGAAGAAGAGGGAGAAATCTACATCGGCTGTGCAGGAGGAAAAGGCACAACAGCCACCTTTACTTACAAACCAACACCTGCTCCGATCAATTACTTTTGGTGCAAGGTTACCGTTAGTGGTTTAAATGGAGGTCACTCAGGTTCGGATATCCACTTAGGGCTAGGCAATGCCAACAAAATCATCACTCGCTATCTGTGGGAGATCAACAAGAAATATGGCATTCTTTTGGCTGAAATAGCTGGAGGTAATCTTCACAACGCTATTGCTCGTGAGGCACATGCCGTAGTGGGTGTTCCAAGCAACAAAAAAGAAGATGTGACCATTGACCTCAACATCTTAGCTCCACAAATTGAAGCGGAGTTGAAACATATTGATCCTAACTTGAGAATCAAATTAGAATCTACAGATACACCAACGAGCATCATAGATAAGGAGACAAGTAACAAATTGCTAAATGCTATCTATGCTTGTCCACATGGGGTAATCAACATGAGCCCGGATGTAGAAGGACTTGTAGAAACATCTACCAACTTGGCATCCATCAAGATGCAAGAGGGTAACAAAATTGTGGTTACCACCAGTCAGCGTAGCTCCACAGAGTCGCTGAAAGATAATGTGGTAAACATGGTGAGCTCTGTATTCCTCCTAGCAGGTGCAGAAGTTACAAACTCCGAAGGATATCCAGGTTGGAAACCCAATATGGATTCCAAAATACTGAATATTGCTCTAGAGACTTACAAAAAAATGTATGGCGTGGAACCGCAAGTGAAAGCTATCCATGCAGGACTAGAGTGTGGTCTATTCTTAGAAAAATATCCACACCTTGATATGATTTCGTTCGGGCCAACCATCACAGGAGCACACTCGCCTGACGAAAAAGTGAACATCCCTTCAGTAGCTAAATGGTGGGATTATTTCCTTGAAGTAATAAAGAGCGTTCCCGCTAAATAAGGAACTGTCAGATAAAAAGAAAGAGAGCAAATTATAATGATTAGCTCTCTTTTTTGTTTTAACCAAAGAAAGACCCCGTCAATATATACGCAATTAAAATAAACCTGATCTATATTAAAAACTATTAAATAGTCTACTCTTAGAGAATAAATCAGTAACTTTACGATAACACTAAAAAATTGTCACATATGAATAAAATGAAAATAGAAATCTGGTCAGACATTGCATGTCCTTTCTGCTATATTGGAAAACGAAAATTAGAAATGGCTCTTGATAAATTTGAGCATAAAGATAAAGTTGAGCTCATCTGGCATAGCTATCAACTAGACCCATCGTTACCCAAAAAAGACTTGGGAGTATCTATCTATGAGTATATGGCAAAATATCTTAATGTTAGCATAGAAGAAGCCAAAGCAAAGCAAAAAGGCCTTGCAGATATTGCTAAAACAGTAAATTTAAATTATGACTTCGACAAACTTGTGGTAACCAACACGGGCGATGCACTACGTTTAGCCAAATTGGCTGCCGAGTCGGGTGTAGCAACAGAAGCAGAGGAAGCCATTTTTGAGGCATACTTCGTTGATGGGAAAAATATCAGCGACAGATCAACGCTCATACAACTTGGCGAAAAAGTAGGTCTTAAAAAAGCTGACATAGAAGCTATGCTAGACTCTGAAAAGTATTATGACCAAATAAAGCAAGACTTGAAATATGCCAATGAGGAACTAAAACTAGAATTCATTCCATATTATAGGCTCAACAACAATCAAACGATCCAAGGCTCTATCGAAGTAGACGATTACCTAAAAGCACTGAACCAAGCATTTGCCGACTGGGAAAGTGGAAAAGCATCCGACAGTGATGTTATCACAGGACAATCGTGCTCTATCGACGGGGTATGTAGCTAATAATCTGATCGATATAAAACATAAAAGCTTAATCTTGTAGAAGGATTAAGCTTTTATTCATTTTAAATCTTTTTTTCTGCTAAAACCACTATCTTTGAAGGAAGAAATACGCTGACTATTGAAGATGAAAATACTTATACAACTTACTTTTACTCTTATGATTGCTTTACTGGCCATCGCCTGCGAGGAGAGTGATAAGTTTTCGTCAGACCCTAAGCTCAAGTTGGCATACTCTAAGGAGGAACTAAACTTCGATACGGTTTTCACTTCCGTGGCATCGCCTGTTCAGAAACTGAAAATATATAATCGAAATAATAATTCCATCACTTTGAGCTCCATCAAACTGGTGAATCCCCAAAAAAGTGGCTTCAGAATAAATGTAGATGGCTTAGCCGGAACCGATTTTCAAGACATCGACCTTCTCCGAAAAGACAGCATCTACATCATGGTAGACATCATTGCCAACAAGCCAATCGACAATCAAACAAATGCAGAAGATGCCATAGAACTCTCGTGGAACGGCAATACAGAATACATCAAGCTAAAGACCTTCGTGCAGGATGTTGACATCTGGGAAAATAAAACCATTGACAGCAATACCACGCTCACAGCCGACAAGGGCTACTACATCAAAGGAAAAGTGACGGTGGCAGAAAACACCACACTAACCATAGAAGAGGGAACAAATCTCTTTTTCGACCAAAAAGGCTCGCTCCACATCGAAGGACGAATTATAGCTGAAGGTACACAAAAGAAACGTATCACCTTTAGAGGACATCGTTTCGACCTTATCGAGCGCGACATTCCTTACGACAACGCATCAGGTCAATGGATGGGCATAACAGTTGAGGCAAACAGTTTTGAGAATATTTTCACCAATGTGAATATCAGAAACTCACAAATCGGCATAGATTTCACCCTTTCTAACCCTACACGAAAAAAGGCGACGCTGACCAACACCATCGTCCACAACACCTCGCAATATGGACTCAAAGCCATCAATTGCAATATAGATGCAGTCAACAGCCAATTTTCCAACTCCACAGGAGGTCTGCTGATGCTAACAGGTGGAAGCTACTCTTTTCTGCATTGCACCATCGCCAACTATTACAGATGGCACCCCAGAACTACATCAGACCTCGTGTTGACAGATAGAATAGAACAAACAAGCTACCCACTTGCCAAATGTCAATTTACCAACAGCATCATTGTGGGAACGTTTTACGACGAATTAGATATCTTTCTGACACAAGAAAACAATAAGATTTCGTTTCTCAATTGTCTGCTACAAAGCTCCAAGCCATTGAGCGATCCATGGTTTAAGAATACAATATGGAACATCGATTCGGCCTTTATCTTCAAAGACCTGAATACTGAAAATCAATTTTTCTATAGCTTCGAGCTAATAGAAGAATCCTTTGCACGTAATGCAGCCAACATAGAAGCTGCACACAAAGCCCCCACTGATCTGAGAGGCGTTTCACGATTCGCCGATTCTAAGCCTGATATAGGTTGCTATGAGTGGTATCCAGAAAAATAAAGTTTTCATATTATTAGTATTTCTAATACTGATCACTCCCAAGGTTTCTGGACAAGAAGCTTTCAGAGTGATGTTCTACAATGTGGAAAATCTCTACGACACTATCAACAACCCCAAAACATTAGATGACGAGTTTACTCCAGACGGCACTCACCATTGGAATGCATATCGCTATCAGAAAAAATTGGAAGATGTGGCGAAAGTTATTTCTTCCTTAGGAGAAAAATTCCCCCCTGCTCTCGTTGGGCTTTGCGAGATAGAAAACAAAACGGTGCTTGACGACCTCTCCAAGAAATCGGCTTTGGCTCGACATCAATATAGATATGTGAGCACCAACTCTAAAGACACCAGAGGTTCTAACGTAGCCCTACTCTATCAGCGAGATCAATTTAAACTGATAGCACATAAAGTATATACACCCACGCTGAGCGATAAAAAACATACCAGAGATCTGTTACACGTCACAGGGCAGGTAGTCAGTGGCGACACATTAGATATTTTTGTCTGTCACTTTCCGTCCAGAAGCGAAGGCATTGCCAAATCTGAGCCGAAACGAATAGCTGTGGCACAATTACTTAAAAATAAAGTAGACCAACTATTGACAAAGAGGAAGAAGCCACACATCGTTCTGATGGGAGACTTTAACGATCTACCCACCAACAAAAGCATCAAAGAAGCATTAGGGGCAGAATCACTATCCAATAAAATCATTGACAAAGACTTATACAATTTATTTTCTTCATCAGAAGCTGAAAAAGAAAAGATAAAATCGTATAAACACAGAGGAAAGTGGCAACACATGGATCAGCTGATTGTCAATGGACTACTACTAGAAAAACGAAACAGCATCCATCTGCAAGGCAATGGCGCAAAACTATTTCATCCCGATTTCTTACTAGAAGAGGATACAAAATATGGAGGGCAAAAACCATTCCGAACCTATTCGGGATGGAGCTACTTGGGAGGTGTCAGCGATCATCTCCCCATTTACATGGACATATATATTAAAGAATAAATAATTTACTAACATTTTTCTATTTTAAACAAAACAATGAATAATGTTTTAATCCTATTGGACGAACTAAAAGACTGGGAGCCATACTACAAAACTAACAGTGTGCTGACGGCTTCAGAATACTTGAAGAATAAAGATTTGTCCGAAAGCTCTAAGCTGGTGATCAACCTGAGCAACGATTACAGCTACAATTCCGAGGGCTATTACTGCTCCCTTCTGGGCTTGGCTCGTGGTCACAAAATTATACCAAGCGTAGACATCATTAATAAGCTGCAAACTGGCACAGGGGTACGCATGGATTTGAATCTGCAGAAAATATGCTACCAGTGGATTCAGAAAAACAACATCCAAGATGATATCTGGTATATGAATATCTATCTGGGCACTTGCGCCGAGAAAGGATTAGAAAAAATTGCTCGCTTTATTTTCGACAACTACCCTTCCCCTCTGCTCCGAGTAGGATTCAATACCCGTCAGCGCAATCAGATAGAATCGGTAAAGTCCATTGGTCTGAACGAACTTAGCGAGGAAGAACAAACACAATTTGCCAATGCGCTAGACAACTTTAGCAAGAAAGTCTGGCGAGCGCCACGCACCACCAAAACATTCAGATACAATCTGGCAATTCTATACGATCCTGAAGAAAAATTTCCTCCAAGCAACAAAAGAGCTTTGACCAAATTTTTAGATATAGCAAAAAAAATGAACGTCAATGCCGAGCTGATCACCGAAGACGACACAGCCCGGCTCATGGAGTTTGACGGACTCTTCATACGCACCACCACGGCGCTCAACCACTATACCTTCAAGCTGGCACAACAAGCCAAGCTAAACGATTTGGTGGTGATAGACGACCCCACATCCATCATCCGATGCACCAACAAAGTGTATCTGAATGAGTTGCTTGCCAAAGAAAAAGTGGCTTGTCCGCCATCAATGCTCGTGTTCAGATCGAATGAAAACACATTTGAATCTATTAGCGCGAAATTAGGTAGTCCTTTTATCCTGAAAATTCCTGATGGCTCATTCTCGCATGGAATGAAAAAAGTGAAAGATCAAGGAGATCTGGAGAAAGCATTCGAGATTTTGTTTGATAAGTCAGCAATCCTTTTGGCTCAAAAATATACACCCACAGATTTCGACTGGCGAATAGGGATCCTAAATGGCGAGCCTCTTTTCGCCTGCAAATATTATATGGCAAAAGGACATTGGCAGATCTATCAGCATCTGGATTCGGGGAAAAGCAAATCAGGATTGGTGGATACTGTACCCATTTACCAAGTGCCACAAGATGTACTCCGAACAGCATTGAAAGCCGCATCACTAATAGGCAAAGGTTTATATGGGGTAGATTTGAAAGTGATGGACGAAAAAGCCATCGTAATAGAGGTAAATGACAATCCGAGCATCGATCACGGCATAGAAGATGCTATCCTTGGCGATGAAATCTATTACCGGATTATCAACTACTTCATCCAAGAGACTGAGAAGAAATATTTTTAATCACTCCGCTCTTCTTCTTTTATCATTCTAAAAAAACAAGTCCTCCGAAAAGAGGACTTATTTTTTAGTATATATATAATGTTGTTTACTGCATTTTGAAGAGCCAAACAATCACTCATTTTTTTCCAACGCCTTTGAGACATTACCAAAGACAAGTGCTAGTACATTTTTCAGTCGCTCCATCCCCTCCTCATCAATACCCTGAAGAGCAGCAGTCATCGTTTCATAGACAGCCTCAGCGGCAGGCTCCTCGATGGATCGTCCCAATTCGGTTAAATGAATAAACTTCGATCGTCTATCTTCTTTCGACGGCAGTCTATAAACGAGCTCTTGCTTTTCCAGATTGTCAATCAGGCGAGTCATGCTAGGCTTATCTTTGTAAGTGGAATCGCAAAGCATCTGTTGCGACACTCCATCCTCTTGCCACAAGAAAGCCAACACCGTCCACTGCTCGGGAGTGATTTGCAACCCTCTTTTTCTGAAGTTTCTATAAATCATTCGATTGATTGCCATAGACACTTTTCCGTTGATAATAGGAAAAATAAGTCTCAGGTCTTCTACTTTGTTTAATTCCATTGCCATCTTAAAATCCTCACTCGTTAGATTATTTTTTATTTAGCAAAGATACAAAAGCAACAGTTGTTGTTGCAATAATTGTTGTTAAAATACAATTTTATTCAAAGAACAAATCAATAATTCTTTGTAATTTTGTATTCAGATTATTAGAGTACATATATAAGGTATATGGAAGAAGTAAAAAGAATAGAAATAGACGACAACTCATTAGCCGAAATCTCACGTTTCTTGAGTGAATCTTTTCCCAAAAACGAGAAGTTCACCAAGGAATTTGTCAGATGGCAATATGCCCAAAATCCGTTGGGACAAATGGAGGGCTTCAATGCTTGGCTCGATGGCAAAATTATTTCTCATTTTGCCGGTCTACCTATCGAAATGATGATGTGGGGCAAAAAGTATAAAGGCTTGCTCTGCATCAATGTAGCTACCAATATCCACCACAGAGGCAAGAGGTTGTTTACCAAACTGGCACAAGAAACGATAGATTATGCCACAGCCAACAATTTCGATTTTATGATAGCTGTACCCAATGCCAATAGCACACATGGCTTTCTGCACCATTTTGGATTCTATTTAGTAGCTCCTCTAAATGTAAAAGTGGGCTTTGGGAAAAAGATATTCCCTACTGATCAGCAAGCCAATTGCTATAAATCGTGGAGTGACAGCCAATGGCAATGGCGCTTACAGAGCCCAACCAACAGCTACACTTACGACGATCAGAGAAAAGTTGTGCAATCTCCAATCTCATTCTTTGCCAAAACTATTTCGTCAGCCACGCTGACTGATAGCATAAAAAAACAATCATCTAAGGAAATATTCAGACCGTTGAACCTTTTTATCGGCTTGGGAGCTCAGACATCCAAAGGCTTATATTTCAATCTGCCTAAATTTGTCAAACGACCACCCTTCAATTTAGTATTCAAGGATCTGAAAAATCAACTTCCGAAACTTAAAGCAGAGGATATTTTCCTCCAATTAATAGACTTAGACACAATATGACAACAGAACAAATCAATATACTAACTTTCGACATTGAGGAATGGTATCATTTCGACACGTTTTGCACCGAAGAAGAATGGCTCAACCACCCGCCACGCATCAATGAATACCTACCAAGGATTCTCGACAAGCTGGATGAACATCAAACAAAGGCTACTTTCTTTTGCCTAGGATGGATTGCCAGAACCTATCCGGAAGTGTTGAGGTTGATTCAAAGTCGTGGGCATAAACTTGCCTGCCATAGCGACAAGCATTTCTTTGTGAGAGAGATGACACCCGAAACGTTTGCCCAAGACCTGCAAAAATCGCTCGACAGCATCGAGAATGCCATAGGCGAAAAGGTGAACGCCTTCCGAGCACCAGCATTCTCCATCTCCGAAGACGCACTTTGGGCATTTGAAATTTTGGCAGAAAACGGCATCGAAATCGACTGTTCCATTTTTCCAAGCACTCGCAGTTTTGGAGGTTTCCCATCCTTTGGAGAGGCCAAACCTACCTTGATAAAATATAAGGGATACGAAATCAAAGAATTCCCTATCAGTACAGCGTCTTTCTTTGGCAAACAAATGGTATTTGGTGGTGGTGGCTATTTCAGATTGTTTCCCTATTGGATTATCAAAAAATTAATGAAAAAGTTGGAATACAATATGACCTATCTTCATATGCGAGATTTCGACTACGATCAACCCCGATTCAAGCATCTATCAGCTGCCCGCACCTTTAAGTCATACTACGGCATAAAGCACGCCTATCCTAAGTTTGAGCAGATGCTTGCTGACTTTCAATGGATAGACCTCCATCAGGCAGTGGAGAAGGTAGATTTCCAAAATGCAAAATGTTTAGAATTAAAATAAACAAAGCCAAAGACAGAAAGTCTAAAATGCAGTCTTGCAGTTTTAGAAAAATATTTCTATCTTTGCACGCTCATTCGAGAGGATGAGATAAATTATTTAAAATCAATTTATATTTTATGAACAATTACGAAGCTGTTTTCATTTTAACTCCCGTTTTGTCTGAAGCTCAGACAAAGGAAGCAGTAGACAAATTCAAGGCTTTCATCGAAGCCAATGGAGAAGCGAAAGTAGTGAACGAAGAGCTTTGGGGTCTTCGCAAGCTAGCTTACCCTATCCAAAAGAAATCTACTGGTTTTTATGCAATGATAGAGTTCCAAGCTGATCCAAGCTTGATAGCAACTCTAGAAACTCAATTCCGTCGTGACGAGCGCGTGATCCGTTTCTTGACTTTCCGTCAAGACAAATACGCTCTTGAATATGCAGAAAAGAGAAGAAAATTAAAATCGTCTAAAAAAGAAGAAGTAAAAGAAAACTAATTATGGCACAAAAATCAGAAATCAGATATCTTACACCACCATCTGTAGATATTAAAAAGAAAAAATATTGCCGTTTCAAAAAAAGCGGAATCAAATATATTGACTATAAAGATCCTGAATTTCTTAAAAAATTCTTGAACGAACAAGGAAAAATTCTTCCTCGTCGTATCACAGGAACATCTTTGAAATTCCAACGTCGTGTAGCACAAGCGGTTAAGAGGGCTCGCCATTTGGCTTTGCTTCCTTATGTTACTGACTTAATGAAATAAAAAAGGAGGAAAAGAAATGGAAGTAATTTTATTAGAAGATATGCTCAACTTGGGCTACAAAGATGATGTTGTAACAGTAAAAGATGGTTACGGACGTAACTTCTTGCTTCCTCAAGGGAAAGCTGTTATAGCTACAAAATCTGCAAAGAAAGTTGTTGCAGAGAATCTTAAACAACGTGCCCACAAGCTTGAGAAAATCAAACAAGAAGCTCAAGAATTAGCTCAAAAACTAGAAGGGGTAACTGTTACAGTAGGTGCAAAAACAAGTACAACAGGTACTATCTTTGGATCGGTAACAAACATCCAAATTGCTGAAGCTCTTGAGAAAGCTGGTCACCTGATCGACAGAAAACTAATTTCTGTGAAAGGTGTGAAAGAAATTGGTAAATACAATGCTACAATCAAACTTCACAAAGAAGTAACTGTAGAATTACCATTCGAAGTTGTATCTGAATAAGAACAAACTATATTAAAAAACAAGGTGGAGCAAAATTTGTTTCACCTTGTTTTCTCTATAAAACAACCTTTTAGATAAATTACACTAGAAAAAAAGTTATTTTTTATTAGCTTTAGCAATTGAAAAATCTTTTTATTACTCTAAAATAGAACAAGTAGTCATGAAGAAACTTATATCATTGTTTATAATTTTATTTCTAGGTACAAATCTATTTGCTCAAATCACAGTCTATGAGTATAAAGACGACAAAGCATATTGTACCTTTGAATTAGACAGAAAACTTTATCCCGATTCAACCACCGTGAAAGGGACATACAGAGCATATCAATACTACGATATCCTGTTTTTTGAAATGACCTTTTCGGCACGTTCAACAGTCAATGAGTATGGAGAAACCATCATTACCGTTACTCCTGATTTCTATTATCACTCATACCTGACTAAGCTAATAGGACAAAGAGAAAAGTTGGATCCAGAAGAGTACTATCTTACTTTTATCCAAACAGATACCTCTATTACGCCTAACACTCCGGATGAACAAAAACAGAAGATCTATAAAAAATCTATTCTGCCGGAAAAACGAGCAATCAACTTTACTAAGATGCCAGAGACCTTTACCAAGGTCAATTCTGTCAGTTGGGGTAAATTCCCATCAGGACTCAGAAAAAGCATAAGAGATAAAGATAAAATGTTAGGACGAAAATATTAATCTACACTTAGCCAAATTATTGGCAAAGAAAGCAATTAAGAAAAACGGCTGAAGCAGGCTAAACATTTCTAGCCTCACAGCCGTTTTTTATTTCAAACAAGAAACAACTAGCCTGCTGACTAAAAATAAATGAACAACTATGAACACTACTCTCAAATATATATTCATGCTGTCATTCTTTTTTTCAGGAGTTCTCAACATATACGCTCAAGGACCGGTCTATACGTATGAAAAAGACAAGACATACTGCACCCTAGAGTTAGACAACGACGATTTTCCAACATGGGGAACTTACAGAGCAATGAATTATCATAGCATATCGTATTTTGAAATGACATTCCTTGCAGACAAAAAAATTAACCCAAATGGGAGCGAGCTCATGATCATGGTACCTACTTATTACAATTACGCTTATCTCTACGAAATAAAAGGGCAACCAGATACCACAAACCTGAAAAAGCAAGAGCTGAAATTCTATTTTTACATCAAAGATAAAGGCAAGAAATTAGAATACATTGCCCCTGATGAGTTCACTAAAAAATTACAAACCGACCTTTCGGGTTTTAATAAGAAATTAGAAATAGATATCACATCTTTTCCAAACAAGATGGTAAAGAACAAAAAACCGAAATGGCATAAATTCCCATTGCAGTTAAGACTCAATTTATCAGACAATTTCGAGTACAAGCAAAAAGCCGGTTTTGGGAGTAAATGACTCTAATTTAAGTTTTCAAATAGATACACTCTATATCTTTAACAAATATATTTATCTTTTATTAATGCTGTCAATGCTTATTTTATATATTTTCGTTATATTGTACACTAATATAAGTTTATGATGAAAAAGAATATACAAAACCAAGCATTAATCATATTTGGAGCATCCGGAGATCTAACATACAGGAAGCTTTTGCCTGCTATATACGATCTACATATGCAAAAATCGCTACCCGAAAACTTCGCTGTTTTAGGTGTAGCCCGAACAGAATTTACCGACGAGGCATTCAGAGAGAAGATGAAAAAAGGGATCAAGCAATTCGCACTAAACACAGTGATCGATGAAGAGCTCGACTGCTTTTTGAAGAAACTTTTCTACCTTCCGATAGAAACTGACAAAGCAGAGGACTATGTAAAACTGAAAGACAAACTAGATCAGCTAGATAAGGAACAAAAAACCGAAGGAAATTATATTTTCTATCTGTCTACACCTCCTGCTCTATACCCAGTGATTCCTAAATTATTGGCATCACAAGGACTTAATAAAGAGCCAAAAGGACGTTTCAGACGTCTGATCATCGAAAAGCCTTTTGGTGTTGATTACCAATCAGCAATTGACTTGAACAAATCTTTAACAAAAGATTATGAAGAAGATCAAATCTATAGAATAGACCACTATTTGGGAAAAGAGACTGTTCAGAATGTTTTCGTTACTCGCTTTGGTAACAGCATTTACGAACCACTTTGGAATAGAAATTACATTCAACATGTAGAGATAACATCCTCTGAAAGCATTGGTGTGGAAAATCGTGGTGGCTATTATGATCATGCAGGAGCTCTGCGAGACATGGTTCAAAATCACCTTTTACAGTTGGTGGCATTAGTGGCAATGGAGCCCCCTATGACGCTGGACTCGGCTGCCATCAGAAACGAAAAACTGAAAGTATTTCAGGCATTCCGTCCATTGACCGAAGAAGACATCAAAAAGAATGTGATCAGAGGACAATATACTGCCTCCACAATAAGACGTGACGACACGCGAGAAAAAGCAAAAGGCTATCGTGAAGAAAATGGAGTAGATCCTGAATCCAGAACCGAAACCTACTTTGCCATGAAGTTCTTTATCGACAATTGGCGATGGGGAGGTGTTCCGTTCTACGTTCGCTCAGGCAAAAGACTACCTACACGTGTTACAGAGGTGGTTATCCACTTTAAACCTACGCCTCAAAACTTATTTATAGAAAATAAAGATTTTACAAACGATGGCAACAAGCTTGTCCTTCGCATACAACCTGATGAAGGGATTCTACTGAAGACCAACATGAAGGTGCCGGGCAGTGGCTATCAAGTAAAAACAGTGAATATGGATTTCCACTATTCGCAACTGGAAGGAACGTATGTACCAGATGCTTACGAACGTTTAATTCTAGACTGCATGATTGGCGATAGCACGCTCTACATCAGAGGTGATGCTTTGGAACAAACTTGGAAATTCGTTCAACCCATACTAGACTTTAGCAAGGACGAAGATGCTCCACTCTACGGCTATCCTGCCGGAACTTGGGGGCCAGACTGTGCTGACGACCTGATTGAGGGTCCTAACACATGGCGCTATCCTTGCAAAAACCTGTCAGATGACGGAATATATTGTGAATTATGATAAAAGAAGAAATTAAGATTTTTGACGATTCTGAAGCGCTTTATAAGGGCTTTAGTGAATTTTTGATTAAGCTTTTGGATGTTTATCCACAGATTAATCTATCTCTATCGGGAGGTAACACTCCTAAAGGGCTCTTTGAATATTGGTCTAAAAACCACAAAGAAGACATAGCTTGGGAACGAATCATGTTTTTCTGGGGCGACGAAAGATGCGTGCCACCAAAAGATGAGATGAGCAACTTTGGGATGACCAAAGACTTCCTATTCAACAACATAGACAAAATTGAGTCGAAAGGATGGAGACGCATCCATGGAGAAAACTCGCCTGAAGAAGAAGCTGAGTGGTATAGCAGAATATTGACAACCAAGGTGAAACAACGTAAAGATGTGCCTACCTTCGAAATCATGATGCTTGGTTTGGGCGACGACGGACATACAGTGTCTATCTTCCCGGAGCAAATGGAGCTATGGGACAGCGACAAACTTTGTGTTGTTGCCGAACACCCTGAAAGCAAAATGCAAAGAGTGTCTATAACAGGACAAGTGGTCAACAATTCGCAGTATGTTGTTTTCCTAGTAACAGGAAAGAACAAAGCTGAAAAGGTGAGAGACATCATCAAACACAGAGACCAGTTTGTAGACAAATATCCAGCAGCAAAAGTAGATCCTAAAAAAGGATATCTATACTGGTTCATGGATAAAGAGGCAGCAAGCTTGCTATAAAAGCAGGAAAATATATCAAAATAGAAAAGATCTGAGGTATCAACAATAGACACCTCAGATCTTTTATTATTTCATAATAATAGCAAAGCACAAAAGGCACATCATTATTTTTCATTACCTTAGCAAGACGATTGAGGACTCCTTTGGATTCCAACAATATCAAATTCACACACAAGTAAATTACAAAAGAGTAGCACGAAAATAATGAATCAAGATTCTATTTTATACGTCGAAGGTGAGGATAAGGAAATGAATCGAGCCATCCAAAAAGCTCAAGATACATTCAAGTATTTTTGGAGAGAAATGACATGGGAATATCGAAGAATTGTGCCAGCCTTCCAACTGGCTTGTGTGAAGGTCATCTTTACACAAGAAATACAAGGAAAAACTGAAACAGAACACATGTGGATAAACGATATTCACTTCGATGGTGATAACATCTATGGCACATTGATCAACGAGCCTGATGTGCTGACCAATGTCAAGAATCAAGACTTAGTAAAAGTACCACTATCGCAAATTAGCGACTGGCTTCTGGCCAACGATCACACTTTGGGAGGATTTACTATCCAGTTGATGCGTTCGAGAATGAATAAAGAAGAATTAAGAGAGCACGATGAAGCATGGGGACTCAACTTTGGAGACTTCAACAATGTGATGGTAGTCATGGGACAGGATGAAAATCCAGAAAACTTGATAGAACATCCCATGAGCATCAACATGCGAGAAAAATTTCAAGAATATTTAATCAACAATCAGACCGACATTTCCCAAATAGATGAGGATGGGTATACCATGCTCCACAACGAGACCATTGGGGGCAATAAAACCATCGTAGAAGTTCTATTGGCAGCAGGTGCTGATCCCTCTGTACGAACAGCTTCAGGCAAAACAGCTCTTGATTTTGCCAAACAATCAAAGTGGAATCACATCATCTCAGTATTAGAGAATATACCTGCAAAATAAAAGAAACGAGCCTCAGAACTAACTAAATTTAATATAGTTGATGTTCTCCTTTTATAAAAAATTTATTATCTTTGGATTCTAGTTTTAGATGCTCTATAACATCAAAAAAAGACAACTCTGAATTTAACTAATTAATAAAAAATTAACAACAAATGATTAAAGTAGGTATTAACGGATTCGGACGTATTGGACGTCTTGTTTTCCGTGCCGCACAAGGCAGAAAAGACATTCAAATTGTAGGAATCAACGACTTGATCGACGTAGAATACATGGCTTACATGCTTAAGTATGATACTATGCACGGTAGATTCGATGGCACAGTTGAAGTTAAAGACGGTAAACTAGTTGTTAACGGAAATGCTATTCGTGTTACTGCTGAAAGAAACCCTGCTGACCTAAAATGGAACGAAGTAGGAGCAGAATATGTTGTTGAATCTACAGGTCTTTTCCTTGATAAAGAAAAAGCTGGTGCACACATCACTGCTGGTGCAAAATATGTAGTAATGTCAGCTCCTTCAAAAGACGAAACTCCTATGTTCGTTTGTGGAGTAAATACTGACAAATATGTAAAAGGAACTCAATTCGTTTCTAATGCATCTTGTACTACTAACTGTCTTGCTCCTATCGCAAAGGTACTTCATGACAAATTTGGTATCCTTGAAGGTTTGATGACTACAGTTCACGCTACAACAGCTACTCAAAAAACTGTTGACGGACCTTCAGTTAAAGACTGGAGAGGTGGACGTGCAGCTGCAGGAAACATTATTCCTTCATCTACAGGAGCTGCTAAAGCAGTAGGAAAAGTTATTCCAGAACTTAATGGAAAACTTACAGGTATGTCTTTCCGTGTTCCAACACTAGACGTATCAGTTGTTGACCTTACAGTTCGTCTTGCTAAAGAAACTTCTTATGAAGAAATCTGTAAAGCAATGAAAGAAGCTTCAGAAGGAGCAATGAAAGGTATCCTTGGATATACTGAAGAAGAAGTAGTATCTTCTGACTTCCTAGGTGATGCTCGTACTTCTATCTTCGACGCTAAAGCTGGTATCCAACTAAGCCCAACTTTCGTAAAAGTTGTTAGCTGGTATGATAACGAGTGGGGTTATTCAAACAAAGTTCTTGAACTAATCGCTGCTATGGCTAAAGTAAACGGATAATAATAAAACAATATTATTATAACAAAAAGCATCTCGAATGAGATGCTTTTTTGTTTTATTTTAGTTACTTTATTAAGCTAAAAGATCATAGAACAAGAAGATGTAAATATCGATGACCAAAAGAGGGTGAATGTACATAAGGGAGCAAGCCTGATTTAGATAAATTAGAGCAAATTTAACACCGCTTTGATCATTGCATTTTGCAAAAGTCGACAATTCTGGTCATTATTTCTATGAAAATTTTAACTTAAAATATTTCTGAAAAACAGGATATTTTGAACAACACAAAACAAAGAAGCATTTACAAAAAAATAGATAATATGAAAAAGCATTCACTCACAATTTTTGCATCATTGATGCTTATTTTGACCATTGCTACCAGCTGTGGCAACAACAAGAAAGACAATGCCATTCTGGAGAAATATACTCGGATGACTGAACAACAAAACCAATTGCTTCCTAAATCAATGGGAGACAACATACGATTGGATAAAGTGGAAGCCTTAGAAGGAAACATCTTTAAATACTACTACACATTTACAGTAGATCCTATTCCTACTCCGGAAGAGTTTATCAAACGCTCAAAACCTAGAATTATTACCATGTTGCAAGACTCACCTGACATGAATGAAATGAGAAGCGACAGAATGAAACTTGTCTATTGCTACCGAAAAAGTGACAAAAGCGTATATGCAGAGGTGGAAATCAGCCCTGATGAATATTAAAGAATAACAACAAGAGTTGGCTTTTTAAGAAAAACAAACTTAAAAACAGCTTTAAATTCATCTTTTTTGACATAAATAGATATAGACTGTCCCTATATAATTTAGAAATCATAGATAAATTATTAACTTTGTCTACTTATCGCTGATTAAAAAATTCATAATCAGATTTTGGAATTTTACCCCCTCGTTGTGGGAGATCACAGCAAAGAGAACTTGCATCTGACCAGACTCACTGGGTGGTATTTGTCCAACAGACACCAATGATAGTTATCAATAACTTAACAGATAAAAAAAGAAAATCTTATGGCCAATTGGTTTGAGTGTAAAGTTCGGTATGAAAAGATACTGGAAAATGGGATGCAAAAGAAAGTTACCGAGCCCTATATTGTGGATGCTCTGTCGTTTACAGAAGCTGAAGCAAGAATTATAGAGGAGTTGAAGCCTTTTATCAGTGGAGAATTTGTGATTGCTGATATCAAAAGAGCAAACCTTTCGGAGTTATTCTTCTTCGAAGAAGGAGATCGCTACTATAAGGCAAAAGTACAATTCATCACCATCGATGAGAAGAGCGGATCTGAAAAGAAAACCAATGTCCATATGTTGGCACAAGCCTCTGATATCGATCAGGCATTGAGCGTAATAAAGAAAGGAATGGAGGGTACAATGTCAGACTATGTGGTGGCAGCATTGAACGAAACCTCCATCATGGACGTTTTCCCATATAACGAAGAAGCAAAAAGAAGTATAGTACTATAAAAAAAGAAGGAGAAAAAATGGATATTGCAAAAAACTTGATAACAATAAAAGAGAAGCTACCAGACCATGTTAGCCTGATTGCAATATCTAAATATCACCCTCAAGAAGCTATACAGAAGCTTTACGATGTAGGTCACCGCAAATTTGGCGAAAGCCGTATGCAAGAGGTGGCAGAAAAAGAGCCACAACTGCCGAAAGATATTGAATGGCACTTTATAGGACACTTACAGCGCAACAAAGTGAAGGATATCATCCCTTACACCCACACCATACATAGTGTGGACAGCGTGCGCTTGATAAAAGAGATCGACAAGTGTGCAACCAATGCTAAGAAAGAAGTTTGCTGTTTGCTTCAGCTTCATATTGCTGACGAAGAAAGCAAATATGGCTTTAGCTTCGACGAATGCCGAGACTATTTAGAGACCGGCGATTGGAAAAAATTTGAGTACGCATATCTAGGTGGAGTAATGGGTATGGGCACATTTACTGATGATGAGGACAAAGTGAGAGAAGAGTTCCGACAGCTAAAACTTTTCTTTGACGAAATAAAAGAAAAACATTTTGCTGGCGATAAACGTTTTTCAGAGATATCGATGGGCATGTCCCATGATTATCAAATAGCTGTAGAAGAAGGCTCGACAATGATAAGGATAGGGACTTCTATTTTTGGAGAGAGAGAATATTAAAGTAGTATTCCACAGTTAAACATTTTTTTGAAAAAACCTTTACAAGTAATGAATATACAACAATTAGAATATATTATTGCTGTTGACAATCACCGTCACTTTGCCCGTGCTGCTGAAGCGTCGTTTGTAACACAGCCAACCTTGAGTATGATGATTCAGAAGTTGGAAGAAGAACTGGAAGTCAAAATCTTTGACCGTAGCCAGCTCCCTGTTCAACCTACTGAAATAGGTACACAAATCATCAATCAAGCAAGAGTAATCATCTCACAGGTGAAACAAATAAAAGAGATCATCCAAGAAGAAAAAGGCTTGGTTCAGGGAGGCTTTAAGTTGGGAATTATCCCCACAATTGCTCCCTATTTGTTGCCCAAATTGATGAAAGTTCATGCCGAAAATGGTTTCGAAATAGTGCTAACAATAGAGGAAACAACAACAGATCAAATTATTGACAAACTGTTGAATGGATCACTTGATGGAGCTATCTTAGCCACCCCATTGAAGAATGACAAGCTGAAAGAACATCCTATCTATTATGAAAAATTCTACGCCTACGTTTCGCCTAAAGAAACAGCTCTGTATGCTAAAGCTAAACTAGACGAAGAAGATCTAAATGTGAATAGGTTGTGGCTACTAGAGGAAACACACTGCTTTAGAAGTCAAATACTTAAACTGTGTAGCAACAGAAAAAGAAAGAGTTCGCACTCACTGTTTTCTTACGAGGCAGGAAGCATCAATACACTTGTCAATATCGTGGACGACAATAGTGGAATTACTATCATCCCTGAAATGGCAATAGCTGAACTATCAGATCGACAAAAAAACAATATTCGTTCGCTGAAAGACATGGTTGCCGTGAGAGAAGTGAGCTTGGTGACTCGTAAAGAATTTTTGAGAGAAAGGATAGTAGATATCATCATCTCGGAAGTCAAGAAATCTGTGCCAAAGGAATTATTGAATCAGGATTTAAGAAAACATATTGTAGATATATAATTTAATGTTATCTTTGTTCGGCAGAAGTTCAGAGGGCTCTCTGATACTATTCTGACATACAATTAATAATGATTGTTGGGGCATTAGCTCATCTGGCTAGAGCGCAACACTGGCAGTGTTGAGGTGATCGGTTCGAGTCCGATATGCTCCACAAAAATAAAATCCTCAAGCAGAAATGTTTGGGGATTTATTGCTTTACTTCAAACTCTTTGTATAATACTTCTATAATCACTCCTCTGCCCACTATTCTGGCACCTTCTCTTATTTCAAATTCTTTACCTTCATAAAATTTACCAAGATGATATTGTGGGCTCCCTGTCGTTAAATAGCAATTGACAGTTTCTCCTAGTAGGCATTTATCCTGTCCGATAAAGGTCTGACAGGCATCCCAATCTCTGCCATCATAATAGAATTGCCCTCTATAGCCATTACCAATCCAACTTTTTCTTCCACCCTCATCTGCAGTCAAATAATATATTAAAGCTCGCAATTCGGGTATTGGGTCTATAAACCTATTGTACTCTTTAGTCATTGTCTTATAAAGCTAATATTTTATATTTTGGTCTTATATCGCAAAGCTTAAATACATACAGATGAAACTTGTACATTCTCCCCTTATCATCTAAATACTTTCAAAAAAACACTTAATCATTCGTTTATTCTTATAGAACGATAGCCAATATCTCCTCCCATGCGAATCTCGATGCTCTTCAAAAGAAGCGAAGATTGTTTCGGAATCTGACAGAGAGAGCCTACGATAGGTTATATTTTCATCAATGATTAAAGAATCGGCACGCATTTGAATGTTATTCAAAATATTCATATAGTCAAGTGTATCCATTTCGATAACTCCGGAACACCACCAGTCTAATGCAAAACCATTGTCATCTTGTTCTATAACTTTTCCAGAAGGAGGAAAATCTAATCCTGTAGAATCTTCAAAATATGTTCTAATTTGTCCACGATTGTCGCAACTATTTGTTACTAATGCTAATAGACTTAATATGATGATTATTTTTTTCATTTATCTACCTCCATTATTCCATACTGATTCCAAGCGAAACACTTAATAAGATTTGTCTCACCTGACGATTTGACCCCTACAACATAATAGCTCTCATCATTGATCAAATATGTCTGTACATAATAGTTATGAGGTCTTAAAGTCAAAGTAGAGGCTTCTCCCATCATGCTTCCTAGATCAGCTAAATTTATACACATTTCATCTGTCTTCTTCAATGACGTAATTTTCTCATAATTAGAGATAAACTCTATTGCCAACATAGTTGCCCCATCATTATCTACAGAAACTAATTCTTTATTAGATAATATTCCCTTTATTTTCTTTCCTAGTTTGACCCAGCCATCAATACCATTAATCACTCTATCGCCTATTAGAAAAACATCGACAACTAAATTTATAACAGCAAGAATAACCAAAACATCAGCTCCTGGACCAATATTCACTACCTTAATATTTTTATCACCTTCTATAGGTATTAGATCTATTATTTCATCTTGCTCTGCCTTAGATAACCCATCACCATTTACAGAATCATCATACTTTTCTATTTGCAATAAAAGCTCCATATTTGCATTATTTAGATAAATCTCATTTAAACCAAATATAAAAATAATTTCTCTTTATACTTGAGAATCCACTACTCAATTCACAAAAAAAATCCCCAAACACACTGTCTGAGGATTTATATAGATCTCAACTTCAAAGCATCATTTCTGTCTACCCTTCTTTAACAATTCGTCATAGAGGGCATCATCACTAACAATCTCTAATGCTTTCTTGTAAATATCGTTATAGTCATTTGCTATTTTTATAGAGGTGGCTGCATCGTATACATCCCTTGCAATCAAAGCTTTTATTATCATTTTCATCTGATCTTTGGCTTGTTCAAATTGCTCATCGTTTCGCTCCACTTTCTCTTTTTCTCCTTCTGCAATCAGCTTATCAAGCATCTCTTGACTAACGGCATAGTTCTTATAAAAGTCATCCGAAGTTGGATACTTCTCTTTGATCTCATCTCTATGATTATCCACCTCATTATGAGCCAACTTTATCAAAACACCTCTATTAGAGAGTTCTCTATAATATTTTGGATATTTCATAGTGTCAATTGGCACATATTGATCCGGCATAATGCCTCCACCACCATACACAATACGCTCATGCTTCAAGGTCTTATACTTCAGCGAATCAGGGAAATGAATACTATCAGCATGCATCATTTCGCCTTTATTATATCGGTCGGCAAAATCAATAGCATATTGCTCTACATTTCCAGCCTGATATGGGCGTTGGATAGAGCGTCCGGTAGGAGTATAATAACGAGCCACTGTCAATCTGATCAATGACCCATCGGGCAGTGGCAGCGGACGTTGTACAGTGCCTTTACCAAAGCTTCGGCGCCCAACCAATATTCCTCTATCTTGGTCTTGAATAGCCCCTGCCACAATTTCGCTTGCCGATGCCGAACCTTCGTTGATCATTACCACCAATTTACCTTCTTTCAGATCACCTGATCCGTCTGCCTTTTCATCTTTCTTTGGGTGACTTGTACCCTTCGTGTAAACAATGAGCTCATCCTTCCCAAGCATTTCTTTGGCAATATCTATCGACGCCGAGAGGTAGCCTCCCCCATTATTTTCCAAGTCGAGGATCAGGTTTTTCATTCCTTTCTTTTGCATATCTTTATATGCTTTCTTAAACTCCTCATAAGTGGTAGCCCCAAAACGGCTCAATTTGATATAGCCCGTATGCTCATCCACCATATAGGCTGCATCAAGGCTATAGATAGGTATCTTGCCTCTAGTAATGGTAAAGGTCAATAAATCATCCTCTCCCTTTCTCAGCACCCTCACATTCACCTTTGTGCCTTTTTTGCCTTTCAGCATTTTGATGATTTCATTGTTGGGTTTGTCAACTCCTGCAATCAATACATCTTCTACATAAATGATTTTATCACCAGCTCTGATGCCTACTTTTTCGGACGGGCCTCCTGCTATTGCCTCAATGACATACAGCGTATCCGTCATCATGTTAAAAGCTATTCCGATGCCATCAAAATTACCTTCCAAGGGCTCTTCCATTGCTCTTACATCTTTTGCGCTGATGTAGGTAGAATGTGGGTCTAAATAAGTCAACATATTTTTGACTACATCCTCCACATACTTCGGTTTGTCAATCGTATCCACATACATGTTTTCGATATACTGCAAAGTCTTTAACAGTTTGATGCTTTCGTCAGAGAACCTTGACTGCTGTGCACAACTGATCGTTGCCACTAGACACAGACAAAGTATAGTGATCATTTTTTTCTTCATGTGTAATATTTTCTCTTGATTACAAGGTGTTCTTTAAAGCTTGTCGCTCATTTTATGGTGACCATTTTTTATTTCACTCATAAAGATAGACAAATACTTTTGAAGGATTTAGCCCAATTTAATTTTTTCAGGCACAAATTTAGAAACATCGTGTCCAAATCTGAGCAATTCGCGTACAATAGTAGAACTAATATGAGTCAATTCTGGCTCTGTAAATAAGATCACAGTCTCCACACCTGCAATTGTACGATTCATATCTGCAATTGTTTTTTCGTATTCAAAATCATTGATCGTTCTGATACCTCGAATAATGAGCGTTGCTCCCACCTCCTTAGCAAAGTCGACGGTCAAAGAGTTGTAAGCCATGACCGACACTCGCTGATCGTCTTCATAGATCTGCTTAATCATTTCTATTCGTTTCTCCAGCGTAAAGTAGGTTTTCTTAGTATCGTTTATCCCAATGGCGATCACGATTTCGTCTGCAATATGCAATGCACGCTTCACAAGTGAGTCGTGTCCGATGGTGAAAGGATCGAAAGTTCCCGGAAATATTGCTCTTTTTGTCTCTTTCATTTTGATTGATATATTCTTGCCTAATAAAGACAACAGCTTTTGCAAGTGAATACAAAAGCTGTGCTATCTATATAAAAATTATATTATGATCAATTTGCCATGTCAGATAAGAATTTGACTCTGACTAATCTGATTTCTTCTTCCGAATACATTCCTAACTCTTCTACGGCATCACTTAGGCTATCCGAGTCGGCTTCTTGAAAATAAAGGAAAATATCCTCGATGCTGTCTTCGTCTATCACCTCTCTGATGAAGTAGTCGATATTGATTTTAGTTCCTGAAAACACAATTGACTCCACCTCATCAAGCAATTCAGAGAATTCCATTCCCTTAGATTCAGCCAAATCATCTAGCGCAACCTTGCGGTCGATAGCCTGTACGATTTCCACTTTCATCTTCGACTTGTTGGCAACAGTCTTCACACGCATGTCTTCCGGACGCTCAATCTCGTTCTCTTCTACATGTCGTTTGATGACCTCCAAAAACTCTGCTCCGTATCGCTTGGCTTTACCTGCACCCACTCCAGGAATGTTTTGCAACTCTTCGATCGTAATAGGATAAAGGGTAGCCATAGACTCTAACGAAGGGTCTTGGAATATCACATAGGGTGGCACATCGAGCTTCTTAGCCATCTTTTTTCTAAGATCCTTCATGATGGAGAACAACACGGGATCGGAAGCCGAACCTCCTCCCTTCATACTCATCTCATCCAGATCTTCCATTTCTTCTTCTTCCTCGTCCATCACTATTTTGAATGATGTCGGATTTTTGAAGAAGCTCTTTCCTTTTTTGGATACAGAAAGGATTCCATAATTCTCAATATCTTTTTCCAGATATCCGGCCACAATGGCTTGATTGATTACAGCACTCCATGTTTCTTCGCTTTCGCCTTGTCCTGTTCCAAAAATTTCAAGATCTATATGACCATATGTCTCTATTTCTGATGTTTCTACACCCATCAGTACATTGATTACATATTCTGTCTTAAATTTGCCTTTCAGCTCCTGTATAGCCTCTATGGCAGTTGCTAATAGTTCTTTTGCTTCCACTTGCTTTTTAGGGTTGTTACAATTATCACAATGACCACAATTTGGTTCTTCATACTTTTCGCCAAAGTAGTGAAGTAATACTTTCTTCCGGCACATGGCAGTCTCGGCATAGTTGGCAGTTTCGGCAAGAAGCTGTTTACCTATTTCTTGTTCGGCCACTGGCTTCCCTTGCATAAATTTTTCTAGCTTCTGCAAGTCCTTGCTGTCGTAGAAAGCCACACATCTGCCCTCTCCACCATCTCTTCCTGCACGTCCGGTTTCTTGATAGTATCCCTCAAGACTTTTTGGCATATCATAATGCACCACAAACCTCACATCGGGCTTGTCTATCCCCATACCAAAGGCTATTGTTGCCACAATAACATCGGTTTTCTCCATCAAGAAAGCATCTTGATTGGCCGCTCTTGTGGCTTGATCTAGTCCGGCATGGTAAGGTAATGCATTTATATTGTTTGTTTGCAAAATTTCTGCAAACTCTTCCACTTTACGTCTGCTTAGGCAATAAACGATTCCTGATTTTCCTGCTTTAGATTTTATCAGTTTGATGATGTCTTTGTCTACATCTTTCGTCTTAGCCTTCACTTCATAGTAAAGGTTGTCTCTATTAAAAGAGGCTTTAAAAACGTCTGCACCAACCATATCCAGATTTTTCTGAATATCTACCTGCACTTTTGGTGTGGCAGTAGCAGTCAGTGCTATTAATGGACTTTTCCCTATCTCGTTGACAATAGGTCTTATTCGTCTGTACTCAGGACGGAAGTCATGCCCCCATTCCGAAATACAGTGAGCTTCGTCTATAGCATAAAACGAGATCTTTATCTGCTTCAAAAGTTCCACTATATCATCGCGCGTCAGCGATTCGGGGGCGCAATATAGTAACTTTGTTTTATTAGCCAAAATATCTTGCTTAGCTTGTGTCACTGCTGCTTTCGTCAACGACGAGTTTATGAAGTGAGCCACAGAGTCATCTTGGCTAAATCCTCTGATTGCATCTACTTGATTTTTCATCAAAGCGATGAGTGGAGAAATGATCAAAGCCGTTCCCTCCATCATGAGTGCCGGCAATTGATAACATAAAGACTTGCCACCACCAGTGGGCATCAACACAAAAGTATCCTTCTTGTCCAATACGTTTTGAACAATAGCCTTTTGGTTGCCCTTGAAGGTGTCAAAGCCAAAATGTTTTTTTAATGCCTCTGTTAATATATCTTTTTTTTCACTCATAACTCATCTAAGTATCACAAACACCTTTACAGGTAATAAGTATAGAAAAAGGTAGAAAAACTCTACTCAAAATCTATCTTAATTATCAAGATAGTGTTTTTTTTAAGCTAAAGCATGTTTTAATCTGCCTAAGTTTGACTTTTCGAGCTGTTCTTCAGCATATTTAACATCGATAGAAAAACTCTTTTCTTTCGATGATGGTATGGTATACATAGCCTCCATCATGATGGCCTCTACGATTGAACGCAGTCCTCGAGCTCCAAGTTTATATTCCACTGCTTTGTCGACAATATATTCAAACACATTGTCATCGAAAGACAATTTTACACCATCCATTTCGAACAGTTTATTATATTGCTTGATGATCGAATTCTTTGGTTCTGTCAAGATTCTTCTTAATGTTGCTCTGTCCAGATTGTCCAAATAAGTCAATATTGGCAAACGTCCTATTATTTCAGGAATCAATCCAAATGACTTCAGGTCTTGAGGAGAGATATACTGTAATAGGTTTTCCCTATCTATTTGCTCTTTGTTCTTAGCCGATGCATAGCCCACCACTCTGGTGTTTAGCCTTTGAGCTATTTTGCGCTCTATGCCATCGAATGCACCTCCACAGATGAACAATATATTTTTAGTGTTCACGGCTATCATTTTTTGGTCAGGGTGTTTACGTCCTCCTTGTGGCGGCACGTTGATCACCGATCCCTCTAGCAATTTCAATAATCCTTGCTGCACACCCTCTCCACTCACATCTCTTGTGATGGAAGGATTGTCGCCTTTACGAGCTATCTTATCTATTTCATCTATAAATACGATTCCTCGCTCAGAAGCATCCACATTGTAGTCAGATGCCTGCAACAGTCTTGTCAAGATGCTTTCGATGTCTTCGCCCACATAGCCAGCCTCCGTCAATACGGTAGCATCAACGATAGCAAACGGAACTTCCAACATCTTGGCAATAGTCCGTGCCAGTAATGTTTTCCCTGTTCCGGTAGGTCCTACCATGATGATGTTCGATTTTTCGATTTCCACATCATCAGTAGCATCTTGCATGATTCTTTTATAGTGATTGTATACAGCCACCGAGAGGTGCTTCTTAGCACTATTTTGACCTATAACATATTGATCAAGGTACTCGTTAATCTGTATCGGAGTTGGCAGTTTTGATTTTTCTAAGCCATGACTGCTATTTCCTTTTTTCTTAGAATCTAGATTTTCTTTTATAATGGTATATGCTTGTTCGGCACAGCTATCGCAAATATCGGCAGAAAGTCCCGAAATAAGCATATTCACGTCTTTATCGCCACGTCCGCAAAAACTGCAATGGCCCTTATTTTCGTTCTTCTTACTCATTCAGCGATTTACAAACTCTTCTGCTTGCAAATTATTTTTTGGGTTCTTTAATCATTACTTTATCGATCATACCATACTCGAGAGCTTCGGAAGAAGTCATCCAATAGTCACGATCGGCATCTCTTTCCACTTCTTCAATCGGTTTCCCTGAATGATCGGAAATGATGGTATAAAGTTCTTTTTTCACCTTGCCTATTTCACGAGCTGTGATTTCTATATCAGATGCTTGCCCTTGTGCCCCACCTAGTGGTTGATGAATCATCACACGTGAGTGTTTAAGAGCAAAACGCTTGCCTTTCTCACCTGCTACAAGCAACACCGCAGCCATAGAAGCTGCCATCCCGGTACATATTGTAGACACATCACTGCTGATAAACTGCATGGTGTCATATATACCGTAACCGGCATATACTGATCCCCCCGGAGAGTTGATATAAATAGAAATATCTTTGCCCGAATCGGCAGAATCTAAATATAATAATTGAGCTTGAATCACATTAGCTGTATAATCATCTACTTGTGTTCCCAGAAAAATAATACGGTCCATCATCAATCGGGAGAACACATCCATCTGAGCAACGTTTAGTTGACGTTCTTCAATAATCGTAGGAGAAATATAGCTACTGGTAATCCCTGCATATTGGTCTAATGCAAGGCCATTCATGCCTAAATGCTTTGTTGCAAATTTTCTAAAATCGTTATTCATTTTGATATGAATTTAGTGAATTTGTTTAAATAATCAATAGTAATCCGTGTTGTTAACACATTCGTTGATCTAAAAATATCAACAAAAAGACTCACAACATTGTTTGAGCCATTAGATTTTTTTATATCCGAACAAATATAATAATAAGAGATTACAAGTCGCAACCTTTATTGATTTTAACTTTTAAATTCTTCAATATAGGACATAAAAAAACGGGAGAACATACTATCGCCCGTTTTTTTATTTTATTCAGTAGTGAGAATATATTATTTCTCTTCTGCTTTTGCTGCTTTATCTTCTTCTGTTTCGAAGAAAGCTCTGAAATCATCTAGAGAAATTACCTTCTCTTCTACCGTGATTTTATCTTTCAATACTGCAGATATTTTTTTCTCCATTGCACGGTCAAACATATTGCGAACATTTTCCTCACCTTTCAGCAATTCGTTAGCATAATTTTCAACCATTTCAGCTGGCATACCCATCATACCATATTGTGCAAATTGAGCTTGAGCTGCTTCCATAGCTATTTCTTTCAAGTCTTCTTGCTCTACCTTGATGTCGTTATCTTTGGCTATTTGTTCTTTTATCAAATGGAACTTTAAGTCTTTTTCGATCAATGGGAAAGACTCTTCTAGCTCAGCAGCATCTCTGCTTTCGTCTGAGTGAAGCATCCATCTCTTCAAGAACTCTGAAGGGAATGTCAATTCTCCAGCTTTTTCGAACAATAGTTCTTTAACATCAAGAATGAATTTATATTCGCTATCCGGTCCAAATTGAGCTTGGATAGTCTCTCTTACCTTGTTGATGAACTCTTCTTCTGTTTTTACATTGTCTTTTCCAAACACTTTTTCAAACAGTTCGTCGTTCAGTTCAGCTTCTTTATATCGAGTGATTTCATTGATTTCAAAGCTGAATTCAGCAGGCAATGCAGTCATTTCTTCTTTTTTCATTTGTAGAAGAGAAGCCAACTCTGCTTCATTTCCATCATAAGCTTTTCCAGGGTTGAAAGTTATGGTTGCACCAGCTTTCGCTCCAATGAATTTTGCTTTTTCTTCTTCATCTTTGATATATGATGGCATGATCACACCTTCTTCTACAGTGATTCCACCTTCTTTCACTTTGCCATTAGCAAGTTCAGAAATGCGTCCTCTTAGTAGATCAGTTTCTTTAGCCTCTTCCTCAACCTTGTCATATTTTCCAAAGTTTCCTTTGTAGGCTTGGATTTGCTTGTCCACCATTTCATCGTTTACTTCGATGTTATAGAATGGTGCTTTATCTTTTTTGCTTAGTTTCAAGCTAACTTCTGGCGCCATAGCGATGTCGAAGAAGAAAGAGAAGTTTTCGTCTTTGTCGAAATCTATTTCTTGTTGTTTTTCTTCGTTAGGAAGTGGCTCACCAAGTATATTTAATTTATTTTCTCTTATATATGTATATATGCTCTCTCCTACAAGTTTGTTGATTTCGTCAGCAAGGATAGATTTACCATACATTTTGTTGATCATTCCAAGAGGTACTTGACCTGGGCGAAACCCTGGAACATTAGCTTTCTTGCGGAATGTTTTCAACGCACTATCAACTTTTGGTTGATAATCTTCTTTGGTAATGTCTACTTCAATTATACCATTAACCTTGTCAACGTTTGTTAGAGATATTTTCATCTTAACTATTTTATTTTAAATATTATTTTGTATACCACTTGGTTGGATATTGACTTTCACCATCTTAGGCAGTCTACCCCAAAAGTGGTGCAAAAATAATGTTATTATTGTAATAATCAAAGTGAACGGTGCAATAAAAAACAGTAATCATCTATCTCTTTATCTCTGAAATGGTTAAAAATGATGTTGTCTAACATACTATATAAAGAAAATTGGTTAACTTTGTGACAAAGCAACTAAAAAAACAGATTGTATAGAAGTATGGCTGCAAGTAATACAATAATAAGTTTATCAGAAAGCATTCCCGAAATCTGGAAGCTATTGAGCGATAAAGAAAAGGAGATGGTGACGCTCAATACCAGGATTCACGATTTCAAGAAAAATGAAGTGATCTACGAACTAGGTGCTATTCCTCAGGAATTGATGTGCCTGTGCAGTGGCAAGGTGAAAATATATCGTGATGGTGTGGGAGGCAGAAGTCAAATTGTGAGGATGTTGCGTCCTACACAGTACTTCGGCTATCGTGCTTTTTTTGCTAAAGAACCTTATGTAACAGCAGCAGCGGCCTTCGAGTCGGCAACGGTTTGCTTTATCCCTATGCAGATTATCGAAAAGCTCGTGCTCACCAATCCTCAACTAGGAATGTTCTTCATCAGAGAATTGTCAGTTGACCTTGGCATAGCTGACGAAAGAGTGGTAAGCCTTACTCAAAAACACATTAGAGGTCGCTTGGCAGAATCTCTAATCTTCTTGATGGACAACTATGGACTAGAAGAAGATGAAGCCACAATCGCCATCTATCTCTCTAGAGAAGACCTTGCAAGCCTATCGAACATGACAACCTCTAATGCTATCAGAACCCTATCGACCTTTGTAGACGAGCACATCATTGCTCTGGATGGAAGAAAAATAAAAGTCATAGATAAAGATATTTTACTCAAGATCAGTTCTCTTGGATGATAAACTCCATTACACACGCCATACTGAACTATAAGTATAGGCAAGTAGCTAAATTTATTTCCGACCCCATTGGAGCCCAAGAAAAAGTGTTGGCCTATCTTCTAAGGAATGGCAAAGACACCTTGTATGGCAATAAATATAACTTCAACAGTTTACGCAATAAAGACGACTTTAGAATAAAAGTTCCTGTTGCGCACTATGAAGATCTACGTCCTTATCTGGACAAAATAATTGTAGAGAAACAAAACAATGTGCTCTGGAACAAGCCTACCAAATGGTTTGCCATGTCCTCTGGCACAACTGAAGATCGGAGCAAGTACATCCCTGTGACCAAAGAATCGCTCACCATGGGGCATTATCGCTGTGGAGAGCAACTGCTTGCAGTGTATGCACAAGCCTATGACGATGTTCGCTTCTTGATGAGTAAAACTCTCATTCTTGGAGGTAGCCAACAGGTGAATAATATTGGCGATGGCATTTTCACGGGTGATATTTCTGCCATCCTGATCAAGAATGTATATGCGTGGACGAAGCGAAGCAAAACTCCTGAAAGCATCTCGCTGATTGCCGACTGGGAGGAAAAGCTGGAAGTGCTAACCAACTATGCACGCAAAAATGATATCAGAGCCTTGATGGGCGTGCCCTCGTGGATGCTCATCTTGCTAAAAAAAATAAAAGAAGAAACGGGCAAAGAACTGACCGATCTCTGGCCAAACCTCGAAGTATTTTTTCATGGAGGAGTAAGTTTTGTGCCTTTCAGAGAACAATACGACAAGGTGATCAACAACCCCAATATGCGTTATTGGGAAACCTATAACGCCTCTGAAGGATTTTTTGGCGTACAGATGCACAAAGATGAGCGAGACATGTTGCTGATGCTAGACAGTGGCATCTACTACGAGTTTCTACCCATGAGCGAATGGGACAAAGAGAATCCTGAGACACTGACACTTGACGAGGTAAAAACAGGTGTCAACTATGCTCTAGTCATCTCTACAAACGGAGGACTTTGGCGCTACATCATCGGCGACACCATCGAATTTACATCTACCTATCCGTTTCTATTCAAAATTACAGGGCGCACCAAGAGCTTCATTAATGCCTTTGGCGAAGAAGTGATTGTAGACAATTCGGATGCTGCCATCAAAATGGCTTGCGAAGCTACAGGAGCCATTGTTTCGGAATACACAGCAGCTCCAGTATATTTTGGAGACAACAATACAGGAGCTCACGAGTGGGTTATCGAATTTTCTAAAAAGCCTGATTCACTGGAAAAGTTTACTGCACAACTAGACTTAGGATTACAAAGTGTGAACTCTGACTATGCAGCCAAACGTTCCTACAATCTCTCATTAGGCGCTCCCATTATCCGTGCTGTTCAAGAAGATACCTTCAACGCTTGGCTAAAACAGAACAATAAATTGGGAGGACAAAACAAGATACCTCGTCTAGCCAACAATAGAGATTATATCGACAAACTACTTGCTTATATCGCTCAAAAGTAACTTACAGCAAGAGCTTCCAATTCTCCCCTACCCTCTTTTTTAATGGAAAGGGAATAAAATTGGTAACATAATCACCATCACAATCCCCATAATTATCTGCAAAGGCAATCCCACCCGAATATAGTCCATAAAGGTATATCGTCCTGCACTCATCACCAAGGCATTCGGTGGTGTAGAGAATGGCGAAGCAAAACACATACTTGCTGCCACAGCCACTGCAAACAAGAATGGATAAGGGCTCACCCCCATCCCCATAGCCGCTTGCATGGCAATGGGTGCAAAAAGTACAGCCGTTGCCGTGTTGCTCACCACCATCGTCAGCATAGAAGTACAAAAATAGACCCCAGCCAACAGAGCATAAGGCCCTAAGTCCCCTAAATTAGAAATTAAAGTATCTGAAATTATTGCTGTCACACCTGTTTTCTCAAAGGCTGTAGCCATCGGCATCATAGCAGCAATCAGCAAGATGCTACCCCAATTGATGCTCGAATAAGCCTCTTCCATATTTTTGAGACAACCTGTCATGATAATGGCAATCGCCGCCGTCATCACAGCCACCACAGGAGGAACTATTTCGGTCACCATTGCCACAATCATCAACAACATGATGATAGCAGTAACAGGAGCTTTTTGATCTAATGTCACCTTCGATGCTTCCTCTAGAGGTTGTCCAACTAAGATCAGCTCATCTATTTTATCATTCAAATTAGAGATCTGATCCCATGTACCTTGCACCAAAAGCGCGTCACCTGCATGAAGTTTCATCTGCTGAATATTCGTCATGCGGTATTCATTATTGCGTTTTACACCGATAATAGTCAAGCTAAATAACTCTCGGAATTGGCTTTCTACTATCGTTTTATTGATAAGTTTAGAACTAGGAAGAATATAGGCTTCAGCAATACCCATTTCTTGATAGTTGTCATGCTGATTGCTTACTTCCCTATCTGCCACAGATAGATTATTTTCCATTGCAAAACGAGTAACATCTTCCAAAGTACCTAAACAATGTAGGATCATATCTTTCTGCACAATGGAGTTTGGACCTCCCACCTCTTCAATGATTCGTTTGCTAAAACGACTTTTTACTTGAACCACCAATTTAGCTACACTAACATTATACTTTTGCGTCATGCCTATCTCGGCTAACGTTTTTCCAATAATATCAGAGTGATCTAAAACAGTAACTGTAAAAGACTGTTGCATCAGATTATACTCCTTAGCCAATTCTTCCAAGCTTTTGCCTTTCTTATTAGAGTTGCTCGAATCATCATTTTTATCATCTAGTAATTTGTTCAGAAAGAACAGCACAACGATTCCCACTGCCAAAGACAATAAACCGATGGGAGCAAAAGAAAAGAAAGACAAGGCTTTATATCCATGCTTCACGATTTCTTCGTTGATCACCATATTGGGAGGCGTACTGATCAGTGTAAACATCCCCATACTACTTGCAAAAGCCAGTGGCATCAAATAGCGACGAGCACTGATGTTAGCACTAGCAGCAAGACTCATAATGATAGGCATCATCACCGCTACCGTTCCTGTATTGCTCACAAAAGCTCCAACACAGGCAGTAACCACCATAACTAATATAAAGAGTAAGTTTTCATTATCGCCGGCCAAGCCTAAAATCCTACTACTAATCATCTTAGCCAACCCTGTTCTGAATATTCCTGCCCCGACGACAAAAAGCCCTATCATCATGATGATCACCGGGTTAGAGAATCCAGCAAGAGCTTCACTAGGCTCTAATATACCTGCAAGCAGAAGTGCAACTAATGAACAGATAGCGACCAAGTCGGAACGGACTTTACCTTGCATAAAGAAAAACACCGAAATAGCAAGTATGCCCAAAGTGATACTTAAAGGCGTGAGTAGTGTGGATAATACCATATGCTGTAGCGTATAGTTAATTACTTTGTGAAAATTTTAAACAAATATAGTAAAAAACGTCAGATGCAAGTCTTAATTTAAGATAAAGAAGGTCAGTTTTTATTTAAAAAGAAATCAGCAAAAATCAGCAAAAAAATAACGACCTTTGTAGCTTTAACTATACAGAGATATTTAGAAATGAAAAAGTATTTTACACCTTTAGTTGTCGCTTTAATTCTTGCTACAAGTTCGTGTGGCAAATACAGTTATCCTGAAAATGGAGAAGTGTCTGACAAGGCTGGTATTTTATTAGACACAATAAAAGGCTATTTACCTACAGAATTGACTTTTGACGGAGTAACACATGCTATCCAATGGGAGCCCAATAGGCTCAATGAATTAAATCACATCCTCTTGACAAGTCAGGAAGTAGTCTTATACAATTTCTATCTAGATAGAGATATCTATAGAATTGTGCTGAAAGAGGAAGGAGAATCTCCCCTAATTTTACATGTAAGCAAACCCAAAAAGGGCGCATGGCTAGTCTCTAAAAAACTGACTACTGACAGCTTACAGACATCAGAATTAGATAGTATTCAAATGGCACAAGCTCCTGTCCTGAAATCCAATTTCGACAACTACTCTAAAACTTGGAATCCGGCTCACATCCAACGATTCGATTCCTTATACACAGCAACCAATTTCTTTGAGCAACCCATCGGAGAAACCGAAAAAGCATTTGAAAATTATTATTTGATCGAGGTACATCAGTCGGATAAATATTGGTATATCTATCGTCCATTGGAGGATAGCACTTTTGCACCACTGATCAAATTCACCAAAAGCTTTTCACGCTTCTGATTTTTGGCATTGCTTTTGTTATATAATTAATAGATAGTGAAATGCGTTAGGGCTCTAGAAGTTCCTGACCGGACATTAGTATTCTGAAAATAAGAGAGATAAAGACATGAGTGAAAATAAAAAGAAATCGGAACTACAAGATGAGAATCTTGTGAATGAAGACAATCTGACAAATGAGCAGACAGTGGAAAATGAATGCACAGAAGATGCTGACAATCTGACTGACTGGGAGCAAAAATATAACGAATTAAATGATTCTTACCTACGTCTGAATGCAGAATTCGACAACTATAGAAAACGTACACTGAAAGAAAAAGCAGAACTGCTGAAACTTGGTGGCGAAGGTGTTCTGGTAGATATTCTACCTGTGGTAGACGACTTCGAACGTGCTCTTGACAATATCGGAAAGACAGATGACAAGGAAGCTATCGTAGAAGGTATAGAACTGATTCATAGCAAATTCATCAATTTCTTGGGCAAACATGGTGTAAAAGAGATCGATGCTATTGGTCAACCTTTCGATGTAGACAAACACGAGGCCGTAACCATGATTCCTTCCACCAAAGAGGAGGATACAAACAAAGTAATTGACTGCATACAAAAGGGATATACACTGGAAGATAAAGTGATTAGATTTCCTAAAGTTATAGTTGCTAAATAAAACATATCGATGTCAAAAAGAGATTATTACGAAGTTCTTGAGGTTCAAAAAACAGCAACTGCTGAAGAAATAAAGAAGGCCTACCGAAAGAAAGCCATTCAGTTTCACCCCGACAAAAATCCGGGCGACAAAGAAGCTGAGGAGAAGTTTAAGGAAGCAGCAGAAGCCTATGAAGTATTGAGCGACGACAACAAGCGCGCACAGTATGATCGTTATGGACATGCCGCACCGGGAGGCTTTGGAGGTCACTCCGGAGGATTCTCGATGGACGATATCTTCTCTCAATTTGGAGATATATTTGGCGACTTCGGAGGATTCGGTGGTTTTGGAGGTAGTTCTCGTGGAGGACGCACAGTCAATCGAGGGTCTGACTTGAGAATCAAGGTAAAATTGAATCTGAAAGAGATTTTAGAAGGTGCAGAGAAGAAAATAAAAGTAAACAAATACGTTTCGTGTAGCCACTGCAGGGGAACAGGAGCTGACAACGGAACAGCTTACGAAACTTGTCCTACTTGTAAAGGCTCGGGAGCTACGATTCGTGTAGTGAACACCTTGTTAGGACAAATGCAGACGCAAACCACTTGTAGCACTTGTGCCGGAAGCGGTAAAAAGATAACCAAGAAATGTTCGCACTGTAGTGGCGAAGGCGTGGTAAGAGATGACGAAATCATCACAATCAACATCCCTGCAGGGGTGGCTGACGGCATGCAACTATCAATGAGTGGCAAAGGAAATGCTGCTCGCCAAGGAGGCATCAGTGGCGATTTGATCATCTTGATAGAAGAAGAGCCACATGCAGAGCTATTCAGAGATGGCAATGATGTAGTATATAACCTATTGTTAAGCGTATATACAGCAGCCGTGGGAGGTAGTATGGTAATTCCTACAATAGATGGCAAAGTGAAGGTGACCATCGAACCGGGTACGCAACCGGGCAAAGTATTGAGATTAAAGAACAAAGGCTTGCCAAGCATCAATCGATACGGAACAGGAGATTTGCTGATCAACATCAGCGTTTATATTCCTGAAAAGTTATCGGATGAAGAGAAGAAAGTGTTAGCTGGATTAGAAAATTCACCAAACTTTCAGCCAAGCAAATCAATAAAAGAGAAAATATTTAGTCATTTTAGACAAATGTTTAACTAAAAATTTTAGTTCCCCTAATGATAAACGCCCCTCTCAGATTTTTATTCTTGAGAGGGGCGTTCCTTTTTATTCTATATCGAAAATCTATTAAGCGATCACTTTTTTCAGTTCTGCTAAAAAATAATCAGCTTGCTCAATAGTCAACACAAGTGGTGGCAACAGACGAATAACATGCGTACCGGTCACTCCTGTGAAGATATGATGCTCAAACAACAGCTTTGAACGAATCTCCTTGATGGGTTCTTCGAATTCCAAACCGATCATCAGGCCATATCCTCTAACATCCTTTATTTGAGGAAACTTTCTTAATTCGGCCATCAAGTAATTGCCCACTTTAGCTGCATTGTCCACCAATTTTTCTTTCTTCATGATATCTAGTACAGCAATGGCAGCAGCACAAGCCAAGTGATTTCCACCAAAAGTAGTACCCAACTGTCCGTGAACAGCCTTAAACTTAGGATTGATCAGCACAGCAGACATCGGGAAGCCATTACCAATTCCTTTGGCAACGGTGATAAGGTCTGGCTTAATACCCATATATTGGTGAGCAAAGAATTTTCCACTACGCCCATAACCTGATTGTATCTCATCTAGGATAAGCATTGTATTGGTGTCGGCACACACTTTTTCCAGTTCTTGCATGAAGGCATTAGACGGAACTTTGATTCCCCCCACCCCTTGAATTCCTTCTATCAGAACGGCTGCATATTCTTTAGTCGCTAGTTCTTTTTTCACAAACTCTATATCCTCCCATGGTGCAAAAACTACATGATCAGTCTCATTGACCGGTGCAGAATATGCCGGAATATCAGTTACAGTAACCGTAGCCGACGTACGCCCATGAAATGCCTTGCTAAAGGAAAGAAGCTTTTTTCGTCCATTATGGAAAGATGCCAATTTGATAGCATTCTCATTAGCCTCAGCCCCCGAATTGACCAGAAACAGATCGTAATCAGGATAGCCACATTGCTCAGCAAGCTTATCGGCAAGCTCTGTCTGTAATTTATTGACAATGGAATTGGAATAAAAAGCAATTTTATTCAGTTGATCAGTCACTTTCTCCACATAGTAAGGGTGCGTATGACCTACGCAAATCACAGCATGACCACCATAGAGGTCAAGATATTTATTCCCTTTGTCATCATATACATAACAGCCTTCGCCCTTCACGATATTGATATCGAATACGGGAAATACGTCAAATGGTTTCATATATTATTTATTTTAATTATCAATATTATTTATTTGTTAGAGAGCTCTATTCCTTACTGATTTCATCTATCAGATCTATAACCCCTTCTTGTTCTATGATATACATTCCTAGTCTATCTTTAGATATACCCTCTTTGAGTTTATACGTATAGCTAGGATGTCCATTTTTTCGATCGATATTCATATAGCCGAATTTTATATTATCCAAGTCTTTTAATTCGTCTGCCACCTCAACAATATGAGTCGACATTACGAAAAAGGCCTCCCTGACCTTCGAAAACGAACGAATGACAGCCGATGTGCCATCGTATGCATCTTTTACGTTTGTTCCTCTGAACAATTCATCGAAGATAACTAACATATTTTTATGCTTCTTGAGTTTTTCAGCTACTTGTTTCACACTCATCACTTCAGCATAAAAGTGGCTATAACCAGAACTCAAATCGTCGGCAATATTAATGGCTGCACATAGCCCCGATAGAATACTGATATTCATCTTGGATGCCGGAACAGGAAAACCTGCATGTGCCAAAAATGTGGCTACGGCCAAGGACTTCAAGAGGGTCGATTTCCCTGCCATATTAGGTCCTGAAAGAAACAACACATTTGCTTTTCGGTCGATACTAAAATCGTTAGAAATGGGATTCTCAAGCAAAGGATGAAACAATCCCTCTATCTCGATACGGCTATCTTCAGCTCTGTGCAAATTGGCAAAGGTGAAACCATTCTCCTTGGTCACTCTAGCTATCGTACTGAACGCATCATATTGTGAAACCAGATCGAGACAGAACAGAATATCACGCCTTTCGGGAATTCTAAACTTATAATCTAGCTTACCCACAGCAATATATTTTCCAATCTTTTTTTTCCTTACCAGTTTATCGTATCCATTTTTGGCAAAAAGTTCTTTTATTCTTTTGCTTTGCTCTAAGAGTTTTGAGGGAATATCCTTCTCATCCAATTGATTGATGCGTTGCATAAAATCATTCACCCACCTCAGCACTTCCACTGTGGAACGTACCCCCTCGGCCATCAAGAAGTATTGAGCCTCCTGATTTAGCTTATCATACACTCGTCTCAAAAACACAGTGGAGAAGATAGGCTCCATGCTATTTCGCCTTTGCTTTTGATAATATTCTACAAAGCTAAGAACATCCGTATCAAGTTGGAGATTAAACCACTCGTGATCGAAGAAAAATTTGATCGCTTCGCTTCGCTCTTTCAGTTCATCATAGTCAGCAAGAGGTGTACCCAAAAGCTCATACACCTTATTGCGTCCTACAAAGCTTTTTGTTCCACAAAATAATCCTGCAATAGACTTTGCATTTACATCTTCATTATAAATATCTAAGTCAGTGATTGTTTGTTCATCAATTTCAAATTTCATAAGCCATCTTTTTTGTTCTTATTATATAGGAACAATGCCTTACGACCAGCTTTATCATTGACTCTCATAGTAGAAACATCACTTATTCGATAGAGATTTGTGACAATAGGATGCCCAAGATTACCAATCTCTGTGAAAATAAAACAGCTGTTTCTCACCTCATCCACAAAACCGATATACCCCTCATCTGAAATCTTTAAGTTCAAAATCACGGACCTATCATTTTGATAAAGTTCTAATTGATTTTTTAAACCTTCAGAAGTTGGGATCAGTCTGTTAGACTCTGATTCGTTTAGTTGATGAAATTGTTTTTGTCGTTTAATCAAATAATCTAGCGTATCAAGATATTCATCTTTAATGCTGATGGATTTTATATTTTCTAAAGCAATAATCAGTGAGCCATCACGCTCTCCATATTTGGTATAATGCGCAAGTTGTACCGTATCAGTATTATAACTAAGCACATAACCACAATAGAAACCATCGTCACCATACTCATAAAAAGCATAGAGCAACTGATCGTTGATGGAGCGATCTAACAGATCTTTAATCTCATATAAATCCATAGACTATTTTCAATTTCTTCTTTAGAAACCAATAGATTTCAATTTCAAGCCAGTCGTTTGTTCCAATCCGAACATCAGGTTCATGTTTTCTACAGCCTGACCCGATGCTCCTTTTAATAGATTGTCGATGCATGAAATAATCAATAATTGGTTACCATGTTTTATAACATGTATGATGCATTTATTAGTATTTACCACTTGTTTCAGATCAGGATTCTTATCTGTAACGATGGTAAAAGGTGCATCTTTATAATATTCTTCATAGAGTTTAACGGCATCTTCCTCGGTGCCATTATATTCCAAATAGCTTGTTACGAAAATCCCTCGTGGAAAATCTCCCCTCATAGGGATAAAATAAATTTCTTCGTCAAAATCAGGATGCAAACTTTCTATCGATTCTCTTATTTCTTGCTCATGACGATGCTTGAACGGATTGTAGATCGATATATTATTGTTTCGCCAACTAAAATGTGTAGTTGCACCGGGCTTTACCCCTGCCCCCGTAGAGCCAGTAATGGCATTGACGTGAATATCTGAGTTCACTAAGCCAGCCTTAGCCAATGGCAAAACAGCCAATTGGATAGCAGTGGCAAAACAGCCGGGATTGGCTATCTTGTTTGCTCCTTTTATTTTCTCTTTGTTCAGCTCAGGAAGCCCATAGATAAAGCCCTCAGCAGTAGCCTTGTGGCGATAATCAGTAGATAGATCTATGATCTTCAAACTAGAAGGCACTTTATTGGCTTCCAGAAACTTTCGAGTGTCGCCATGTGCCGTACAGAAGAACAGAACATCTATCTGATCGTAAGGCAATTGATCAGTAAAACTCATTTCTGTTTCGCCCATCAATCCTCCATGTACATCGTAAAGTTTATTTCCGGCATTGCTTGTACTATTTACAAATACAAGTTCTGCTTTAGGATGGTTCAGCAATATTCTGATCAATTCACCGGCAGTATATCCTGCACCACCTATTATTCCTATTTTAATCATTTTCAGTCTCTATACTTTTATTTATTTTCTTTTGAGAGCGTCATACAAAACATTCTACAATGTAAGATTCTCAACCAATAAATCCAATTTCTAAAACTTTTCTTTTTGCAATTGCAACGCAACATCTACCTGTGGCACTTCAGTTCTGATCGCCTTTTTTTGTTTAACGATGTTGTTTAGCTTTCCATCCATTATTTCAAACTCATAGAGTTCATTATCTTTTGTCAAGATAATTCCATAATCATCCTCAACTCCTTCTACAAAAAAGCAGAGCAAAGAATCTTCAACATCAATCTTTTTAGTCAGAATATTTCTCATTTCTTTCCATTCTGAATGAAAAAGACTAGTCAATTCACACACTTCCTGCTTATAAAGTTCTATTCCTTGATCTGATAAATTCATACTTATTTTTAGATTTTTTGATGGGAAAACTATAAGTCGATTCTCCTTGATTCGTGATTCGACTAGTTTATTGAGAAGTAACACTCTTCAGATCTAGTCTGAAAAGTGTCACTTTTGTATTATAAAAGACAACTCCGTTACTTTACAGAGTTATATTATTTTCAATGAGTTATTTCTTCTTATTCTTCTCCTGAATATTGAAATACACCTTAGTAGGCACACCATATATTTTGGTAAACCCTTTGGCATCATCAGCAGACCAAGCTTTATTGATTTCTCCATATTCGCCAAAGTCGGCTTTCATCAGATCGTAATCGCTTTCTACGCCTACCAATGTGTAGTGATATGGTTTCAATTCCACAATCACTCGTCCTGTTACATTACGTTGCGAGCTGATCAGCATAGCTTCTATATCGCGCATCACCGGCTCAAGGTATTGTGCCTCGTGCAAGAACATGCCATACCAATTGGCTGTTTGCTCTTTCCAGTATTGTTGCCATTTGGTCAGCGTATGTTTTTCGAGCATTTTGTGCGCATTGATGATTACAAGAGGTGCTGCTGCTTCGAATCCGACGCGACCTTTGATACCAATAATAGTGTCACCGATGTGCATATCACGACCGATAGCATAAGCAGAGGCGAGTTCCTCTATTTTTTGAATAGCTGCAACCTTGTCGGTGTATTTTTGTCCGTTTACGGCTGCTATTTCTCCTTCTTCAAAATCAATAGTCAATGTTTCACTCTCCTTCTTAGTCAACTGCGATGGATATGCAGCTTCAGGAAGAGTTTGATTCGATCTTAATGTTTCTTTTCCTCCGATGCTAGTTCCCCAAAGACCTTTGTTGATGGAGTATTCCATCTTGGCAAAGTCAGCTTCATAGCCATGCTCTTTTAGATAGTTGATCTCATATTCACGAGTCAATATTTGGTCACGTGTAGGGGTAATAATTTCTATTTCTGGAGCTAACACCTCGAAAGTCAAATCGAAACGTACTTGATCGTTTCCAGCACCTGTGCTACCGTGTGCCACGGCATCGGCTCCTATTTCTTTAGCATATTCGATGATAGCGATCGCTTGAAAAATACGTTCAGAACTCACCGAAATAGGATAAGTACCATTACGAAGCACATTGCCAAAGATCATGTATTTGATACTTTTTTCGTAATACTCCTGTGTGATGTCTAATGAAATATGTTTTTTAGCACCTAAGGCATAGGCTCTTCGCTCTATTTCTTTAAGATCGTCAGCCGAAAACCCACCTGTGTTTGCCACTGCTGTATAAACCTCATATCCTAGATCTTTAGACAGATACATGGCATTGTATGATGTATCTAGCCCTCCACTAAATGCTAAAACTACTTTCTTTTTCATTTCGATTCTTTCTTTTGTATTTCTTTAATTATTTTCTTCACTTCTTTGGTGTCTTTTTCCACTTTAGGGTCAAAGAGCATTGCTGTACAGATACAGTATTTTTGATCTGTACGGGTCAATACATCATAATTGACACAGCCTTGACAGCCTCGCCAAAAAGCCTCATCATTCGTCAATTGGGCAAAAGTAACGGGCTTATAACCTAGTCCCGTATTGATTTTCATCACAGCAGCACCAGAGGTTAGTCCAAAGACTTTGGCATCAGGAAACATGTGACGAGCCAAAGCAAAGGCATGCTCCTTGATCTGACGAGCCAGTCCATGCTGTCTGAAAGTTTCTACTACGATCAGACCTGAGTTGGCTACAAATTGCTTGTTACCCCACGATTCAATGTAGCAAAACCCAGCAAACTCCTCACCAGCCAAAGCAATGATAGCCTTGCCTTCACGCATTTTTTGCTCCACGTATTCGGGCGAACGTTTTGCAATTCCTGTTCCACGAACTTTGGCTGCAGCTTCTATGGTATCTAACACCACCTGCACGTATTTAATATGCTCTACAGTTGCCACCTGTATAGAAATCTGCTGTCCTTTATTATTATTTTTTCCTTTCAAAAGGAAGTCTGCTATTTTTATCATTTCAAGTTTGGTATAAAAGTTGATAGAGAATCAACGACCTCCTCACGGGTTTTGTCTTCTCTCGGAATTACTAAAATTGTATCGTCACCAGCAACAGTACCCAAAACATATTCCGTTGCCTTATGATCTATCTCTGAAGCTATCGCCATGGCATAGCCCGGACGTGTTTTGATGACCGCCAGCTGTCCCGAAAACTCAATATCTACGAAGCCACTTGCCACTAGATTAGTCATACCGTGCACCTCTTGTGGCTTCACATCTTCTGACAGCTGATAAGCATATTGACCTGATGCAATAGGCGCCTTAACCACCTTAAGTTCCTTCATGTCGCGCGAAAGCGTGGCTTGAGTGATTTCAAACCCTCTATCCAGCAACATGGTCAACAGGATGTCTTGATTGACAATATCTTCTTGTTTAAGAATTTCTCTTATCGTTCTATGTCTATTTTTCTTACTCATTAAATGTATAAATATACAACAATAATGCAAATTTATACATTAATATTGTATAAACAAGAAAAAACACCAACTTTTTGGGTTGATGTTTACTTATTTAGCAAAATTATGAAAATTCACATTACATACTTGACTTCTTTGAAAGCAAAGGTTTTAATCTCTCCTCCCAAAGTTTCTAGCACAAGGTGTCCGGTGGGGAGTATCTCTTTTATTTTAGCTTTAAAATTTTCTCTTTCGTCGGAATAAGAATGAAAGCCCTCTTTTCTGAAAAGGCTCTTATGATAGAAGTGCTGGATAGTTTTGTAGTTGCCCAATAGTTCTGCTTCTTTGTAGAAGGCAAAAATCCATTCTCTGATCTCTTCTAAAATTTCATTTAGATTATATTCTTGCCCTGTTATTTGAGCAAGAGAAATAGGATTGGGGGCATCACTTTCAAACCTCTCTTGATTGATATTCAACCCTATGCCTACAATGGTATGGAGAAAACCATTTTCAGCTAATGCATTCTCGATCAGTATTCCACATATTTTTTTCTCATTCCAATAGATGTCATTAGGCCACTTGATCGTAATACCTTCTGTATATTTATCCAACGCTTTCTTGACCCCTAGCGAGACAACCTGCGAGAGGATAAACTGCTCGTTAACAGCAATTGCAAGAGGATAGAGCACCATGCTGAAAGTAAGGTTTTTACCTTGCTCCGATTCCCAACTATTCCCACGCTGCCCTCGTCCAGCTATTTGATTTTCAGTGGAAACGATAGTGCCTTCTGCCAGTTGTTCAACTGAGAGCAGTTCTTTAAGATAAGAATTGGTCGATTCCGTTTCCTTTATATGTATAATAGGGGGCATCAGCTATTTCTGTATTCTTCTTGTTTCTTTTTCGACAATTTAGCGATCACCTCATCTACTGAATGATGCAACAGCTCTACAATCAGATCATCAGGCACATCACTATCGATATAAACAGAATTCCACATTTTTTTGGTTGTATGATATCCTGGTTGCACACCTTCATACTCTCGGCGAAGCTCTACAGCTCTTTCCGGATCACATTTCATATTGGCAAAAAACTCACCATCTTTCGGCTCTAAGCCAATGTAAGCAAACATCTTATCCATAACTTTGAATACAAGAGTCGTTTCATCAAAGGGGAAGCACTCGACAGCCCCCTTCACAGTCAAGCAATGCTCTCTAAATTCTTCTATATTCATCTTTTCTAATTTACAGATGGATAAAAAGCATCATCAAAATGCTCTATTTCAATCGTCCCACACTTGTTGACAATAGCAATAACATCAAAACGGGGTTCTTTTTCTATATCATATTCTTTGATATAAAAATCGGCTGCCTCCACAATCCTTTTCATTTGCGCTTTACTAACAAAATCTTCGGGGTGCCCCCATTGATCAGTAGAGCGAGTTTTGACTTCCACAAAGATGATGCATTCCTGATCTTGAGCAATGATATCAATTTCATGATGACCAAATCGCCAATTGCGCACAAGGATATGAAACCCTTTAGCCTCCAAGTATCTACAAGCTTCATCTTCGCCTGCCTTGCCCAATTGGTTGTGTCTTGCCACTTTGCTATAGTTATGCTAATGTAAGTTTTCTAGTTTCCTTATCAAAGATTGGAACGAGAGGTACTGTATCTATTGTCAGACAATAATCCACAGAATCCACCAGTCCATTGGCCTCCAATCGCTTGATATGCTCTGTACGCTCTACATAGAGCCTAGGATTAGGTTTTGCCTCTTGCCACATCGATAGAGCCACTTGTGTGGCATCGGATGCCGAAGTGTAACCTCCTCGGTCAATCAGCACATCTGCTAAAGCTCCACCAAAAAGAGTATCCTCAATGTTGAATTGGTTTTCCCATCCTGCACAAAGCACCATCACATCTCTCTTTTGAGCAATGCAAAAATCGGCAACAGCATTCAGATTAGAGAAAGCCCCCACAAGCAGGATCTTTGCATCGGATGCCGTGTCGATAGCTTGCGTGCCATTGGTGGTGGTAAAAACGATATCTTGTCCTTTCACCATTTCCGCTGTATAATCGGTAGGAGCATTGCCAAAGTCGGCAAAGTCGCAACGTTTCACATTGCGCTCTGCCCCCACTTTGTAGCCCTCTGCTTTATAGTCTTTTGCTTCATCAATGCTCGCCACAGGAATGATCGCTTTTGCTCCATTCTTGAAAGCTGCACACATCGTCGTAGATGCTCTGAAAATATCAGTCACCACCACTATCTTGTCAGGTGAAGCCGTATAGTATTTATATAATGCAGGAGAAAAACAAACCTCTACTTTCATTCTCTCACCGCCTCTCTCAATCGGGTCAATCGGGTCAACAAACCTTCCATTTGATCCAAAGGCAACATATTGGCACCATCAGAAAGTGCATTGGCACAGTCGAAGTGAGTTTCTAGGAAAAGCCCATCTGCCCCTACAGCAATAGCTGCTTTACACATTGTTTCTATCAATTGAGGTTGTCCACCTGTCACTCCTGATGCCTGATTAGGCTTTTGCAAACAGTGTGTTCCATCCAAGATAACAGGGAAACCAAATTCCTTCATTTCAGGGAAACCTCTGAAATCGACAACCAAGTCAGAATAACCGAAAGACGATCCACGGTCTGTCAAGATCACATTGTTATTCCCTGAATCAACCACCTTTTGAGCGGCAAACTTCATGGCTCCAGGAGCCAAAAATTGTCCTTTCTTGATATTTACCATTTTACCCGTTTCGGCAGCAGCAATCAGCAATTCTGTTTGACGACAAAGGAAAGCCGGAATCTGCAAGACGTCCACATATTGGGCAGCCAAAGCACACTCATGCGTTTCGTGCACATCAGTCACAGTAGGGATGCCAAAAGTATCGCCCACTTTTTTCAATATTTTTAATGCTTTTTCGTCTCCAATACCTGTGAATGAATCTACACGAGAGCGATTAGCCTTGCGATAAGACCCCTTGAAAACGTAGGGAATCCCCAATTTGTCTGTTATTTTTTTTACATGCTCAGCAATACGCAAAGCCATATCTTCTCCCTCAATAACACATGGTCCTGCCAAAAGGAAGAAATTATCTGATTTCAAATAGTCTAAATTCATATTTTAAGCCCTTCTTTTATGGTATATCTTACATTACAAAGATACTAATTTTATAGTTCTATTTATATAATTTGTTGCTTCTACAACTAGGAGAAGTCTTGGATTCACTATTCTTTTTAAGCTATATAATCAAAATACGATTTGATCAACAACAGAAGTCCTTGTAGAATACTTGTCGACTCTTCTGCTGTCACCTGTCCTGCTCCTTTCTTTGTTGCACCAAAAGCATAAACATCAGTAGAATTTGTGATTATTCCTCTAAAATGATCCTCATCGCTAAAGGTAACCTCCATCAAGAAAGGCTCAGCTGCATGCAATGATGAACAAATGAAACCTTTTTCTGTCATCACACCTTCAAAACCCTGAATGCCTTCCCCATATGTCACAATCTCTCCATAAATCACATTGCCTTCACGATGCAGTCGGATACTACCTGTTCTGTCAATATTATATCTTAGGACATCGGTATTGTTTCTCTTAAGATTTTTCAGCGTATCAAACTCTAGTTTCCAACTCCCATTGGGAATGATATCCGTTGGACTTTCAGTAAAAGCGAATCTTGCCTCATTAGATTTCTCTGCTGTAAAGGCAGCACGTTTCACTTTGGGACTGTACCCAAAACCTGTTCTTAGCTCACCTTCTATTTTAGTTCTATCTGCATTAAATTCACCACAAAGAATATCTCTCCTTCCATTGATGGGGATGGTGATACTATCTTCTACCATCCATGCTGATTCAATCTGCTCACTTTTGCCTCCATTATACAGAAAGACCCTCAAATCATTAGGGTTACTCAGCTCTCCATGAATAGCAAAGGTAAAAGGCATTTCTTTTCCATTGACCTGAAAGCTTCCTCTCCATCTGTTTTCATCTGCTAGATTGTCTTTCCCTATGATAGGTACTGAATCAGAACAGCTAACAAAGAGAGAAACCAAAATAAAAATCGATATAGATCTAATATGATTAATAACAAACATCCTCTGTTTTATTATAATATAGTTTAGTGTATACTTACAAATTTACAACAAATTCGTCAATCTTTTCTCTATTGTCTCATCCCTCAAAATAAATTGTGTGTTATATTGATGAGATTTGTCAATATGCAAAAAAGAGGTTATCCATCATGGGATAACCTCTTCTGTTATATTTACTTTCAGTTATAGACCGATCTCATAGATTCTCGTTGTCTCATCCCATGGATGATAACCATCGCCAATGTATGTCCAGCCATATTTTTCATAAAAACCGATATGATCTGTTGATAGATACAATTTTTTAAATCTGGCTTTCAAGGCATCCTCTTTAGCTTTGTCGATCAATAGTTGTGCATAGCAATTTCCTCTATGCTCCTCACTGATAAAGAGAGCAGCCAACCATGGATATAAGTCTCCACGACTTATAAAATCGTTAGTTATTAATCCTGCGCAACCAATCAGTAAACCTTCTTTTTCCAAAACATACCATTGAGGTAAGGGCAGTTCAGCATCAATGCAATGCGTTACACTGTCGCTATACATCACAGGAAGCACCTCACTCCAGCTCGCTTGCAAGAATGAAATGATCTGCTCTTTATATTCTGGATTTTCTCTTACCGATATTACTTTCATGACCTGTTGTAGTCCTTCTTATAAGGTAATAGCTTCATCAGTTGTGCTTTCATATTCCTTAATCGTAGACTCGATGGTAGTCAAATAATTACCATCTTTATCCTTGAAGATATATCTGTAAACGATGTTTGCATTTCCTCCCAGATAGTCAGAAAACAGATTCTCTTTCAACGATTCAAAATATTCATCCATTCTCTCATTTTTGAAGCTCACACTATCAAATTGGGCTGAAGCCGTATATACTGATTCTTCAACATTCATTTCCAAAGTTCTAGGATAGATGGTTGTTATATCCAACAACGACCCCGTCAGCATAGTTTGAGGAAAATCCTCTTCCAGAATGGACGTTAGACGTACCATCTTCTTGTAGACGGTACTATCATTTTTCAAATCATTTGCTTGATTTATGTCACTCTTATTTATCTTTATAGACGCAAAGGCTTCTCCCTTGTCGTAATAAGTGAAAACTAAATCCACACCGGTATCCAACAGTTTTTGCACATTTTTGTCGCCCCCCTTCAATGATGTCAGCAACTCTTTTTCTTGATATAGTTCGAAAATTGGAACTGACAATTGATCTGCATCCTCTCCTAACTCTAAGGTATAGTGATAGATCAAGGCATTGGGCTTTGTTGTACAACTATCCAGCCTTGTAATCTCGTCAATTTGTTGAGGACCCATTGCATTTACAGCCTCAGCAGCTGCTTCCAATTGCACTTGAATTACTTTATTACACTGCGTGAACAGCAGAAGAATCAATGAGGCAAAAAATATTTTTTTCATAATAATGTATTTTGTATAACGTGTTAACAGTAAAAAATCTCAATTGCAGGAGTGGTTTTTCAACTAGTTTCTCCCACAATTGAGATTGTATTTTTATTTCTTCTTGATTAAATTCTTAGAATGAAGCATTATTCGGTGTACGAGGGAATGGAATCACATCGCGGATATTAGCCATACCTGTAACGAAAAGCATCAGACGCTCGAATCCAAGACCGAATCCGGCATGAGGTGCAGTACCAAATTTTCTAGTTTCCAAATACCACCAAATAGAGCTGACATCCATGTTTAGATCTTTCACTCTACCCATCAGCACATCGTAATCGGTCTCTCTTTCAGATCCGCCAATGATTTCTCCGATTTTAGGGAACAATACGTCCATCCCTCTAACGGTTTTACCATCTTCGTTGTGCTTCATATAGAATGACTTTATTTCCTTCGGATAGTCAGTCATGATCACTGGACATTTGAAATGTTTCTCTACCAAATAGCGTTCGTGTTCCGATGCTAGGTCAGCACCCCAATAAACAGGGTATTCAAATTTAGCTCCACTTTCTTCCAATATCTTCACACCCTCGGTGTAAGTGATACGGATGAATTTATTGTTCACGATAAATTTCAGGCGATCTACGAGCCCCATTTCATCTTTATTCTTCTTCGTACCATAGAACATATCCACATGATCGTTCAAGAACTGAATATCATCCATACAATATTCTAAGGCATAGTTGATCAGATATTTCAAAAAGTCCTCAGCAAGATTCATATTATCCTCATTGTCGCTGAAAGCAACCTCTGGCTCTATCATCCAAAACTCTGCCAAGTGGCGAGGCGTATTTGAATTTTCGGCTCTGAAGGTTGGTCCAAAAGTGTAAATTGAACCCAATGCCATTGCTCCAAGTTCACCTTCCAGCTGTCCTGAAACAGTCAGGTTGGCAGAATGACCAAAGAAATCTTCGTGATAGTCTACTTCCCCCTCCTTAGTTCTTGGAGGATTGTTCAAGCCCAAAGTAGTCACCTGAAACATTTGCCCGGCTCCCTCAGCATCAGATGCTGTGATGATTGGCGTATGAAAATAGAAGAATCCGTGATCGTTGAAATATTTATGTACAGCATACGACATGTGATGACGCATACGGAAAATTGCTCCAAAGATATTGGTACGTGGACGAAGATGTGCGATCTCGCGCATAAATTCTGGCGAGTGTCCTTTCTTTTGCAAAGGATAGGTTTCAGGATCGGCAGTTCCATACAATAGTATTTCATCTGCCTGAATTTCCATCGTTTGCCCTTTGCCTTGCGATTCTACCAGCGTTCCCACTACACGTAGAGCCGAACCGGTAGTAATTTTATCAAAAGCTTCATCACTGAATTTTTCTACATCTGCCACGATTTGCAAATTATTAACCGTAGAACCATCATTAAGATGTATAAATTGTACATATTTATTACCACGGATAGTTCTTACCCATCCTTTAACTTCTACTCTAGCCCCGAAACTTGGGTTTTGGAGCATGTCTACAATTTTTGTTCTACGTAATTCGCTCATTTTTTTTCTTTTTATGAAATAATTGAAGACACAAAGATATTACTTTTATTCTATCTTTAAAAAAGAAGTTAATCACTAAATTTCAATGAAATCACAAGCCTAACAACAAATTAGTTGTTATATTTAGATAGAGCTTAAATTTATTACAAAAATATTTTTGCTAATTTTAAAGAGAAAACAAAATCTAAACAAAATTTTAGCGTATGGCTTTTATAGACTATTACAGTATATTGGGCATTCCTAAAACTTCAACAGCAGACGATATCAAGAAAGCATATCGCAAGTTGGCTCGCAAATATCACCCCGACATTAACCCCAATAATGAGGAGGCAAAGCTGAAATTTCAGCAGATCAATGAGGCCAACGAGGTGCTGAGCAATGCCGAAAACAGAAAGAAGTATGACGAGTATGGCGAAAATTGGAAGCATGCCGAAGAGTTTGAAAAAGCTCGCCAACAGCAGGCTAACCAAGGAGGCTTTGCCGATTACAGTCAGTTTGGAGGATCAAGATCTGGTGGAGGCGCGTCCTACACCTACTCGGGCGATGATGGAGATTTTTCGGACTTTTTTGAATCTCTTTTCGGACAACGAAGAGGACAATCATCTGGCAGACATGCCTATCGTGGACAAGATTACACCAGCGAGATGCACATCAGCCTGCGAGACGCTTCACAGACACACAAACGAGTGTTGAATGTCAACGGCAAAGACTTACGAATCACCATCCCCGCAGGGGTTGCTAATGGGCAAGTGATCAAACTGGCAGGACATGGTGGTGCTGGCGCAAACGGTGCACCAAACGGAGATCTATATATCACCTTTGTGATAGGAGACGATCCTACATTTAAACGTGTGGGGGATGATCTGTATAGGAGTGTAGACTTAGATATCTACAAAGCAGTATTAGGAGGAGAAATCATTGTAGACACCTTCGACAACAAAGTGAAATTAAACATTGCCGAAGGAACTCAAAACGGTACTAAAGTTCGCCTAAAAGGAAAAGGATTTCCCGTGTATAAGAAAGCTGACACCTTTGGAGATCTATACATTACGTACAACATCATAGTGCCCACTAATCTGACGGCAGAACAAAAAGAGCTGTTCAGAAAGTTAGCTAATCAATAAAAAAAGGAATATCATGGATACTGAGTTGATCATAATAACAGAATACTGTTCACACAATCAGATAGAACCTGATTTTTTGTTCGGACTACAAGAAGTAGGCTTGATAGAACTTTTGGAACAAGAAGAGCAATTTTATATTTCCACCTCACAGCTTAGAGATGTAGAGCGCTACACGCGTTGGCATTACGAACTCTCAATCAATGTAGAGGGCATCGATGTGGTGCAAAATCTCATGAATCGCATAGAGGAAATGGAAGGTGAAATAGCGTCTTTGAAAGAGAAAGTAAAACTGCTTGACGGTCTGTAATATTTGCATGCTATAACAATACAAAAAAGCCTTCATCTTTTTCAAGATAAAGGCTTTTTCTATAATCATTTGATGACGTCTCACTCAAAAGCACCCATACGAAGCATATTCACTTCTTCGGCTGTCAAATAGCGCCATTTTCCTCTTGTTACATTCTTTTTTGTCAAGCCGGAGAAATAAACTCTATCGAGTTTCACCACTCTGTAACCTAATTTTTCGAAAATACGACGAACAATTCTGTTTCTACCAGAGTGAATTTCTATTCCCACTACATTCAAATGATCTTCTGAATTGTAGGCAATAGAGTCTGCGTGGATTTCTCCATCATCTAGCTCTACACCATCAGCAATAGCTTGCATATGCTCCACTGTAACATCCTTATCAAGAGTTACTTGATAAATCTTTTTCTTCTTGTATTTCGGATGCATCAATTTAGAAGCTAGATCACCATCATTTGTCAACAATAGTACTCCTGTGGTGTTTCTATCCAAACGTCCTACTGGGTAAATGCGCTCAGAACAAGCATTCTTCACCAAGTCCATTACGGTCAATCTATTTTGAGGATCGTCAGATGTAGTCACACAGTTTTTTGGTTTGTTAAGTAGCACATATACTTTGCTTTCAATCTCAACATCTTTGTCCTTGAACTGAACTTTGTCACCATATTTTATTTTGGTTCCCAATTCAGTAACTACTTCTCCATTAACTTTTACTTCACCAGATGTAATAAAACCATCTGCCTCTCTACGAGAGCAAACTCCGGCATTAGCTAAGTATTTGTTTAAACGTATTTCTGTTTCCGGATCTACATTTTCCTTATACTTAACAGGCTTTATATAGCGTGCTGGAGCATCTCCACCTCTTGAGTTGAAGTTATTATAATTTCGTCCTCGTTGTTGATATTCACTACGCCCATCATTTCGACGTTGATATCCTCCATCGTTTCGTCTTTGTCCTTGTTGGTAAGGATTACGACTACGATAATCGCTACGTTGTCCGCCTTCTCCTTGATTAGAGTTATAGTCTCTGCGTTGATAGCCACCTTCACGTTGGTAACCGCCTTCGCGTTGTTGACCAGAACCATAATCTCTACGTTGCTGGTATCCACCTTCGCGCTGTTGGCCTGAACTGTAGTCTCTGCGCTGATTGTATCCTCCTTGTTGATATCCACCTTCGCGTTGGTAACCCCCTTCGCGCTGGTAGCCTCCTTCACGTTGTTGACCAGAACCATAATCTCTACGCTGATTATTATAGCCACTTTGATAACCACCTTCGCGTTGTTGGCCAGAGCCATAATCTCTACGCTGATTATTATAGCCACTTTGATAACCACCTTCGCGTTGTTGGCCAGAGCCATAATCTCTGCGCTGATTGTTATATCCTCCAGTCGAACCACTTCGAGGTTGATATGGTCTTTGCTCTCTATCATCAGTTCTAGGAGATTTGCTTCCATCAGAACTTCGATACGGCACTCTTTCTCTGGTATTAGAGCTCGAATCTCCTACCCTAATTCTTTTACGTTTTTTAGGGCTACCATCGGATGAATCATCATCCTGTCTGTTTTTTTCTTCTTCTAACATTTTATTCCGTAATGTCTTACATATTCACGATTAAACCCAGCCAGCCTCTCGGCTAACGATTAGTTTATACACCTGTATAAGTATGAGGTGTAATTTTTTTAAGTTCATCTTTTACAGCATCATTTACATTCAAACCATCTATAAAGGTCAATATAGACTCTTGAGTAATGGCTGCATTGGTTCTTGTCAATTCTTTTAAAGCTTCATACGGTTTTGGATAACCTTCACGGCGCAATATTGTCTGAATCCCTTCAGCCACCACTGCCCAACAGTCGTCCAAATCGTTGTACAATGCCTTTTCGTTTAATAATAATTTATCTAGTCCTTTCAGGGTACTTTCTATTGCTATCACGATATGCCCCATTGGCACACCCACGTTTCTCAAAACTGTGGAATCGGTCAGATCTCGTTGCAATCTCGAGATTGGTAATTTTGCAGATAGGTGTTCCAAGATCGCATTTGCAATTCCAAGATTTCCTTCTGCATTTTCGTAGTCAATTGGATTGACCTTATGTGGCATAGCCGACGATCCAATTTCACCTTCCTTGATCTTTTGTTTGAAATATTCCATAGAGATGTATTGCCAAAAGTCTCTATTCAGATCAATCATTATGGTATCTAGTCTTTTCAGCGCATCAAAAGTCGCTGACAAAGTATCGTAATTGGAGATTTGAGTGGTCCACTGCTCTCTGACTAATCCTAGTTTTTCGGCCAAGAACTTATTTCCAAATTCTTTCCAATCGTACGTTGGATAAGCAACGGTATGTGCATTGAAGTTTCCTGTTGCTCCACCAAATTTTCCTGATGCAGGGATATGCTTCAATACTTCAAATTGCTTTTGCAAGCGAGAAACGAAAACCATTATCTCTTTACCCAATCGCGTTGGAGATGCTGGTTGTCCGTGAGTTTTTGCCAGCATAGGCACTTCTGCCCATTCTTTAGCCATACCTTCTAGCTTGTCGATCATTCTTTGCATCAATGGATAAAAAACATCTTGCAATGCATCCTTGAAAGACAAAGGAATAGCTGTATTATTTATATCTTGAGAGGTCAGTCCAAAGTGGATAAATTCCTTGTAAGCACTAAGACCTAGATCATCAAATTTTTCTTTTATGAAGTATTCTACAGCCTTAACGTCATGATTGGTTACTTTTTCAATATCCTTAATTTTCTGAGCATCTGCTTCCGAAAAATCAGTGACACATGCTCTTAGCTTAGGGAACACAGAGTGATCCACATCTTTCAGTTGAGGTAAAGGCAATTCACACAAAGAAATAAAATATTCGATTTCAACTAATACACGATATTTTATAAGTGCATATTCAGAAAAATAGTTTGCTAAACCTTTAGTGCGAGCTCTATATCTTCCATCAACGGGAGATACTGCTGTTAATAAGCTAAGTTCCATTGTTTCTTGAAAAGTTTTTTAATTAGAATTTCTATATATAGTATAATTATGTCTTTCGTTTTTTCGATAATCACTATCTACTTTGTTGGCGTACAAATATACAATAAAAACTTGTTATTTACATAAATATTAAAAATTTACCAACGATTTAGAATTTCAATAATGTAATTAATTTCCTTTTGAGTCAGACTCGGAAAAATTGGTATACTCAACACTTCATTTTGCAAGGTCTCAGCCACCATAAATGAGAGAGCCTGACACTCTTGATATGCATCTTGTTTGTGAATACATATCGGGTAATGTATTTGTGTATCAATCCCATTTTCAGAAAGATATCTTTTCAGCTTATCTCTTTGTGCTGTTCTGACTGTGTATATATGAAACACATGAGCGTCGAAATTGTTGACCAGAGGTTGTATTATTTTTATATTTTTAATACCCTCTTGATATTGTTTGGCTATTGTTTTTCGTTTTTCATTTTCCGTATCTAGCTGATCTAATTTAAACGACAATACAGCCGCCTGCAGTTCATCCAGTCTGGAGTTGATCCCCTTGCGTGGATAGATATATTTTTCTGAAGACCCATAATTACTCAATTGCCTAACCATCATTGCCAAAGCGTCATCATTGGTGGTCACAGCCCCGGCATCACCCAAAGCTCCCAAGTTTTTAGCGGGGTAAAAACTAAATGCGCCGGCATCACCCAAAGCCCCTGCACGAATACCATCATAGCGCGCTCCGTGTGCCTGTGCGGCATCTTCTATCAGTTTTAGATGATATTTTGAGGCAAGCTCTTTCAGTTGCTGCATATCGCTCACTTGCCCATAAAGATGCACAACAAGAATAGCTTTTGCTCGTTTAGTTATTTGTGGCTCTACTGTCTCTCTATCAAGGTTGTAAGTCTCAGAATTGCAATCTGCAAATACTGGCATCAAACCACATTGACTGACTGCCAAAGCTGAAGCGACAAACGAATTGGTTGGCACAATCACCTCATCTCCAAGAGACAATACTCCTAATTCCAGATAAGCCAACAAAATCAGACGGATGGCATCCAAGCCATTTCCCACCCCAACACAATGATTCACACCACAATAGTCAGCATATTTTTGCTCAAAATTTTGTTTCTCTTTTCCTTGAATATACCATCCCGATTTGACGACACGAGCAATCACCTCTTGCAATTCTGCTTCGTAGGCTTTCTGTTCTCGTTGTAAGTCTAAAAATGGGATATTCATCATATCAAAAGGTTAAAAACCCAACATCGCTTTTGCATTTTCTTTGGCTGCATCAGTCACCGTTGCCCCACTCAGCATCCCTGCTATCTCGTTCAGGCGCTGTTCGTCTGTCAGTCTGATCAGATTGGTAACGGTACTTTTTTCCGAATCCTCTTTATACACTTTGTAGTGAGCTTTTCCTTTAGCTGCAATCTGTGGCAAATGCGTGATGGCAAGTACCTGCATATTTTGTCCAAACTCTTTCATGATCAAGCCCATCTTATCAGCAATCTCTCCCGAAACTCCGGTATCTACCTCATCGAAAATAATGGAAGGCAGTGCTGTTGCCCCTGCAATCATCGATTTTAGGCAGAGCATGAATCGAGAGATCTCACCTCCTGAGGCTATCTGTGCCACAGGTTGGAGGGTCATATTTTTATTGGCAGAGAAAAGAAATTCCAAGTCGTCCTCGCCAGTAATATCCGGTTCTTTTTTAGGTGTCATTTGACATTCAAAGCGCACATTAGGCATTCCTAGAGGTGCGATCTTGTCCACCAACGTTTTTTCTATCGTTTTGGTTGCTGTCTTGCGCTGCTTAGAAAGCTTAGTAGAGAGAGTCAATGCAGCATCTTTCTTCGCTGTCAGCTGTTTTTCCAGTTGCTTCAAATGCTCGTCTGAAAGATCGATCTGATTTAGTTTTTCTTCCAACTCTTTCTGATAGGTCAACAGTTCTGCCACGGTGCTCATCTTGTGGCGAGCTTGCAGTCCATAGATCATATCCAAGCGCTGTTGCACAAGCTCCAAGCGTTCGGGACTAAACTCTACATCTTCTGCCATTCGTTCCAGATTGGCACTCATATCGTTTAGGTCTATGTAGGCTGTTTCTATTCTCGACGACATTTCGTTAGCCTGTGCATACACTTTCGATAAATGTTGAGCTGTACTCAAACTCTCTTTCAGTGAAGAAACGATTCCCATTTCATCATCCGAAAGCAATTTATGTATTTTATACAGACCCGATTTTATATCCTCTGCATGATTTAACGTCTCTAACTCCAGTTCTAGCTCTTCTTGTTCTCCATCGCTTAGGTGGGCATCTTGCAAGGCTGTATACTGAAAACGAAAAAACTCTTCTTCTGCTTTCGTTTTTTCAATTGCATTACGCTGATCTGTCAGCTCTTTTTCAGCAGACTTAAATGCTTTGAAAGTCTCTTTATATTCGTTCAACAATTTTTTATTTCCAGCAAGTGTATCAACTACTTGCAACTGAAAGTGATTATCAGACAGCAACAAATTTTCGTGTTGCGAATGAATATCAATCAATTGTTCTCCCAACAGTTTCAGCTCATTCAAGCCTGTTGGCGAATCATTGATAAAAGCTCTTGACTTACCGGCTGACAAAATTTCACGACGTAGGATATACGTTTGGGGATCGTATTCTATATCATTTTCTACGCAAAAATCTTTCAAGTCATAAGCCGAGACATCAAATGTGCCTTCAATGATGCACTTGTCAGCATCTTTTTTGATGGCTTTCATATCTGCTCTTTGTCCCAATATAAGCGACAGAGCTCCCAAAATGATAGATTTACCAGCACCTGTTTCACCGGTGATGACAGAAAAGCCTGATTCGAAGTCTATTTCCAGACTATCGATCAATGCATAATTTTTTATATATAACGATTTTAACATCGACGCTTCAAATGATTTAATGTAGTCAAATATATTGATAACACGTAGTTTTCAGGAGATAAAGATAAGCATCATTTGTTGAAATTGACATCAAAAACGACAATTTCTGATACTGTCCCAATCCTATATTGTGGTCCGGCCAGACCTAATCCACTGGATATATAAACATGAGAATCGTTTATTTTTTTATATCCGTAGGGCTTCTCATACAAAAACTTCACCGCTATATTATTGGGAAAAAATTGTCCATTGTGCGTATGTCCATAAAATGCCAGATCGATCTGATTTCTATCAGCTTCGTGAATATCATGTGGCTGATGATTCATCAAAATAACAGGTAACTTGGTATCCACACTATCCATCAAGGATTCCAATGTTTTCCGATGAACAAACGTGTTATCTTCTCTACCAACGATATACAATGCATTATCGACCAATACAACAGAATCTCGAAGAGCAATCATGTCAGCATGTTCGGACAACCAACGGGGTTTCTCAAATGGTTCTTCTCCTTTCAGCCCTATATATTCGTGATTGCCGGTAACAGCATATACCCCATAGGGAGCATGAAGTCTCTTAAATTCCTCCTCCATATGTTGCTGCTTGACTGAATAGATATCAAAATCAATGATATCACCTACCAAAAGAATCATATCGGGCTTTTGCTCCATAATCTGATCAACATACTTGGCAGCCATATCTCGCCTGATCAGATAACCCACATGCAAGTCAGATGCCATGACGATTCTCAATTTATCAATCTTCGATTCCTTTTGAATATCTATCGTCTGATGAGTAATGACCGGATTATTGAATCTGTAATTGCCCCAAAGCATGGAACCAATAACCAACACAAGACTAAAAACATAGTAATAGACTCTTTCTTTAGATCTCGCCAAGTCAATATTCTTGGGCAGTATGCGTTTCTTTTTATTGATAAAACGCACTAAATCGTAAGGCAAAAGTAGCGCCGACATATAAAGGATAAAGACCATCCATGTGGTGCCAATCCATGCTATATGATGCAGATAGGGCAAACCGATTTTGTCTGCAAAGAAGAATCCTAGCAAGTAAATAACCAATTCGATGACAAAGATCGCTAAAAAAGGTAATCGAACTACTTTCTTCTTCGGGAAACCGTTCCATCCTCGCCACAGCACATAGGCACTGAGGACGACTTGTACCACTATTGCATTAAAAAACACTCTCATGGCTTAACTCCAGTTAGTTCGAATACGACATATTCTGACTGTGTGCCTATTCTGAATTTTCCTCCCCAAATGCCAATTCCTGAACTGACATAGATGTGAGTATTATCTTTTTTCAAATATCCATGGTCGATCTCATAAATCAGTTTGGTGATAATAGACACAGGCCATACTTGCCCCTTGTGGGTATGTCCTGACAATTGCAGGTCAATCCCATTTTCTGCGGCTTCATGCAGATCGAATGGTTGGTGATCGAGCAAAAGAATTGGTTTCGATTTGTCTAATCTCTTTGTCAATTCCGAAAGCGATTGGCGTCTCTTGTTTGACTTATCATCCCTGCCCACAATGTAGAGACAACTATCAAGTTCCACTACATCGTCTCTCAGAAGTTTTATTCCGGCACGATCAAAAAAGGTTAATTCTCCTCTAGTGGTTGCCACCCCTCCAATATATTCATGATTTCCCAAGCAAGCATATATTCCCTTTTTGGCTTTAAGCTTTTTCAATGTTTCTGCCATATTTGCTTGCTCCACTGGTCGCAAACTATTGTCTATAACATCACCAGCAATGAGAATAAGGTCTGGATTCTCTTTGTTGATCTGTTCTATCCATTTTTCTAACTCACTATTGCCAATCGTATAACCTAGATGAAGGTCTGAAATGCCTACAATCTTCAAACAATTAGTAGATAAAGTGTCATTACTTAATGGTTTTGCTATTTCAAGAGGAAGATATACTCTTTGTTTATGATTATAATGCAAATACCCCCCAACCATCAGCAAAGTGATGAAGGTGAAAGTAAACAGCATAGTGACCCAATTTCCTTTAGAAAACTGGGAAAACATTTCTTTAGGAATAAATTCATGAATTCTATTGATCAGCAAGATGATATCCTGCACCAAGAATGCCAATACAAAATATATAAGAATAAACAACCACGAAGAACCTACCGTATAGAGCACAGAGGTAAGCCCCACCGGAAGCGACTCGCCAAGTGTAAAGGTGAAAATAAGCGATAGCAACAAAAGGGCTGCCACCACAAGCAACGAGATACGCATAGGTGTATTAGGGGGCATACTGACCCAAATACGATGAAATACATATACATTGGCAAGCAAGTATATCAATATAATAATCAGAATAGCAAACTTCATCTATTTGTTTTTATTTTTTATCTGAGTTTATTTTTAAAGTCTTAAGAAACTCTCATAGAGTCTTCAAAGATAAAACAAAATCAAATAAGAGAGCAAAAAGAGCAATCTTTAACCGATTGCTCTTCTCTAAAAATGTATTTTTTTCAGTTCTCTTTTAGTTTCTACGGCTGCCACTCAAGGCTATCATAATATAATAAAACAGAGTGGCTAAAGAGCTTAATGCAGCCACCACATAGGTATAAGCCGCCCATTTCAAAGCATCTTTGGCATATGGATAGTTACTATTGTTGGTCACTCCTGCATTATTTAGCCAAGCTAAAGCTCTCTGGCTAGCATCGATTTCTACGGGAAGCGTAATAAAACTAAACAGCGTAGTGACAGCAAACAAAGCTATACCTACCCAGATGAGGGTTGGAAAAGTTTGAATCAGCAATATACCTGCCAACAATACCCACATTACCCATTTAGAGCTAAAGCTCACCATAGGCACAAGCGCCGATCTCATCTTCAAGGGCGCATATTGCACAGCATGCTGCACGGCATGCCCTGTTTCATGCGCAGCAACTGCAGCAGCAGCTACACTATTCATATTATAAACCGGCTCACTCAGATTAATCGTCTTATTCATCGGGTTGTAATGGTCTGTCAATGCTCCGGGAGTAGAGATCACCTTCACATCATAGATACCATTGTCATGCAACATTTTTTCAGCAACATCACGCCCCGTCATTCCGTTGGTCATCGGAACTTTAGAATATTTCTTAAATCTACTTTGCAGCATGGCAGAAACTCCATAGCTTGCCAATGCTATTAAACCAAACAAGATCCAATACGTTGTCATAAAATCATTTTTATAGTTATACAAACATAAGAGCAAAAGATATGCCAAAACCTAAGGCAGACACACTTTTGCTCTATTATTTGTGATTATTTAGCTTTCAGACGGGTATCGAACTTACTTCAAAGTGATCGTCTGATCTCTATCTGGTCCTACTGAAACAATATGGATAGCAACACCCAATTCTTTTTCAAGGAAAGCAACGTATTCTGAAAACTCTTTCGGGAATTCTTTTTCCGAACGAATTTTAGTCATATCAATTTCCCAGCCTTTCAGTTCTTTATAGATAGGTTTGATGTTATCTTCTATCTCGAAAGGGAATTCAGTTACTTGCTTGCCATCTATTTCATAAGCCACACAAGCTTTTATTGTAGGGAAGGTATCTAACACATCACTCTTCATCATGATCAGTTTAGTGACACCATTCACCATAATGGCATATTTTAGAGCCACTAGATCGATCCATCCACAACGACGTTCACGACCTGTTACTGCACCATACTCATGACCCAACTCTCTAAGTTTGTCTCCTGTTTCGTCAAACAATTCGGTCGGGAATGGACCACTACCTACACGTGTACAATAAGCTTTGAAGATACCAAACACATCTCCGATAGCACTAGGAGCTACCCCAAGCCCAATACAAGCACCTGCTGAGATGGTGTTAGACGATGTTACGAATGGATATGAACCAAAGTCGATGTCAAGCATTGTACCTTGAGCTCCCTCAGCCAAAACTTTCTTATCCGCAACGATGGCTCTATTGATTTCATGCTCGCTGTCAATAAACTCAAACTCTTTCAGCTTTTCGACACCGATGAACCATTTTTTCTCTATTTCCTCAAGTTGAGAAATATCAAAGTTATATTGTGCCAATATTTCCAGATGGCGTTTGCGTTTTTTCTCATACTTTTCTTGGAAGTTGTGCAATAGGTCTCCAACTCTTAGTCCTCCACGGCCAACTTTATCAGTATAAGTAGGCCCTATACCTCTTCCCGTTGTTCCTATTTTAGCGTCTCCTTTTGCCGACTCATAACAAGCATCTAGCAAGCGATGGGTAGGAAGAATCAAGTGAGCCTTTTTAGAAATTTTCAGACGTTTTGTCAAATCGTGCCCTGAAGCTTCTAGTGACGCTATTTCGTCTTTAAACAAAGCTGGATCTAATACCACACCATTTCCGATGATGTTGGCTTTGTTTCCTTGGAATATTCCCGAAGGAACGGAACGAAGTACATACTTCTCTCCTTCAAACTCTAGGGTATGCCCTGCATTGGGACCACCTTGAAAACGAGCTATAATCTCATATTGAGGCGTTAGCACGTCTACTATTTTCCCTTTACCTTCATCACCCCACTGTAAACCTAACAGTACATCTACTTTCATGTATTTATATATTATGGTTCTGATTAAAATTACTTATTTCTTTTTATATTTAGTTTTGCGTCTTTGGAGGCAACCTTTGCTTTGCTTGCTCCATTCTGCAATTTCTGTTTTTCTTCTGCTTTCTTTGCCTTCTCTGCTACTTTACGTTTTTTCTCACAGCCACTACACATGCCATAGATATACATGCTGTAATAACTTATTTTAAATCGTTTTAGCTTTTTCTGTTGACTTGGAGTGAATATGTCTACATTTTTGTATTCTTTCACTGCACCACATTCTAGGCAGATCACATGATGGTGATTTTCGTTACCATAAGCTCGCTCATACTGAGCTACATTGTCTCCAAACTGGTGCCTAACTACTAGCCCGCAGTCGAGCAATAACTCAATGGTGTTATACAAAGTAGCACGGCTAACTCTGAAGTTAGACTCCTTCATTGAGACATACAGCGTATCCATATCAAAATGTCCTTTGGTGGAATAGATATGATCTAAGATTGCATAACGTTCGGGGGTTTTCCGATGCTTTCGCAATGTCAGATAATCTGTAAACTCATTTTTAACCTGCTCTCTAATCTTTGTATTATCCATTAAAATATTTCACAAACAAGTAAGATATCACTACAAGCAAAAATACATCTTTTTTACCGAATACAAAGCATAGAAAAATTAATTAAGATATTCTATCGACATATTAAGTTTGTAGAATTAGAAACGGGTGCTAGTCAACTATTTTTCGCTCGGTCGAATATTATTTATTCATCCAAGTATAAAGTTGCATTAACATCAAAAAGCAAAGAAGGGAAAGCTCGATTAAACCTCCCCCTTCTTTATGTTATATCTTCAGTTATAAAAACGAGCTCTTATTTTCTAGGCTCTGGTACAACTTCTGTTTCCGGTAAAGCATATTTCAACTCCATCGTTTTTTTCTCCCCACTATACTCTTCCCAGCTAACTTCAAATTTGAGTTCCTTTAACCCTTCATTTGCTTTTACAAAGTCATCTATACTGAAGCATACAAACATCAAGCCTGAACCATGATTTTCTTCATCCTTTCCTTTATTATGACGAAATTCTAATTTAATTGGTTCATCACCATTTTGTTTCAGATCTTCAGACAGACGTGCTAAATTGATAAAATGCGAGTCTTGTCCTCCTACATTAATACCATACTCGATAGTGATATAACCAGCTCGGGCAAACATAGTAGTTATCTTTACTTTGTCATATCCCAGTTTGTCTTGTCCTTCCTTATCGTCTGGCGCAACATAAACCGTAGGCTTAGTCAAAATATCTTGCATATAATAATTCAACTTGATAGCGTGATCATATCCCCCATAATTGTCACCCAATATAGTATAGTTGATCAGCACTCTAGGATTGCTTGGCTTATAGTTCGTACCACTAGCAGCTACAAACAGAGTTGTACCTCCATCCAAGGTAAACGAATTTGCCTCACCGTTTTCTGAAGCGTCTACTGTCGCAATTGATACATATTGATCTCCTAAAGAATAGCCATCCGATTCACAGGACACCAATGAGACAACGAGCACAGACACAATCAATATAAGTAAACTTAATTTTGTCTTCATAATAATATTATTCTTATTGTTTATTGATGAGTTTCTATTTAATTAGATGCACTTATTAAACAAAACACTGCACAGAAAAGTGAAAAAATTGAAGAAAACAATAAAATTATCTTCTCTCTTTAAAGAAATCTTTGATCAAGGTGGCACACTCATCTTCAAGAACACCTCCTATTATTTCCGTTTTTTTGTGTGCCAATTTAGGTTCATAGATCGAGTAGCCACGCTTCTCATCCTGAGCCCCATATACAATTTTACTGATCTGCGACCAAAGCAATCCACCTGCACACATTGGACAAGGCTCTAAGGTTACATACAAGGTGCAATTGGTTAAATATTTACCACCCAACACATTGGCAGCTGCCGTTATGGCTTGCATCTCGGCATGTGCCGTTACATCATTGAGGGTCTCTGTCAGATTGTGAGCTCGAGCAATGATTCTCTGATCGCAAACAATGACAGCTCCCACAGGCACTTCTCCTTTGGCGAAGGCATTTTGCGCTTCAATGAGCGCCTGCTTCATAAAATATTCGTCTGACAATATTTGTGAACTCATCTTCTCATTTCATTTTCGGCAAACAAAGTAGGATAATCCTGATCTAGGCTTTTCAAGATATGAGCCATAATGGTTTCCCTAATCCATCGCGAACGATTTTCTATTTTATATTTTTTGGCATAAGAACATATCAGATCGTGTTCCTTGTCATTCAACGAGAACTGCACGCGCTTAGATCGCTTTACCCTTATTACTTTTTTTTGCTTGGCCATTTCAGATTACAAATTTAAAGACTTAAACCAATATCTGAAAGATTTTCCACCACTTTACTCATCATCATGTTTCTTAAACTCTAAACTAAGCTGTATGGCATCACACCAAATAGTTGATTCATTATTTTTAACGCCCAATCCCAACAGTCTCACTTTAGGGCTGAGATCTATGGTTTGCAGCAACTCTTTGCCTACACTATACAGTGTATCAAAGTCATAGACTGCATGGGCAAAAGTTTTACTTCTCGAAAGCGTTGTGAAGTCAGCATAGCGCAACTTCAAGGTGATGGTACGCCCATCAAACTCCGATTCCTTTATTCTCGAAACCACCTCTCTTGTTATTTCTTCCAGCTCGGTAAGCAAGGCGTCTTCTTCATCTATATCATGCAGAAAAGTATTTTCGGCACTTACTGATTTTCTAATTCTATCGGGTTCCACAGGTCTATGATCAATACCTCTTGCATATTGATAATAGAGCAGGCCAGCTTTTCCGAAGATTGTAGCCAACTCTTGTTCAGAATGCTGCTTGAGATCCCACCCCGTTTTAATGCCCAGTTGATGCATCCGTCGAGCTGTCACCTTGCCAACACCAAAAAACTTTTCGATCTCTAGCTGTTCTACAAACTTTTCAATCCCCTTCGGAGGAATAACAAATAAGCCATTGGGTTTGTTTACATCCGAGGCTATTTTGGCCAAAAACTTATTGCTCGACACCCCAGCAGAAGCCGTTAAATGAGTCTTTTCAAAGATGCGTTGCTTGATTTCTTGCGCTATATGAGTTGCCGAACGTATATTTTTGAAGTTAACTGTCACATCTAAGAACGCTTCATCTAGCGACAAAGGCTCAACCAGATCAGTATATTCCAAAAAGATCTCCATTATTTCTCTGGAAACGGACTCATAAACATCAAAGCGCGAAGGCACAAAAATCAGATGTGGACATTTACGCAAAGCCACCTTAGACGACATAGCTGAAAACACACCGTAGCGACGTGCCTCATAGCTCGCTGCCGCTACCACCCCCCTATTACCAGCATAGCCCACAGCCAAAGGTTTCCCTCGATATGCTTCATTGTCTCGTTGTTCAATAGAAGCAAAAAAAGCATCCATATCTATGTGAATAATCTTTCGCATAGATTAGATATTTATTCTAAAGTGATTCTACTGACAGATATATTTTTATTAAGAAAAACTTCTGCCATATCCGAAAATTTCTGAGGAGATTCGGTCGTATAATATGTTGTTGTTCCTCCCTTTGTGCATACTTGTTCCAAAAGTGCATGACGTTGCAAATAGTCTTTCAAGCTTGCAGCTACATGCTCGCCCTGCGAGATAATCTTAATTTGCTCAGGAAGATATTTTCGTATTTTTTCAATCAATAGAGGATAATGCGTACACCCAAGAATCAAGGTGTCGATCTCAGGATCTCGTGAAAGCAGTCGATCAATATGCTGTTTCACAAAGTAGTCAGCTCCGGCTTTATCATATTCATGACACTCCACCAAAGGCACCCACATCGGACAAGCCTCACCAACGACCTTAATGTCAGGAAATAACTTTCCGATCTCCATTTCGTAAGAAAGAGACTGAATAGTGCCTATCGTTCCAAAGATGCCAACATGTCTACTTTGACTTAATTCACCAACAATCTCTGCTGTAGGTCTGATGACTCCTAACACACGTTTGTTGGGGTCAATTGTAGGCAGATCATTTTGTTGGATAGAACGAAGCGCTTTGGCAGATGCCGTATTGCAAGCTAAAATAATCAGATTGCATCCTTTATCGAAGAGTGTTTCAACAGCCTGTTTGGTAAACTCATAAATAACATCAAATGAGCGCGAACCATAGGGAGCACGAGAGTTATCACCCAGATAACAATAATCGTATTGTGGTAATATTTTTTGAAATTCGGATAAGATAGTCAAACCTCCATATCCTGAATCAAATACTCCTATTGGACCAGGCTTCAGCATCTTCTTATTCTTCAGATATGAATTATTTTACCCCCATCTTAGCTTTAACCAAGGCAGTAATATCTATAGCATCAGGGGTTACGAACAAAATTGCAGGATTGGACAAGTCATATACACAAGTAAAGTTTCCTTCAACTCCTACTTGATATATTGCCTCTTTTATTTTTGCTCTTAGGGGTTTTATCAATTCATTTTCTCTATCTAACACATCTTTCTGAGCTACCTCCATGAAGTTTTGGATTTGCTTTTCTAGCTCATAAAGCTCTTGCATACGTCTCAAGCGTATGTTCTCAGCCATAGATGTTTGATAAGAAATAAAATCGGAATATTTTTTATTGTAGTCATTCTGCATCAACTGCAATTCGTCTTTGTACTTCTTATTAAGCTCTTTGACTTCTTTTTTTGCTTTGTCTACAGCAGGTAAATTTTGCAATAGATCATCTGAGTTCACAAAAGCTATAGATTGAGCGAATGTGCCACTTGCTACAAAAAACAATAAGAAAAAAACTAAGATTTGAAATTTTCTTGTTACCATGACGATGACTTTTATAATTATGATATTCGGACAGTGCTTTTTGTTAAAACACTAAACCCATTATACCATTGACAGTTGTGTGTTCGTTGGTAGTAGCTTCTTCCTACTACCAACTACTCAAGGTAAATTTATTGTTGTCAACAACTATCAATTGGTTAATTCAGGTTATCTCTTTTAAATAGGTGCTTTTATAACGTCTTTTTGATTTCTATCTCTTCAAACGCTTCAATAACGTCACCCACTTTTATATCATTATAATTTGTAATGTTCAATCCACATTCAAGACCCGCTCCAACTTCTTTGGCATCATCTTTGAAACGCTTCAACGAACCTAGTTCGCCGGAGTAAATCACAATACCGTCTCTGATCAATCTAATTTTGTTAGAACGTTTGATCTTACCTTCTCTCACCATACAACCGGCAACAGTACCGACTTTCGTGATCTTGAAGACTTCTCTCACTTCCACATAAGCTGTTTGTTCCTCTCTTATCTCAGGAGACAACATACCTTCCATGGCTGATCTAATCTCTTCAATTGCATCGTAAATAATAGAGTATAATCTAATATCAACTCCATCAGTCTCTGCCATACGGCGAGCTTGCTGAGATGGTCTCACTTGGAATCCTACGATGATAGCATCAGAGGCAGCAGCCAAAGTGACATCCGATTCTGAGATCTGTCCAACACCTTTGTGAATCACATTCAACTGAATTTCTTCTGTTGATAGTTGCAACAAAGAGTCTGACAAAGCTTCTACCGAACCGTCCACGTCTCCCTTGACAATCAAGTTCAACTGTTGGAAGTTTCCTATCGCTATACGACGACCTATATCGTCTAGTGTTAATATTTTCTGAGTACGTAGTCCTTGCTCACGTTGCAATTGCTCACGCTTGTTAGCAATTTCACGAGCCTCTTGTTCAGTTTCCAAAACGTGTAACAAGTCTCCAGCTTGTGGTGCTCCATTCAATCCTAAGATTTGTACCGGTGCTGAAGGACCCGCAGATTCTACATTCTGATTACGTTCGTTAAACATTGCACGTACACGTCCAAAGTGTGTTCCTGCAAGAATAACATCTCCGACGCTCAATGTACCATTCTGTACTAGAAGTGTCGATAGATATCCTCTACCCTTATCCAATGACGATTCTATAATAGAGCCAACTGCTCTTCTATTAGGGTTAGCTTTAAGGTCTAATAAGTCTGCCTCGAGTAATACTTTTTCTAGTAGCTCATCCACTCCGATGTTGGCTTTGGCCGAAATATCTTGAGACTGGTATTTACCACCCCATTCTTCCACCAAGTAGTTCATAGATGCCAAAGATTCTTTGATCTTATCAGGATTAGCCGTTGGCTTGTCTATCTTATTGATAGCAAAAACGATAGGCACTCCTGCTGCAGATGCGTGATTGATGGCTTCTTTGGTTTGAGGCATCACACTGTCGTCTGCTGCAACTATAATAATCGCAATATCTGTCACTTGAGCTCCACGAGCACGCATCGCCGTAAAGGCCTCGTGACCAGGAGTATCTAGGAAAGTAATTCTTCTACCCGATTTAATTTTCACGTTATATGCTCCAATGTGCTGAGTAATACCTCCGGCCTCACCGGCAATCACATTGGTTTGACGAATATTGTCGAGCAATGAAGTCTTACCGTGATCTACGTGCCCCATCACAGTCACAATCGGTGGACGTGGCAATAGATCTTCTTCTTTATCTTCTTCCTCAGCAATAGCTTCTACAACTTCTGCACTTACGTATTCAGTTTTGAAGCCAAATTCTTCGGCTACAATATTTATGGTTTCGGCATCCAATCGTTGATTGATAGACACCATGATACCTATGCTCATTAAGGTTTTGATCACCTCAACCACAGGTTTATTCATCATATTAGCAAGTTCGTTAGCAGTCACAAACTCTGTCAGTTTCAATATTCTGCTTTGCTCTTCTTGCTCTTGTATTCTTTCTTGTTGTTTGATTGCTTCAGCATCTCTTCTGTCTCGTCTATGCTTAGCACCTCTTCCTCTTGAGCCTCTATCGGTCAAACGGGCAAGAGTTTCTTTTATTTGCTTTTGAACATCCTCTTCGCTAACAGCTGGTTTATTCAAGGTTTTTCGTCCTCTCCTATTCGCTCCTGTATTACCGGCTCCAGTGTTTCGTTGTTGTCCATCAGCACTTTGTGTAGCACCTTTTTCGATGTCTACGCGACCTTTTTTGATACGACTTCTTTTTTTCTTCTTCGGATCGTTGTCGTCACTTCCTGCAGTAGCTTTGCGGTGTCCTTCGTCTTCTTTTTTAAGCACTTTGACATTACGTTGCTCTTGCACTTTATCTTCTCTTTCCTTCTTCCTTTCGGCTTTAGTTTTTCTTACCGGACGCGTTTTATCGTTGATAGCACTTAAGTCGATAGTTCCTTTCACCACGATATTAGATTCTATCGTAGCATTTCGGTATCTAAACACCCCATCATCTCCCTCAGGAGCACTTGACACCTCAGGCTCAGCAGGCTTGGGCTCAGGTTCTTTTGCAGGTTTCACTTCCACAACGGGCTCCACCTTCTTCACTTTCTCTACCACTTTTGGTGCTTCTATTTTTTCCTCTTTTTTAATTTCTTTAACCACCACAGGAGCTTCTTCTTTCTTCTTGATCTCCTTCTTTGGTTTATTTAGAGCATCTAAATCTATTTTATCCACAACCTGTATTTGAGGTTTTTTAGATTCAGGAATCTCTGTTTTCAGAACTTTTGGCTCTTCTTTTGGCTCAACAGCTTTGGGTTTTTCAACTTCCTTTTCTGTTTTCACCTCTACTTTGGCTTTTTGGCTATTTTTGAAAGCTTCCAAATCTGATGCTTTACCAAATTCTTTCACTAACTTTTCGTGCTGATTGCTGTCAATTTTAGTATTGGGGTTTGATTTTATATCAAATCCTTCTTTTTGCAAGAATTCAACTAAACTGCTGATCCCCACATTCAAATCTTTGGATACTTGTATTAATCTTACAGACATATATTCTTTTTAAATCTAAAAAATGACAGCAACCGGTTGATCTAACATTCCTTAATTATTGCTAATATTTCTTACCCTAACCGGTGCCAACACACAAAAGTATTAAGAAATAGCTTAACTACCAAATGCATTATTCTTCGTCGGTAAACTCTGCACGCAATATCGCTAAAATTTCGTCAGCCGTTGTTTCTTCCAAATCGGCTTCTTGGATCAACTTGTCTCTGTCCATTGCTAACACATTCTTAGCTGTAACACAGCCTAAGCTCTTCAATTGGTCAATAACCCAATCGTCGATTTCGTCACGGAACTCATCTAGGTAAATATCTTCTTCATCAAAGTCGTCCACATCACGGTAAACATCGATAGTATATCCAGTCAACATACTGGCTAGCTTAATGTTATACCCTCCTTTACCAATTGCCAAAGAAACTTCCTCTGGACGCAACAACACTTCTGCTCTTTTTTCCACCTCATCAAGCTTCACTGAAATAATTTTAGCTGGACTCAACGCACGTTGGATATACAGATTTATATTATTGGTGTAATTGATAATATCAATATTTTCGTTTTTCAACTCACGAACGATTCCATGAATACGTGACCCTTTCATCCCCACACAAGCCCCAACCGGGTCGATGCGCTCGTCATACGACTCTACAGCCACCTTAGCTCTTTCACCAGGGATACGAACGATCTTCTTCACGGTGATTAGTCCATCATTTATTTCCGGCACTTCTATTTCAAGTAGTCTTTCTAAGAATAGAGGAGACGTTCTTGATAAAATGATTTTCGGATTATTATTTTTATTTTCCACTCTTTCCACCACAGCTCTCACATGTTCGCCTTTACGGAAAAAGTCTCTTGGAATCTGGTCTGTTTTTGGCAACAGCAATTCTTCTTGCTCATCGTCCAATAATAGGATTTCTTTTTTCCAAATTTGATAAACCTCACCCGAAACGATATCGCCTACTCTTTCAGTATATCTTTGGAATAGAGCTTCTTTTTGTAGTTCTAAAATCTTAGAAGTCAATGTCTGACGCAGATTCAAGATGGCACGTCTTCCGAAGTCTTCGAAATACACCTCATCTACCACATCATCACCAACCTCAAAGTCATCACCTAACTTTTTAGCCTCAGCCAATGTTATTTGAGTATTTTCATCCTCAAACTCATCATCCTTTACAATGACACGAGTTCTCCAGATCTCCAAGTCTCCTTTATCAGGATTGATGATAACATCAAAATTATCACTAGAACCGAACATCTTTGCGATCACATTTCTGAATGACTCTTCCAACACTTCGATCATCGTAGAGCGGTCAATACTTTTCAGCTCTTTAAACTCCGAGAACGTATCAATTAGGCTTATAACCTCTTTTTTAGCCATGACTTTTTATTTAAAACTAATTGAATATTTTGTATATTTTATTTCATCGTAGAGGTATTTCAACTCTTCCTCTACTGTTGTTTTCTTCTTTGCTCCTTCAAGCTTCACTTTCTTTTCTATGGAAAGTACAAAACCTGAATCGTCGCTCGATTTCAGTACACCATGAAGCTTCTTACCATCCTTGGTCAACACTTCCACCTCATTACCCTCATTTTTCTTATATTGACGAGGAAGCACCAAAGGCGCTGTCAACCCTACTGAACCAACTTCTAGCTCAAAATCTTCTGCATCCCGATCTAGAGATGCTTCTATTTTCCGACTGAGAGCCACACAATCATCGATGCCAATAGACTGATCACTATCGAGCTCTACAACGATCTTGTTGCCCGGATGAACAGCCACATTGACCAAAAACATAGATTCATCTTGAATCTCATTTTCCACTATCTCTTGTATTGATTCTTTACTTATCATTCAAAAAAGATAAAAAAAGAGGAAGCGTTTTTGCCTCCTCCACCCTTGTACTGTAAGTGCAAAAGTAATACTTTTTATTTATCGCTCCAAATAATCAATCAATTAGTTGCATCTCTCAACAAAATAAAATCTGACGCTTTACTCCATTATCTCGCTCACTGCTTTCTGAACTAGCTCCTCCTCTTCCCTATTCCAAACCTGCGTACGCGAACAACTATTAGTCCAACAATAAGGACTGACAGAGGAAACGATTTCAGGAATACCCGTCATCGTCGTAAAGCTTGATGCCCCCATGCCAAAAGGATCACTCGCCTCCATACCATAAACAATGTAATTATAGTTGGGCTCAAAACCTTGATACCCACACGATGCACCATTGGGCATCGTAAGAATCAGAATCACATCAGCCTGTTGCTCTCCTTTATACACTTTTTCAATCTCTAGCTTAGCAACAACCAAGACCCCATACATCTTTAATTTTTTCTGAATATCAGACAAACGCGTTGTATCCACCTGCAATCCAAGCGCTGTATACTCAGCCTCATTAGAAACCCTATCTACCGAAAGAACTTTTCCCTTAGCAACGATATCGTAAGTTTTCACTGCATCTATAACTGTTATTTCTTTACACCTACAAGGATAGGCCGACAAAGACAACCCCAAAAAGAAGATAACAAGTAAGAAAATATTTTTAGTCATAGCATTTAGTTTAGTGTACAACCTAAAGATATAAAAAAAGGAGTATCCCAGAGGATATAAAAACAAAAAAGAGCACCTAAATAAATAGATACTCTTCTTGCTCTCCTTCTTGGACTTGAACCAAGGACCCTCTGATTAACAGTCAGATGCTCTAACCAAC
>CALKIV010000024.1 GCA_937995835.1 uncultured Dysgonomonas sp. | reverse complement strand
GAGATAGGAAGTCATAAGATATTGGACGGTTGTAGTGAACAGGCTTGAAGCTTGCTGCTGCACGCTTGTTGTACTTCGCCAATCTAGTTTCGAAGGCCTTGTGTCTCTTCAATAGTGCCCAACGGCTAAATTCACCGCAAAGCTCACGAGCATGCTCATCAAACACATCGTCGAGGGTTGCAGCTTTTGTTAGTTCTACATCGCTTGCATTTGCACCTTCACGCATTGCACGTTTACGTAGTTTGTTTAGATGCTTAGTAGCTTGAGCACCATTGCCTAGTACGACTTCTGCTTCGGCAGCAATGAGGTAAACTTCAGCCATACGCATGATGAACATGTCACCATATTTACGTTGTAGGTTGCTTCCCATAAATGCTCCGGCAAATGACCAGTTGAACTTGTTTAATGAAGGATAAGCCAAGTGAATATTTGTACCGTTGATAGGGCTACTTACAGGCGATCCGTCTGCAGTGTAGAAATCGTCGATGTCGATTACCAGGTGCTTGCGTTTCCATTTGTCCTCTTTGCTCATTTTTTCTTTTGAAAGAACGATATTGAAACGATCGTCATCTTCGGCAATAGGATAGTCCACTACATATACCTTTTTAGGTTTTTCCAGTAGTGCTACTCTTTGAGCTTTAGATGTCATTGCTGCAATCTCTTCTCCTTTTCCTTTTGGCCATACGGATGCAGGGTATTGGTTCCCTCCTAGTTTTCCATCGTAAGTTATTGCATCGCAATCTGCATATGGATATGTTTTTTCACCTACAAATGCAGGGTTCATGCCATATTTATCTACCATTGCTTGGGTGATGGTAATGATTCCTTGTTCATATTTTCCCCAGTCAGGTTGTATTATAGACCACTCTGAATAGGCATGCATGAAAGAGTTTTCCCAACGTTTGTCCCAGCTAGGATCGAAACAGTCCATCAAATATTTTGAAGGCATGTATGTAGCGTCGTTCATACGTCCATAGAAATATCCTTTATCGCTTGGTCTGTGATTCTTGTTCCAAAACTCTTCTAGTTTTCCAGGGTCACCACAAGTGAGTGCAAATAAGTTGCTAGCTCCTAGTGCAAATTCAAAAGATGCTATTCCTGCTTGTGGTCCTGCAGCCGTAAATAGAGATTCTTTGTTGTTACGATTATTAGCATCTGCCCACATGTCAGAAATGTCTTCGTAAAGATAAGCTTTGTATGCTTCAGCATTGTCGATCAAGTCAGTGGCTACTTCTTTAGCTCTTTGCCAGTATGACTTTCCATTTTCGGACAATCCAAGTCCACCCCCTTGTGCATAAGCACGAGCTAAAAGACCTAAAGCAGATTTTTTAGTTACACGAGCATAGTTCCCTTCTAGTGGCTCAGTTTGCAGGTCTGCAGCAGCTTCTGAAAGGTCTTTAACGATTTGAGTGTAAATCTCTTCTTCAGAGTTTCTTTTAGGGTTGAAGTTTGTAGGAACAGCTTCGTCCAAGTTAAGAGTAATTGGACCATATTGAGTTACAAGGCTAAGGTAGTAAAATGCACGTAGTGTTTTAGCCTCAGCTACCAATATTTTTGTTCTCTCCGGATTCTTATCCATGAATAGCTCAGCCTTGTTTATCACCTCATTACAGCTAGTGATTGTGGTGTAAAGCTGTCTGAACAGCTGATTCGTTGGATTAGTACTAGTGGTAAGAGATTCGTAATAGAATAGTTCTTTTGTAGAGTTACCATTAGCTTTCACTTCCCAAGTGTCAGTTCCTGTTTCGGCAACTGGCAAGTAGTTGGTTGAGGTAAATATACGATGGTAGAGTGGCGAATAACATTGAGATTGTAGGCCATACCATCCATTGTATTGATCAGATGTAGCATCTCCTGCCGAAGGGTTGTACTCATCCAAACTACATGAGTATAACATGGCAGCTATAGAGAATAAGCCGATTAATTTATATACTGTTTTTTTCATTTTTATTATTGTTTATCTTTTTTAGAACGAGAAGTTAACACCAAAAACTAATTGCTTAGTCAGAGGATAATCTAGATTGCCATTCATTTCCGGATCATAATCTTTTAGCAAATGGCTCTTAGCAACAACAAGTGGGTTTGTGATTGTTCCATAAACTCTCAGTTTGCTGATTTGCAATTTGTTTGATAATGATTTAGGCATAGTGTAACCTACTGTGATGTTCTTGATCTTGAAGAATGAACCATCTACGTAAGCCAAACCATAGAATCCTGTATAAGCATCTCTCTTATTCTTAGAGTTAAGAGCTGGGAAATCGTTCGATGGATTAGTTGAAGTCCAATAGTTAAACTTGTTGATGAAGTTGGCTTCACCCGTAGGGTCATAATTGGTCAGCATGTCGTATTTGATGGTTTGACCAAAACGTGCAAACATGTAGATGGATAGGTCGAAGTCTCTCCAAGTGAATGTGTTTTGGAAACCTAATGACCAGTCTGGTGAGTTGTGACCTACGATTTGCTTGTCGTTGTTGCTTATAACATAAGGATTATCTTTGTTATAAGTTGTTGTCACAGGCACACCATCGTCTCCGATGATTGTTTTTTGATATTCTCCTTCACCCACTTTAACCAATCCGGGTACATCTATTTTTAGATGTCCAGGGCCAGCATTTTTAAATGCAGCTGCATCAGCCTCTTCTCCCAATTGCCATACTCCATTGATCTTATGATTGTAATATGAAAAAATAGGATGTCCGTAAGCTAGAGCATAAGGTGAATCTTTTGCAGTTATCACACTATGTGATGAACCTCCGATAGAAGTAACTTTTTCCCAGTTTCTGTTGAAAGTAACGGTAGATGTCCAGTTGAAATCTTTAGAAACAACGTTTCTAGTAGTTAAAGCTAGTTCTATACCTTTGTTGCGAGTAGAAGCCATATTGATATTTCTTTTCAGGAAAGTATCTGGATTATAAGCTCCATTAGTAACAGGAATATCTTGAGACCAAATAACATCTTTCGTATTTGTTAGGTAGTAGTCAGCTGTAAGCTCTACTCTTCCACGCAAGAAAGATAAGTCTAGACCAATATTAGTATTGTATGATTTTTCCCAACCTAGGTTAGGATTGTTTATGTACGTAGGAAGTTGAGTCCCCGGCAATTGTATTCCACCTAGAGTGTTGAATCCTCCTTCTAGTCCAGCAGCAGTAGTGTATGGGTCGATACCAGAGTTACCTGTAACTCCATATCCAGCACGAATTTTAGCATTGTCTAGCCATTCTTTTGTGCTTTCCATAAAAGACTCATCAGAGAATCTCCATCCTCCATTCAGTGCTGGGAATGTATCCCATTTGCTGCCCGCAGCAAGTACAGAGTTTCCTTCATGACGAACCGATGCAGAAAATAAGTATCTGCCAAGGTATGAATAGTTCAAACGTCCGATGAAAGCCAATTCTTTTTGCATCACATATTTTGACTCAGCAAGTTTACCTCCTCCGGCTTTTCCTAGATTAGCCCATTTGTAGATGTTGCTGGTGATACCTTTTGCTCCGGCTTTAGAAGTTTCATATTGCTTATGCTCATAAGTAGATACACCTGTAACAGTGAAGTCGTGTTCTTTAACCTTGAAGTTGTAGGTCACGATGTTTTCCCATTTGTAGTTGTATCGATGTAGATTGCTGATTTCAGCTTGCACTTGTGTTGTAATGGGATCACTACCTACAGCTTTAGCTCCTTCATTTTCGTAGTATTGGTAAGACCCAATTCCTTCAAATAGGTGTCCTGTGCTATATGCAAGGCTTGCATTGATTCTTGATTCCCAAGAAAGTCCTTTCAGAGGAGTGATGCGAACATACGGAGTGATGTATAAGTTTAGCGCTCTGCTATCGTTAGTATATACATCTTTGTCATTGTTCAATAGTAAGTTAACTTGTCTGTCATCTCCTACCACCGGGAAAGGATTGAGAGATCCATCTTCATTATAAAGATTCCCATAAGGCTTAGTTGCCATAATACGATCAAGCTTACTGTATGCTTTGCTGTGGTTTCTGTACGATCCTTGTACATTCATTCCCATTGCAAGCCATTTTTTTACCTGATAGTCTGTTTTGTATGTCCCTGAGAAAACTTTATAGCTATCTCCTTCATATTGACCATCGTCTTGCGAATAGTTTAAAGAAAAATAGTTCTTTCTTTTGTCTGTTCCTTCTGATAGCGAAAGAGAATAGTTCTGTGTGTAACCTGTTTTCAAGATAGCATCTTGCCAGTCAATAGTTTGTCCTTTCTTGTATGCTTCGTAGATTGCAGGGTCAAGAACAGTTTCATCAGAGATGTAGTCTCCACTTTCTTGCAAAGCAAGGCGGCGAGTTTGAAAATATTGTTCTCCACCCATGGTTTTAGGTAGTGTAGACCAACTGTTGATACCAAGATATGAGTTGAAGTTAACAGTCAGGTTACCTTCCTTAGCATTTTTTGTAGTAATAATAATTACCCCATTTGCACCTTGAGACCCATAGATAGCAGTAGAAGAAGCATCTTTCAATACTTCGATACTCTCTATGTCATTAGGATTCAGAGTTTCATAGTCACCAGGTAGCCCATCAATCAAGAATAATGGTCCGGTGGATTGGAATACACCTTTTTCATCAACTTTTAATGAACGATTCCCACGCAACTGCATAGTAACGCCTTGTCCTGCTTGTCCTGATGATCTGGTGATGTCCAAACCTGCCACACGCCCTTGTAGAGCTTCCATCGCATTAGATGTTGGCGACATGGTGATCACATCACTTTTTACAGATGAGATAGCACCGGTCA
>CALKIV010000023.1 GCA_937995835.1 uncultured Dysgonomonas sp. | reverse complement strand
GTCTTCCGAATTGATTTGTCCATCATTATTCAAATCGGCATATGCTCCTTCTATTGGCTTTCCTGTTCTTTCGTCGTACAATTGATGATACACATAAAACATGTAGGGTTCATAATTCTCTGACAATACCTGAAACTGATAACTATCGATTGTAGGACCCACAAGTGTATTTGTTGCCGCACCTCCATCTATCAATGAAAGGTTTTTTACTTTCATTTTTTGCCAGCTCATGTTGAAACTCATATCCCATGTCAAATCTTTGGTGTCTATCGGTGTAGCATTCAACGAAAATTCGATTCCATGACTATCTACATTTCCCACATTGGTCAAAATGTTTTTATCAAAGTTCACTCCTGCTGGTGAAGGCACAGTTGCCAACAAGTCTTTTGTGCTTCGAGTATAAAAATCTACACTTCCACTCAGTCTATCTTTTATGAAGCCAAAATCTAGCCCGAAATTCCATGATGTTGTAGTTTCCCATTTCAATCCTTCTACATAAGCCTCTGGGCGATATGAATAATACCATTGGTCTCCAAATTGAACTTGCGCTCCATTCTGACTATAAGTATATACAGGCAAATAGTTGTAATTCCCGATGCCTTCTTGTTGCCCTGTAACTCCAAAACTAGCTCGTAATTTGAGGTTACTCAACACGTCATTATAATTTTTCATAAAACCTTCTTCACTCATCCTCCAAGCTAAAGCTACTGATGGGAATGTTCCCCAACGGTTGTCTTTATGAAATCGAGAAGTTCCATCGCCCCTCACCGTACCCGTTAATGTGTAGCGAGTATCGTAAGTATAATTTAAACGTGCATAGTACGAAATAAGAGAATGTCGTTGATCTTGTGCTGCATTTGTTTTTTGAATGTCACCTACTGTATTCCACTCGCTATAACTAGGCGTAGTTGTTTTCCAATATTGATAATCGTATCCAAGTGTTGCATCTATCTGAGATTTGATTTCTTCAAATTTCTTATTGTAGTTTAAATAAGTTGTCAACAGCTTATTTGTGTTTTTTTGAGGACCATATTTATAGTCGCGTCCTTTGGTTGTATAATATTCGGCAGACTCGGCAGGTGCATAGATATTTCCTTTTCCTTCTGCATAATCATAACCAACTGTTGCATGAAACTTGAGTTCGGGTAGAAAATGCATTTTGTAATCTACATCGGCATTTCCTATTATACGATAGATTTTGCTCGTAGAATCATATTGTTTCAACATGCCCAAAGGATTTCGAACTCCTCCATTCACCGGTAGTTTTTCTACATCCACATCTTCATAATACCCTCCAAAGCTATTGCCTGCTTGATAAATGGGCAACGTAGGATTGAAGGTTGCAGCTGCCCAAATAGCACCAGTATTGGCAAAACTATTATTGTTGATTGATCCTTTGGCATTCAATGCTATTTGTAGGTGATTATCCAGAAAATTAGGGTTCAGCATCAAGCTTCCTGTCATGCGTTCAGCGTTGTCAGTGCGCACTACACCATCTTGATTGTAATAACCAACTGATGCTCGAATAGGCCAATTGGGTGCTATTTTTCCAGCAACACTAAAGTTGTTGTCTGTTCCATATGCTGTGCGATAAATTTCATCGTTCCAATTGGTAGAATTGGATTGAAGCAAGTTTTGTTGTTTGCTAGTACCTTGTGTGGTTATCAAATTATGAAATTCATTTCTACTAAGTACATCCGCTGTTTTGAGACGTGTTTGCAATGAGTTTGTAGTATTGAACGAAAATTTCAAACCTCCATCCGAGCCTTTCTTGGTGGTTATAATAACTACACCATTAGACGCTCTTGATCCATAGATAGCAGTAGATGAAGCATCCTTTAAGATAGTCATACTTTCTATATCATTCGGATTTATCAAACTCAAAAAATTTCCAGTGTTTCCACTAATTCCTCCACTCTCTAGTGGCACTCCATCTAGCACAATCAGTGGATCGTTACTGGCATTTAAGGAAGCTCCTCCTCGAATACGAATACTACTTCCCCCTGTAGGAGACCCACTATTGGACATTATTTGCACACCCGACACTTTGCCATTGATAAGCTGCTCGGGAGAACTAACAAGACCCTCATTAAAATCCTTGCTACTGACACTCGAAATAGCTCCCGTGAGGTCACCTTTGCGTTGTGTTCCATAACCAATTACAACTACTTCATCTAGCAGTTTATCGTTTTCTTTAAGCTTTACTAATAAGTCTTTTCCTCCATCCACAAGCACTTCTTGTGTCTGATATCCAACAAACGTAACCACCAATGTAGCCCCGTTAGGAGCATTGAGTTCGAAGCGCCCATCCACATCCGTTATAGTACCTGTAGAGGTTCCTTTGATGATGACACTAGCACCTATAATTTCCAGTCCTTGCGTATCAAGGACTACACCTTTTGCCTTTTGTTCTTGTTGGGCTTGTGCCAATAAGGGTATTACAAAAAGCAAGATAGCAATCCAGAATTGTGATCTAATCATTGATTTATGTTTTTTCATCGGTATAATTATTTAAAATGAAATTTTATTCTAAAATTATTGAAGCCAGATTTTACCTAACTCAAAAGATGCTTCATCACTTATTACATCTACTGTTGACAACTCCATTATTTCTATCTTATTCATATTGAATGGTATTTGAGTGTCAGGAATAAAATATTGTTCCAAAAATGTAGGGAATGGAGAAGGCAACAATGCTGTGCTATCTTGTTCCAAATTTGCAAGAGCAATACTATAGTTTTCTTTGTTAGGCTCTATAGCTAATTTAGTAGTATAAGTAAATCCATCGGATGTGATGAACCCTACTTTTAGATGTCCTATCTGTTTTGGATTTTTGACTATTAAGTGTAAATACTTTGCATTTGTTGTTGCTGTTTTTCTATACTGTATATCGTCTTTGATATACTTTCGCCAAAAGAACCGACTCTCTTTTGTTGAGTTTTTTAGCGCATAAGAAATTGTATTGTCTGACGTTTTTTGACCTTGCGCATAAGATGTTTCAGGTATTGCATAACTTTCTATTTGGCTATATGCGTCTGTAATATTCACCAATTCGACATCGCTATTAGCTTCTACTACACTTGTTTCCCAATATTGATTTTGATAAAAATCCCAATCCAATGGATTGCCTTCAATATTTCCCGGATAGGTATAATTTCCTTTTGAGCTACACACTATTACATTGTATTTAAATGTACCCTTGTGTAGCATCTCTGCTGGAATAGTTGCTGTGTAGGTATAGCCCTGCATCTTTTTCATTTTGATATATGGATTAGAATCGGCCCAGAATGACACCTTATCGGTATATATTATCACAGAATCAGGCAATGTTGGTCCCACAATTTCGGCGGTAAGCTGCAAGTCGTTGCCAACCTCAGCAATAGTAGCTGGCTGATGCACTACCGAAAACGTATTGGCACGGGGAGCAGGAGCAGCATACTCTCCCAATGTAATGTTCTGCCACAAAGTTGAAGCATTCCACTCTTGCTCAGCGACTTGTCCTTTTTGCTGCAAAAGATATACTCCCGGACTAACTTTAAATACACCATCAGTTGCTGTAGTAGATATCTTGTTATTATCTAGCTGTGTTATAGAGAAATCTTGTTTCAAATCAGGTAAATCAACTTTCATGCTCCAAGTATTCCAAGCTATAGTAACAACCTCTTTCTTGAGTGATGCTTTTTGGAAAGGATCGCTGATTTGAATAGCATCTGGCATAACCTCTAAACGCCATACACCGTCTTCCAATTTGTCTAAGAAATACGCACCTGTGCCTTCGTAATCGATGATGGGCGAATTTCCATAGCCAGCTACTGACTTTAGAAGTTTTGTATCTATAGGTGCAGATGTTGTATGATTGGAATAGAAGAATTTTTCGGGTGTATTCATCTCACTCAAATCGTCGGCATAACTGACCCTAAAACTATCGAATGTATTGTTATTAGGATACTTCGGATATTGCTGATTCATTGGAACGGCAAAGGCAACCTCGGCAGCTATTTTCATACTTATAGCTTTTTGTGGAGTGTAAGCCAAATTCAGAAAATGTGTTTGATATTCGGTATTTGCCCAAGCCATATCCATTGGGTCGTAGGCAAATTGTGTAATCCACTGAAACCCTTGCGAACGAAAGGTACGTGTCATCGCAGGATACATATAAGAGTATGTGATATCAGCCGGATCATACTCATAGACTGCTTTTGCCTTCTTGTCAAAGTTCTTGAGGTTGGCAAAAGGTATTTTATATTCATCTACGTATGGCAAAAAATTACCCTTACGTGTATGCCCAGCAACTAGTCCAATAGGATACCACTGATAGGTAGTGCCTTCTATAGCTGTATTGTAGTAGGCTTGCGTGTGTTCCATATTGTGACTCACATTGTAGAATACAGGTTTACTATTTCCAGTTTTCTTTATAGCCTTTAGCATTCTATTGATATAGTTTTCAGTAGCTTTTGGAGATTCTGAGTGGCAAGGTTCATTGTTGATTTCGAAAGCTACAATATATGGATCATCCTTATATGCCGATCCTGTATAAGGGTTGACGTGCTTTATCAATTGTCCTATATATCTTTCTTGTGCTTGTATAGCCTCTTCGGTATCGTGCACTTTACACTTGTTGTACAAATAAGAAAATGCTCCTGTATTTTCATTCCTTTCTGGATAGCCATTACCAAAATTAGTCATAGTGGTCACAAATACCCTTATGCCTCGTTCCTCTAATTTAGCAATCAGATAATCCAATAAGTCTAGGTGTTGATTCTCTAACAAATTGCCCTCTGCATCAGAAATTTCGACATCCCATATATGTATGCGATATGCGTTGAATCCCAATCGTGCAAAATGATAGACATCCTTATCTATTGCTTTTTTATGATCTTTCTCTAAATAATTGAGTATACGATAGGCATGTGCAAATGGTGTTGTGTAATTGACTCCATAGAAAGATGCTGCTTGCTTGGTATCAGACCAACGCATAACACCCTCTTTATCTACATAGATGGTAGCAATGTTTTTCTTGTTATCTGCATATATAGATGCAACAAAAAATAGAGCAATTAGTATTGCAAGATATTTCCTCATGATAATATTATAGGTTATTTTACATTCTCATCCATATAATGGATAATGCCAAATATATCATATAAGGCTTTATAAGAGGGGTTACAAATTGGACAGATGAAGACACAAATTGGACAGATATCGAGTTTAACACTCCTCTAGGACAGATATTGCTCTCAGTTTACTAAATCATCTAAAAACTGACGAGGTGTTTTCTCAAACTCTCTTTGAAAACATTTGGAAAAGTAGGAGTGGTTAGAAAAGCCAACCATATACATCACTTCGGAAATAGTAAATTTATTTTGTGTCAGTAGCATGGCTGCTTTTTGAATTCGAATATATCGTATATACTCTACAGGAGATTTTCCTGTAAGTTGTTTTATTTTTCGATAGACTTGCTTAGAGCCAAATCCCGAAATTTCACTCAATGCTGCAACATTTAGGTCTGGATCGGTTATCTTCTCTTCTATGATTTGAATTATCACAGATAAGAGCTTTTCATCTGGCGAAATAGCCTCTACCGCTTGAGGGGCTGCAATATTCTCGAGTCGCAACTTATCTGTCATCTGTTGCTTGGAAACGAGCAACTGTTCAATCTTAGATTGTAACAATATAGGGTCAAAAGGTTTAGGGATAAAAGCGTCTATATTCATATCTAAGCTATCTAACTCCGTCTTCTTATCATCTTTCGCCGTCAATAAGATAATGGGGATGGTGGACGTTGGAATATGTTTTTTTAATAGTCGGCTCATTTCCAATCCATCCATCACAGGCATCATGATGTCTGATATTATGAGATCTGGTTCTTCCTTTTGAGCCATCTCGAACCCTATCTTCCCATTATAAGCAATGATACACTTATAGTTTACCGACAGAATCTGTTCTATGAAATGAGCAATTTCATAATTATCTTCTACGATTAGAACTGTAGGACGATGTAATTTTTCATTCTCTATCGGCTGATTTGTCTTCAGATCTTCTTCCTGATCCATAATCAAAGGTAAAGATAGACGTATAGAGGTTCCACGATCTTCAACAGACTCTATGCTCACTTGACCGCCATGCTGCTCGGTATATTTTTTCACTATATAAAGTCCTATTCCTGTACCTTCTTTCTGCTTCTTCGTTTTTGATGATTGATAATACTTTTCAAAAACATAAGGAAGTTCATTTGCTGGTATGCCCAAACCTGTGTCACGAATCTCAATAGTTAACAGATTATCTTCAGGTTGAGTTTGCAAACTGAGAGAGATCATAGCACCTTCATCCGAATATTTACAAGCATTTGAAATCAAATTATTTAGCACCGATTCCATCTTTAACACATCAATATGTGTAATTATATGTGTACTATCACTAATGAAATGAAAACTAAATTTATTACCAAATGAGCCTTCGTAAGTGGAAAATATACTTTTGCTAAATTCAACTATATCTATTTTCGATAAAATAATATTAACACCATAACTATCTTCTTCTCTATTGAAGTCTAAAAGCTGACGTGTCAACGAGTTTAGCTTCAACGAATTTTGATGTATCCTTTCTAATTGTTTCCTTTTCCAAGGATCCTTAATCTCCAATAGAAGTTTGCTAAGTGGTGCTATAATAAGCGTCAATGGCGTCTTGAGTTCGTGAGATACACTGGTGAAAAAATCCATTTTCAGATTCACTAGTTCTAATGTCTTTTCTCTTTCAATACGCTCTATTCTTAGGTTGTTTCTTACTCTAAAGAAGTTGAGCGTCCAAGCCACAATCGCTATTCCCAATAAGAAATATAGAATCTTAGCCCATAAACTATAATACCATGGAGGGGTTATGGTTAGTAGAAATGACAATGACGAATCAGATGGTTTTCCATATTGATCCAGCTTATTGATTAGAAGTTTGTAGTTCCCATATTCTAGATTGGTGTAGCTGATACGATTAGCCTTTTGCTCCATCAATTGCCAATCTTTATCTAAGCCTTCTAACTGGTAAACAAATTGTCCAGCCTCCCCTTGTGCATATAGCAATTCCGAAAACTCGAAAGAAAGATTGTTTTGTTTATAGTTCAGAGTAATATTATCGATATACCTAATACTTGCTCCTTCTGGTGCATTCTCAAATATTTCTCCATTGATGTATAGTGAGGTAAGTACTATTTCAGACTGCATCTGCACTTCATCAACAACATGCTCAGAGAGAATTGCAACATTATTTACAGCACCCATATATACATTCTCCTGGATTGTATCGTAATAGAAACTTGTATATTGTTTATTACTTATATTCAGTCGCTTTATTGTATTGTTAGATTCATTCAATACCCATATTCCCTCGGTAGTTGATATCCAGATATTGTCTTTTATTTCTTGTAGTGCAAGTATCTCATCATTGTTGAAAATATCAAGTTTTATGGTTTTAGCACTATTGGTTTTAGGATCAATATTTACAATTCCCCCTCTAATTGCTGCCCAGATATACCCCTGTTTGTCTGCTATAATAAAGTTGGGCTGAGTATCACTATCTATAGAAATGCTTTCGATAGTATTGGTCTTGGTATTTATTTTATTGATTCCTTTATTGTATAATAACACCCACACATTGCCATCGCAGTCTTGTACTATCTGATTTACGAAATTGTCAGATAATCCATTGCTAGTCGAATAGTTTTGTTCAGCTATGTACGTTCCTGACGAATGGAGTAATTTTTCCTTATCGACTACAAATATTCCACCCAAGCAAGTTGCTATCCAAAGCTTTCCTTTGGTATCTTCGAATATATAATATGCCCAATTTGAGTTCAAGGACTGAGTACTGTCAACAATTACATAATTCGTAAATTGTTTACTTTTGTAATCGTACCTATTGATACTTCCATCGGTTGCCACCCAAAGATTGCGATCTTTGTCTTCATAAATATGACGTATCCTGTTGTGAGAAATAGGATTCTTACCGTCACCCATTTTGTACCATATGGCATTGTCTGTTCTGCTGGTCAGTGATGGAGAAAGAATTAACCCATTTGTACCTCCAAACCAATAATTTCCTCTAGAGTCTTTATGTATAGCATGAAAGCGGTTACCATCTCCAATCCCTGTCAACTGCGATATTTGTATAATTTGCATTGTCTGATTGTGGCGAGATAGTGAAATCCCATATTCCGTACCTAACCACACATTCTTTTCTTTGTCCGTAAAAAGATGCCATATTATATTATTGCTCAACGAACTGTAGTTACGTGAATCATGCACAACATGTTGATAGCTTCCATCTAGTGGGTTATAAATATACAATCCATTGTCCGTAGCCAGCAATAAATTTTGATTTCCATCTATCGTCAAGGATTTTATAGAGTTGTTTTGAAAACAGGCTATTTCCTCTGCCATATCACTTGTAGGACAATATCTATATAGTGCCCCTTCTGTCCCTATCCAAATTGTATTAGTATGTGTATCTTCTAAAAGTGAATTAATAAATTGATTGCTCCTTTTATAATTACTAGGTAATACTATTTTATCAACCCGATTTGTAAGTGTATTATATCTACATAAACCATCGTATGTTCCAATGTATAGACTATTGTCAGCACTCGTTATAATGGAATAAATTGTGTGATGAGATAGATTTACCCCTTTATCTCTTGTCATGTTCACTAGCTGTTGAGTTTCTAGATTATAACTATAAAAGCCATCAAGAGAACCTATCCAAATTATACTACCTTGTTTAGCGAGTGTACGTACATTGCGAAGAGTGTTAGACTCTATTGCCTGATATTGATCGGTCTGATAGTTGTATATCAAAAGACCATTATCTGTACCCAAGAAAATATATTTACCACCACATTCTAGTAATGAATAAACAGCTGTATTGGAATTCTCTCCGTAAACAAAGTGTTGTTGTGTGGAATAACCATCATAACTAAAGAGTCCTTTGTTTGTACCAACCCACATGAGTCCAAGACTATCCTGGGTAAAACTGTATATTGTGGATGCCTCTGCATTGATTGAAATATTAAAAAAGTTTTTGCTGATAGGATTCTGAGCAACAACAAAGAAAGATAGAGTGCAAAACATACAGACTATCGCTATTATTTTTAGGTGTGGATGCTTTCTTTTCAACTGAGTGCTTTTTACAAAAGATATATAGGTCAAAAGGTTAATTTGAGAAGCCTAATATAAGCATAATAGTTGAATCTGTTGACATAATTTTACCTCCTCTTACTCCGATAAACACTCACCAATTAGAGTCATACCAAAAATTAAATGGAATTAAGCACTATAAAAAACATCAATTTTGTGCAGACTCAACCTAAAATGTGTATCACTGTCAACAATCGGACAGTAGATATCTCTATTAAAAGAAGTGTATCTGTTGACCATTGGAATCAGGCAAGAGAATCTTGTACATCTTCGGGAAAAGTTAGAACTGAAATTAATCTTTATGTCGATACGATGCGAGCAAAGGTTCTGAAAACACATCGAGAATTAGAAATCGATGGTAAACGAGTAACGGCAGATGCATCCGAGATAAACTATATAGTCGGGACGAGTCGCAGAAAACAATTATTGAAAGCTCATCTATAAACATATGGAATACCGTTTATGAAGATTTTGCTCCAATCAATGTTATTCGTAGATCGTATGTTAGTAAGCAAATGTTTGACAAGAATGGAAAAATAAGAACAGACATTTTCTTAGAAGATAATCTTCACATGAATGCCAAAGGTTATGAAGTATGGACAGGAATAATAAGACCCGTTTTGATTGAATGTTTATAGACTGAAGTCTTTTGTTGCATTAGAAACATAGACAGTTGTTTTGACATTGAATATTAAAATGCATTTAAACAGCTATTATTAGCAATTTAAATGCATTTTCTCTGTGTCAAATTATGAGATTGTAAAAAAGGACTTGTGTCTGTTATTGCTAAATAGTGTATAGATAACAATTTAGACAAAACAACAAATCACGATTACGTAACTTCTTACTTATGAAATACAACAATATAAGCTGATATTACTCCACTTTATTTTGATGTTGCATAATCTTGAATCTGGGCTAAACTTCTTATCGTTTAAACAACTAGTTATCAGCAGTGCTATAAATAGTGGTACTACTTTGTTTTCCTACATAAAACGAACGTGCCTTTATCAATTCTGCACCACACTCAACAGGAGCTGTCCATAAAGTAGAACTTGATGTAGGCTCACTACCATCAATAGTATAATGAATTTCGGCATCAGGTTTGGCACAATTCATTGACAACATATTGTTATCTACACTAATCCCTGGTTGAGCCAAACGGAAATGGACACCATATTTTGCCAATCGGGGCAATTCCTTCGACACTATTTTGGCATTGTAAGTCACCAATTCTTTAACATAGCGTACATCATCTGTATCATCTTGCCAGATAGGCGAAGCATTCCAACCCCGCTCCGACAATCCTAATAGTTTTGGAAAAAGCAGATACTCAATCATATCATAACTTCGTATTGTTTCTGCCCACAATTGACCTTGCACACCCAAAATATTTTTGCGTGCTTCTTTGTTCAACTTCAATTTAGATTTTGCTACACCATGAATATCTAAGGGCTTGCCATCTAGAGACACACGTACAGAGCTGTAAATGTTGTATGGCACCATATCGAAAGAGGTGTATTCGTTTACAAAACCACCCCAATTATGACCTCGCTCTTGCATACTTTTATTGTATGCCAAATCGAAATAAAAATTTGTGACATTAGACAATACACTCTTTCAGTGAAACAACCCTATATAGTTTTAGTGTTTCAGAATCTATTCCTGATTGTAGCCAAAAGTTTAATTCTTCAGGCGAAAATTTTTGTTGTACAATCTGATAAGGTTTAGATTTTTGAGGTTCCGCTGGTGATGCATTTACGTTTAAGGATGTTGGTGTATGTAAAGACGAATAATCTGATCCCTCTAGACATAAAGACATATCTTTATCAATACTTTTCAGTATTTTGATGAAGTCAACTCCATTATTACAGTCCAAATTCTTCATTCTCCCCACAAAAGAAAAACAATCGCCACTGTAACTATCATCACCAAAATCTTTCATTTTATATATTCGACTACTTCTGTCAAAGTAAATATTGCATGAAGCTTTTTTATCTTCATATAATGGATTATGGAAATTTTTACCCAATTGCCACTTGTTTGAAATATAAAATCGAAAAACTTCAAAACCATTATTGGTCTTATCGAGTATTGACCTCTTATTTAACATGTTTGTAATAGTTATCTAGTAATTCTTGGAAACCTTCAGGATTACTTTTTATCAAGTTTTCGTCCAGCATTCTCTCAACTTCACTTAATTGATAGTATGTTTTCCCACGAATGATTGAAAAATTTACCAACTTTTGAGAACGCAAACGTTGTAATGTTCTTATGCTTATATTCAGATATTTACACACATCATGATTGTCTACCCAAACATCTCTTTTACTTTCAGAATGTTGTTTCACATATAAAGAAATCTCATCTAATTTGCTCAATAGTTCTTTGTAAGCTCTAGCTTCTATAGTTATTACTTCCATAATCGCAACTTATTTGTTTGTTGCAAAGTTGTGAAGTAAAAACACATTCCTCTGCCAACTTGGTAAAAGTATTTTTAGTCATATTTTAGACTGTATGATATGAAAAGCACACCCTTTTGAGATGTAATAGCTAGTAAATTGTTAGTTTCAAATAAATACCAACTTGGTAGTTCAATGTCATCTACAAAGCATCCTCATCCATCCTCTTTAAAAGATTTTCCATCAAAAGT
>CALKIV010000022.1 GCA_937995835.1 uncultured Dysgonomonas sp. | reverse complement strand
CAAGTAGAATAAATTAAAAGGTAATCATATTGATACGCTAACACGTCAAGAAATAACAACGTATCATGTTATCAAACTATTATATAAACACTAAGGATTGCAATAATGCAATCCTTAGCTTTTTATGTTTAGAAGTAAAACAGCTATGCCATTAAAACCTTCCTCTCATGCACAAAGTTACATCTCTGTAGCTCTTTGTAAAGGTAAAGGTAAGAAAAAAAATCACAGATTCACTACATTTATAGTTTGATCAAATAGGAATAAAAATTTTAACGATGATCTAACTCAAAAAAGATAATGGAAAGAATTTTTGATGATACACAACTTAAAAAAGCAAAGTTTATAACGGAGAACCAATATGCGAAGTTATCGGAACTAAGTTCGTCCGATCTGAAAAGATTAGCTGTAGTATGGTGCTATTATTCAGGAAAAATTGAAGGAAATACATATACTTACATGGAAACAGAAGCTTTGTTGACTGATGGAATTACCTCTGAAAAAAGATATGAGGATGCTAAAATGTTGAAAAATCTATATAACGGCTTTATCACAGTATTGGAGCATCTTAAGAAAGAAGGACAATTAGATGTTAACTATAGAAATATAATGACTATTCATTCTATGCTCGCTGATCAATTGGTAGAAACTAAAAATAAAGGACAGATAAGAGAAAAAGGCGTAGCAATGTCAGGAACAGATTATGTGCCACCCAAAGAAAAAGAAATACTAGAGAAAAAATTAAATGAAATTATAGAAGAACATAAGAAGATAGAAAACCCTTTGGAAAAAGCAATCTATCTGCATTGTAATGTAGCAAGATTACAACCCTTCATCGATGGAAATAAAAGAACATCAAGACTGTTGGAAAGCATTGTTATGATGAATAATAATATTGTGCCGGTATATTCTATTAAAGAAAGTGACGTGCTGAAATATAAAAAAGGTCTTATCTATTTTTATGAGACTAGAAACTATAAAGAGTACGCAGACTATTTTCTAAATAAACAAATAGAAAGAATTAATGAAGTATCACTAAATAAAGATGTAAAGTTCGATCTCAAAACAAATCAGAAAAGATAATGAACAACAGATGATTAATCTTTTAATTTAAAATGGCGTTTGAAGATGATAGGGTATAATTGGGCAACAGCCACCTTAACAGCAATCAATTTTGGAAAAGGAGGTGCAGATGGTAAGAAAAATGCAATTGATGATTTTTGAATACAAACTATCCATTCGGACAAGGTATGTGTCCAAATGGATAGCATGTGCCTAAGGGGCTTGTACAACTTATGAGACACCTCCCTTTAGGCTTAGTTTTTGACTATATGTATGCATATTATCTAAAAGTATGATATGCTTCAAATGTAAATACATTTTTTATTTTTTGATAATTGTATCATAATTTTTAGCCTCATTTTTTATTTCAGATAAAGAGTTGCAGACTTGTCGTTGCTCTCTATTAGTATATCGTAAAGCAATCCCCCTTAACAAGCCTTTAGGCAGTTCTTTCAATGATTCAACCGTCTTTTGATCTACTTCACTAAGAGGAAAATCTAAAATTAATATCTTGTCGTTGTTCTCATCTATATACATTTTATAACCTAATTCTTCATCTGACTTTTTCGAACAATATCTTACTTGTGCTGATTGTACAGCATTGGGATATCCGGGGTCTATTCTAATTACTTCTGGTCCTCCAAACACATTGCCAGACACAAAGAGTAAGCGTTTATGAGTGTTTTTGCCAATTATATCATTCCATTCTCCAATATGAATAGCACTATACATTCCAAAGCCATTAATGGTCTCACCTGTTCCATCTATATAAGAATTTTCAATCGGATGAACCAAAGGAGGTTTTTGTCCTTCTCCTTTATACCCCCCTCCTTTAGCCCCTAACGGATATAAGTTTAAACCTGAGATTCCTTCATAAGTATGCTTAAAATTATATGGTAAATTATCTGTGTCACTATTGGCTCCAAGGAAATTCATTATATCAAGAAAAATATTATCGGTTGTTCGAGGAGCTTGCCCTATAAGTTGCATCATATCCTCATATTCAGGGGTCCTCCATGTACCTTTCTCTTCTGCAATCAATTCTTGATAAGGATCTATATACAATCCAATACCAAGACTCCAATCATTGGCTGTATGAGCAGTCCATCTATCTGGCTGATAACCAATCTGCCCTAATTTCTCTTGTGTTCGTGTTTTATCAACCTTTATAGATCCTGCACCTACTCCTATTGAGAATTTTTTCACAGGCTTCTTTACAGGAATATTTAAGGTTAATATGTTTTTTCCTGCCACTGTTTCAAAACTCTCTCTGTAAGATGTTCCATCGCTATATCCTAAATAGATATCAACTTTACCTACTGTTTCAAAAAAGCAAACTATTTTTTTTATTGTACATGGTTTCTGTAATTCAGTCAACCAATTATCTGCCCAATAACCAAATTTGAAATATGGATTACTAGAATTACTTCTTACAGAACTTGTCAAGGTTGATTCATCAGCCTCTTCTATAACAGTTGTTAATCCACTGGGTAGCTCCTGATTATTATAATATACGTTCCATTCATCAAATCTAGTATTCCATAAAGGCAGCCAATGATGCACACCCTCTCTCAAGAACATTGGGGAGCCATATGTTGTGTTCATTGTTTCATTGGTCAATGGACTTTGTCCCGGTTTGAGATACCCATTGTTCCAATTATTAATCTCTGCATCCGAATATCCGAGCCAGTTTAAATATGTATCATTGGCTTTCCTAAATCTATAATCAGTTATTATGGATTTAGCAAACCACCAATATTCATCTATTTCCTGTATAGGATAAGTCGCTTTAGACCAATCAGACCTGATAATTTCACTTTGATCCCAGTCTCTAGAGTCTTCAAAATTAGCATTCCAAATACTTAGGTTTCTTTTATACACTCTCTCTTCTCTCCTACCTTTCACAAATGGATCAGGTTGAAGCTCCTCCCCATCTCCTTTTGGGTATATTTGTTTGATGTAAGCAATATCTTTCTCTGAAAGTTTAGTATTTGGCTTTGAGATTACATTTCGTAAGGGAAACTCTTTATAATAAATAATAGAGTTTCCAAAATATGGGAGCATAATGGACTGAGGATCAAAAGACCAATCTAACTTAACTACCTCCCCATCAGGCTGCACAAGAGTATGCACTACATCTTCTTCTGAAACTGACACTCCTTCTAACTCCCAAATACCTTCATAATCTGATCGCCAATGATCAAAAATTAAATCATTGATTGCCGAATAATCAACATTGATATTGTACTTAATGGATAGATCTCCTGCATATCGTTGGTATTCATAAATCAGTCCTAATACATGCCCAAACTCCATTAGCACTATTCCTTTAAAATACTCAGTATTTTCATCTCCAGATTTCAACACTAAGTTCATCGTAGCTTCGCCAGTTCTTGCTATTTTTGTATTATCTGTACCCAAATAAGACCAATTCACTTTATCCACTTCATCAAGATCCGGATTAGCTATATGAATAATAACACTAGGGTTCTGAGAATCTAGCACAAACCGTAGATTGATGTGTTTTTCCCACTCACGAGCATATTCCATTATTTTAGTTTGTTGAGAAGTGGTTCCATTAAGAAACTTAATTCCAATTTTTTCATTCTGTTCCCATTGTTTATTTTGGACTACTGCTGCTTTTGTTCGCATGAATGATTTTATAGCAACAGGATATACATTTTCTATATTTTTTTCAGTTTCCCGATAGCTCTCTACTTCATCGTTACAAGATGTAAAGAGACAGTAAAACAGTGTGATAAGGGTAAATAATTTGATGGAATGTTTCATTGCTTAGTGTTTAAGATTTATTAAATAGATGAAGTTGAAAAAAGGAGTGGATAATTCTATAAGTGTATATATTAACACTTGTGTGTTTAGATTAATTCCCTAAATATAAGAATATTCAAAGATATTTCGAAAAGCTTTTACCTCTTTTATTTAATGTTTTAAGACATCTTGTTAAATTATAATTAATATTAATTTAATATTAAATTAGTTATTTGAACACACAAGCTTTCTACCTCTTAATAAAAGTAAAAAGCTCCTTTATTCATTTATTAATCTATAATCTATGAAAAGACTTTACACACTTATCTTTTCATCACTATTGACTTTTAGTCTTTATGCGCAACTCAATGCAGATCATAATAGCCTTCGTTCAGGTGATGCAATTGTCAAACAACAAGTACAATATAAAGACCCGGGAAAAGCAGGTGCGAACCACTTATGGGATTTTAGTGATTTGGAACTGATCAATGATCAATATGAACTGGTCTACTCCGATGCTCCACTGATTGGAGATAGCGTTTATGTGATGGGATATAATCAGTTTGATAAGAAAACGACTAAAAAAGTAGAACTGATTATTGGGACTGAACATAATACCATGTATTATTTCTATCAGAACTTTGACTCTCTTGTGCTTTTAGGGCATGAGAATGTCGCAGTCAAACAAGAGAACCTGCAACCATTGATCAATCTTAAATTTCCATTAAATTACGGACAGCAGATTTCTTCACCTTACCAGTCTCAAGGAATATATTCAGGAGCTGTTAACATCACTTCAGAGGGCAAAATAATGATGCATGCCGATGCTTTTGGAAAGATGATACTTCCTTCGGGAGACACTATCAATCCTGTACTTCGGGTTAAGTCGGAACAAACCATACTAGATACCTCTAAAGATTTGGTTTCGGAGATTGAAGACGACAAAGGGCGCAAGCTTCTTTCTTATAAATGGTATACCAAAGGTTATCGTTACCCTATTTTTGAGACAGTAGAGTGTATCAACCTAAATGATAATAGTCAAATGTTTACCACAGCCTTTTTCTTTCCACCACAAGAACATCTTTACTTAGATACTGATCCTGATAATCTGGCTTTATTAGATAAGCTATGGGAATATACAGAAGAGGACTTCGACAGTTTTCCGG
>CALKIV010000021.1 GCA_937995835.1 uncultured Dysgonomonas sp. | reverse complement strand
TCAAGTTTTCTCTAAAGAATTTTTCTTTGTAGGCTACTTTCAACAAAGCTCTAAAGGTAGAAAAATATCCTGATGCCGAATTTTGAGAGATTCTCATGTTTTTGTTTTTCAACTGCTTTGCATTCAGTAGAAAATCTCTAAACCGATTGCACAGATCAACTGTAACATCTCCAAAAGTACATTTTCCTTTCACAAAGTTAGAAAAGTGCATATATACTTTCATCCATTTTTGGTCTTTCTTTTCTGCCTTGTCCTTGAAATAGAGTAGGAAGTCAGATTTCGCTTTGTTCTTATCCAAAAAGCCAAACTCCTCGTTGATAATGGATTGAACCCGAATACTTCTGATAGCCTCCGCTTTCATCAACATTTCATTGTTGTATTCTTTCTGAATCTCATTAGCAGGCTTAGCATAAATATAAATACCTAGATACTCCCTGCGTGTCATCTTCATCGAATGAGGATCACGAATTGCAGGGTAGAAATCGAGGTATAGACTAATCCGTCCTTTGGTCATATCCCTCTGTCTGAGATGAACTTTCGTAATTGTAGTCATATTATTGTGTTATTTGAGGGTTGAATAAATTGTCTAATTCTGTTTTTGATATCTTTATATATCGCCCTTCTTTCACTTTCGTGATATTGTGATATTTGATATAATGATAGAGAGCATCACGAGTGAGATCGAACTTTTGCATCGCTTCTTGCACTGAATAATATTCCTCTTGCACTGGTTCAGCATAACCTTTAGCAACCTCAAAGTCATGTTTAGAGTAGAGTGTCTTGCGTCCATCTCGTTTCTTGGGAATCTGATTTTCGGAAACAAAACTGTAAATTGCATTTGTTGTCAATCCATATTTTTGCATAATGTCCTCTACTGAATACCATTCCTCAATATCTTGATGTTCGTTATAACCAGCTTTCTCAAAATATTTATCAACGTGTGATCTACTGATGTAGGACTTGCCTCTTATCAATGTTTTAGGAATTTCATTCTCTCTAATAATTTTATACAACCAAGATTCTTTGATGTCATACTTCTCTTTGATTTCCTCTACAGTGTAAAACTCAGTTAAGGGTTTCTGCTCCACACTCGGTTTAGCTTTCGATTCATATTCTTGGGCATTGTCAAACATAGCATCAATATCGGAACGGCGAATAAAAGTTTTACCATCCATCTGTACAGCTTTCAATCTTCCTCTTTTCAAATATCGATAAATAGTAGTGCGTTCCACACTAAGTAGAAAAGCTGTTTCTATAACTGATAGAAATTCCTTATGCTCTATTTTTTCATACTCAGCACTCAAGCGTTCCATCTCTTGCATGGTCGAATAATTAATTCCAACTATTTTGAAACTTCTGTTTGAAGCTGAAGAAGTATTCAACTCTTCTTTCTTACGTTGTTTGTAAGATCTAGAGTTGCATTGGTGTGAACAAAATCGAGTCGTTGTCCTTTGTGCAGTAAAAGTATTACCACAATGCTCACATAGTTTAATTATTTCTCTTTTTACAGACATATTATTTCCTTGTTTCGCCCATTTTTTGTTGCTTCATGCATCACCATGTTGCATGGTGTTGCAAATGTATATAATCTTGGTATTAAAACAATGCGTAAATTCTAGATTTTAACTATTCGGTACAAGAATGCGTCAAAATTCATCAAAACAACCATTGTTATTGATAGACAAAGATAGAGCAAGGCAAAAGAAAAGCCACTATAAAATAGTGGCTTTCTGATGTTTGATAATTATTTTCGATTAATGCTGATTAGTTATTATTTGCCGATACAAAACTTGCTAAAAATATTTCCCAATATCTCATCTGTGGAAATGTCTCCTGTTATTTCGCCGATATAGTGTAGGCACTCACGTATATCTTGTGCTATGAAATCGGTTGGAGTTTCATGCTCTAAGCCGAAAGAAACTCTTAGAATAGCTGTGAGAGCATTTTGAAGAGCCTCATAATGGCGAAGATTAGTTACAATAATATCCTGTTCTCCTATTTGTGGAATATTTGCGAGCTCCACTAGCTTATCTTCTAGTTCATTTGTACCTAGTTCTCTTTTGGCAGAAATGAAAAGTCGATCTTCTATCTTATCGTTCAATATCTGTTGTAGAGCTTGTAGATCATCTGTCGTTATTATGTCTATTTTGTTGAAAACCAATATGATCTTTTTGTCTTTGGCTAGTGGTAATATCTGGTTGGCTAATTCTTCTATGTGCTCTGTTGATGATTTTGCATCTATGACCCACAAGACAATAGAAGCTTCCTCTATCTTTTGAAAGGTACGTTCTATTCCAATTGTTTCTATGGCATCTTTAGTCTCTCTGATTCCTGCAGTATCTATTAAACGAAACGTTATACCGTTGAAAACGATCGTATCTTCTATTACATCTCTAGTGGTACCATGTATGTTCGATACGATAGCTTTTTCTTCATTTAATAGCAGGTTCAGTAATGTCGATTTTCCGGCATTCGTTTCTCCAATAATAGCTACAGGAATTCCTTCTTTGATGACATTACCTATGCTGAATGAATCGGTTAATTTTGAAATGTGTTTCTGTACTTCACTGGCCAACTTCAATAAATTACTTCGGTCTGCAAATTCTACATCTTCTTCTGAAAAGTCGAGTTCCAACTCTATCAAAGAAGCGAAATTCAACAATTGTACTCTTAGCTCATTTAGTTTTTTGCTAAATCCTCCTCTCATCTGATTCATGGCCAAGCGATGTGTTGCGGCAGATGTAGAAGCTATCAGATCAGCCACAGATTCGGCTTGCGAAAGATCCATTTTGCCATTCAGAAAAGCACGTTGAGTAAACTCTCCAGCCTTGGCCAATGATGCTCCCGTATTCAATAGCAGTTGAAGTATGTTTTGCTGAATAAAAATAGAACCATGGCAAGAAATCTCTATACTATCTTCACCAGTAAATGAATGAGGTGAGTGAAATACTGTAACAAGCACTTCGTCTATGATAGTACCATCTTTTTTGATGCTTCCAAAGTGTACGGTGTTAGCTTTTTGATCAGCAAGCTTTTTGCCACTAGGCGATTCAAAAACATGATCTACTAGCTTTATACATCCTGCTCCGGATAGTCTTATTACAGCAATACCACCAATTCCGGGAGGTGTTGATATTGCTGCTATTATATTATTGTTTGCCATAACTGTAGTCTTTTATGTAACAAAGATACAAACTCTTGATCTTATTCTATCTTTTTTATCGATCAGGGCTTAAAATACTATTTGTAATTGAGCTTCTACTAAATGTGAATTCTTTTGTCCCCAAACTTTAGAGAAATCAGTATATGTATAATTGGCTTGAATGCGACACATTTTGGCAAACCAAAAGTTAAGTCCAGTACCGTAGTCCATAAATTCTCGCCCCACTGTTTTGTCATCGTTGTAATATTCTAATTTGGCTAGTAAGTCTAATTTCGGATGGAATCTCCACGAACATACACCATAGCATCCCTCTTTATTTACTCCAGCATCGTTAGCATACGCATATTCTACTCTAGCTGAAACTTTATCTTTTTTTAAGTCTGAACTTGCAATCCACCTATTCCTTACATGAGCTTGCTTAGGTAATTTGCCTTCTATACCATATACAGCTTCTCCTAGATATACTCCGCCACCTATTCTAAAGCCTTCGATTGGAGAGATTAATACATTAGCTGCAAAGTCTTTGTCACTTCTTTGTGCAGGAGTATTGATACCGCTTCCTTGATACATCCCTATAGCATATTCTATGAGTGAATGATTGTTTTGCTTAAAAAGCTCTCCAAACATTTTGACTCCAATATCACGTCCAGAGTTGTGTTTACCGTTTTGAATACCAATAGCATCATAGCCTCCTCCAATGAGATAGTCCATCATTTTGGCATTTTGTATAAACTCTAAGTTGACTAGTGATATTTGATTCTCAAGAGCAATCAACGTTTTTTGCATTCCGGCCTTAAACTGTAATGCGTCGTGTAGTTTCCAACTCACGTTGCATTCTGTGAGTTCTGCATGCCTAATACTAAAAAGAATGAAGTAGTTTAAATTTTTGATCGGTTCTCCTTTCATTGAGAGAAAGGCAAATCGGATGGCAGACTGATTTTTGACATCTCTAGTGTTGCTGTATGATTGATGGAGTAGGGCATAGCCTCCAAGTTGAAGATATGGCTTCGGATTAAGTATCGAGTTGACTTTCTCTGTGAAATTTTTGTCTTGAGATACTTGCTCCTTCTTTGTTTCCTGTGCTATCTCTTCTGCTTCTTCGCTAGTGAGAATTTCTTTTTCTACTAGCTTTTTCAATAGAAGTTGATTGTCGTTTTGAGCAAGGAGTTGAGTTGAAAAAATAACTGTTATGAGAATAAGTAGATATCTAATCATGATCTTATTTAGGCTTCTCTATGAAGCCTCTTTTATTATATCTGTTTATGACAAAAGTATAGCAATAAATCCAATATCACATACCATTGGCTTTATTGCTATATATAATTTCACTAATGAGGGTTTCTTAGGATTAGTAGATAATCTGGAATTGAGCTTCTACGAGATGAGAATTTTTATCTCCCCATTTTTTGTTGAAGTCAGAATAAGTATAATTTGCTTGCAATCTGCAAGCTTTGCTCAAAAGAAAGTTTACTCCCGTGGAGTAGTCCATCACTTTCAATCCTTCTTTTGTATTATTGTTATAGTAATCTACTTTTCCCAATAACACCCATTTGTCTGGGACAAAACTCCAACTACACATTCCGTACATCCCTTCTTTTTTGATATTGCCATCATTACCCTTTATCCATTCAGCTCGTGCATAGAAGGTATCATGCCTAAAGTCTGAGCTGATGATCCATCTATTTCGTCCATGGATTGTTGGTATAGATTCTTGTGGCATCTGATATTTTGTTTCTCCAAATTGTACTCCTCCTCCGATGCGAAATCCTTGGAAGGGAGATAGTAAGATGTTAGTTATAAAATCTTTATTGCTTCTAGGAGAACTTTTATTTATCCCTGATCCTTGATAAATTCCTAGATCATATTCGATAAATGAATGATTCTTTAGCTTCAACAATTTTCCATAGGCTTTAACTCCCATATCACGGCCGCCGCTTGATTTTCCGTTGTAAAGAGTGATGACATCCTTGCCGCCACCCACTAGGTAGTTGACCGATCTACCATTTTGAATAAATTCGACAGCAGACAGAGATAGCTGATTTTCAATCGAAAGTGGTACTTTCTGCTGACCGACTCTAAATTGCAACTCCTCTAAAGGAGTCCAGTCTACATAATATTCAGTCAATGAGGGATTTCTTAAATTTGCAAAAACTAGATATTTTACATTTTTGACAGGCTCTCCTTTTATGGATAAGAAAACATTTCTTACATCACCTTCATGCTTGTTCTCTTGCGTATTGCTATAGGTGTATAAAAGTTGCGAGTACCCCCCCAATTGTAAGTATTTATTGTTTACCAGACTCTTAATACTCTCCCAATCTTTGGTTGATATTTTTTTGTCGTCCTCTTCAGCCATATCGCTGATGATGTCCTTCGCCTCTTCTTTAGATAGAACACCCTTTTCAACAAGTTTTTCTACTAGTTTATTATCTGAATTTTGAGAGTTTAAGCTTAATGCTAAAAAAAGGATAAAGTGTAGTACAAGAATTTTTTCGAACATGTTTATTAAGTAAAAAGATTTTGAATTTTATAATTCTTCTATGAGTCCCTTTAGTTTCCTCTGTCTTAAGCCATAAAGAAGCCTAAATAGCCCATAGCAGATGAGCGAAGCAGAGAATATAATGGTGATAAATGAAATGGCAACTTCTATTTGGAAGATCATAATGAGTGATAGTATTAAACCTGCTATACCTAAAGCTAAGAACATTCTCCAACTTTTAAGTCTGTAGCGTTTCAGTGAAAAAGCTGCCCAAATTTGCATAAACGACTGTAGCATTATATAAAAAGCTACATAAAAAATAAAGATGGTCATATTTGCTATTGGTAATGCCAAAAGAATAGCTGCGAACAGCAAGTTCACCAAGCCACCAGCAAGAGTCCATCCCCACTCAGATGATTTATTTCTATTTGCTATGGCAAATATGATGTCAATAATACCAGAAATCAAAAAGTTTGCAATGAAGAAAACTGTCAATATTCCTATGGTAACAATGGGCTCCAATGAGCTCAGCACTCCAACTGCAATAGCTAAAAGACCAGCTATCACAGATATCCACCAATACTTAATCTTTTGTTTTGCTTCTACTATACTTGCTGTCATAATAATAATGATTTTAGTTAAAGAATAATATTGAACTGTTGGACCAATGTTGACCTTATATAAAAGGTTAGCATATCTTAAATATACTAACCTTTTAGGAGAAATAACTTCAAAAATGTATTATTTCTTATCTTTTCTTCTTGTTTTGTTGCTTCATTTGTTGTTGTTGCATGCGTTGTGCTTCTTCCAAACGAGCCATAAAACCAGATTTCTTTTTAGGTTTTGCCTTATTAGCTTCTAGCTTTGCCAATACTTTTTCTTCGTCTACAAAGAAACGGAATAGCAATGTCAATAGAATAGTGATTAGCAGTGACACAAAGTAGTAGTACGTAAGACCTGAAGGGAAGTCATTCAAAATAAACAAGAATGCAACTGGCATCAGATACATCATCCATTTCATACCTGGCATTTGATCTTGTCCAGTACTAGTCATCTGCATATTAAACTTAGCATAGATAACATTAGTGATGGTCATCAGAATACAGAATAAGCTCAAGTGATCTCCGAGCAATGGAATACTAGGGAAAGTCACAATAGCATCATACGTTGATAAGTCTTTAGCCCATAAAAAGCTTTGTTGACGTAGCTCAATTGCATTAGGGAAAAACCTAAATAATGCAATCAATACAGGCATTTGCAATAGCATAGGAATACATCCGGCCATTGGATTCGCCCCAGCTTTATTATATAGCGCCATCACAGCTTGTTGCTTTTCCATGGCTTGTTCCTGTTTAGGAAATTTGGCGCTTAGCTCTTCCACTTGAGGTTTCAACACTCGCATCTTAGCAGAAGACATAAACGATTTGTAAGTCAATGGCGATATGATGATTTTGACAATGACGGTCAATAATAAAATTACAATTCCTATTCCCATACCTGTCGAACTAAGTAGGTTGAACACTGGAATTACAAAATATTTATTGATCACACGTAGTGGAGCCCACCCAAGAGGAACGAGTTCGTCAAGTGTAAGCTTTTCATTGTCAGCTTTGCCATCATCAAAACTAGCTAAGTGACTAAAGCCTAATGGGCCGAAATAGAATGTCATGCCAGCGCTCATCAGATTGTTACTGATGTCTACTTTCGAAGGCATATAAATCATTGCATCATATGACTTTAGATAGCTATCTCTTTCGGTTATCTTAGAGTTTAGCACTAGATTCTCAAATTTATCATCAGCAATCAGAACAGATGCAAAAAACTGATTTTTAAATGCTAGCCATTTAGTTGATTCAGAAATTTCTTTTTCCTCATCTTTTGTTTCTGATAAGCCATCTACATCTCCGGTATTTCTCTTAAACCTTATACTCGAATTTTGTTGCTCATTTTTGGCACTTTTTTCCAGTAAACGCATTTTTTGATTCCAAGCCAATTGGAAAACACCTTCAGTGTCACGATGAACAACTTCTTTCATTCCCACCATTTGGATGTGATATTTTAAGAAGTAATCATCTAGCATATATACGAAGTCAACGTATTGTTTGTCTCCATATGCATATCGCATGGTGATTTCTCTTTCATTGGTTGTACCCACTGAATGAAAGTTGAGATCCGATGTACTTAACTGTTTCCCTTTAGTGTTTGTCAATATCAGAGAAATTTGTGCATCTCTGTCGAATAGGAAAACTGAGTCGATAGGTGTTTGTTCTGTTTTATTATAAGCCTTATAGTTTTTAATCTGAGTGCTTATAACTTGTCCTCCCTTCGACGAGATTTCAATCTTTAGCTTTTCATTTTCTAAAGTATATATTTTCTCTTCTTCAGTTGCCGATAGTAGTGGATCAAAAACTAGACTAGAGTCTTCCTTCTCTTCAGTAACAGTGAAAAAATCATCTGCTTGTGCTATCTTTTTCTCGCCTTCAGTGATTTTCGTATTTGGTTCGGAGAATTTAGCAGACTCTTCTAAATTTCTAGCGTAAGTGATAGAATCTCTTCTAGCTTGCTCTTTTTGCTTTGCAATTTCTTCGTCGGATGGCTTATTCATGATGGTAAATCCAACGAATACGGCTATCATCAGGACGATTCCGATAATTGTATTTTTGTCCATTATAATTTTTAAGGGTTATTTATTACTCTTATATTTTATAGCAGCCTCAACAAAACTCATAAATAAAGGGTTAGGCTCTAATACAGTACTATTATATTCTGGATGAAATTGAACACCAACATACCAAGTGTTTTTAGGCACTTCAATAGCTTCCACTAATCCCGTCTCAGGATTGATTCCAGTGCATCGCATTCCAGCTTCTTCAAATTGTTCTGTGAAGTCTCCATTGAATTCGAAACGGTGACGATGACGTTCTTTTATCTCTTTCTTCCCATAAGCATTATATAGTAGGGAATCTTTTTCCAATTCACACTTATAAGCTCCAAGTCTCATGCTACCACCTAGAGTTGTGATGTTCTTTTGTTCTTCCATCAAGTCAATCACCTTGTACGGTGTTTGAGGATTCATCTCTGTGGAGTTCGCATCTTCCAATCCGAGAACATTTCTAGCATATTCTATAACCATGCATTGCATACCAAGACATATACCAAATGTAGGAATATTGTTTTCTCTTGCATATTTAGTTGCAAGTAGTTTGCCGTCTACACCTCTCTGACCAAAGCCAGGAGCAATGATCACCCCGTCCAATGCTTTTAGTTTCTCACTAACATTTTCGGACGTAAGTTTGTCTGCTTGAATAAATTGTAAATTCAGCTTGTGCTTATGATATATGGTTGCTTGGAACAAAGATTCATTAATTGATTTGTAAGCATCAGGCAATTCTACATATTTGCCCACTAAGCCAATAGTAAGTTCTTCTTTTGCCTGATTTTTTAGGTCTAAGAAGGCTTTCCATTTAGTGATTTCTGGCTCTTTGCTATAATCCATTCCAAGTTTGCGAAGGATGGTTTCATCCATCTTTTGCTCTTGCATCATCAAGGGCACTTCATAGATCGTTGGAACGTCAACCGATTGGATAACGGAATCAACAGCAACATTACAAAACAGAGCAACTTTGCGCAAAATGTCTTTGCTTAGAGTATGCTCAGTACGTAGAACAAGCATATCAGGTTGTACGCCTTCCGATTGAAGCACTTTTACAGAATGCTGTGTCGGTTTTGTTTTTACCTCTTTTGCTGCAGCAATGTAAGGCACATAAGTCAAGTGTACGCATAGAGCGTCACGACCAAGTTCCCAACGAAGCTGACGTACGCTTTCTATAAATGGCAGCGACTCGATATCTCCAATTGTACCACCTATCTCAGTGATGACAAAGTCATATTTATATTTTGAAGAACCTAATAGCTTGACGTTACGCTTTATTTCGTCAGTTATATGAGGTACAATCTGTACAGTCTTACCTAAATAATCACCTTTACGTTCTTTGTTGATGATATTTTGATAAATTCTACCAGTAGTAATATTGTTGTCTTTGTGCGTTGCCTGATTCAGAAAGCGCTCATAGTGCCCAAGGTCAAGATCTGCCTCATGCCCATCTTCAGTCACATAACATTCTCCGTGTTCATACGGGTTCAACGTGCCTGAGTCAATATTAATATAAGGATCTAACTTCTGAATAGTTACTTTGTAACCTCTCGCCTGCAACAGTTTGCCTAAAGACGAGGCAATAATTCCTTTCCCTAGAGATGAAATCACACCACCTGTAACAAAAATATACTTTGTATTACTCATTTTTTCGAAATAATATTATACGTAAGAAAGCACAAAAGTATAAAAAAAACTGACCAAGTCGTAATTATTAGTAAACTTAAACACTATAAAAAGTTCTTCTTAGTCACACTATGATGAACTTCGGCAGAAACAAGCTATTTTAAGTCTATTGAGTTTTACATTTAGCTATATTTGTTTAAATTTGCACAGCTGTAGAACTTTTGTGCAGTCAGCCTGAAAATAGAAGATCAAAGAGTGAATAAGACGAAGACGATATTGATAGATGTTGCACGCCAACTGTTTGCCAAATTGGGAGTTGAAAATACGACCATGAATGATATTGCTATTGCTTCGCATAAAGGTAGACGCACGTTGTATACCTATTTCAAGAGCAAGGACGATGTCTACAAGGCTGTGCTAAAAACGGAATTAAATAAAATGTATTTGGCTCTGCAAGAAGTAGGTAATACTCAAATGCCGGCAGACGAAAAGTTACTCTTATTCTTATCTACAAGATTTGATACTATAAAAGCGGTGGTGGCGCGCAATGGTACACTAAAAGCAGACTTCTTCAGAGATATATGGAGGGTGCAGTATGTGCGAAAGTCTTTTGATAGAAAAGAGATCGAACTCCTCACCGAAATATTGAAAGCCGGAGTTGAGGAAGGAATCTTTGAGATGCCTGATGTGAAGGTGACGGCAGAGATTCTTCATCACGCATTTAGAGGCTTAGAAGTACCTTATATCAGAGGTCAGATCAATCCATTGCTGAATACAACAGAATCGAATAAAGAAAATATAACATATTTAATTTTTCAAGGAATAAAAAAGAAATGAGTCTAAGATAGATCTCATTTTTCACATTAAACTAACAAATAAGAAGTTGAAAAAACTAAAATAGAACTAAAATAGAATTTACATGAAATTATTAGAAGGTAAAACCGCCATTATTACTGGTGCTGCTCGTGGAATAGGCAAAGCTATAGCTTTGAAACTTGCATCAGAAGGAGCTAATATTGCATTTACAGATCTTAAAATAGACGACAATGCGCTAGCTACAGAAAAAGAATTGGAAGCACTAGGTGTGAAAGCCAAAGGTTATGCATCAAATGCAGCCAACTTCGAAGACACTCATAAGGTGGTAGAAGAAATTCATAAAGAATTCGGAAGTATTGATATTCTTATCAATAATGCTGGAATCACTAGAGATGGTTTAATGATGCGTATGACAGAAGATCAATGGGATTCTGTAATTACTATCAACTTGAAGTCTGCGTTCAATTTTATCCATGCTTGTAGCCCTATTATGATGAAGCAACGTGGAGGAAGCATTATTAATATGAGTTCTGTAGTAGGAATCTCAGGAAATGCAGGACAAACAAACTATTCTGCATCTAAAGCAGGTATGATTGGTTTGGCTAAATCTATAGCAAAGGAACTAGGTTCAAGAGGTATTCGTGCAAACTGTATCAATCCAGGCTTTATCATCACTGATATGACAGGAGTATTGCCAGAAGAAGTTAAAAAACAATGGGAGTCTCAAATCCCTCTTCGTCGTGGAGGAACACCTGAAGATGTAGCTAATGTAGCTTTATTCTTAGCTTCAGATCTATCATCTTATGTTAGTGGGCAAGTGATCCCCGTTTGCGGTGGAATGAACATGTAATTAAGAAATAGACTTAGATTATATTTTCAAAACACCTCTCGTCAATATGATGAGAGGTGTTTTTTTATAGCTTGTCTCTTCCTTGATAGTCTATTGCTATTGATGGAGTAGGTTAAATAAAAGAAAGGGCGATTGATTCCAAATCAATCGCCCTTTTCAATATATTCTAAAAGTATAGATTACTTTTTATCTTCTTTATCTTGTTTCTTTTTAAGCATTCTCCAAGCAACAGGAGTGGCGATGAAAAGAGAAGAGTAAGTACCTACAAACACACCAATGAAGATAGCGAATGTAAAGCTACGGATGGTGTCACCACCAAGAAGGAAAATACAGAAGATCACAAGCATGGTACTTAGTGAAGTATTCAATGTACGTCCTAATGTAGAGTTAAGCGCTTCATTAATAGTTTCGGTTACATCACGTTTTGGATAGTTCTTTCTAATCTCTCTAATACGGTCAAAGATTACCACCTTGTCATTAATAGAGTATCCTACAACTGTAAGGATAGCAGCAATAAATGCTTGGTCTATCTCCATTGAGAATGGCATCAATTTGTATAATAGAGAGTATAAGAATATTACTATGGCAGCATCATGAGCTACAGCGATAAATGTACCTGCAGAGAAGGCAACATCTCTAAAGCGAAGTAGAATGTACAACGCCATAGCGATAATGGCTAACACAACGGCAATACTAGCAGCAGTCTTCAAGTCGTCAGCCACACTTGGACCAACACGTTGAGAACTTTGCACTACATTGTCGAAAGTTTCTCCTTCAGCCAAGAATGGTTTTAGTGCTGTTGTCATTTTACCTCTGATTTCAGCCTCTGTTTCGTCAGATGCATTTTCAACCTTATAGTTGGTTGTGATACGCATTTGGCTTGATTCAGAAGTTGCTGTTGCGGATCCTGAAGTAAGAACAGTAATGTTAGAACCGTCGAATTCTGCAGTCAGAGCATTTCTAACATCCTCAGTTGCCACTGTGTTCTCGAATCTGATCAAATAGTTACGTCCTCCCGTGAAATCAATACCGTAATTCAGTGAGTTGATAAATAGGGAACCGATACCTAGTACAACAAGTACAATTGATCCGATAAAGAATTTATTTGCATGCGCTAAGAAGTTATACTTCGCGTTAACAAATAGATTTTTGGTAATAGCAGTTGTGAATGTCAAGTTGCGGAAATATCCTTTGTCAATCATGAATTCATAGAATATTCTAGTTAAGAATACAGCTGTAATGAATGATGCTATGATACCAATGATCAATGTAGTTGCGAATCCTCTTACGGCACCTGTACCAAAGTAAACTAGAATAATACCTGTCAATATCTGAGTAACGTTAGCATCAAAGATGGCAGAGAATGCATTTTTGTATCCATCAGCCAAGGCTGTCTTAACATTCTTGCCAGCTCTTAATTCTTCTCTTGTTCTTTCATAGATCAACACATTTGCATCCACCGCCATGGCTAGAGATAGCACAAGTCCGGTGATACCTGGTAGTGTCATGACAGCTCCAAAAGCAGCCAATGTTCCTAACGTAAAGAATAAGTTTATTATAAGGGCACTACTTGCCACAAGTCCTGGGATAATTCCATAAGCAAGACAAATGTATATCATCAGTAAAACTAATGCTAAAGCAAAAGAGATAACCCCTGCATCAATAGCTTCTTGTCCTAATGATGGTCCTACGATATCTTCTTGTACGATATGTACACCAGCCTTCATCTTACCAGATTTCAAAACGTTCTCCAAGTCTTTTGCTTCTTCAGGAGTGAAATCTCCAGAGATAGATGATTGTCCTCCATCAATTTGTTGATTTACATTTGGAGCAGAATACACAAATCCATCAAGAACAATAGCAATTGCATTTCCTTTTTCCTCACCTGTGATGTGTGACCAACGTTGAGTCCCTGTGGAATTCATACGCATGCTCACTTCCCAAGCCGTTCCTCGTTGAGACTGGTCAGCTTTGGCATCTACTACAACTTCTCCGTCTAGGGCTGGACCTTTTTTAACGCCACTTCCTCGTAGCGCATGAAGAGAAATCATAGTCTCTCTTATATCTTGAGCTTTAAATGCCCAAGCAAATTTCATGTCGCTAGGATATAAGTCTTTATATTTCTCTAGAATTCTATTAACAGCAGCAGTGTCATTTCTATGTACAACACCAACTGTTGACATGTTTCCTGGATATAAGAAATGTTGGCTCAATGTTTTGTTGAATCCAAGGTCGTTAACAATTGCTTTTGTAGAGTCAGTTGTTAATGAATCAGCAATGTTAGCTTGTAATGCTTCAGTTGTTTTTCTGTCCAACTCCATAATAAATGGTTGAACATCTTGTTGTTTGTAAGTCTTCCAAAATTCAAGATTTGCACTTCCTTGCAAAAGCTTTTTCACACGTTCTGGTTCTTTGATTCCTGGTAGCTCTATTTGGATACGTTCTGCACGGTTGTCCAATTTTTGGATATTAGGAGCTACAACACCAAAACGGTCGATACGAGTACGAAGAATGCTGAATGAGTTGTCAGCAATACCTTCAAGTTCGGTACGTAATACTTGTACCACTTTGTCGTCTCTGTCTCCTGCAACTATTTGATCTTTTAGTTTTGTGCTAAATACACCAGATAGCTTGTCAACGCCGTTCGCTTTTTGGAATTTGTCTACAAAAATGGTTATATAGTCTCTATTAGTCCCTTTTCTGTTTTCAGCTGTCGCTTCTTCAATTGCTTTGGCGAAAGCTTCGTTTTCTCCATCACCTAGTGATTTTAGAACAGCAGCTACATCTACCTCAACGATGACACTCATACCACCTTTAAGGTCTAGTCCTAAGCCTATTTCTCTCTCTCGACATTCTTTTAGAGTATACCCATATTCTTTTTGTACAGGTATTCCATCTTTTTTCGTTTCATAGCTGAAAGCTAAGAAAACTCTCTCTGTAGACATTGAATCCAAATAGTGATTGTATTGCTTATTATACAATTCTTGGAACAATTCTGTGTTACCATTTGAATTGGCCTCAGCATATTCAGTTGCGTAGTCTATTGCTTTGTTGTCATAAGTCATTGTCACAAAAGAAAATGACAGATAAAAAGCACAAACCAATGCAAGGGCAATAGCAAATGTTACTACAAATCCTTTGTTTTGCATCTTAGATTTTGTTTTTATTATTAATTTTAATTGTTTTTAAATATAATCATATCAATATGTTATCTCCATTCTGCTTGAATGGAAGAAGCCATGTTGTTAAGCTTTAAACTCTTAAAAGTAGACACTTTATGGCGTGCAAAGATAATTTTTATTCTCAATAAAGCATAATTATAATACAAGAAGTTACAAAAGAGTTTCATGTTTTTAGCTGTATTTTATTGAACTGAGAGAGCAAATAAGTTTGTTTGTGTATTAAAATTTATAAATTTGGTGAATTATGCTAAATCAGACTAAAATGAAATTCAATCGATACACACTTTTTGGCTTAACTATCTTTGTATTATTTTTTTTAAGCTTTACGTTTAACATTTTTAGGATTTCTAGTTCAGAGTATAATCGTTTTGATAGAGGGTCTGAAGGGTATACCTTGGGGCGAATAATAATGACAGAGGTTGATGGTTTTATGTCACATGGAGGTTTACCTGCCAATTATGTATACTATAGATATCTGCCAGATGAAAATGGGAACGCAGTAACAACTGAACTTTGGGAGGCTGCAGAGGGTAAACAAGAGAATCTTAAAAATTTTCCTCACAGCATGGTGCAGGCTCAAATGTATGATGACTATATAAACAATAGAAAAGTTGTGGATGGTTGGCAAGATATTTATATGACTCAACCTAACATGATGGGTAATGTTTACGGACTTTTGCATATACTTCTTCCTATTGATAATACATACAAACTCAATCTGTTCCGAATAGTTAATTTATTGTTGACAGCCTTAGCTTTCTTTTTAATTGTTTTTTGGGTATGCCGAAATTATGGTTATAAGATAGGAGCAGGAGTGTGTCTACTTTTGCTCTTTAGCCCTTGGCTGATGAGATTTTCTCACAACTTGTGGTGGGCGTTATGGAGTTTCTATATCCCTTTTATAACAATGCTATTTGTTTTAGATAAAAAGAAGAAATATCCTGATAAGGTATCGGATACGAAGGTTTATATCTATTTGATAATTGCTGTTTTTGTCAAATTCTTAATAACAGGAGCAGAGTTTATAACATCAACGGCTGTAATGGCAGTATGCCCAATAATCTATCATGCAATAGAACATAAAAATGACTTGAAACAGGGTCTGTCTTTTTTCTTAAAATCTTCATTAGCTGTTATATTAGGATTTGTATTCGGCTTTTGTTTCTTATTTATCCAAATCAAACTTTATATCGGCACATGGAGTGCAGGTTTAGAACATTTTGTTTTTTCTTTCACCAAGAGATCCGTAACAGGTGGTTCGATGGAAGGCAATGGGGTGCTAGATGTCCTATGGATTTACCTGAAAGAAGGATCTATATTTTCGTGGCATTTTTTTCCATATATAACCTTCGGTTTTGGTATTTTTATTCTAATAACACTAGGAGCATCTTTTTTCTTAAAAAAAATGAGCAAAACAGAATCTGTTTCTGTGCGACGTAGAAATTTAGCTTTGATAGTGACCACACTAATATCTCTATTGGGGCCATTGTCATGGTATGTGATGTTTGTGCAGCATGCTTATACGCATCAATTGTTCGATTATATTGTCTGGTATATGCCATTCTGTATCTATGCTTTCATTGTTTTATCCACACTTTTTGTTGGTGTATTGGAAAAAGTAAAGAAGCAACGAGAGAAGCAAATAGCTTGAAATATAAATTTTTATTTATCTTTGTAGAAGTATTTACTTAAAATCATAAAAATGTAATAGATCACGAAACCTTTACTACATCTCTTTATTGGGTTTCTATTTTGCAATGTCTAACTTCAGATATTGATCTATTATTGATTCTATTTACTACACTTTTTATTCATGTATAAGTCGCAAATTGTGACCTGTTTGAGTAATGTTGTACTTTCTTATAGAAGGAAACTCAATAACTGTTTTTTATCAACATATATAATATTGAGTTTAAATGAATATAGTAAGTATACAAAATCTTAATCGTCAACACCAAACGGGAGAAGTTCTCTTCCGGAACATTTCTATGCAAGTCAATGAAGGGCAAAAGATCGCTCTTGTTGGTCGAAATGGGGTAGGGAAGACCTCGCTCCTGCAAATGATAGGTGAAAGTGAGAAGCATTCAGAAATCAAAGTGTCAATAGCTCCATATATTATTCCTCAGCATCTAGAACTCTATGATGATAAATCGATTGCGGATGTCTTGGGTGTACAAGCCAAGCTAGAAGCCCTGAAAGCGATTTTAGGAGGTAGCGCTGAGCAAGAGTACTTTGACACGCTCGGTGATGACTGGGAAATAGAAAATGATCTGAAAGTAGCTTTGGCATACTGGGGGATTAAAGAGATTGATTTAACAACTCAACTGGGAAACTTGAGTGGTGGTGAGAAGTTGAAAGTATTTCTGGCAGGTGTCTTATTGAATAAACCTCGATTTGTAATTTTGGATGAACCAACGAATCATCTGGATTACAAAGGACGAGAATTATTGTATAAATGGATAGATGATTCTACTGCAACGATGATAGTCGTTAGTCATGATAGAACCTTGTTGAACTTGTTGACAGATATTTATGAATTAACTTCCAATGGAGTTAAAAGCTATACAGGTAATTATGATGTTTATGTAGAGCAAAAAGAAATAGAAGAAAATGCTCTTCTTCGTCAGTTTGACGCTCAAAAGGTAGAACTTAAAAAGGCTAAAAAAACGCAACAAGAAGTAGCAGAACGACGACAAAAACAAGAATCTAGGGGGGCAAGCAAGACAGAGAAAAAAAGTTTGCCAAGGATTATAGCCAATGCTCGTAAAGGAGCAGCTGAGAATACAACTGCAGGAATAAAAGGAAAACATGAAGAAAAAATAAGTGAATTGAATGAGACGATTCAAGAACTACAAGCAAAAATTGATAACACAAAGAAGCTGAAATTGGAGATCAATAGCTCATTACTTCATCAAGGAAAGATTTTGGCTGAAGCTAAAAGTATGAACTTTGCTTTTGGTGAGAAAAAAATGTGGAGTGAGGATCTTAATTTTCTGTTTCATAGTGGTGATCGTATTTTGATTAAAGGCTCTAATGGGTCAGGTAAGACAACGTTAATCAGGTTGATAACGGGTAGTTATCTGCCTACAGATGGTAGCTTGAAATTGGCGGACTTTGACTATCTATACCTCGATCAAAGTTATTCGTTGATTGATCCAACGAAGACAGTATATGAGCAAGCTCAAAGCTTTAATGTCAACATGCCTGAACATTTGGTGAAAAAATATTTAGTACGGTCTCAATTTGGACAAGAAACATGGGATACGCTTTGTGTCAATCTGAGTGGAGGAGAAAAAATGAAACTAGCCCTCTGTTCTTTACTTGTTTCAGAAAAGATTCCTGACATGTTGATCCTTGATGAGCCTACTAACAATCTTGATATTGATAGTATGATTACCTTAAGTTTAGCTGTACAAGCCTATCAGGGATGTTTGTTACTTGTAAGTCACGATAAAACATTTGTGGATGAGCTAGATATGGAGAGAATGATTGATTTAGATACTTTTCAGATCATATAGATTTGAAAAATGAATAGAAAATAATAAAGCAACACTAACCAAAAGTGTTGCTTTATTATTTGGTTTAAAAATGCTGTTATAGAGTTACTCCAGACTTGAATATTGCAATTTCTTTAAATCCTGTTTTTTCATGATTTAGTTGATTGCCATTGCAAACGCCTATCGTAAAGGTAATAAACTCTTCTAGCAACTGATCCATTGATTTACCCTCTAGCAATGAACCTGCATTGAAGTCAATCCAGTTTGGTTTGAAATCATACAATTTTGTATTTGTCGAAATCTTCATTGTAGGAACAAAAGCACCAAATGGAGTACCTCTACCAGTGGTGAAGAGTACGATCTGACAACCAGACATAGCCAAAGCAGATGCTGCTACAAGGTCGTTGCCTGGAGCGTTCAATAGGTTTAGCCCATGTTTCAAGACTGGTTTAGCATAATCTAATACGCCAACTACTTCAGCATGACCACCTTTTTGAGTACATCCCAAAGATTTATCCTCTAGTGTTGTAATACCACCAGCTTTGTTTCCTGGAGATGGATTCTCGTAAATTGGTTGTTCGTATTTTCTGAAATAATTTTTGAAATTATTGATCAAGCTTACAGTGTCTTGGAAGATCGCTTTGTCATGAGCTCTGTTCATCAAGATAGTTTCAGCCCCAAACATTTCAGGAACCTCAGTCAAGATAGATGTTCCTCCTTGAGCGATCACCCAGTCTGAAAAACGTCCCACAAGAGGATTGGCTGTGATGCCGGAGAAACCATCACTACCTCCACATTTTAGTCCTACTTTTAATAGTGAAAGTGGAAGTGGTTCTCTCTTGTCTTTCTTCATGTTGTCGATAAGCTCTTTCACTAGTTTGAAACCTTCATCTATTTCATCTTTCACCATTTGTGAAACAATGAAGCGAGTACGGTTTTCGTCCCAAGTGCCCATCACTTTCTTGAAATCATCAATTTGATTGTTTTCGCAACCAAGACTCATCACTAACACACCTCCAGCATTTGGATGTTTAGCAATAGCAGCCAATGCCTTTTGAGTGTTCACATGGTCGTCTCCAAGTTGAGAACAGCCATAATTGTGAGTGTAAACACGAATATCATCCACATGCGATAGATCTAACTCCCTCTTTGCTCTATCGATGATGGCTTGTGCCAATCCATTAACACAGCCCACAGTAGGAACAATCCATAGCTCGTTTCTGATACCCATTTGTCCATCATAACGCATGAAACCATTTACTTTCAGGTCGCTCTTCGGAATATTCAGTTCCACTTTTTGAGGTTCATAAGAATATTGAAGATTGTCATGTAGATTGGTCTTAATGTTTTGCGTATGTACATGCTCTCCTTTTTTTATTGCTTGAGTTGCATGCCCAATAGGATAGCCATATTTGATGATGTTGTCATCAATGGCTAAATCCTTTAATGCAAATTTGTGGCCAACAGGAACTTCAGATGCAATTTTGATCTCTTGTCCCTCCACAGTTAGCGTATCACCAACATTAAGATTGGCAACAGCAACTGCTACATTGTCCAGATGGTTTAGTTTAATATATTTGCTCATATTAATTTCTCTTCTTGTTTAGTTCAGAATAGTCTTTAATGCTTTTAACATTCCATCCTTCAAAATTGTTTCCACACCCTTAACAACTTCTTCCTCGAAGAACGGAACAGATGCTAGGTCTACCTTCCACATTGATTTGTGATGAACGATTCCATTTACCCATTTTTTGATATCGCCTTTATTGAAGGTAGATTGTATAAATTCTACAAATTCAGGAGTATCTGTTGGAGTAAATTTTACCTCAGCATGCCCACTGTATAGTACAAGTAGTGATGCGAAAGAGAAGATCGCCAATTTGGCTTCTTTATCCAATTTTGTATAATTATCCTGAATGGTAGGAAAATCTCTAGTCTCCCATTTAGCAATCGAGTTAAGAGAGATATCTTTCAAATAATGTTTTAGATATGGATTGTAGAATCTTTCGAGAATAGAAGCTGCAAATGCTTTCAATTCTTTTGGATCTTCGTCTATAACAGGTAACACCTCTTGATCAACCATTTGATTGATATATTTTTCTACTTCAGGAGTATTGAAGGCATCCATTACGGTTTCGCACCCAAGTTGTAAAGCCACTGGAACCATTGCAGTGTGTGCACCATTCAGTACACGTACTTTTTTCGCTCTGAATTGTGAAATGTCATCCATGAAGATAACATCCAAGCCTACTTTGTCTAAAGGAAGTTTAGCTTTGATCTTATCGTCGCCACCAATAGCCCACACGTGGAAGTATTCTCCCTTAACAACGAGGTCGTCGTCGAATCCGATTTCAGCTTTCACTTCGTCGATATTTTCTTTAGGGAAGCCGGGAACGATACGGTCAACTAGCGTGTCGTAGAATGAACAAGCAGTGTTTACCCAATTCACAAACTCAGCTTCTAGTTTAAAGTGGTTCACATGTTTCAGTACATATTCTTTCAATGTAGAACCATTGTCTTCAATAAGTTCTGTACAAACTACAAGCAAGCCTTTGTCAGCAGCACCATTAAATTTCTTATATCGTTGATATAGTAGTGCTGTTATCTTTGCAGGGAAAGATACGGGAGGCTCAGCAAAGATATCATCACCTTCCTCGTAACGAATTCCAGCTTCAGTTGTGTTTGAAATAATCAGCTCTAAATCTTCACTCAAGAAAAGTTCTTGATATTTTTTATACTCATTGGCAGCGTTCACCAGAGTCATAATGTTTTTAACAAGAGTCACCTCTTTGATAGGTTTCTTGTTTTTAATTCCTTCCAGATATACGTGGAAAAGGTGGTCCTGTTCTTCAAATTTATTTTGAACTTCGTTGTTTCTGGCAGTAGATTGCACGATGGCTATTCCATGGTTTGTCACTCCAGCTTCATTGGATTTTTCGATCATCCAATCAACAAATGCTCTCAAGAAATTACCTGTTCCAAACTGTAGAATCTTGATTGGCAAATCAGGTTTGCTTACTGTCGTTTTATTCAATTTCTGTATCATAATAAAATTTTATAAATCTTTAATAGGGTTATATTTTGGAGAAAAAGATTTCATACATAGCCATCCTATAATATAGGCAACAGCACAATAAGTAAATACAATGGTATAGCCGGGAGTCTTACTTCCCCATTCGGCTAAACTATAGTCAAAAAGCATACCACTCCCTTTGTTCAAGATAAAAGAACTTAATCCTCCAGCAAGTCCGGTGATACCAGTAATGGTAGCCACTGCTTTTTTAGGAAACAGGTCACTACCTGTTGTGAAGAAGTTTGCTGACCATGCTTGATGTGCCGATCCTCCGATACCAATCAAAATGATCGGAATCCAATAAGCATTTCCTCCCAAAGCCCCGATATGACCCAGTGGTTGCGCCAACACCACCACTAATGGAACAATTGCAATATACATCATAGCCTTCATACGTCCTTCATATGGATTCATCCCTTTTTTGAAAAAATAGTTAGGGAACTTACCTCCAAAGATAGAACCAAAAACTGTAATTGTATACAAAATTCCGATCGGAAGCGCAATTTGTCCATCAATCATGCCATATTCGGCCTTTAAATAGGCTGGAGTCCAGAATAAATAAAACCACCAAACACCATCGGTCATGAATTTTCCTAAAAATAGACCCCAAGTTTGTTTATATTGTAACATTTTCCAGAAAGAAACTTTTGCTTCAGCTCCTTCTGTTACTGTTTGTTTTTCACCTTCTTCTTCAGCATCTTGATTGATGTATGCTCTTTCAGCATCATTCATCCATTTGTTTTGCTCCGGTTTTTTGTATAGGAGTAACCAAAAAATCAACCAGATAAATCCTAAACCTCCCACTACTAAGAAAGCGGCTTCCCATCCCCAAGCTTTAGCCATAAATGGTACGGAAAGGGGGGCTAAGATCGCTCCTACATTAGATCCTGAGTTGAAGATTCCAGTAGCAAATGCACGGTCTTTTTTGGGAAAATATTCAGCTGTCGCCTTGATTGCTGCAGGAAAGTTACCTGCTTCACCAATTGCTAGCACGATACGACCAAGAATGAAAGCAGTCATACTGACTACAACAACAGTGGGAATCAGGGCATCAGGGGCATTGGCAATGGCTGCAGTATCTTCTAAACCTGTCCATTTTTCGGTAATTAAGCCACAAAGTGCATGAATACATGCACCAACTGACCAAATACCAATAGCCCAAGCATATCCTTTTTTAGTGCCCACTTTGTCGATAAAGCGTCCCACAAAGATCATACTAATGGCATAAGCTAAGGCAAACAAGCCAGTGATAGTTCCGTAGTCACTATCAGTCCAATGGAAAATCTCCTCCAATCGAGGTTGTAGTAAGGACAGCACTTGTCTGTCCATGTAATTTATAGTCGTTGCAAAGAACAATAGAGTACAGACTGTCCATCTGTATTTCGTCATTGTTTCGTTTGCCGCATTTAAAACTTTGTTCATGATATTCTTTTAGGTGTGATGTGTTATTTTCTTACTTTTTTGATGATTTCAAAAGCATTTTTGCAGATTGCCGTTATTTTACCCCAATCTTTAGCTTTTATTGCTTCTTTTGGAAATAACTTAGATCCCATGCCTACACATCCTACACCGGCTTCGAACCATGGTTTTAGATTTTCTTCGGTCGGTTCCACTGCTCCCGTAGCCATAATATTGCTCCACGGCATTGGTGCTTTGATATTGCTAACGAAAGATGGACCTCCTACGTTTCCTGCAGGGAATATTTTTACAAATTCAGCACCAAACTCTTGCGCTATACCGATTTCAGTAACGGAGCCACATCCCGGAACGTAAGCTACTTGACGACGATTACATACTTTGAAAATTTCGGTATTCATCAAAGGACCTACAATGAAATTAGCCCCTAGTTGAAGAAATAGTGAGGCTGTGCCTGGATCTACAATCGACCCAATACCCAAAATCATTTCTGGACATTCTTTTGCTAACCATTTGTTTAATTCTCCAAAAGTTTCGTGAGCAAAGTCTCCACGGTTTGTGAATTCAAATACTCTTACCCCTCCTTCGTAACAAGCTTTTAATACTTGTTTAGAGACTTCTAAATCTGCATGATAGAAGACCGGAACCATCCCGGTTTCCAACATCTTGCTGCATACTTCGATTCTGCTAAATCTTGCCATAATGTTTAATATTTTAATTTTGTTTTTAGTATTGTCTGATACCTCCAAAGCCTTCTCCTGTAAAAGAGAAGGCTTTGTAAGTAGATAATATATCAATTCGTATTCTTCGTTATTTTTCTATTTTCGTAACGGCGAAATATCTATGGGCGAACTTTTCGTCAGACACCACACCTCTTAAAAACTATTGCTTGGCAAAGTCGTTAAAATGAGAACAAATTAAATGGCTTTACTTTTCAGGAGCAAAAGTTACAGTTTTTATTTTAATTTGTACTTAATATTTTGATTAAGTTTTAATAGGAACTCATCGATGCAGTTTTGAAATTCAGCTTCAGTCCTGATTGGCTCTACATCTAGCTCCCAGGTGGACATGATGTAATATTCCACATAGTTTTTGTCATCGGGCTGTAAGATTAGAACATGGTTTAGAGCATCTTCACTTATTTTTCTTATTTGCTTTGTTCGCGCAAACACCACTAAACCTTGCATATCTTTATTCAGACTCTGTCTGCCAAATGTAGCGATGTAAGACCATTCGTTATTTGTGTCATTTTTTACAGATAGCTTTCCATTGGGAAGTTTAATGATTCCTGTGGCGATGTTGTCTATTGGTTTGTCTGTCACTAATTCTATGTGTGAGCCTCTACTTCCAGCATCAATGCTGATAAGCGAAGTTAAGTCAACCTTTTGCGATGGGCTAACTTGCCAGCCATGATAAGTTGTTTTTACTTGTGAACGGATTTTGCCATCTGCTGCAATGGTACAAGTAGTGCTGTCTTTTTCAGCTACTCTCACAGCTTTTTCGCCATCCCAAGCAGCAATAGAACCCAAACCAAGAGCTGGACCAACCTTCAGGTTATCCATTCCCCAAGCTGCAAGATTATGATAGTTAGCGAAGTTGTCCATGCCAACACCAACTAGCGAAAGGTCAGGAGTGGCTTTGGCAAAGATGTCAATGGCATTTCTGTTGTCTAAATAGAAACGGAAGGCAACTTTATCACTTTCCCATCCCGGACCTTCATATTTGATGTAGTATGAGTGGTCAGTAAATGTTCCGGGAAGAGTCATTGAGTTTGTCTTTACCCACGAGTGTCCTCCGATGTATTCTTTGCCAATGAATTGTCCCCCTATCTTGTGGGTCAACTCGGCAGAAGTTCTTTTAGGGTAGGTTTGTAAATCTCCTTTAGTTAATTGATACGCTTGTGATTTTTTTCCATCTATGGAAGGAATTAAGAATAGAGCTTTTTGTACTCCAAAAACATCAGTGATGATTTCTACAGGAGATATGTCATTTTGTCCTGCTGTAGCCTTGTAGTCGCCAATTCCTAGTTTTAAATCTGCAACAGGAACTTCTACAACATAATCTACAATCGTTTCTTTGGCTGTATTCTCTACCTGAATATTTGCGCTTTCTTGTGCATAGAGTAGATTGCCACTAAGTAAGAGTAAAGCTGTGTTAACGAGCACAAGCTTCTTTTTGCTAAAAATGTTCATAATGGTATATTCATTTTGGGATTAAATTAAATTTTTATTCAAATTTTATTGACTTGGCTGGTGATATCCGCGCAATCAAATACGATGGTCCTATCATCATCAATAGTGAAACGAGCAAGCAGCCGATATTTATCAGAACGATATATATAATACTAATGTCAATAGGCATTTCTGAGACATAATAGGTGTTAGGATCCAGTTTGACAATGCCAAATATCTTCTGTAGGAGAATGACGCCAAAGGCTATTGCGTTGCCAATAAGCATTCCTTTGAGGATAAGGAAGGAAGATATGTAGAGGAAAGTTTTTCTAATTCTTCGATTAGAAAGCCCCATTGCCTTGAGTATTCCTATCATGTTTGTTCGCTCCAAGATGATGATCAATAGCCCGGAAACCATGGTGAAGCCCGATACGATGATCATCAGAATAATAATCACCCATACATTGGTGTCAAGAAGGTCGAGCCAATTGAAAATATGTGGAGCTATATCTTTGATTGAACGGGCGTAGAGAATGCTTCCCGCCTTGTCTTTATACGTGATCATATCGAAAAAGACATTCTGTTTGATCTCGTCCAGATTGTCGAAGTCGTCAACAAAAAGCTCTAAACCTGTCACTTGGTCTTTATCCCATTTATTGAGACGTTGCAGTAGTTTTTGGTTTGTTATGACATATAGCTTGTCATAATTTTCAAAATTGGTGTCGTATATGCCGACAATGACAAACTTTCTAGCCTGAGTCTGTTCTTTTATGAAATAAGCAAGGAATTCATCATTAAGGTTTAGATGCAACTTGTTGGCAATATTTCTAGATATCAGCACTTGATTGCCAATGCTGTCGTTGGTGTTTATTACATCCCCTTCTACGAGGTTATGTCTGAAAAAATCCCAATTAAAATCATCAGAAACGCCTTTAAAAAGTACTCCTTGAAAGTTGTCTTCAATTTTGATGATTCCCTCACGTTTTGTATATCTTTCGACGTGCTCCACTCCTTTAAAGTTTTCGAGAGTGTTGATTAGGCTATCATCTATGACAATTGGTAGATTCTCATGAGCTGAAGTGTTATTGTAGTTCTCAATCTGAATGTGCCCACCAAAGCCCACAACCTTGTTTCTGACCTCTTTTTTGAAGCCAATGGCTATGGCGACCGAAAGAATCATTGCTGCTATACCGATTGCTATACCAGTTGTGGCAATCCGTATAGATGGCGTCGAAACTTTTCGTTTTTTATTGTCCTTCGAAAAGTGTATTCTTTTGGCTATGAATAATTCTAAGTTCAATTTGTGTGATTGTTTTTATCTGAATTAAAATAACATCCCTTGTTGCAAACCTCTGTCTCTACCCAAATGGGTATATGCCAATGTAGTAGCTTCTCTTCCTCTTGGAGTTCTCTTTAAAAATCCTTCTTTGATCAGATAGGGTTCGTAAACCTCTTCTACTGTTCCTGAGTCTTCTCCGATGGCTGTTGCGATGGTGCTGATGCCCACCGGTCCTCCCTGAAACTTATCAATGATGGTTGCCAATATTTTGTTGTCTATCTCATCAAGCCCATAAGTGTCAATATTTAAGGCTTCTAGAGCATAGGATGCAATTGGCTTGTCTATTTCACCCGTTCCTTTCACCTGAGCAAAATCTCTGACGCGTCTAAGCAAAGCATTGGCTATACGTGGTGTACCTCTGCTTCTAGAGGCTATCTCTTTCGCGGCAGTGGTGTCGCAAGGTACGTTTAATATAGTAGCCGATCGGATGATAATTCCAGTCAGTGTTTCGATATCATAATACTCTAAGTGCATATTGATTCCAAAACGTGCACGAAGGGGACTAGTTAGTAGCCCACTGCGAGTCGTCGCTCCTATGAGGGTGAATGGTTCAAGTTCTATTTGTACAGAGCGAGCACTAGGGCCTTTATCTATCATGATGTCAATGCGATAGTCTTCCATCGCACTGTATAGATATTCTTCCACAATGGGTGATAGACGGTGTATCTCGTCAATGAATAACACATCATTTGCCTCCAAAGAAGTGAGTAAGCCTGCAAGATCACCGGGCTTATCTAACACAGGCCCTGAGGTAACCTTAAATCCTACGCCTAGTTCATTGGCAATGATATTAGATAGGGTGGTTTTTCCCAATCCAGGAGGGCCATGCAAGAGGGTGTGGTCAAGAGACTCGCCTCTCATCTTGGCTGCAGAAACAAAAATTTGGAGATTTTCAACAACCTTATCTTGTCCACTAAAGTCATCAAAATCTAATGGACGAAGCGCTACCTCAAAATCTCGTTCAGTGTCGCTGATCCTATTTCTATGTATATCAAAATTTTCTTCCATATCTATATTGGCAAAGATAGATGAATATCTTTTAAATTTCGATTCTTACATCGTAAAAACCTTATACAGATTCTGAAGTATTTAGTAAAATCAGAAGCGTTGAAATGTGATAACATAGCTTTGTTGGAAAAATGATAGTGGCAAAATCTCATTTTTTTATAACTTTGGATAATTATAGTTTATTCCAAATATGTAATCTCCAAAACAGAAGATGGATAGCTCAGGTAGACACGCTTATCTTATTATTGCTCACTCTAGCCCTTATGTGTTAGAGAAGTTGATCGTGCTATTGGATGATGTGCGTAATGATATTTATATTCATATCGACAAAAAGGTAGAGCATTTTGATTTTGCATATTTTCAGGCATTATCTAAGAAGTCTACTTTGCGATTTATTGAGCGAATGGATGTGAGATGGGGGCATGTTAGTTTGGTCGCAGTGGAATTGAATCTGATGCGAGCTGCCTATCAGAAAGGAGTATATAGCTATTATCATTTAATAAGTGGAGTCGATTTGCCCCTGAAGTCTCAAAATGAGATTCATACTTTCTTCGATAAAAATGCAGGCAAGGAGTTTGTCGGTTTTGGTGACGATGTATTCGATGAAGATAGGGTTACTAAAATGCATATTTTTCCTAAATATATGCGTGTGGATAGTACTAAGTTGTGTCAGAGAGGGCTTCGATTTTTGAGAAATAAGGCTTTGAGTGTCCAGCGTGCTGTGAATTGCAAGTTTAGAAAAGTAGAAGGAAAGCAATATGTTTACGGTTCGCAATGGGCAAGTATGACTGGTGGATTAGTAGGAGTCTTGTTGGAGCATGAAAAAGAGTTTCTCCATTTTTATAAATATAGTAACTGTTCTGACGAAATCTACAAACAATCTTTTGTTTACAACTCAGAGTTTTTTAGAAATGTTTATGATCAAAAAGATGAGCTGAAGGGATGTCAGCGTTTTATGGACTGGAAACGTGGTCGCCCTTATACTTTCCGAGAGGAAGATTTTAATTTAGTTATAAATTCAGGAATGCTTTTTGCCAGAAAGTTTGACGATAATACGGATAAAAAGATAGTGGATCTTATCTTTGATCATGTACAGAATCAATAATGACTTTCTCTAAACTGGGGAGTAGTAGTGCTATGTAGTCTCTGTCCCATTCATCTTCTTTCATTATAGAATCGTTCCACTTAATCAGATCAATATCAATCTTTACAACGCCGTTGTTTTTGTCGGCAGGTAGTCTTCCTATTTTTCTTTCAATGGCTTTGAGATTTTGACAAATTTTGTCTTGTTCTTCTTCAGTGATTGCGTACACAAGCTGGTTAAGAAAATCCTTGCTATAGTTTTCGCCATAGGGGCTTGTCACAGAGGTTTCAGAAAAGCGTATATAATCAAATATGTCGCTCAACAGAGATCTGCAAAGCGACATGTTTGTATCTGGATTTTCATTAGAGCCTAATGATATAAGAAGCTTATTCATATCAGCAAAGATATATCTTCTTAATATTATAACGATCAAACTATAAAAGAAAAAAACTTTTGTTTGTTTTTATTCTTTTTGTTTCTTATTTGTAAGGATTGGGTACTAGACTATTAATGTATTTCTCAATATTGGTATATCCGTCTCCATTGTAATCCTTATTTGCATCCGAAGGATCGTTTGGATTTAATCCATGCGCAATTTCCCACTCATCAGGTATGCCATCATTGTCTGTGTCTTTTAGAACTTTCCCCTGTTTCAAGTTTGGCCATCCGCCTACCTGTTCCACAGCGTCTACAAGGCCATCAGCCGTTTTGCTGAATTTGTTAGTCTCAACTTGTTTTACTACTCTTTTGTCTACTTCGTCTCTGTTAGGAGCAATACATCCTGCATATTTAAGGACTAATACATATGCGTCTTTTGCAGATTGAGTGGTTACTTCAGCTACTTCAAAAGGAGTAACCTGTCTGTTGCGTGGTTCTGATGTACCCTCTGAGAAATTGACACCACCTTGCCAGTTGTTAGCAGAGATTTCAGGGTAACCATCCATATGGTTACCTTCAATATGCCATAAGCCAGTGAAGCCCATGCGGTCGGAATTATCGATTGCAGCAATACGAGTACGAACTTTTTCGTTTGTTGCAGGACCTGGTTTGTAGTAATTGTTTATTATATTCACAGAAAGAGGTTTGCCGTCAGCCGTACGATGTCCCCAATTGGAAATTACGCAGTTTCTTATATCTAGTAATACTGTGAAATGCTGATTGTTACCGGCTATGCTTGGGTTTCTTCCTGCGCCATTAGCCAAAAGATTATGATGAAATGAGTTCTTATAACCACCAATAGATGCAGAGAAGCCGTGGGCTCCTTTTTCGTGTACCGATTTATTTAGAGGTTCGCTGATGATACACCACTGCACTGTAACATTGCTGCTCTTATGCCAAGTGTTAACTGCCTCATCGTTTGACCAACTAACAGAACAGTGGTCAAGAATAATATTGGTGCTCTCGCGTACTTCAATACCATCTATTTCAGAACCGATTAGCCCAGATTCTATACCCGGACGTACCCGTATATTTCTAATGATGATGTCATTCGTGTTGGCGATATTTAAAGGGAAGGTCTTTAGGCATATCCCATCTCCGGGAGCTGTTTGTCCAGCAATCGTCATGTAGGGAGAAGTGATTGTCAATGGAGATTTTAGATCTATTGTTCCTGAAACATCAAAAACAATAATTCTAGGGTTTGGATTCATTACAGCCTCACGAAAGCTTCCTGGTCCATCGTCATTGAGGTTGGTAACTTTAATGACAATTCCATTTCTGCCACCTTTGGTGAATTGTCCCCAGCCTTCAGCTCCTGGAAAAGCAGGAAGTTCTTGTGCTAGTAGCGAAAAATGGCAACAGAGCAATGTGAGCATTGCAACGATACTTATTTTTTTCATAGTCTCGAATACTTTTATTGAACGTTTGTTTTTCTGATATTTTGGATAAATCAAAGATAAACAAAAATATTAGAAAAAAAAGGAAGAATCTGTAAGGTTTGCTTTTAGAATGTTTTTTATGTTGGGAATAGCATTGAGCTGCTGGCGAATGATGTTAATCGGTGATGTAGGATTTGCTGTTCAAGGCTGTTTGTTTATCTTTCTGACTGATTTCGTATTATGGCAAGCAAAGATTATAGATTTTGTATTGTTAATCTTTCTTTTATCAATAATGATTCGGTAAGTCTTTAAAGTTTATTTTGTAAATTTGCAATCTTAGAGACAAAACGAGATACGATAAATAGATAATAGTTACTAGGTATATTGGTATATTATCTATCATTGCTAAGTTATGTATTTATAAAAATATGCAAAAGAAAACCTATAAAATAGGAATTGATGTTGGGTCTACAACCGTAAAAGTAGTAGTGCTCGACACCGAACAAAATATAGTTCACAAAGGCTACTGTCGCCATCAAGCAAACGTTCAGGAGACGTTAATAACCGAATTGCGAGAAGTTATTGAGGTCATTGATGGTGAAGCTTTAAAAATCAACATCACAGGTTCTGCTGGTATGGGGATTGGCGAACGTGTAGGTATACCTTTTGTTCAAGAGGTTGTTGCAGCAGTTGAGGCAGCTCAGAAGTTATATCCAAAAGCACATACATTGATTGATCTTGGAGGAGAAGATGCTAAGGTTGTATTCTTTGAAGAAGGCCGTCAACCAGATATTCGTATGAATGGAAGTTGTGCTGGAGGAACTGGGGCTTTTATTGATCAAATGGCTAGCTTGATGAATGTTGATGTATCTGAATTAGGAGATCTAGCTTTAGAATTCAATAAAATATATCCTATTGCCTCTCGTTGTGGAGTATTTGCAAAAACAGATGTTCAAAATCTAATAAGTAAAAATGTTCCAATAAATGATATCGCAGCCTCTATTTTACATGCTGTAGCGTTGCAATCGGTAACGTCCTTAGCACGAGGTAGTGAGGTTGTGCCTAAGATATTGTGTATAGGAGGTCCGTTGACCTTTATTCCTGCGTTACGTGCAGCTTTCCGCAATGTCTTAAATCTGCAAGATGATGATTTTGTGATTCCTGAGAATGGAGAGTATTTCCCTGCTTGGGGTGCTGCATTCTACGATTCAGGAGATGCAGAAGTGTATTCGCTTGAAGATTTGATCGAAAAGTTGTCAGAGAAAACAACTTCAAATCAAGAACATGCGCTAGAACCTTTGTTTAAGGATGAACTAGATTATATAGAGTGGCAAGCTAATCGCAAGGTTAAAAAGATTAAATTCAAAGAGATAGGAGAACAAAAAGAAATAGAGTGTTTCTTAGGTATAGACTCTGGTTCCACAACTTCCAAAGTAGTGGTGGTGGATAAAGAGGCAAATGTTCTTTATCGCTTTTATGATAAAAATAGTGGAAATCCACTCAAGACAGTAACCAAAGGTATTGCTGCATTTTTCAAAGAAGCTGAAGAAAAAGGTGTAAAAGTGAAAATGTTAGCTTCTGCAGCCACTGGTTATGGCGAAGATTTAATGAAGTCTGCTCTAGGCTTAGATTATGGAATTGTGGAAACGATTGCACATCTAACAGGAGCTCAGTATGTAGATCCAGATGTGTCGTTTGTACTAGATATTGGTGGACAAGATATGAAGTCCATCTTTATTGATAATGGTATAATCGCCAATATTGAATTGAATGAGGCATGTTCTTCGGGTTGTGGTTCATTCTTGCAAAACTTTGCAGGATCTATGAATCTAGGGCTGGAAGAATTTTCAAGAATGGCTTGTCTTGCCAAATACCCTAGTGACTTGGGATCACGTTGTACGGTATTTATGAACTCAATGGTAAAGCAGTCGTTGAGAGAAAATGCAGGTAATGATGATATTGCAGCAGGCTTGGCTTATTCAGTTGTCAAGAACTGTCTATATAAAGTGTTGAAAGTCTCTAACCTGAAAGAGCTTGGAGAGCATATTGTTGTGCAAGGAGGAACATTCCGAAACGATGCAGTGTATCGAGTGTTGGAGATGTTATCTGGTAAAATCGTCAGCTCCACAGATCACCCAGAATTGATGGGCGCACTTGGTGCTGCGCTATATGCACAACGTTTATATAATAAAGAAGCTCTGGAAACTCAATTCACAGGAGTTGAGTGTCTACCGGATGTGGCTTCTATCGAAACAAAAGAATTAACCTGCAAAGGGTGCACAAATAATTGTTCAGTGCTTCGTTTCCGTTTTGAGAACGGGAACATCAGCTTTGCAGGAAATAAATGTGAAAAGGTCTTTCACAGCAAAGCAGTAGATCGTGTGGTAGGTTATAATACCTTCGATCGTAAAAATGAGATACTTTTCGACAAGGAGGTTAAAGCCGAAAATATTCAGAAAGGAAAGACGATTGGTATCCCTCGAGTGTTGAACATGTATGAGAATTATCCATTCTGGCACACTCTGTTGACTGAATGTGGTTTCAATGTGCGTTTGTCTCCTGAATCGACCTACCCCCTATATCAAAAAGGTGTCGGAGGGGTGATGTCTGATAATATTTGCTTCCCGGCAAAGTTGGTTCATGGACACATCTTGACATTGATAGAGCAAAAAGTAGATAGGATATTTTATCCGATAATTCCGAAAGAAGAAAAAGAGTTTTGTAGTTCTTCCAACTCATTCAATTGTCCAGTGGTAACAGGTTATCCTGATGTTATACGCAGTTCTGTTGATCCTGAGGGACGATATGGAATGCCCTTTGACAAGCCTGTAGTTAATTTTACCTCAGATAAAATACTGGAAACAGGTTGTTGGAAGTATCTATCAGAGTTAGGCGTAAAGAAAAGTGATTTTCAAAAAGCATTTGCAAAGGCTCTAGAGGTAAAGGAGAATCTAAGAGGAGAGTTGTACGACTTTCAAAAAGAGATGTTGGATGATGCTGTTGAAAATGGAAGCTTGACCTTTGTGGTTGCCGGACGTCCATATCATGCCGATCCATTGATTCACCAAAAAGTGGGTCAAATATTGGCCGATTTAGGTGTTAATGTGCTTACAGACGATGTGTTTCGTAAACCTGAAAGTAAAGGATTCCGTAAGCTAAATATAGTATCGCAATGGTCTTACCCTAATCGTGTGGTGCAAGCAGCCATGGAGGTTGCTAAACTGCCTGCAAATATTCAGTTGATTCAACTAAATTCATTTGGATGTGGTCCTGATTCGTTCTTCATGGATGAAACTCGAGATATATTAAGAGCAGCTGGTAAAAATATTACAGTACTTCGGATTGACGAAATCGCTAGCCCCGGTTCTGTCAGACTACGCTTGCGCTCATTGGTTGAGTCGTTGAAAGCGACGGGGGATCAATCTTCTAAAGCTCCAACTTCGTATATAGGATACTCTACTCCATACAAAAAAGAAAGAGATAGTAATAAGACGATATTGTTGCCATGGCTTGCTGATTTTATTTCTCCATTTGCTCCTGCAATCGGAGATGTCTTGGGGGTGAAAGTTGAAAATTTACCAAAAACGGATAAAAAATCAGCAGATTTAGGGCTCATCTATGGTAACAATGAGGTGTGTTATCCTTCAACGCTCGTGTTGGGAGATATTATTAATACTTTGCAGTCTGGAGTGTATGATGTAAAGGATATTGTACTTGCAATCACACAAACAGGAGGACAATGTAGAGCAACTAACTATATCGCTCAAATCAAGTCAGGCTTGTTGAATGCAGGTTTTAATGATATCCCTGTCATTGCTTTAAGTGCTGGAGAAACGTATCAGAATGAAGAAAGTGAGTTTAAGTTGCAATGGAAAAAGATAGCGAAGTTGGCTGTCCCTATTGTTCTTTATGGCGATGCTTTATATCAGATGTTTAATTCTATTTCGGTACGAGAGAAAAACAAAGATGCAGCAAAAGATACTTTTGACTTCTATATGGAGCGAGGTTCTGATGCCATCAGAGCAAAAAGCCCGAAGATGCTTTGGAGATTATTAAAAGAAGCTGTTGCTGATTTTAACGCTATCCCAATTTATGATAGAACTTATGAGAAAGTGGGGCTTATAGGCGAAATTTTTGTTAAGTATAATAATTATGCACAAGCTCATATTGCAGAGTGGTTGCGTTCTAAGGATGTAGAGGTAGTTATTCCTCCACTCCTAGATTTCTTGATGCAGTTCTTTGTAAACAATAAGGTGAATGATGAAAATGGAACAAGTAAAACTTCTATTTTCGAAAAATCATTGAAACCTCTTGTTTGGGCATATATAAATAGAAAGGTGAAAAAGTCAGAAAGAATCATGAAGAAGTTTAAGTTTCATGCTCCTTCTGAGTCTATCTATGCAAAAGCGTCGGCAGCCGCAGAGATTGTTGATCTGTCCAATCAGTTTGGTGAAGGTTGGCTAATACCTGGAGAAATAGCTCATTATGCCCGTCGTGGAGTGAATAAGGTAGTTTGTCTTCAGCCATTTGGTTGTATCGCTAATCACATTATAGCCAAGGGTGTGGAGAAGAGAATCAAGGAGCTGTATCCACAAATGAGCATTTTGTATTTGGATATTGATGGAGGTATTGCAGATACCAATCTCCAAAATCGCTTACATTTTATGATATAATAATGGTCTTTTAAGGAAGACAAACAAAATATAATGACAGAAACAAATCAGCAGTTTGAACATGTGATAGGTATTTGCAGAAATATCTTTGCCGCGAAGCTAAAGGACTATGGAGCTTCATGGAGAATTTTACGACCAGAATCAGTGACAGATCAGATTTTGATCAAAGTGAAACGTATCAGAAGTCTAGAACAAAAAGGCGTAAGTAAAGTGGGAGAGGGGATTCGACCAGAATTTATGGCCATTGTAAATTATGGAATCATTGGTCTGATTCAGCTGGAGCTAGGGATAACTGACGAAATAGATTTAGATGAAAATAAGGCCATCGAACTTTATGATAAACATATGACTATCACTAAAGAACTGATGTATGCCAAAAATCACGATTACGATGAGGCTTGGCGTTTTATGAGACAGAGCTCATACACTGATCTTATTTTGACAAAGATATATAGAACCAAACAGATAGAAGAAAACAAAGGGAAAACCTTAGTTTCTGAAGGAATAGATGCCAATTATATGGATATGGTAAACTATTCATTATTTGCATTGATTAAAATGGAATTTCCTGATCAGTTTTAAGTGAATCTTATATTTTAATAATAGATAGTGGAAGCAAAGTTGAAATTTGATAGAATAAAGAAAATAGCTGTTGAGATAGCAAGAGTAGTGCTTGGAGTTACTTTTATGTTCTCCGGTTTTGTCAAAGCCGTGGATCCTTGGGGTACAGCCTACAAAATAGAGGACTATCTTTTGGCTTTCGACCTCTCCTTTTTCTCGTTTTTAGCTTTCCCTATTTCAGCAGGACTCTGTATTATGGAGTTTATGCTAGGAGCATTTATGCTTTTCGGCTTATACCGAGTTTGGACATCTCGCCTGTTGTTGGCTGTTATGTGTTTTATGACACCTCTGACTCTTTATTTGGCGATTGCTAACCCTGTCTCTGATTGTGGCTGTTTTGGTGACTTCTTGATAATTTCCAATTGGGAAACTTTTTATAAAAATATCGTACTACTGCTCTGCGCCATTGTAACAGTTATTTATAGTGAGCGTATTAGAAATATCTTTACGGGTAAGACGTATTGGATAGCTTTCCTATTTATTATAGTCTTTTCTATCGGTTTCGTGATGCGAAACTATATTTATGAACCCATATTAGATTTTAGGCCCTATCATGTAGGTGCTGACATCAAAGAGGGAATGAAGGTTGAAGAAGGAAAAGAAAGTATAGAAGAGTCTATTCTGGTTTATGCAAAAGATGGAGTGGAGGAAGAGTTTACGGAAGACAACTATCCTTGGGAAGACAGTACATGGGTATTTGTCAGAATGGATACAAGGGTTGTAAAAGAAGGTGTGAGACCTAAAATAGACAACTTTGAAATAACACAATTGATCTTCAATAATTCAAGAAAAGAACTTTTGAAGCAAGAAGATATAACAGAAGAGGTGTTGACGGACTCCAATTATACATTTCTAGTTGTTTCTCCCTCGCTCAAAAAACTAAATGAAAACTATTTGAGTAATGTGGAAGATATAGAATATTATGCAAAAATGAATGGCTATAAGTTCTATGTCTTGACTGCATCTGTTGAAGAGGAAATTGTTAGTTTTGTGGAAGAAAATTCAGTGCGTTTTGACTTTTGCCTCATGGACGATCGTGTATTGAAGACCATGGCGCGAACCAATCCAGCAATTCTTTTGCTAAAAGATGGCATCGTTGTCAATAAGTGGGCAGATATTGAGATCCCTCAAGAAGAAGAACTGACAGCATCATTAGATACATTACCTTTAGGACAAATGATTGACATAAAGAAGGAGGATAAATTTAATTTAATCACCATAAGTATTATGTTTTTTGTACCTTTGTTACTTCTGAAAATTTTTGACTTTTATGCATTCAGAAGGAAAAAACAAGAACCAGAGAGTTAATTAAAATCAAAATATATATCTTAATTATGAGAAAAAAAATTGTTGCAGGAAACTGGAAGATGAACAAAACTCTTCAAGAAGGAGTTGCTTTTGCAAAAGAACTTAATGCGGCTTTAGCAGGAAAATCACTAAAATGTGATGTTATCATTGGAGCACCAGCTACTCATCTAGCAAGTGTGGCTGCAGAAGCAGGAAGCACATTCGCAGTGGCATCTCAAAACAGTGCAGACAAAGCCTCTGGAGCTTACACAGGAGAAACATCGGCTGCTATGGTTGCTTCTACCGGAGCTAAATATGCAATCCTTGGTCACTCTGAGAGACGTCAATATTATGGAGAAACTGATGCTATTCTTAAAGAAAAAGTTCTTTTAGCACTAGAGAATAAATTAACTCCTATCTTCTGTATCGGAGAAACAAAAGAAGAAAGAGAAGCTGGAAAACACTTCGCTGTTGTTGATAAACAAGTAACAGATGCTCTATTCAATCTTTCTGCAGCTGATTTTTCTAAAATCGTTGTTGCTTATGAGCCAGTATGGGCTATCGGTACAGGATTGACTGCTACATCAGATCAAGCACAAGAAATTCATGCTCATATCCGTAAAACTATTGCTGGTAAATATGGAAAAGAAGTAGCAGATAACACTACGATTCTTTATGGAGGTAGCGCTAATGCAGGAAACGCTCCTGAGTTGTTCGCTTGTCCTGATATTGATGGAGGATTGATTGGTGGAGCTTCTTTAGAAGTTTCAAAATTCATGCCTATCATTGAGGCTTTCAAATAAGTAAAAAAATACTATATTATCTTATAGCAAGTGTTTGTTGACAGACACTTGCTATATTTTACAAAAAGGGATATGTCACAAAAAAAACTATACATTCTTTTAAGTTTATTCGTGTTCTCAGTGTCATTTGCATTTGCTCAGCAAGGAACAGCTTTTCAAGGAACACAGTCTATCGTTGACGATATCAATAAGAAAAAAGTGGGGCAGGGGAGAGTTAGAGTGATGCAGGATGAAAGCATTGATGATAGCTTAGCCTTGTATAATGTAAATAGCGACACCTCTAATGTGATTCGCCTTAGCGACGAAAAAGTCAATGGGTATAAAATACAAGTGTTTTCGGGAAACAATCAAAATAAATCTAGAGCTGAAGCAGAATCAAAACAACGTCTAATTCGTGAGTCGTTTCCAGAACATCAAGCATTGGTGACCTATGAGCCTCCTACATGGCGTTTGCGTGTTGGAAACTTTTTGACTCGTTCTGAAGCAGAAGCATTATTGGGTCCCATGAAAGAGGCATTTCCTTCTTTTGGAAAAGAAATGTATGTAGTTAGTGATGTAATTAGAAGACCCCTTAATCGGTAATATCCGTTCTATAAATTATGGATGAAAAGAAAAGACTAGACAGTCTAGCTTCAAATTATAAAGATATATTATCTTTTTTAGGTGAGGATACTAGCCGTGAAGGCTTGCAAGATACACCTCTTCGTGTGGCCAAGGCTATGCGTTTTCTGACTAAAGGCTATCATGAAGATCCTAAGGCTATTTTAGAAAAAGCTTTATTTAAAGAAGATTATAGCCAAATGGTTATCGTTAAGAATATTGATTTCTATTCGCTTTGTGAACATCATATGCTCCCTTTTTGGGGGAAAGCTCATGTAGCTTATATTCCTAATGGATATATAACAGGATTGAGTAAGGTGGCACGAGTAGTAGATGTTTTTGCTCGCAGACTGCAAGTTCAAGAACGATTGACTCTACAGATTAAAGAATGTATTCAACAAACATTAAACCCATTAGGGGTTATGGTGGTTATTGAGGCGCAGCATATGTGTATGCAGATGCGTGGTGTGCAAAAACAAAATTCACTGACCACGACATCGGATTTCACAGGAGCGTTTAACCAAGCCAAAACTCGAGAAGAATTTATTAGTTTGATACGGAACGTTTGAACTAAGAACATATGATAAAAGGAATCCATCTTGTAGTATAAATATTAAACAAGATGGATTTTTTGTTCTCTTTACATTTTAATTGTTACCTTTCATTCTCTTTTATCTAAATTGACATTTTAACTAAAATCGATTAATGCCTTATTATAATATTCATACCCATCGAGAAGATCAAGACAGGAATGTTGTGTCTGTGTACAACTTGTCTCAGGATGAAATATTATCAGGAGTAGAACCGGTGAGTCCTAATATTTATTATTCAGTAGGAATACATCCATGGGATGTGAATAATTCGCAGGTAGATATCGACCTTTTGAAAAGATATATAACACAGAAGAATAAGAGGATTGTTGCAATAGGAGAAATTGGTTTGGACAAATTGGCTGAGGCTCCAATGGTTGATCAATTAGAGCTTTTTGAAAAACAAGTGGAGCTCTCTATTGTGCTAGATTTGCCAGTTGTTATTCATTGTGTTAGAGCGTGGGATGAGTTAATTAAAGTGTATAAAAAATATAATCCTCTAAAGCCATGGATTATTCATGGTTTTAGAGGAGGAAGAGAACAAGCGCAACAGTTGATCGAATTAGGATTTATGCTTTCATTTGGGAAATATTATAAAAAAGATGCTGTTGAAGTAGCTTTTCCAAGATCTCTGTTTTTGGAGACAGATGATCAACCTCTAAATATAATTGATCTCTATCACGATGTTAGTGCAGATTTAGCTTGTAAAGAAGCTGCTTTACAGAAGGAAATAAATCAAAATGTAAGTTTGATGTTCATTTTTTAGCTTTTATTGATGGTGTTTGTGATAAAATGATTATTTTCGCGATATCTAAAATGTAAAATATGATTGATGCTAATGCGAGGGTACTCCTAATCTACACAGGGGGGACAATAGGAATGGTAGAGAATGCCATAACTGGCACTTTAGAGCCTTTTAATTTTGCACACTTGAAAGATAAGTTGCCGGAAATCCAGCGACTGAAGTTTCATGTCGATCCCATTGTATTCGATCCTGTCATTGATTCATCTGATATCATGCCGGAGCATTGGATCAAGATGGTCAAGATGATTGAAGATAATTATTCAAAATACGATGGCTTTGTTATTTTACATGGAACAGATACGATGTCTTACACAGCCTCTGCGCTTAGCTTCATGCTCGAAAACCTAACTAAGCCAGTGGTGCTTACTGGTGCTCAATTGCCAATCGGCAAACTAAGGACAGATGCCCGTGAAAATTTGATCACAGCATTAGAAATTGCAGCTGATAAAGATACATCTGGTAATCCTATCATATCTGAAGTTTGTGTGTTTTTTCAAAACGATCTGATGCGAGGAAATAGAACGACTAAAATGAATGCAGATAACTTTAATGCTTTTAAGTCATATAATCACCCTAACTTAGCAAAATCTGGAATCGAAATACGCTACGATGAAACAGCATTTCTACCTTCTTTGACAAAGGGGAAATTGACTTTCCATTATGAGTTAGATACAAATGTTGTTGTTCTAAATATATTCCCAGGAATAACCGAAAAAACAGTTCGAACTATCTTGAGCATCGAAGGATTGAAAGGGGTTGTTATTGAGACTTACGGGACAGGTAATGCTCCTCTTTCAGATTGGTTCTTAAACTTAATTGCAGATGCAGTTAAAAGAGGAATCGTTGTAGTGAACGTAACACAGTGTAAAGTCGGCTTTGTAGATATGACAAGATATTTAACAGGACAAGCCCTCTTGAAAGCAGGCGTGATAAGTGGTTACGATATAACCCTCGAATCAGCTATTACAAAGTTAATGCTCTTACTCGGACACAGGTATGGTGCTAAAGATGTTGAAAAAAGAATGCTTCGCTCCTTGACAGGAGAAATAACAATAACAGAAGGAAGTAGAATCAAATTTTAGTTTATACTTATTCTAATTCTCACCTACTGTTGCTTATTTTTGTTATATTTGTTCCCTTTGTAAACGGATATAATGAAAAGAAGTAGATTAATATTCTCCCTTGTAGGGATGCTCTTGTTGAGCGTTGGAACTGCAAAATCGCAACAATCCGAAATCGGATATCAACACGAATATACAAATGAGACTTTGGAAACTGATAGTTTGCCAAATGATTCTGTATTAAATCAGAATGTAAAAAAGAGTATAATTCCCAAGTATGATCCTCAGCGCCTCGAAGAACAAACAGATAAGATATTTAGCTCCCTTTTTGGAGAATCTAAAAAGTTAAGCAATGCAGACAGTATTATTAATAAACTGGATGCTTTACCTCCATTTGGGATCTATAAAGATAACTTCTTCATTGTTGGTACGCAGATGTTTACCACACCAACACGTTGGAACTCGGATGCCAAATTTCAGGTAAGTATTCGCCATCGTTTGACCAACAGTACATTGCCATTCAAAACGTATCTCTATTTAACATACACACAGAAGGCTTTCTGGGATGTATTTAAAGAGTCATTCCCTTTTAGGGATCTTAATTACAACCCTGCAGTAGGTATTGGTAAAGCACTCGTTTATAAAAATAGACTTTTGGGATCTATAGCTTTGCAGTTTGAACACGAATCAAATGGAAAGGATGGGATAGACTCACGCAGTTGGAACAAAGTCACATTTGCTTCGACTTTTATTTTGCATGAACATTGGATGCTTGAATCTGAAGTCTGGATTCCTATAGTAGATGGCGAAGGAAATAAAGATATAGTAGAGTATTCTGGATGGGCTAACATGTCATTAGAGTATACTAGCCCGAACAAACAATATATCTTAGGAATGAGTGTGACCAAAAGAAAGGGATGGAATCTAAATCATAATGTGACATTGCAAGCAGCGGCCCGTATCTTTAATGATAGCAATCAATTTCTATTCCTCGAATATTATAATGGATATGGAGAGTCTATGTTAGATTACAAGCAACATCGCCAAAGATTAAGAATCGGGTTTGTTATTAAGCCTAATTTTATGAACTTCTTCTAAGCTTATTGTCTCCACATTTTCCTTGTTTTTAGTTTTGTCTGGTATTTGTTTTAAAAAGTTTAGAAAATATTACTCTCTGTTTTGTGGTGTCTATCAG
>CALKIV010000020.1 GCA_937995835.1 uncultured Dysgonomonas sp. | reverse complement strand
GACCTGATTATTACCGATTGGATGATGCCTAATATGTCAGGCTTAGAAATGGCCGCGATTTTGAAATCAGACATTCTTACTAGTCATATCCCAATTGTTATGCTTACTGCCAAGGCGATGCCAGAAAGTATATTAGAAGGGTATAAGTCAGGGGTAGATGCTTACCTAACAAAGCCTTTTGATGCTGAGTTGCTTACAGCGAAAGTTGAAGCCATGATAAAGGAGCGCCAAATCTTGAAAACGCATTATGCCAAACAGTTTACACTACTAAAGGAACATAATGAGTCGAACAATTCTTTAGATGAAGAATTTATACAAAAAATATATCAACTGCTAGATGATAATATCTCAAATATTGATTTTGACATTAATGAATTGAGCAAAGAGATGAACATGAGCCGTTCTAGTTTTTATAGAAAACTGAAATCGCTGACTGAGCTCTCTCCTTCCGAATTTATAAGAAATTTCAGACTAGAAATGGCTGCTAAGTTACTAGCTAATGCTTCACTTTCGGTGTCGGATGTCTATGTGGCAGTCGGCTTCAATAGTATAGCCTATTTTTCTTCTAGTTTCAAGAGCTATTTTGGAATGTCTCCTTCTGAATATTCTGATAGACAGGGTGATGTGAATAAATGACGAGTATTTGATTGGACGTGATAGATTCTAGGATGAACAGCTATTTAAAGTATTTGAACAGTTATTTAAAAGACTTGTGAGCAATATCACATAAGTTTGTAACTGTGTATAGAATCACTTTATATAAGAACCTATAAAATCAAAGAACTATGATTACAATAAGGCATTTGTGTTGTTTCGTTATTTTGGCTTGTTTTTTTGCTTGTAATGGCAAAGAAAAAGCGAATATCATCGATGAAAACTTCCAATTTGCAGATAAGCAATTTCAGTTGGCAATAGTAGAATCTGCCAAAGCAATAGAAAATGAATCACCCGAAAGCATCAAGCGTAGAGAACGCAGAAAACAAGGACCTCTAGTATCGCCTCGTACCATTGTAGATGGTAAACTCGAAATGGTTGCTTCAGGCGATTGGACTAGTGGCTTTTTCCCAGGCTCATTATGGTATATGTATGAATATACACAAGATGAAAAATGGAAAGCCGAAGCCATCAAATTTACCAATCAGTTAGAAGATCAAAAGACCAATGGCATTACCCACGACATGGGATTCAAGGTATATAATAGTTTTGGCAATGGATATAGATTGACGAATGATGAGAATTACAAAAATATCATCATCGAGTCTGCATACACGCTCACTACTCGCTATCGTGAGTCGGTGAAAGCGATTCGCTCGTGGGATCATAACCAAGATAAATGGGAGTACCCTGTTATCATTGACAATATGTTAAATCTAGAATTGTTGTTTTGGGCATTTAAACAAACAAACGATTCTTTATTTTATAACGTTGCTGTAAATCATGCTAATACAACGATAGCCAATCATTTTAGAGAAGATTATAGCACTTACCATGTTATCGGTTACGATTCCATTACTGGAAAACCCTTGCAAAAACATACGCACCAAGGTTACTCGCACGAGTCTGCATGGGCACGTGGGCAAGCATGGGCACTATATGGTTATACTATGTGTTACAGAGAAACTGGTATCGCTAGTTATTTGGATCAAGCGAAAAAGGTTTACAACTATATATTTACACATCCCAATTTACCTTCCGACTTAATTCCTTATTGGGATTTCAACGCTCCAAATATTCCCAACGAAGAAAGAGATGTGTCTGCTGCCACAGTTATTGCTTCGGCACTCTACGAATTGAGTTTGTATGACAACAAAAATAGTCTACAATATCTTGATAAGGCAAACCTTATGATAGAGAATTTGACCCAAAACTATAGGGCTACAGCAGGAGGAGATTATGGCTTCTTATTGCTTCATAGCACAGGGTCGAAACCCGGAAATTTTGAAGTAGATGCTCCATTGTCTTATGCTGACTACTATTTCTTGGAAGCACTTCTAAGAAAATACAAATTGGAGAATAATAAACCATTATTTTAAAATATAAGAAAACTAAATACCATGAATAAAATCTACTTTTACATAGTAAGAGCAGTATTGCTATGCTTTCTCTTAGCATCTTCCATTGCCTCATATAGCCAGATAAATCATACCGAAAGAACAAGACTAACGGATGATTGGCTATTCCTTAAAGGCGACTTAGGAAGTATTTGGGAAGCAGTCCGACCAGCCAATCAAGGCTCGTCGGAGGAAGTTCCTTTGTGGACAAATATAAACTTGCCTCACTGTTTCAATGGTGAAGACTCGGTAGATCCTGACAATAATTTTTATCAAGGCGCAGGTTGGTACAAAACACAGTTGAGTGTTAATAATCCTTACTCTCAAGGGCGTACTATTCTTCATTTTGAAGGAGCTGGACAAAAAATAGAGGTGTATATTTACACTCAAAAAGTAGGCTCGCATGTAGGTGGCTACGACGAATGGAGTGTAGATATTACTGATGCCATCAATGCTTTTATGAAAAGTGAAGATGCCAAAAGATTTGAAGGCAAAATTCCATTGAGCATTCGTTGCGACAATACTCGTGATACCGAGATGATTCCTTCAGATCTTTCAGATTTCAATGTCTATGGAGGTCTATATCGCTATATCAATCTGGTATATCAACCTAGTTTGCACTTTTCTAGTCTCCAAACCTATGCTAGTGTAGACAAGGCGTTGAAAATGGGAACACTTGATGTTAAAGCTAGTTTTGAAAATTACGAACAATTGTCATCAGCTTTGGTGCAAGTAAAAATATACGATCCTAATGGGAAAATAATAAAAGAGGAAAACAAAGAACTGAAAAACTTTGGTACAGAAAACATTCTGACTCTAGATATCAAGAATCCTATTTTATGGTCTACAGATACTCCTAATCTATACACCGCAGAAGTGACGCTGGAGTCAAAAGCTGGCAAAGTAGTCAATAACGAAAAGTTTGGTTTTCGTCATTTCGAATTTATAGAAAAAGGACCTTTTCATCTCAATGGCAAAAGACTATTGCTAAGAGGAACACATCGTCACGAAGATCATGCAGGAGTAGCAGCAGCTATGACTGAAGAGATGATAGTTCAGGAAATGCAAATGATGAAAGAAATGGGCGTCAACTTTATTCGCTTGGGGCACTATCAGCAATCTCGTATTGTGTTAGAACAATGTGATAAGTTGGGAATCCTTGTTTGGGAAGAAATTCCATGGTGTAGAGGAGGATTAGGTGGTGAAGTGTATCAGGCACAAGCAAAACGCATGTTGACTAATATGATAACACAACATCGTAATCATCCTTCAGTCATTTTGTGGGGCTTGGGTAATGAAAACGACTGGCCTAATGACTTTCCTGAGTTTGACAAAAATAAAATACGCAGTTTTATGACAGAGCTGCACACATTAGCGCACAACATCGACAACACACGTTTGACAGCTATCCGTCGTTGCGACTTCTGCAAAGATATTGTTGATGTCTATTCACCTTCCATTTGGGCAGGATGGTATAGAGGTGTCTATACAGATTATAAACGTGTATCGTATAACGAGATGATGCAAGTAAACCATTTTCTGCATGTAGAGTGGGGTGGGGACAATCATGCTCGCCGTTATGCAGAAGATGCTTATGTAGGATTGGACAGAATAACAACGGGAGATAAGGCTGATGAAAGAGACGGTGATGCCTCGTTATATGGTGGCACAGCTCGAGCTTCTAGAGATGGAGACTGGAGTGAGTCGTATTTAGTGGATCTAGTAGATTGGCATCTGAAAGAGCAAGAAACAATGCCATGGTTGACAGGTGCTGCTTACTGGCCATTCAAAGATTTTTCTACACCAGTGCGTCCTGAAAATCCTGTACCATACATGAATCAAAAAGGTGTAGTAGAGAGAGACTTCACTCCCAAAGAAGCATTCTATGTTTTCCAATCTTATTGGACTGAAAAGCCAATGGTACATATCTTTGGAGCCAATTGGCCTACTAGATGGGGAAAAGCAGATGAAGAAAAACAACTGAAAGTTTTTTCAAACTGCGACCAAGTAGAACTCTTTTTGAATGGAGAAAGCTTAGGAATTAAAAAAAGAAATAGTCAAGATTATCCTGCTGCAGGATTGCGTTGGAATACTTTATTAAAACAAGGGACAAACACCGTAAAAGCCATAGCAACCAAAGGAAAGGTGACGATAGAAGACGAAATACAATTTGAATATGAGACACGCTCTTTTGGTGACCCTCATCAGTTGAACGCAACTATCGTAAGCGAAGATAGTGAGTCGGTATGGATTGAAGCTCAACTCAGAGACAAGAATGATGTGTTATCGCTGAATGCTCGTGACTACATCTATTTTAGTGCAGTAGGAGATGGACTTCTAATTGTCAACCAAGGAACATCCACTGGATCTAGCAAAGTGCAAGCCTATAATGGAAGAGCACGTATACAGCTAAAGAAACAAGAAGGTAAATCGGTAGTTGCTATCAAGTCCGAAGGTCTGAAAACTATTTTTATAGACATAGAATAAAACTATTGTATATGAGAAATTTGAATCTGTATATATTCATTTTGAGTAGTGTTCTGTTATTGAGTTGCAACACTTCATCCAATTGGAATGAGGCTGGAGAAGCGGTGCTAAAAGATCTAATAGTCAGCAATGCTGCATGGGCTATGGAACAAGAACCGGAAACAGTCACAGCCTATTTGTGCGATAGAAGTGCAGGAGGGATCCACGATTTCTATTCAGAAGGTGATTATTGGTGGCCTAATCCCGAAGGAGAAGATAAACCTTATATCAGAAGAGATGGCGAAACTAACCCAAACAACTTTGTGGCACACCGTCATAGCATGATACGCTTTAGCCAAATCGTTGGTTCATTAGCCACTGCATATGTTACTACAGGTGACGAAAAGTTTGTAGAGCATGCCTTTAAACACATTAATGCGTGGTTTGTAAATGCTGATACCAAAATGAATCCTAATCTTCAATATGCCCAAGCCATCAAAGGGATAACCACTGGAAGAGGGATAGGTATCATAGACACTATTCATTTCATGGAAGTGGCACAAGGAATACTAATGATGCAGCATGCTGACAATGTGGACAAAGAAGTGCTCGCCAAAGCTAAAGACTGGTTTAAGCAATATATAGTATGGTTAAGAACGCATCCTAATGGACTGGATGAGATGAATACTAAAAATAATCATGCTACTTGTTGGGCTATGCAAGTGGCATCATTTGCCAAGTTGGTGGAAGATAAAGAAACTTTAGATTTTTGCCGTGAAAGGTATAAGAATATTCTCCTGCCAAATCAAATGGCAGACAATGGCAGTTTCCCATTAGAGCTAGAGCGAACCAAACCTTATGGATATGCACTATTTAACTTGGATGCAATGGTTACTCTAGTGCAAATATTATCGACAGAGGACGATAACCTTTGGGAATATAAAACTGAAAAGGGCTTGTCAATTCGTGATGGAATACAATTCATGTATCCATTTATAAAAGATAAAGGAACATGGACTTATGCCAAAGATGTGATGTACTGGGACGAATGGCCAGTGGCACAACCAGCACTCTACTTTGGAGCAGTGGCATATAACGAAAGTAGCTACTTTGACCTATGGAAGAGTCTAAAACATACCTCGCAAGTGGATGAGGTAATTCGTAACCTTCCTATTCGTAATGTACTATTGTGGACGAAATAATAAATAATTTAACTTTAAATACTTTAAATTTATGAATGACATGATAACAAAAAAGCGGATAAGTATAATCCTCGTATTATTCTTATTCAATTTACTATCGCTTTTTGCTGCTCCTTTACAAAATGGAAACATTAAGGGAGTGGTAAAAGACGAACATGGTGAACCACTCATTGGCGTTGCTGTTGTCCTCAAAGGGACATCACAAGGGACTATAACTGACATAGATGGTAACTTCCAATTGGCAGCTAAAGCTAAGGATGTATTGCAGATTTCGTATATGGGTTATCTTACTCAAAACATTACTGTAGGTGATCAAATCTCCATCGATGTAGTGATGATAGAAGATATACAACAACTGGAAGAAGTGGTAGTGGTAGGCTATGGAGTGCAAAAGAAGTCACACCTTACAGGGTCTATCTCTAAGCTCGCTGGTGAGGGATTGGAAAGTATACCGACGACACGTGTAGACCAAGCTCTACAAGGGAAATTAGCAGGAGTCAGTATTCAAAATACAACGTCCGAAGCAGGTGTAGCACCACAAATCAGAGTAAGAGGGCTAGGTTCTCTTAGTGTAAATGGTGAGCCATTAGTAGTCGTAGATGGCTATCCGGTAGCTGATGGATTATCTTTTGTTGAGGCATCAGATATAGAGTCTATTGAGGTGCTAAAAGATGCAGCGTCTTCTGCTATCTATGGATCTAGAGGAGCAAATGGGGTTATCATCGTAACGACCAAAACAGGTAATGTGTCGAAACCAAAATACTCATTTAATATGTACCATGGTTTCAAAAAGACATATAAGCGTCACGATAACATGAATTATACAGATTATGTACGATTGCTATTCCAAGAAGCAGATTTCAGAAGTCAAGACCCATCTGTAGCATCTACAGCATGGAATCTAGCTACTCCTGAGGAACGTGCACAATACATTATCGGAGACCAAATAGTGGGATATGATACCGACTGGCAAAGCGAAGGACTGAGAGATAATGCGTATATGAGCAACTATCAGTTAAATATATCAGGAGGAAATAAAGGCACGAGATATTATCTTTCTGCCAACTATAATACTGACCAAGGGGTAATGGAGAGAAGTTCATACGATAAGTTGAGCTTGCGTTCCAAGATAGATGTACAACTTAGCCCTATTGTAAAAGTGGGAGTAAACATCAATCCTACTTATGGCACAAGAGAGCGTCCGGCGAACAACTATACAGATTATTACCGTTTTCGCTCATGGATGCCTGTACGTCATACCGATGGCACAGCAGAACTAACTGGACAGCCTGTAGGATCATATGCTCATTCTCGTCACTTTAATGGATTGCACTACAAGGGTACGATGCCTGATGGCGAAGAATGGCAATCGGATGGCACTATCAATCCATGGTCATCTACGGTAAACAATCCAGTTTCTATCTTAGAGGGAGATTCTCGTAAGAATAATCAATACAGATTATTGACTAATGCTTATGCTAGTTTTAATATTATCAAAGGATTAGAGTTCAATACATCTGCAGGGGTTTATGTAAACTACTCCAAAGATGATGCATTCTTGGCGGCAGGAGCCAAAAAAGAAGGAGAACCTAATCAAAGCACATTCAAGTCGAGCTTGATGACAGATATCTTGTCCGAGAACACATTGAACTATGATGTAACGATCAATAGGGATCACTCAATACAAGCATTAGCAGGATTTACCTACCAAAAAACGAATCACGAGTATTCACAAATAGTAGGTTTGAACTCACCTGTTGATGATATAAAAACAGCAAATCTAGCTACGCTTATCGATTCACGAAGCACCTATACTTACAAGATGTCAGAAGTTTTGGTATCTTATCTAAGTAGAGTAAACTATGCTTATAAAGGTAAATATATGCTTTCTGCAAGTATTCGTACCGATGGAAGTTCACGTTTCCCTTCAGGCAAACGTTGGAGCTGGTTCCCATCTGTGTCGGGAGGATGGCGTATGGAGGAAGAAGCATTTATGAAAGAAGTAGACTTCATCAGTGGTCTCAAACTTCGTGCATCTTATGGTTTAACAGGAAATAACAACCTTCCAGTAAATACCAATGGAAGCAATAGACTCTCTAGTTATGCTTTTGCAGATGCATTTTTCTTAGCTCCTTATTCATTTGGTAAATCTGGAAATATTGTCGCTGGGATTGCAAACTCAAGTTATGTCCAAGGAAATCCGGAGATTACTTGGGAACAAACAAAGGAGTCGAATCTGGGCTTAAACTTAGGTTTTTTCAAAAATAGAATAACTGTAGATCTAGAATACTACTATTCTATTACCAAAGATTTACTTTTCCAAAGATCAGTCATGGGACTTACAGGGTATGATAAATATTGGGACAATTCAGGAAAGGTGCGTAATAGTGGATTAGAGATAGAATTATCAACCGTCAATGTCATTAACAAGGATTTTGAATGGCGTACATCTTTCAACTTCTCTACCAACTGGAACAAGTTATTATCGTTGGGTGGACCAGCTGTAGGATATAATTATGGCGAACGAAACGAAGTATATGCAGCCATTGTAGGGCAAAAAGCAATACAATATTATGGTTACAAAACAGATGGTGTTTGGAAATCGCAAGAGGAAATCGATGAAGCCAAAAAGAATGCAGACTACAAAGTAGCAGTAGCACCCGGAGGATTGAAAATAGTAGACACCAATGGTGATGATATAGTAGATGCTGGCGACCGTGTAGCAATAGGTTCTCCTCTTCCTGATTTTACATGGGGGATAACGAATAATTTGCGATACAAATCTTTCGAATTATCTTTTCTTGTGCAAGGGGTGCAAGGTGTAGATATTATCAATGGCGATCATCACTACAATGATGTTTTGATGACAAACAAAAAAATGTTGAAAAACAGATGGATATCTCCAGCTTTTCCGGGTGATGGGCAAACACCATACTACACCAATGGAGCATCACGTATTTTGACAGATTATGTGGTAGAAGATGGTTCGTATATCGCATTCCGAGACATACAAATAGGCTATACACTACCAGCTAAGTTTGTTAAGAAACATATCGGGCTCAATAGTGCGCGAGTGTATGCAGGTGCACAAAACTTACTTTATATTATGGCGAGTGGCTATAAAGGGATCAATCCCGAATCACGCTATACCTCAGGCAGTCCTTACGATTCGCCACTAGTGGATGGGTATCAGCGTGGAGGCTTCCCTCTACAACGTACATTTACCTTTGGACTAAATGTTACATTTTGAGGATAATATCTTATTAATTTGATAAAAAAGAAAGACATGAAAAAATATATTTATATAGTTGGTCTTATCTCTTCACTCTTTTGCTTTGTTGCTTGCGACGAAACACTAGACTTAGATATTCCATCAGAAATACATAAATTAGATACGCAAGACAAAGTACGTGCAGCACTAGTGGGATGCTATAACGGGATGCAAAACACTATGAGGTATGAATGGCGACTGACCGAATTGCGTAGCGACAATGCAGTGCAAGGAAATCCTGGAAGTAGAAATGATGTAAACCTTTATCTCAATGACTTAGATATGTTCACTGTGTTGCCTACGCATCCTGAAGTAGATAAGTATTGGTTAGCAGCTTACAAAAACATCAACAAT
>CALKIV010000019.1 GCA_937995835.1 uncultured Dysgonomonas sp. | reverse complement strand
AATCTATTTTATCGATGCAAAATAAAACTGAAGAAACCTGTGAGATCTCTCATCCATTAAGAAAAACTGACCTGATCTATCAGATAGAAGACAGACCTCCTTTCAAGGAAGCTTTCTTCGTCGCTCTACAACATCTTTTGGCCATCTTTGTGGCTATCGTAACTCCACCACTGATCATCTCTGGAGCATTGGGCTTAGATGCCCACACAACAAGCTTTCTTGTCTCCATGTCTTTGTTAACTTCGGGAATTGCCACTTTCATTCAGTGTCGTGGCTTTGGCCCTTTTGGTTCAAAACTCCTTTGTATACAAGGAACTAGCTTTTCATTTATCGGCCCTATTACTGCTGGCTTTGGTGGTGCAGGAGTAGCAGCCTTGCCGATCATCTTCGGGGCTTGTATCGCAGCAGCACCGGTGGAAATGATTGTCAGCCGAGTTTTGAAGTATAGCAAAAAGGTTATCACACCCCTTGTTTCGGGCATTGTTGTTACGATGATTGGACTTAGTTTGATCAAGGTTGCCATCATTTCGTGTGGTGGAGGCTTTGCAGCTATCGCAGACAACACGATGGGAAGTTTGACAAACCTTGGTCTTGCAGCCATTGTGTTCGTTTCCATCGTATTATTGAATAGTTCTAAGAATAAATATATCCGAATGAGCTCCATTATTATCGGACTAATCATTGGTTATATCATTGCCTACTTTATGGGCAAACTCGATTTTTCCAATATGACAGATTTGGGAGCAATCACCGTGCCTATTCCCTTTAAATATGGAATAAACTTTGGAACAGAAACTTTAGGACTTTTTGTTGCACTAGCTATCATCTATTTCATCACTTCCATCGAGGCTTATGGGGATATCACAGCCAACAGTATGATTGGAGGCGAACCTATCGAAGGTGAGAAGTTTATGAAACGTGCACAAGGCGGAGTGCTTGCAGATGGTTTCACCTCCGTGATCTCTGGAATATTCAACTCATTCCCGACTTCAGTTTTTGCCCAAAACAACGGAATTATTCAACTAACAGGTGTGGCTAGTAGATATGTAGGATATTATATTGCTGGTTTCCTTGTAGTACTTAGCTTATTCCCTTTCGTTGGAGGAATATTTTCCATCATTCCTGAGCCTGTTTTGGGTGGTGCTACCCTACTGATGTTTGGTACTGTGGCGGCTTCTGGAGTACGCATTATTGCCTCACAAGACATTAACAGAAAAGCTGTATTAGTTTTAGCCGTTAGCTTTGCTTGTGGTCTTGGTGTGGAACTAGTGCCAGATATATTAAACCATATGCCTATTTGGATTCAAGGAACATTCAAGTCTGGAATTGCTACCGGTGGATTAGTTGCCATCGTTGCTAATCTAGTCATCAGAATAAAATGAATCAATACATTTATTGAATATACTGAACTGCTAGCCAAGCAGCTATTGAGTTGCATAAAAGTTAAATAAAAAAATGAAAACTTTAAAAGACCGAATTCTTAAAGATGGTAAAAGCTTCGATGGAGGTATCCTAAAAGTAGACAGCTTTATCAATCATCAAATGGACCCTATCCTCATGAAATCTATCGGGGTAGAGTTTGTTCGCCGTTTTGGCAATCTTCCTATCAATAAGATCGTAACCATCGAGGCCAGCGGCATTGCTCCTGCCATCATGATGGGCTATTTGCTAGAGCTTCCTGTTGTTTTTGTGAAAAAGGCAAAGCCTAAAACGATGGAAAATATGATTACTACAACAGCTTATTCTTTCACCAAGGACAAAACCTACGATATCATCGTTAGCAGAGACTTCTTGACTCCTGATGACAAGGTCGTATTTATCGACGATTTTCTTGCTAATGGTAATGCTGCAGTAGCTGTAAACGAGCTGATCAAAGAATCAGGAGCTACACTCTATGGAATGGGCTTCATCATCGAAAAATCTTTTCAAAAAGGAGGTCAACGATTAAGAGACCTTGGCATAAAAGTGGAATCTTTAGCCAGAATTAAGGAATTGGGAGATAATAAAATTATCTTTGAAGAATAAACCAAACAAGATAACACGATGCTCAAAAAACTATTTGGAAAAAAGAGAAGAGAACCAAAATCCTTTGAGGAAGTCAAAGAGGATTTGTTAGAGTCTATCAGAGAAGAATCATTGAATAGAAAGATCAACAGCAACATGGAGCTGCTGACCGACTACTTCACCGAAGAAAAGGAAACAGAAATTCTAGATCTGCAAAAAGACATCTATGCAATGGCAACCAGCCTACCCTTGGCTCAAAGCTTTGCAGCAATGACAGCGACAGCCTCTTTGTGTGACTATGGCTATTATACAGATTCTCTTGTGGACCAAATAGTGGAAGACTATCAACAATTATTGGAGAAAGCGAAACCCTTCTTCGATATTCTGCATCAAAAAGTAAAGGAAGGAGAAGAAGGAGAGTTGGAAGAAGATTTAGATGTCGATAGTTTATATCAACAACTAATCAATGACCAAGAGCTTATTTCTCAAGAGCTGAGTAAGGCTGTTAGAAAGTTTGAATTTACATCGAGAAATATGATCTCAATTCTCTCGATCAATCCATCCATCACTTTACGAAATAAATCTAAATTAAAAGATCAGATACACAGCGTAAAGATTTATGCAACATCTACTTACTGGATAGATAGATTGTTTGAAGTGCTATATGATGAACCTATTGTCGTAATAGATGTAGACAACAATAGAGGTTTTGAAGGCAAAATGAGCGGTGTAAGCGATAATTTTCAACTACAACTCCTACTCATGAGCATGCAAGAAATCAATGAAAATCCGTCTTTTGGCGGGCCAGAGCTCTCCGTTTTGAATGGGACAGGTGTCCAAATGACCAATTCCATCGTAGAGGGAAAATGGAACATGTATAATCTAGATATCATAAATCAGGATGGATGGGAGGAAATCAAGATAGGACCTGACAAAACATACGATTTACAAGATCTTTGGATTTGGGGAGAAGGCACCCCAAAAGAAATCAGCGTCCACAACGGAAGAAGAGCTATCCTACTAGGAAGAACTCCTGTTAAACGTTCTACACGACTTCAACGTACATTTAAGAATGTAAAGGCAAGCATAGAGGTAGAAAAAGTACTTTCGCCCGATGAAATTAATCAATGGCTAGGACTTGACAAATAAGTTAGCACGATGGAAAGAGAGAAAACCATATTTTTTGCTCCCGATATTCTAAATACATTAGAGCTTCCTCACGAGGAAGCTCAACACTGCATACGAGTTCTACGGATGAATCAAGGGGATGAGATCCTTATTGCTGATGGAAAGGGGACTTTCTATGATGCCATCATCACTAATGCTCATCAAAAGCATTGCAACGTTGAAATCGTTGGAGCTACACCAATACACAAGCATTGGAACTTCAACCTTCACATTGCTTTTGCGCCAACCAAAAACATCGATCGCACCGAGTGGTTTCTTGAGAAAGCCACCGAAATCGGCATCGATCACATAAGCCCTATCTTGACGGCGCACTCCGAACGAAAACAAGTGAAACTCGATAGATTGGAGAAAATATTGGTCTCTGCCATGAAACAATCGCAAAAAGCGACACTGCCAAAGCTAGACGACTTAACGAGCTTTGCCGAATTTATCCAAAAACCATTTACGGGCAAAAAACTGATTGCCCATTGTTATGACACTGAAAAGAGCCTCTTAAAGGATATTTACAGCCACGGAGAAGATGTTTTGATATTGATAGGCCCAGAGGGTGACTTTTCGGAAGAAGAGGTCAATTTAGCCATGGAGAATGACTATAGCCCAATTTCTTTAGGAGAAAGCCGTCTAAGAACCGAAACTGCAGCTCTAGTTGCTTGCCACAGCATTCATGCGTTGAATTGGTAAGCCACTTTCTTGATATCCTCGATAAATCAGTAGATTCTATTACTTTTCATCTTTCAAAGATTCATAATCTACCAAACTACCATCCACAAGCATAATTTCGTTACTGCGGCTGACTGCAGAAGACTTTACTTCGGAAGAAATATCATATCCCATTATTTCAGACAATATATATATTAGATTGCTGCTATTGACGTATTGATCGTCGTTTACAGATAGGTATTGTGAAATGATAGAGTCTATATCCACTTCTACATTGTTCTTAAAAATTAAGAGAGGGATCTCGTATTCAGAAGCATGAAAGCCTTTCAAACCATGTATTCCTCTTTCAGGTGATGCTCCATGATCTGAATAGTACACAATAATAGAATTTGTGTCCATATTTATGGTATAATCATAAAGCCTTTTCAGCAATCGATCGGTATGATGGATACTCATTTCATAGGCTGTAGCCAAAGGAAAAGTCGATAAATAGGCACGATCTACCTCATCATACCTATCAGAGTAAGGGAAATGACTTCCCATCAGATGTAGCGCCACAAATTGCTTTTCTTCATTATTTACACTTCTTTCGAGCTCCGTGAGCAAATCAAGATCATCTTTAACGAGCGACTTCTCAAAGTACACCTGATCCGATGAACGGGCAATATAGGAAGGATAGTTATCATAGATGCCAGCTTGTCCTTGATTGGAAAGCCATGAGGTGCCGTATCCTGCACTTTTAGCCATTTCAACGACATTCTTCTCCGACCAGAAAGCGTCACGGTTGCGAGGATTGGCGAAGGAAAGGGAAAAACGGACAGCATCTCTTGTCATATTTGCGATGGAGATTGCCTTATAATAAGAAATAGCAGAAGAATCAATTCTTTTCAGAGAATTAAGAAAAGGAGTGGTAGGAATTGAATTTCCATAAAGAGACATTTTTTCGCGCCAAGCACTTTCTCCTATCACTAAGTAAATTTTTGAAATCGATTTTTTCTCTTCACTGAAAAATACTCCTTCAGGTAAATTTTTCTCTCTGTTTTTAAACCTGTGTGAATCCATTTTCTCGATAGAATACACAGCTAGTCCAAAAACATCGCCATATAACAAAGGTAAACGAAGCGATGAAAAGGCATAAATCGACTGCACAGGCATCTCTTGCAAGTCTTTTCGGTATCCCTTGAAGAAGTCATAATTTCTCCAAACGGGAATCGAAACAGCAAAGATGTTAACAAATACGACTAAAGCAAGAAGTGATACCCCCACTCGACCTCCTGAAAACTTCGATTTCAACTCATATATTGACTTTTGAGATAAAATAGTTGTTACTAACAAGCAAAGGCCACCTAAGAGGTAAATTCTCCAATCGAAAGCTATTATCTCCGAAAAGTTGGTTTCTAAAATAGAAGCTAGATTTCCTAAACTAAGAGGAACAGAAAAAGCTATGGAAAAAGTGAGGTTTAAGGAAAGAAGCACAACAACAAGACTATGAAAAAAAACTCTCAACAACTTAATCTTTATTTTTGCGACTAATATCAGTACAAAAAAAATAAAGAGAATATTCAGAAGTGAAAAAAACAAATTGATGTGCTGAGATAGAGAAAAGACAAAAACAGAAAGCAGAAAGGTGAATAAAAGAATGCTCCACCGATAGTGGAGCATATTTTTCTTTGTCAAGCCTATTTTAACGAATTGATCGTTAATCGAAGAGAATATCTTCATCGCTATACTTATTCGTTGGATTCGGATATTTCATCCTCCGCAACTTCATCGATAGGTTCCGAAGGTTCGTTAGAACTTAATTGCTCCATCAACTTTTGTTTTCCTTGTTCTCTCTCCATTAATTTGGCTTTATACCAAGTAACATATTCGTTGGTTTCGCCATATTTACTCTTTCCTGAGAAACTACTGGCAATATTAATCCAAGTGACAGCATTGGTAAAATCAAGCAAACTCTCATTTGCCAATGCAATATTAGATGCTATACGCGCTTTATAATCATCATGCAATCCTTCTCTCTCAAAAGCGGCTCCCCAAACCTTAGCAGCTTCTGCCCAATTGTTTGCAGTAGCTAGTTTCTTAGCCTCCTTCATTAAGTTGGTACCGTCAGTATACATGACTCTCTCTTGTTTCTCCCAATAAGGAACAATCTGCCTTACCATTCCTTCAGACATGGTCAAAGCTAGATTTCGATAGACACTGATATCCATTTCATCTTGAGAATCAGATATCCACAGTGTACTGTCTTGCGACATCATAGCTGGGGCAAGGGCTACTCCTTCAGCATCGTAAATTCTAAAGAGGATGGTCATCTTGGCATACTTCACTCGTACACCCATTCCATCGAGATCTTTAGTGGTGTTTCCTGCTTTCATTCTTACCAAGTCAAGAGAGACAATTGCATCAGCATCTGCTTCTTTACTTATCTTTTGAATCTGACTTGGAGTTAAAGGATGCATCTTATCATAGTCTTCATCACTTCTCTGCAAAACAGGATAGGTTTTTACTTCATTGAAATATTTCTCCTCATTCAAAAATTGCGAGAGTGACTGGCTCAGTACATCTTTAGCAATACTGCTTAGCAATAATTCTTGCTCAGGATTGGGTGTCTGTGTGATGCTATCTGTCATTCGCCCACCTGCATTATCTACAATGGCTAGGCTTACAATGTTTTCAGGGAACTTTACATATGCTGGGTGCCGTACATCAATCATAAATGTAGAAGTGGTGGCACATGAATTCGCCAGAAGCACAATAAACATCAGCAAAAAATAGAAAGATATTTTTTTCATAATCAGCCTATATTAATGGTTTGAGATCATAAATATAGAGAAAATTAATAGAATGAAAAACATGTTTTCGTAAAACCGAGCCTTCAAGGGTATAATAAAAATCCTTATTAATGTATTCTTCTCCAAAGAGCTCCAATCACTACATCTAGTGATTGACAATTAAGCTTGATAGCTGTTCCTTTGTAATATAAACTGAAAACTAATCATTCTATCTATGAGTTGTAAAAACAAATTTATTGCACTTTTATCATTCTTATTACTTCTACCTTGTTTAATCTATGGAAATACGCCTTCAGATTTGAAGGATGCAGGTAATATTCAAAAAGACACACTTTATACTGAATTTTTGAAAGATATCGTGATCTTGTCTACCATCAAAGAGACAAACTCACTACGATTTCTTCCAGCTTCCGTTTCTGTGTTCTCGCAAAAAAATCTAGAGGCTTTGCAAATCACCTCTCTAAAAGATTTGAGTGCCATAGTGCCGAACTACTTTGCTGCTAACTATGGTTCACGGATGACTGCTCCGCTCTACATCAGAGGAGTAGGCGCTAGATCAGGAAATCAGACAGTGAGTATGTATGTGGACAACATGCCTTACTTCAACACCACATCATTCGACACCGAGCTGTATGACATTCAACGTGTGGAAGTTCTTAGAGGAACACAAGGAACCCTCTATGGACGTAATGCTATGGGAGGAATATTAAATGTATATACGTATTCTCCATTAGACTACCAAGGAACTAGAGCCAGCATCGGAGGTGGTAGCTATGGCTTATTTAACGTTAATGCTTCTCATTATAGCAAGCTAAACGACAATATGGGAATAGCTGTTAGTGGATATTATAAAAGACACGATGGCTATTACCGAAACGAATATAACGGACAAAAGATAGACGATATGGACAATGGTGGCTTCCGTGTAAAATATGCATGGAACATCCAGCCCAATCTATCGATGAATCTGACTACTAGCCTAGACTTACTCAATCAAGGAGCTTTTCCATACGAGGATATAGAACTTGGAAAAATTGATTTCAACTCTGATGCTTACTACAAAAGAAAACTCTCTACTAATGGATTGACTTTCAAATATAGTGGAGACGGATATGAGATAAACTCTGTGACAGGCTATCAATACCTGAACGATGACATGAATATGGATCAGGATTACACTTCTAAATCTTATTTCCAAATCAATCAGCGTCAGAAACAAAACTCACTAAGTCAAGAGTTTACAATCAAGTCATCTAATACATCCAACTATCAATGGTCGGGTGGTCTCTATGGGTTCTATGACTACTTGCATACCACTCCTCCTGTATATATGATGGAAGATGGTATCCAAGAGCATCTTTTGAGCAATATGAGCAAAGGAATGATGGCAGGGATAATGACAAATGACAAAATACCCGACAGAGTAAAAGAGATGCTCAAACAAATTGATTATACGTCTGACGAAACATCCCTCCCTTTGGATGGGAACTTCAAACAACCGACTTATGGTCTTGCAGCATTTCATCAGTCAACTTATAATAATCTATTCACTAAAGGACTGTCGGCAACTGTTGGCCTTAGATTAGATTATGAAAAAACGAAATTAGACTATCATTCTTACCTACAAAAAGGAACGATGAACATGGTTCTTCCTCCAATGCTAGGAGGTAAGTCTTACCCAATGTCAGCAGCCTCAAGTGTAGCCGGCAAGGTGGATAAAGACTTTCTAGAACTGCTTCCACGTTTCGTAACGAAATACGAGGTGGATCATGGTACTCACTTCTATCTTTCTGCATCTAAGGGATATAAAACAGGAGGACACAATATTCAAGGTTTTGCTGACATTCTGCAAAATGCTATACAAGGACAACTAATGCAAGAGCTAGGAAGAGTGATGAAAGAACTACCTATGCCTCCAACAGTTACTGTTCCAATTCCTCAAATGCCAGAAATGGATGTAGAAAAGATGATCACTTACAAGCCTGAATATAGCTGGAACTATGAGTTTGGAAGCGAAGTTTCAATCATTAAGAATATATTGACCACTAACTTCTCACTGTTTTATGTAGACATCAAAGATGTTCAGCTAACCAAATTCGTCGCTGAAATGGGAGGTCGTTCAATCGTCAACGGAGGAAAAGCCAGAAGTATGGGAGGAGAGCTTAGCATGAGAGTACGCCCTTGCAACGGATTCTTCCTTTATGGAACTTATGGTTTTGCTGATGCAGAATTTAAAGATTACAAGACTACCGAAAAAAGAAAGAACGAAACAACAGGCAAGATGGAAAACGTAGAAGTGGACTACTCTGGCAATAAGATCCCTTTTGCTCCCCGCTCAACATTTAGCGTGGGTGGAACAGTGGAAATAGACGGTAAAGGAAAATCGTTCTTCGACAAAATCACCCTTGACTGCAACTATGCAGGAGTAGGAAAAATTTATTGGAACGAAGCAAATACACAATCTCAAGGTTTTTATGGAACAGTGAATGCCAAATTGCAAATTCAGAAAGGCATTTTCACCATCGAAGCTTGGGGTAAAAATATTTTGGATCGCAGATACCATGCTTTCCAATTTAGCTCAGGAACAGACGAAAAGCTTAGATATTATGGTCAACGTGCACTTCCAGCAACATTTGGAGGAGCACTAAAAATAGCTTTTTGATCTTACACTAATCTAAAATGAATGAGACTCTCTATTGTTGGTTGACAATAGAGAGTCTTTTTTTATTATCCTTTCAGATAATATCTTAATTTTGTCATTCTAAGAAATTAATGATTTAGATGGAGTATAAAAAGATAACACTGAAACCCAAGAAAGAAGACTCTTTGCGTCGCTTTCATCCTTGGGTTTTTTCGGGAGCAATAGCAAAGACCGATAAGGGTATTGAAGAAGGAGAGATAGTTGCTATCTATTCGCATTCTGACGAGTTTATAGCTGTTGGTCACTACCAGATAGGCAGTATTGCTGTCAGAGTCCTTTCCTTCGAAAAAAGAGAAATAAACGAGCAGTTTTGGGAAGAAAAACTTACTGCTGCTTATTGTCACCGAAAATCAATCGGACTAATCACGGAGGAGAATAACTCATATCGTCTCGTCTTTGGCGAGGGAGATAACCTTCCGGGGCTAATCATCGATGTATACGCCAATACAGCAGTGGTACAAGCTCACTCTGTGGGGATGCACGAATCGAGAAAAATCATTGCAGATTTGCTTCCGGCTATCTCTGAAGGAATAATCAAAAATGTATATTATAAGTCTGAAACCACCTTGCCTTATAAGGCCGAACTGGGTGCAGAAGATGGCTATCTCATCGGAGCATACGATGAAAACGTGGTTTCGAAAGAGAATGGACTAAAATTTGTTTCAGACTGGACAAGGGGTCAAAAAACGGGATTCTTCGTTGACCAACGAGATAATCGTGCGCTTTTGGAAAAATATGCCAAAGGGCGATCAGTCTTAAATATGTTCTGCTACACCGGTGGCTTCTCTTTCTACGCTATGCGTGGAGAGGCTAAATGTGTTCACTCTGTCGACAGTTCGTCACGTGCTGTGAAATTGGCCAACGACAATGTGGAGCTTAACTTCCCGGGCGACAACAGACACGAATCTTTTGCAGAGGATGCTTTTAAATTCCTAAGCGCAATAGATGAAAACAAATACGACCTTATGGTGTTAGACCCTCCGGCCTTCGCCAAACACCGAGGAGCAATCAAAAATGCCTTGAATGGTTATAAGAGAATCAATCTAGCTGCGTTGCGCAAAATAGAAAAAGGAGGTATTCTCTTCACCTTCTCTTGTTCACAGGCTATTAGCAAGGATCAATTCCGTCTGGCTGTGTTTAGCGCTGCTGCTATTTCGGGACGTACAGTGAAGATTTTGCATCAACTGTCGCAACCAGCTGATCACCCTATCAATATTTATCATCCTGAGGGAGAGTACCTCAAAGGCTTGGTACTATATGTTGAATAAAACTCTATCGAAATATTTATACAAAAGCACCTTGTTACAGGTGCTTTTTCTTTGCCATAAACTACTGCAGACACGATTATGAATGAAATATTTAAAGAATATCATAGCTAAGACTCTCATTACAAAATCATTTAAAATGAAAAAATGGAACCTTATAGATAAATTTATTATCTTGAAAATCAAATCAAACTCTTAATAATTATGAAGAAAGGTATAATCAATATTTTGCTAGTTGCTAGTATTCTGATCACCCCTTCATGTACAGCAACGTACTTCTACTCGACATTGAATGTAGAAGAACCAAATGTGGAGAAAGTAGACAATGGAGACTTTTTCTTCGAGAACGACTCTGTGTGGATTGCACATAGCTTTAAGGGTGAAGATGCACCCATCTTGATTTCGGTGTATAACAAACTGGATGTCCCGATGTATGTGGACTGGAGCAAGTCTGCCCTAATATTAGATGGTATAGCCTATCCTTACGCCACATCCAAGGCTCATCAATCAGGTGTGGGCGAATCGGTCACTTATGGAGATATTACAGCATATACACAGACCATATATAATGGGACTATAGATCTGCCAAAACACATTGATTTTATCCCCCCAAAAACAAGAGTGGTTCATCAGGGCTTAAGACTAGCTGCCAAGTTCGATGAAATCAGTGATAGTAAATACCAGAAAGCAAAAATGCAAAGTGAAAGCCTACAGATGATAGATGTGAAATACATCAACTTCGAGCATCACAATACTCCTCTACGCTTTGGAAGCTATATAACCGTGTACAACACACCTCAAAAGGCTCAGGCCTATAGATCAAACTTCTATGTCACTCGCCTCATTAAAACAAAGACTCAGCCAGATAAGCTTCCGAATGATATGGCAAACCGAGGTGACATGTTTTATCAATGCGTAAGACCTGACAATACTGGCTGGTATGTATTGGGCACAGTAGGAGTGGTAGTAGGTGCTACAGCAGTGGATATCCTTATCCACAAGGATGATGACTACTACTATCATCATTGATATAAAAATAGATTACAAAACAAAAAACGCCTTGTTGTAAAAAGGCGTTTTTTGTTGTATTATATGTTGTACTAACCCTCTTAGAGGTCTATTACACACATCACACGAGCCACAGCTCCTGAATTGTCAAGAACATAGCGTTCGGCATGTTGTCCTGCTGCTTGCAACGTGTCTTCATATTGCAAGAACTCATCCATCAACCCACTAAATGCTTGCAGATCTTTAATGGCATAACCTCCACCATTTTCGATCAAATCATTTGCCTCTTTAAACTTCTTAAAGTTGGGTCCAAAAATGATTGGCACATGATGAACAGCTGCTTCTAATATATTGTGAATGCCTGCACCGAATCCACCACCCACATAGCCAATATCTCCATAAGCATAAACAGAAGACAAAATACCGAAACAGTCGATGATCACACAATCATAGTTTTTGATATTCTCTTCCGTAGCTTGAGAATAGCGAATAAATGGGCGCAACAAGTTGCTTTCGATATAGTTTAAGTGTACCTCATCTATCTCATGTGGAGCGATGATCAGCTTTACTTCCAGGTGAGTATTGAAATAAGGAATAAAAATATCCTCATCTTTAGGCCATGAACTTCCTGCAATAAATATTTTTTGATTTTTCTCTTCTTTCGATTGAGCAAAGAGTTCGATCAAATGGAGAGATTCACTCTTTTGGTTTTTGATATCAATCACACGATCGAAACGGGTATCACCACAGACTTTCACGTTGTTTACGTTGATATTCGCCAACAGCTCTTCTGACCTTTTATCTTGCACACAAATACAGGTGTACTTATGCAAGATATTTCTGATGGCAAATCCATACCAACGGAAAAATATCTGATTGGGACGGAATATAGCTGACACCATATACGTTGGAATATTTCTTTTCTTCAGTTCATTGATATAATTATACCAAAACTCATATTTAATAAAGATTGCGATCTTCGGCTCTACTAGCTTCAAAAATTTCTTTACATTCCTCTTTTTATCGAAAGGAAGATAACAAACGACATCAGCCTGAGGATAGTTTTTACGAATCTCATAGCCTGATGGAGAAAAGAATGTCAGAAGTATCTTATAACTTGGATACTTTCGCTTCATCTCTTCGATGATAGGTCTGCCCTGCTCAAATTCGCCAAGCGAGGCCGCATGAAACCATATATAACTTTCATTTGGAGCTATCTGCTCTCTAAGGATCCTATACGTATCCTTGTGCCCTACTATCATTTTTCGTGCTTTCCGATGAAAAGGGGAAATGACACGTACGATCAGAGCATATAAGTATATGGTGAAATTGTAAAGAAACATAGTAGCTAGATTATTACTTAATATTAGCAATAGCTGATTTCAGTCGAGCAATCGTTTCTTCTTTTCCAATAGTAGCAGTGATCTCAAACAAATCTGGTCCTGCCAGTTCTCCTACAATGGCCAATCTGAATATTGGAAGAATTGCTCCCATGCTATACTCTTTTTCCTTGATCCAGTTTTTTACCACCTCATCTTGATTAGGCGCTGAAAAATCTTCAATTTGTTCCACAACCTCGATCAATTGGCTCATATACATTGGTGAATCTTCTTTCCAACGTTTCTTAACCACTTTTTCATCGTACGATTGAGGAGCTAGGAAGAAGAAAGATGCCTCATTCCAAATATCTTGAACAAAGCTAACACGCTCTCTCACCAAGTCAACCACTTTTGTAGTATAAGTATCGTCAGCCTTAATTCCATGCTCTAGCAAAACTGGTTTGAACAGTTCCACAATAGACTCTAACGGCTCCAGTTGTATATATTGGTGATTAAACCACTTCCCTTTTTCGTAGTCAAATTTAGCTCCACTTTTACTGCATTTTTCAAAAGAGAAAGCCTGCACAAGTTCTTCTAGCGAAAAAATCTCTTGATCGTTTCCTGGATTCCATCCAAGCAAAGCTAGAAAGTTTACCACTGCATGTGGCAAGTATCCACTTTCACGATAGCCTGAAGAAATCTCTCCACTCACTGGATCTTTCCATTCTAAAGGAAAAACAGGGAATCCTAATCTATCGCCATCACGTTTGCTTAGTTTCCCTTTTCCATCAGGTTTTAGCAACAATGGAAGGTGAGCAAATTGAGGCATGGTGTCAGCCCATTCGAAAGCACGATAGAGCAACACGTGTAGAGGTGCTGATGGTAACCATTCCTCGCCACGAATCACATGTGTGATCTTCATCAAATGGTCGTCTACAATATTTGCAAGGTGATAAGTCGGCAATTGATCTGCAGATTTATAAATCACCTTATCATCCAACACAGATGAGTTGATCTTTACTTCGCCACGGATAATATCGTTTACCACGATGTCTTCGTTGGGTTCTATCTTGAAACGAACAACGTACTTCTCTCCATCGGCAATAAGCTTCTCCACATCTTCTTTAGCAAGTGTCAATGAATTGCGCATTTGCCCTCTGGTGGATGCGTCGTATTGAAAGTTTTCTATTTCTGCACGTTTGGCTTCTAACTCTTCAGGTGTATCGAAAGCGATATAGGCTGTTCCATTTCCTAGAAGAATGTCCACGTGTTTTTTATAAATCTCTCTTCTGTCAGATTGTCTATAAGGTGCATATTCTCCTCCGATATGAGTTCCCTCATCAAAAGTCAAACCTAACCACTCCAAAGCCTCGATGATATACTGCTCTGCACCCTCAACGAAGCGCTGTGAGTCGGTATCCTCGATTCTTAGAATGAATTTTCCATTGTTTTTTCTAGCAAACAGGTAGTTATACAATGCTGTACGCACCCCACCAATATGCAAAGGCCCTGTAGGACTTGGAGCAAAACGCACTCTTACGTTATCAGACATACTTTTTTTTAAAAATACAAATTAATAGATTAAAAGCTAATTACAAACCAATTAGCTTTTCTTATCTTACTTTTAGATTAAAATATATAGCATCAATATTAAATGCATGGGGTCTCCACCAATTATATTTGATGGATAGTAACACCACACCAAATAAAGTGCCACAAAAATACATAAAATATTTTAAAATAAAGATCATACGCTATTGAAAACCCTCTTGTATAAAACTTATCTGATCTGCTAAGTCTATAAGTTCCGAATCTCTATCTTTTGGGATCAAGATACAAGATTTATCAAAACATCTCTTTCAAATATGACAGAAACAATTATAGCCTTGATGATCTCGATTTTATTCCCCAAATTACTGCTAGAAAAGTGAGAAAATAGAACTCCTTTTCCTTTTGACTACATATTTGAGAAAAAAAAAAGAAACTATCCAAAGATTATATATCTTTACTAGAATAATAAAAAAATATCTTAACTGAATATGAAATTTACAGCCTTTGCCAAATTTCTTTTTGTGTCGCTTCTTGTTCTCTTCTTCATTTCCCCTTCTTGGGCACAAAAAAAGGGTAAGAACGTAGCAACACCTCCACCATCCAAGGCAGTGATCATTGACACTGTGAAAATTGACTATTCGCAAAAGAAAGCTCCCATATCTCCTTTTTTGGATACGCTTTTCTATGTCTATGGTAATTCGGGAGCTGTGACTCCTGAGCAAAGAGCCTTATCTATCGAAAAAAACATTATATCTCTCTATCAGGATCCACTTTTCGAGCCTGACTCTTTAAAGATTAATGTAGCGGGAGAGACCTACCTTATCACCTATATGAACGAAACAGTCATAGGGATCAATGATATTCAGGCTGAAATGGAGAATAAGTCGAAAAGCGAGTTGGCGAGCGAGTATCTCCATTTCATTGTAAAAGCCATAGAAAAAGAGCAAGAAAGAACCGGATGGAAAAATATTCTCAGGGTGATAGCGCTTTCGCTTCTAATTTTGTTGCTCACTGTTTTAGCCATAAAATACCTCAACCTTGGTTATCGAAAATTACGCTACTATGTTGCCAGACAGGAGCATTGGACCATCGATAAACTAAAATACATCTTGGATCAGAAGAAGCAAATCGGAATTATTCTATTTTTGCTCAACATGCTTCGCTTCATTTGTGTTGCTTTCATTCTCTACTTCTGTCTATTTGCTTTCTTAAGTCTTTTCCCTGAGACCAAATGGCTTGCTGAAACGCTTATCAGCTATGTTATGTCGCCATTAACGAAAGCATACAGTTCTGTTGTAGGCTTTATTCCTGATCTTTTCACCATCATTGTCATCGTTGTCTTATTCAGATTCTTTATCAAAGCAATGAAAATTGTAACAGACAGAATAAGCGATGGTTCTATAAATATAACAGGTTTCTACCCTGACTGGGCAGAGCCGACATTCAATATTTTCAAAGGAATATGTTATGCCTTCATGATTGTACTGATCTTCCCATTTCTGCCGGGAGCAAATACCGATGCTTTCAAAGGAGTGAGTGTTTTCCTTGGGATTTTATTTTCTTTAGGATCTACTTCCATCATAGCCAATGTGGTGTCTGGTATAGTGATAACCTATATGAGACCTTTCAAGTTGGGCGATCGAATAAGAATGGGAGAATTTACCGGTAATGTGATAGAGAAAACGCCTTTGGTAACAAGACTAAAAACACCAAAGAATGAAATCATCACCATTCCCAATGGAACAATCATGAGTGCACAGACCATCAATTATACCCATTCTGCCGAAGAATATGGATTGATTCTTTATGCAACAGTAGCCATGGGCTATGATGTGCCTTGGCGAAAAGTACATGAACTACTAATCGAAGCAGGGCTGAAAACACCTAAAGTGTTGAAAGACCCTAAGCCTTTTGTCTTGCAGCTAGCTCTCGATGATTTTTATGTGCAATATCAAATCAACATCTACACTAAAGATGCTGACAGCATGGCTCCGATATATTCTGACTTGTATAAAAACGTACAGGATGTGTTCAATAGAGAGGGAATCGAATTGCTTTCTCCTCACTTCAGAGCTCAACGCGACGGAAGTGCTGTTAACATGCCTCAAGAATATGTAAAACAAGGATTAGACCGAATAGCTCCATTCAATATGAATGTACACATAACCAATGACAGTAAGGAATAAAGTTTATTTCTGAATAAGAGAATTATAAGCCTATTGAGTTCAGATTCGTCATACAAACAGATTGTTAAGTCAACTGGAATATATGGAACATCGCAGTTAGTCAACATTGCGCTAGGCATCATACGCTCTAAAATTACAGCCCTTCTGATTGGTACAGCCGGCGTTGGTCTTATCGGTTTATATCAATCCGTTATCGACCTCAGTCGCTCGGCTACAGGTCTAGGTCTCGACACAGGAGCCACAAAGCAAATAGCGACAGCCAATGAGGATGTCACAGAAACAATATATACGGTCAATGCGTGGTATTTGCTGACCGCAGCGCTAGGGGCATTACTATGTGTTATCCTATCTAGCCAACTAAGCATCTGGACTTTTGGCACAGCTGACTATTCACTTCGGATCTCCATTTTGGCTATTGCTGTCCTATTCATCACCTTGACAGCCGGTATAATCTCATGTTTTCAAGGATTACGAAAAATCAGCTATATGGCTTGGACAGCCTCACTTGGCAGTTTTCTTAGTCTTGTAGTCGCCATACCTTTCTATTACTTTTTTCGATTAGATGGAATCATTTGGGCATTCATAGGTGCCAGTCTTTCCACTTTTCTAGTATCCTTGTTTTTCTATCGAAAATTAAAGATAAAATTTCAGCTGATTCCTCTTTCTAAACTTTGGCAAAACGGACAAGAAATGATTCGTTTGGGTGTATACATTGTCATAGCAGGAGTAATCAGCACAGGAAGTTTATATATTGTCAGATCTTACATCAGCCGAGTAGACGGAGTGGATCATGTAGGGCTTTTCCAAGCAGCGTGGTTAACAACTTTCTTGATCTCAGGCATCATCTTAAGATCTACCAACTCTGATTTTTTCCCAAAGCTTTGTTCTCTGATAGATCAAAAATTGCAAGTAAGGAGGTTTGTCAATCAACAGACTCATATCCTATTATTGATTATTTCTCCTTTAACAATAGGGATCTTTACCTTTGGAGAATATGTTATTTATATCCTCTATTCATCCGATTTCATGGTGGCTACACCCACCTTCAGATGGCATATCATTGGCATCTTTCTCAAAATGCTGTCTACACCAATAGCCACTGTGCTTTTAGCCAAAAACAAAGGGCGCTTGCATCTGCTATGCGAAACCTTATTTTGGACAGCCTATCTTGCAGCTTGCCTTCTTTTATATTCTTCACTTGGTCTTCAAGCTACAGGGGTGGCATATGTGGTAGCATATATCACCTATCTACCGACAGTTTTGCTAGTCAGCAATAGAATATCAGGTACAAAATGGGACACTCCCATCGTCCTTGTGTTGTTTATAGATCTTATTTTATTATGTTTGTTATTAGTTGTATCAATATTCTATGGCCAGTATACCCTACTCGTTGGTTTTATAGCATTTGCAGCAACCCTATTTTACAGCCTCTCGAAGTTGAGATCGCTTATTGATCTTGATATTCATAGGTGGATAAGAAGGAAAAAGAAATAATATAATAAGAGCAGTATAACTGTCAAATTTCAAAATTGTGCGTTATGACATATTCTCCGAAAGAAATTGCCAAGCTTTATTGTGACTCTGCCGTCCAAAAGGTGAAGATGCCCATCTCTAAATTTTGCCTACTAGCCCTTCTTGGTGGCACATTTATTGCTTTTGGTGGCTTATTGACAGTCGTTGTAGTGGGAGGTTCCCCCACGCTGATGCTCGAAAACCCAGGCTTGGCCAAATTTTTGGCTGGAGCCCTGTTCCCCGTAGGACTAATCATGGTTTCCATTGCAGGAGCTGATCTTTTTACTAGCGATTGCGCAGGAATGACTCTACCCTACTTGCAGCGAGAAATCAGAATTACTAATCTGCTCCGTATTTGGGTTCTATCTTATCTGCTAAACTTCATTGGCGCCCAATTCATCGCCTATTGCCTATCAGCTCAAGTTGGCTTTTTCGATACTAATCCTTGGCAGGACTATCTGCATGATTTGGCCAAAATGAAAGTCAGTCAAGATTTTTTCACCGTATTCATGAAGGGTATAGGCGCTAACTGGCTCGTTTGCCTTGGCACATGGATGGGCTTTGCCGGCAAAGATGTCTTTGGCAAGGCTGTAGGGATCTGGATTCCTGTGATGCTGTTTGTTACACTAGGCTATGAGCACTCCATAGCCAATATGTTTTTCATTCCTGCTGCCATCTATTCGGGAGCAGATATTACTTGGATGCAGTTTTTGACTGATAATCTAGTGGCTGCCACACTGGGCAACATCGTTGGTGGAGCCATCTTTGTAGGTTGTGCCTATTGGTATATTTACATGAA
>CALKIV010000018.1 GCA_937995835.1 uncultured Dysgonomonas sp. | reverse complement strand
GCAAGCTTCAAGCCTGTTCACTACAACCGTCCAATATCTTATGACTTCCTATCTCAAATCTCAAACAAAGAAGAATATGGAGACAACGGATACGGAACAACTGCCAATTCAGGTCTTGATTTTTCTAAAAAATAATCAGTAAGACATTACTATAAGAAAGAGGCTGTCCAATTTTTTGGACAGCCTCTTTGCCTTATATAATATACATCTTTTTACTCTTCTTCCTCTTCTTCCAAAAATCGGAGTCCTTCTACCCCACCCAACCTGCCAATCAGTTCATCATAAACAGCCTTGCGAATCTCAAGAGTCATCTGACAATCCATCTCAAACTGTTGTTCCAGAACGGTGGCATCCAGATCTTTCACAATGCGCATCACATCATTCATCATCGGATATTCAAAGCTGAAAGACGTTTGCAGATCAACAGTCCGTTCCACAATTTCAGCCTCAGCAATAGCCAAAGCCGCCGCCTCACGATAGGCCACAATCAACCCTCCTGTACCCAGCTTAATGCCCCCAAAATAACGCACCACAACCATCAGCACATCAGTCAACTCATTAGAATTAATCTGCCCCAAAATCGGTTTCCCGGCAGTGCCCGACGGTTCGCCATCATCATTAGCTCTAAATTCAAGCCTATCGGCACCAATCATATAGGCCCAACAAACGTGGCGAGCATCATAATATTTTTTTCTGAATTCGTCGATCAATGGCTTCACCTCCTCCACCCTTCGGATGGGGATTGCGTAACCAATAAACTTGCTTCGCTTTTCGGTGAAAGTAGCCTCCGACTGACTTACAATTGTTCTGAAAGTATCTGCCATAGATGCAAAGATAAAAAAGACGAATCATTATTCAACTAATATCTTGGAACCAAACAAGCTATTCTTAACCTGAATTACTTGTTCTGAACCTTCTTCCCAGTTTTTCCCATCTTTTATTTTTTCATCAATATGATAAACTTGAGTCAACAAGCCATCTTGCATCAAAATATGTGCTGTACGTCGTTTAGATTTTTTATCCACTTCTATTTTATCCACATAAACAAATTCTTTCTTCACCTCTGTGTCAGCAAAGCCAAAACAAACAAGATCAAAAACCAATAGACTAAAACTACCTACCACCATCAGATTGATAAAAACAGAAAAAGACCATAACAAGTATCGAGAAAGGGAGCGAACATAAATCTGCTTATCACTGACCTCCAGACTCAAATAAAAGAATAGTTGTTTCTTACTTTTCCAAGTACTTAGCAAAGAAGGAATAATAACTATCGAAAAAAAGATATAAGATGGTGCTAAAATCGATTCGCTCAACAATGCACCAATACACAGCATAACACTTCCCAAGAGTAAAGCACCCACAATAAACTTAATTCTAAGATCAACATATTGCACAATCCTTTCTTTCCAGCGAGTATCTCGTTTAATAAAAAGTTGCCTCTCATATCTAAATGTAGCGTGATGCTTTGCCATATTAATTATATCTAGGTTTTCAACATGAATCTCCACCTTAAAAATAAGGATAAAATCTGTAATACAACCCTCAAAAACACATTGGATAAGAAAGAAAACATTCTATGTCATTATGTCTTTTATTGAAAACTTCCTGCCGCTTCACTTGCTAAAATATAGAATAATATTTACCTTGCTTCATAGCAAACACAAACAATAGAGGCACAAGATGTGCAAAGGTATGAATGGACAAGGATTGACTAACACTAGTGTAAACGTAACAATCGCTCTTGATAGAGTATCTAAATATAAAGATCAGTATTATATATCTAATAATAAAAAACATCTTGGCATTGTTTTTGTTCTACTATTAACCGCCTAGGTCAGCAACCTAGCAGAAGTATTAAAAAAAAAGAATAATTTATTAGAAACATCAAATACGACAGTTATGGAAAATAATTTTTCAACAAGAGTTCGCAAGATCATGACATACAGTCGTGAGGAGGCAGGACGTCTACAAAACAACTATCTGTCGCCAGAACATTTGATGCTTGGTATTCTCCGCAACGGAGAAGGTTTAGCCTTTCAGGCATTAATAGATTTCAACATCGATGTAGATGATTTAAAAGTAAATCTAGATTCAAATGTAACGCAGCAAATGGATGTAACATCTTACGCTGCCAATGAAGTTGTATTAGACAAAAGGACAGAAAAAATATTGAAAATGAGCATCTTGGAAGCAAGATTAACAAAAAGTACTGAAACCGATTCGGAACATCTACTATTGGCCATCCTAAAGGAGAACGAAAGTTATACAGCCAATTTGCTAGAGCAAAACGACTTGGACTATAATGGAGCATTCTCATACGTCAAAAGCGTTACCGAGATGAACAATAGTTCTAAAGATCAGACCAATCCGAAGATGGGACTAGACTACACGGACGACGAAGACGAGGACGATGATTCGTTCAAAGACTCGTCAGCCGCAGGGGGAGCTACAAGCACCAAACAAGGCAGACAAGCCACAGACACTCCTGTGCTCGACAACTTTGGGGTAGACATCACCAAAGCTGCCATGGAAAACAAACTAGACCCCATCGTAGGACGTGAAAAAGAAATAGAGCGAATTGCTCAAATATTGAGCCGTCGCAAAAAGAACAACCCTATCCTTATCGGAGAACCGGGAGTGGGAAAATCTGCCATTGTAGAAGGTTTAGCCTTGCGCATCGTGCAGAAAAAAATCTCACGCATCTTGTTCGACAAGCGTGTGGTGGCTCTCGACATGGCATCTGTGGTAGCAGGAACAAAATACAGAGGACAGTTTGAGGAACGTATCAAGGCCATACTCAACGAGTTGTCTAAAAACCCTAACATCATCTTGTTTATCGACGAGATACACACCATCGTGGGTGCAGGGGGCGCAGCAGGGTCGCTAGACGCTGCCAATATGCTAAAACCCGCCTTGGCACGTGGCGAAATACAATGTATTGGGGCTACAACTTTGGACGAATACAGAAAAAACATCGAAAAAGATGGGGCTCTGGAACGTCGTTTCCAAAAAATATTGGTAGAACCAACCACAGCAGACGAAACCTTGCAGATCCTCTACAACATCAAAGATCGCTACGAAGAGCATCACAATGTGAAGTATACTGACGAAGCCTTGCAAGCATGTGTCAAATTGACCGATAGATATATCACCGATCGCAACTTCCCCGACAAAGCTATCGACGCTTTGGACGAAGCCGGATCGAGAATGAATATAGCAAACATCGAAGTGCCAAGCGAAATAGAACAACTAGAAGCTGAGCTGAAAGAAGCGATCGACAAAAAGACAGAAGCTGTTAAGAATCAACAATACGAATTGGCTGCAAGTTTCAGAGACACACAACGTCAGCTTTCGACCAAGCTTTACGAAGCTGAGGATCAGTGGAAAAGCCAGTTGAAGGAAAAGCCGGAAACTGTGGACGAAGCCAAAGTAGAAGAAGTGGTGTCGCTGATGTCAGGAGTTCCCGTGCAACGTATTGGCGAATCGGAAGGCTTGAAGCTTGTGAATATGAAGGATGTCCTAAAAAAACAAGTCATAGGGCAAGACAAGGCAGTGGAAAAGATTGTAAAATCCATTCAACGCAACAGACTTGGATTGAAAGATCCTAATCGTCCGATCGGTACATTTATGTTCCTAGGACCAACAGGAGTAGGAAAAACTCACTTGGCAAAGAAAATTGCTCAAGACCTATTCGACTCCGAGGATGCTTTGATCCGTATCGACATGAGCGAATATATGGAGAAATTTAACGTATCGCGCCTTGTTGGTGCACCTCCGGGATACGTGGGCTATGAAGAAGGTGGACTGATGACCGAAAAAGTGCGTCGCAAACCTTACTCTGTGGTGTTGCTCGACGAGATCGAGAAAGCTCACCCCGATGTGTTTAACATTCTATTGCAAGTGTTGGACGAAGGTCACTTGACAGACAGCCAAGGACGCAAAGTGGATTTCAAGAACACAATCTTGATCATGACCTCCAATGCAGGTACTCGCCAATTGAAAGACTTTGGTCGTGGCGTAGGTTTCTCTGCTAGTCAAGGGCTTGATGTTGAGCACTCGAGAGGCATCCTAACCAAGGCATTGAACAAAACTTTCTCGCCTGAGTTCTTGAACCGTATTGACGATATTGTGATCTTCGATCAGCTGGAAAAGGAATCCATCGAGCAGATCATCGACATCGAGCTACGCACCTTCTACAAACGTATGAATGAGCTTGGCTATCAGATAGACATATCGCAAGAGGCGAAAGACTTCTTGGTAGAAAAAGGATATGATGTACAGTTTGGGGCACGTCCATTGAAACGAGCCATCCAAAACTACATTGAGGATGAAATTGCTGAACAAGTGCTTTCTGCTAAAATAAAAGAAGGCAACACCATTCTTTTTAAGGTGGACAAAGAAAACGATAAGCTCATTGCCTACGCACAAGAAGAAGCTGTGGAAGCTTAATCGGTTACTAAAATATTAAAATAAAAACTCCCTTACTTCAACATAAGGGAGTTTTTTTGTATATCTAAGTTCGTTCGTTTTTCTTACACCACTCCTTGTGCCATCACGGCCTGTGCCACCTTCATAAAGCCGGCAATGTTAGCACCTTTTACATAGTTGAGGTAGCCGTCTTCTTCTTTGCCATATTTCACACAACTCTCATGAATTTGCTTCATGATTTGATTAAGCTTAGCATCCACTTCCTCTGCAGTCCAACTGATACGACCCGAGTTTTGTGTCATTTCCAAACCTGATGTAGCCACCCCTCCGGCATTAGAAGCTTTTCCGGGTGCATATAATATTTTAGCCTCTTGAAACACTTTTACGGCTCCCGGTGTAGATGGCATATTAGCTCCCTCCGACACAGCAATCACTCCATTGGCAACCAAAGCCTTGGCTTGCTCTTCGTTCAGCTCATTTTGTGTGGCACATGGCAAGGCAATATCTCCTTTTTCGCTCCAAGGACGTGCATTGGGTACATATTTGCAACCATAATGATCAGCATATTCGCTGATGCGCCCTCTGTATAGTTCTTTTAATTCTTTAATGAATTCTAGTTTTTCTGCATCAATGCCTTCCGGATCGTAGATATATCCTCCCGAGTCCGACATTGTGACAGGAATTGCTCCCTCTTGTATCAATTTTTCGCAGGTATACTGGGCTACATTTCCCGAACCTGAAACCAAACATCTCTTACCCTTCAAACTTATCCCCTTGGTCTTCAACATCTCCAAAAGGAAATATACATTACCATAACCGGTAGCTTCAGGGCGAATGAGCGAACCACCAAAGGTCAAGCCTTTGCCTGTAAATGTTCCAGAAAACTCATGACTTAGTTTCTTATATTTACCAAACATGAAACCTACTTCACGTCCTCCAACTCCGATATCCCCGGCAGGAACATCAGTTTCGGGACCAATATGTCGCCACAACTCTTCTACAAAAGCTTGGCAAAATCTCATGATCTCATTCGTTGATTTGCCTTTAGGATTAAAGTCTGATCCTCCTTTTCCTCCGCCCATAGGCAGGGTGGTCAGTGAGTTTTTGAATGTTTGTTCGAATGCCAAAAACTTCAAAATGGAAGGTGTAACTGATGCATGGAAACGGATTCCACCTTTATATGGCCCTATCGCATTAGAATGCTGAACTCGATAGCCCATATTGGTGTGCACATTGCCCTTATCGTCTACCCACGTCACTCGAAAAGAGTAGATTCTATCAGGAATGCAAAGCCTCTCAATGAGGTTAGCCTTCTCAAATTCAGGATGTTGATTATAAACTTCTTCGATAGATGCCAACACTTCTTCCACCGCTTGGTGATATTCCAGTTCGTTGGGAAATCTACGTTTTAAATCATTTAAAACTTCTTCTGCTTTCATCAGTTCTATCTTTTATGGATTAAAAATCGACATAAAGGTACATAAAAATCGATAAATACGATCTTTTTGCTTTAAAAATTTAGATAAAATAGAAAAAAGTCACATTTGAAAGTTATAAAGGTCTATAATGTAACTATTTTTAATAAACAGAAGCAAAGCGTCAGAAAGAAGGAGGGATAGGTATAAAAATAACAAGCTGCATGGTCATCAGACTATGCAGCTTTATTATTTGAAAATCTAAAATATTATTTTTTAGATTCTTCGATAGAAACTTTTCTAAATTCTTTAAGTGCTTTTTCTATTGCAAGAGAAGCTTTTCTTGCTCTAGTTCCAGCTGCTTTGTTACCATTCTCTAATTGAAGGTCTGAATCTTTTTTGAATTCTTCGAAAAGTCCGTTTAGTTCTGTAAGTAAATTTTTCATAATCTTATTTAGTAAGTAAATTAATTAAATTGAATAAGCAAAGATAAAAGACTTTCCGATATAATAAACAAATAAACAGGTTATTTTATGTCTAAAATGCCGTTTTGGGTCAAAGATTGGATATATATTCATATTCTGAGCTAATAAAACACTCCCAATCTCCACTTTTTGGGCTTATCAGATTGGCATTGACTTAGCGATTAGTTTCCTGCTTTTAGCCCATGGAGCAGCAAAGATAGCAAGTTGTAAAATAAGTTGAGGATAAACTCACAAGAGCTTATCCTCAACCATTTCATTGTACAAAATTAAATCCTAATCAAAAGTTTATGGTTCTTGATTAAGTTTTTTAACCACTTTTGCCGGATTTCCTACTGCTAGGCAATCGGCTGGAATGTCTTTAACAACCACTGATCCTGCACCAATAACTGTCCGGTCGCCTATTGTCACACCGGGACAGATGGTCACATGCCCCCCAACCCAACAATCTTTACCAATCACTACTGGTGCTACGTCTTCCCACTCTCTACGAGCTTGTACATCTAACGGGTGACGCGCCGTATAGATATGAACACCCGGGGCTATTAGTGTATTGGCACCTATTTTAACCTTTCCACCATCTAAAATCACTGCACCGAAGTTGATAAAAACATTTTCTTCGGCGTATATAAACTGACCATAATCGCAATAGAAAGGAGGTTCGAGATACAGATTCTTTGCCGAATTGGGACAAAGTTCGTTGATCACTTCCTGAAACCTTTCTGTATGATATTCAGTGACATTGAGCTTGTGGAGCAAAACTTTCACTTTGCTTCTGATCGCCATCATTTCTTCCCCATGCGCTTCATAGGGTTCTCCAGCAAGCATCTTCTCTAGTTCACTTTTCATCTGGCCTTTTATATCTTTATTAAGACTCTTTTTAATAAGTGTCTTTTTTACACTTGCAATATTAGTAAAATATTATCTTTCCGAAAAACTTTGTTTATATGTTATTAAACATGATTTCTTTAAATTTGTGTTCATTTTTCAAAAAAAACGCTCTATTTATTTAATAAATACGGCTTATAAAGCCCAGAATAGCACATCTAGTTGTTAACAGCAAAAGAAAAAAAAGAAAGAAAAAAGAAAATTAGTTTTAGTCATGTATACATTAAGCTCTTTCGTTTTTTTTGAATAACTTGCATAAACAATTCAAAAAAGACACATTATAATGTAGATTGCTCTAACCATCTAGGGGGAAGAGATACAAAACCAACAAAACGATTATGAAAAAAACAGTTTATATAGCCATAGCCCTACTTATAATATTTTCAGCTTGCTCTGAAAGCAAGAAGAACTCTGCCGAAGCACCTGTGAAGCGCATAGTAGAATATACCAGAATGAATTACGAGCCACTAGACAGCACATCAACGAAGCTGGACTTGGTGATATCTTACGATTTTGGCAACGAATTGATTCTTGGCGACAATACCATTGGTGGTTTGCAGGCTACGCACAACAATATTTTCGAGGGCGAAAAACTTGTATATGCTGAGGGGGTGGACACCTTTGTGGTTTTTCAGCTAAACTATAAGGACTCGTATATCAAGATATATCATAACGATTTTACGGGTACAATATCGGATACGCCTTACGATCTGAGTTCCGACGATTTGGTTTCGGCAGTAATCCTCGACCCCGAAATACAGATGCAAAACGGCATCCACATTGGAATGAGCAAAAGCGATTTTTATGAAAAAATATTAGGCAGAGCCCCTTCACAAAGCATCGATACGGTGCAAATGGGTGACGAGATGGGCGATAGGGAACATCAGTTTATCTTCCAAAACGACACGTTGAGCCGCGTTTTATCTACTTCCTCTTACGAGTTTACCGACTTCAGTTTTCATCACCAATAAGCTGTTATCACCTCTTTGACAAACCACGCAGTCATGATCAGGGCAACGAACAACTGTACCAACGTGCCTGCTAGGAAGCCTACAAAAGCCCCTACTCCAGCCTTCAAAGCTGCTTGAGGCTCTTTTTCGTCCAATAGTTCGCCAATCACAGCCCCTAAGAAAGGGCAGAAAAGCAACCCAAAAGGAGGAAAAACAAAAATACCTGCCACAATGCCTATCGTGCAACCTATGGCACCTTTCTTACCTCCACCGAAGGTTTTTGTGCCCCAAATAGGCACAAAATAATCGAGTGCCTCCACGGCAAGCACTACTAATGCCCATCCAATGAGAAAGGTGAGCGAAAAATCTACATAGGAAGTAAAATGCAAGCACAGAAGCCCCGCATAATTGAAAACAACGCCCGGAAGAACCGGTAGGACACAGCCCACAATGCCCAAAATCATCAAAACAGCACCTGCAATGGTCAGCAAGATATCTAATTCCATAGCTAATATGTCTATTGTTAGTTTCTGAGGTGCAAGATACGAGTAAAATCGAAATATTAAAGACCTGCTGACATTTAACGAAATGTTTTTTAAAAAACAGCAACTAGGCTTTACCGACCAAACAGGCTTCTCTAAATAAAAAATTTGTTAAACTTCAAACACCTCATTAAACTTTTTGCTTTGGCACAAGTCATAGTTTATGAAAATCAATAAAAACCAAGTTTTATAAAAAAATAGAATATGAAAAAAATAGCATTACTACTAAGCATTATGTTGATTGCATCTGCAACAGTATTTGCACAACGCGAAAGAGGTTCACGCAACCATAGAGGCAACAAAGCCAGACAAGAATGTCCGATGGAAAGAGGAAGCTTTTATAAAGATCTAAATCTGACTGCTGATCAAAAAGAAAAGATCAAACAGATCAACATCGATTTTGGGAAAGAAAAAAGTGCCATCCAAAGAAGTCGCATCACAACAGAGATGCAAAACGTGAAAATCAAAGCACTAGGAGAAAAAAGACGCACCGACATCAGCAACCTGCTGACTGCTGACCAAAAGAAAGTGTGGGAAGAGAGAAAAAACAGACAAGACTGCCCGATGGCAAATGAAAATTGTCCAATGGCTCAAGCAGATTGCCCAATGATGAGTGCCGATTGTGGAATGCAGCAAAATTGTTGCACAGCACACAAAGGAAAACATGCTAGAGGCAAAGGAGCATATAACAACTCAAAAGGTAATCGTGGACATTGGGGTGGCTCAGGATATATGCTTCAAGGCATAGAACTGGACGCTAAACAAAAAGATGAGTTCAAAAAAATAGTGGACAGCCAACGTGGAGAAAAAGAAAAAATGCAAAAAGCGCATCAACAAGATCGCATGAAGCTAAACGACAAACGAGCTGAAGCTGTGAAAAAGATATTGACTAAAGATCAGTTGAAACAGTTTGAAGAGAATCAAAAACAGATGAAAGAAAGAATGTCAGCTGTGAAAAAATAAAAATCCGAAGAGGTATAAAATAATAGTTTAGGTTGTGAAAGAGGCATTGTTCTGAAAAGAATAATGCCTCTATTTTTTAATCTCTAAATCCCCCTAATCTTGTTATAGGCCTGACGATTGAACTTATAGAATCGGGCAGCACGATGCGAAACATTCTTTTGTTTCTCTTCCAAGACATTGATATAGGGCAAGGAAGTGATCTTCTTATGAAAATTACGAATATCAATCTTTTTGTCGTAAATAGCCTCATGCAGTTTGTGCAACTGACTGATGATAAACTTGCGAGGCAAAAGTTCATAAACCAAAGATGAATCTAGCTCTATCCAGCGCCTGATCTCGTGTAGCGAACTGGTTACAACCAAATTGTGGTCGAAAGGCAACTTAGGCATCTCGCTCAAAGGACACCATTGGGTTTCCTTGTATTTCGATATATTGTTGAGTTTCTGATCTATACGCAACAAAGAGAGATAAGCCACAGTGATCAGCCGATTGATATTTGGCTGATACTCAACATCCAGCCAAGCCATATCCTCATCGCTACTCGCCCTGTCGGGAGAGGCAAAACACCTGAACTGCACCAAAGCCTTACTCTTGACCCCCGTCAGCTCAAAGAGCACCCGATGGGCAGCATCATCTACATCCTCGTCGTCGTAGATCAGACTACCGGGAAGCTTTAGGGCATTCTCATTGGCCTTGTCTTTTTTCACCAAGAGAATATTGATTTGTTCACCATCGAACCCCAAGATCACACAGTCTACAGAGACATAGGTATGTATAAATTTTTTCTTCATGAACACTATTTATGTTTTTGAAATCAGAAAACGAAATTACATCTTTTAGATAACTAAACAAATTAAGAAAATAGATTAACCCAGAATATTTCAATTTTACCCAATTATGCTCTTGGTGATGCTACAATAATGCCTAAAAAACAATATTGCGTTAAATACTCTATGTATTAGAACAATTTATCCCCCCCTCAACTTAGAGTTTATCACTAATTTTATTATCGCTAACAATAACAAAATCTAAGAAAGTTATGAAAACAAATTTCCTAAGAAGATTTTTGATCTGGACAACACCTCTCCTCTTTTTGATTTCCTCTTGTGGAAACAACAAAGGTGAATCTACTTTTGCTCCAAAAGATGAGGTAGCACCCTCCGAGTGGATAGAGTCTAATGCAATAGAAACTTTGCAGTCTGACTCCATTAGAATAAATAATGGAGAATATAATCTGAACGATGGAGAATGGACAAAGGGCAAAGCCTTAGCCTCCGAAGGAGATCAGATCAAGGTTAGAGTAAAATCGTCTGACCTGCCCTACGATGTCACCATGTGCGAATTGATCTTAGGAAACGACTCAATATATTTTCAAGCTAGAACAAAAACATTTGAGCCCGAGCCGATGAAGGACGGTGCTCGTAACATAAACCTCGGCATCAGTGGTCCTAACAGCACAGCTATTGGAGGTCCAAGTCCTAAATGGCTGAAATACAATTCCAACCCTGACAAAATGGGAAGTGTTGTAAAAAACGGCTTGATTCCGGAAATAAAACCCTTGTTTGATGCACAGATTCGCGACGCTGTAATTTGTATCGGGGGCGACGGAAGATATTATCTGACAGGCTCGACCGGAAGCGATATTTGGCACTTCAACGATGGTGTGGAGCTCTGGGTGTCGGACGACCTACAAAAATGGGATTACATGGGATTGGTTTGGACTTTCGAAAAAGATGGCACTTGGCAAAAAACTTGGCGTTTTCATCACAAAGCTGTCAGAGCGCTGTGGGCGCCTGAAATACACTATGTGAAAGGAAATTACTTTATCACCATCAGCATGCCTCCGGGCGATAGAGGTTTACTAAAAAGCGCCACAGGCAAGCCCGAAGGACCTTATGTGAACGCTTTGGCAAACGATGGCAAGTGGGACACAGACATAGATGCATCCTTGTTTGAGGACGAAGATGGCAGCGTCTATCTGATCTATGGTGGTGGATGGATAGCCAAAATGAATGACGACATGAGCGCATTGGTAGAAGAACCTGTAAAACCTGTGCTGATCGATCCCGATCTAGATCCTAGTCATCATGCTCGCACTTGCGAATCACGAAGAGACTGTGAAGACATAGGGCACGAAGGCGCCTTTATGTTCAAGCACAATGGACTATATTATCTTACAGCTGCCGACTCGTATGAAGGACGATATAGCAGCATGGTAGCCATATCAGAATCAATATACGGTCCCTACCGTTTACGACACGAGGCTGTGCCTTGTGGTGGAGGTACATCTTACATCAAAGACCATAACGGACAGTGGTGGTGCACCTATTTTGGCAATGACAACCAGTCTCCTTTCAGAGAAATGCCGGCAATGGTAAAGGTAGATTTTGATGCTGAGGGCAAAGTATATGCCATCAAATAAACGAAAACAGTTTGCTGATTCGGTCACACACAGTTTCTCTCTTTGCCTTACATTATTAACTTTGAGAGTAAATAAAGATCACTTTGTGTACAAAAGTGAATGTTTTGGAACGCTTATACATAGTCAAAACAAGAAGTAAATATTTAATTTGTAACATATAAATTCATCACTAAAAATGAGAAAGCTAAACCTTAGTAAAACCTTTTTAATCCTCCTTGCCCTAGTGTGCTTCACCAATGTGACAACAGCACAAATCAGACTCATTACCATTGGCGACTCCACAATGTGCGAGCACGACGAAGAACGACACAGTGGCAAAAACGAAGAAAGAGGTTGGGTGGAACTTTTGCCCATCTATCTGGAAAAAGATGTGGAAGTGAAAAACTTTGCCAAATCGGGAAGGAGCTCTAAATCTTTTCATGCCGAGTTTTGGCATCAGGTAAAAGATTCTGTACAACAGGGCGACTATGTGCTGATTCAGTTTGGGCACAACGACGAAAAGCTAAAAGGAGAAGATAGCGAGGGCTATGGCCCTAAGGTAAGAGGTACTGCTGCTTGGGGGCAATATCAAGAATATTTGACAAAATATGTGGACGATGTGCGAGCAAAAGGTGCACACCCTATTTTGTTGACATCCGTGGTCAGAGGAACGATGGACGAAGAGGGCAAACTGATACCCGAATCGCTACACAATCTGTCGCACATCTGTGGCAATGATTCTACAATGAACTATCCTATGGCGATGCGTGCACTGGCTCAAAAGCTAGATGTGCCATTGGTGGACATGACGAAACTGACCCAAAAATTGGTAGAAGATTATGGCTTCGAGAAAGCAAAAAAATATATCTATTGCAATAAAGACAATACGCATCTGAAGATAGCAGGCGCAGCACTTTTTTCACAGTTGGCTGCAGAAGAAATGATCAGACAAAATATGATTCCGAATGCTTTCAACGATTTGCTGAAAAAATAAATTTAGAACTAAAAAAAAGATGAAACAAACCTTAAACCTTTGGACAACAACGCTAATCTTACTGACCTTACTGTTCTCTTGCTCGGGAGATAAAAAGGCAAATTATCAGTACATCCATGTGGATGCGCCTTTTGAGATGGACAGCATCAAACTGTTTGTCTTTCCCGAAAAAGATTTCCCCATCACCGCCTATGGCGCAGTGGAGGGTGGCACAGTAGACAACACTCAAGCCATTGCAGATGCCATAGAGGCATGCAACAAGGCTGGAGGAGGGCGTGTAGTGATCCCCAATGGGGAGTGGTTTACAGGATCTATTCATCTAAAGAGCAATGTCAACCTACATTTGGAAGACGATGCAGTGGTAAAATTTTCGGACAAACCTGCTGACTATCTGCCTGCCGTGCAAACCACTTTGGAGGGTATGGAGCTTTTCAACTATTCGCCCCTGATCTACGCTTGGGAGTGCGAAAACATAGCCATCACGGGTAAAGGAACATTGAAACCCAACATGGACACTTGGAAAATCTGGTTTCCACGCGAAAAGCCTTATATGGATGCAGCTGCTCGCCTATATACCATGATGTCAACAGGTGTGGCCGTGGAGGAACGTCAATTTGCTGACGAAGGCAATAGGATTCGCCCCTATATGATCCACCTCAACCGATGCAAGAATGTATATCTCGATGGATTCAAAATCAGGGAGAGCCCATTTTGGTGTGTTCACCTCTTCAAATGTGATGGCGGTGTGGTGCGCAACCTAGACCTTAAGGCTCATGGGCACAACAATGACGGCATCGATCTGGAAATGACACGCAACTTCTTGGTAGAAGACTGTACCTTCGATCAGGGCGACGATGCAGTGGTGTTGAAATCAGGTAGCAATCAAGATGCCTGGAGACTAAATCAGCCAACCGAGAACATCGTAGTGCGCAACTGTACCGTCCTGAAAGGGCATACCATGCTAGGACTTGGCAGTGAGCTTTCGGGAGGCATCCGTAATATATACTTGCACGATTGCAGTGCTCCAAAATCGGTGATGCGCTTTGTTTACATCAAAACCAACCATCGTAGAGGTGGAGACATTGAAAATATTTATGTGAAAAATGTAAGCTCCGGAAAGACGAATCGTGTATTCGAGATCGATACCGATGTGCTATACCAATGGAGAGATTTTCCGACCTACGAAACCCGTATCACAAAGATTGACAACATCAATCTAAGCAATGTGACCTGCAATTCGGCAGAAGCAATTTACGAAATAAAAGGAGACGAACGCCGTCCTGTGGGCACTGTGAAACTAACCAATATTCAAGTGGATACGGTAAAAAGCTTTGTAAAGAAAGTGATTCATGCCGAAAACGTGATAGAAAATGACGTGAAGTATACGGTATTGAATGCAACTAAATAAACGATTCCATCTTAAAAAAAGGTTGAATTAATTTTTGTAATTACTTGGTGTGATATATCCCCTCTTGACAATCAGGAGGGGATATATTTTTTCTACCTTTCCAAACATATAAAACAAAAGAGATGCACCTCACAAGACACATCTCTTTGTTTCACTGGCACAATGTGCCTAAAACCAAAACCTATTAGTATATTTTCGAGAAGCTTTTCTTCAGCTTCTTAATCTCTCTTTCTCACCTTCCCCATACCACTTTGAGATTTTTTCAACTCCTTAGGCTCACCTCTATAGTTAATATTTCCTACTCCACTTACGCTTGCTTCCAGTTTATCTAAAGCCTTAACATTAATGTTTCCGACACCCGACACTCTACATTTAGCATGCTGTGCAACAAGTTCTTCTGCTTTAACATTTCCAGCTCCCGACACCCTGAAATCTGCACGATCGGCCTTTCCTACAAGCGAAATGTTTCCGGCTCCTGACAATCCACAATCTATGGTTTCTACCTCCAGATCGTCGAAATTAATATTTCCGGCACCTGACAGAGAGATGTTGAGGTTGTTAAGTTTTACCTTCTTGCCTGCCTTGAAGTTGCCCGCTCCTGACAAGGATATTTTCTTGAGGTCGGCAGAATTAGCATACACAACAAACTTAGAGGGCTTTGAGTCCTTTTCATTCAGACGTATACGCAGTTCTTTGTCAACAACTTTCACCTCCACATAGGGCATAACATTTTCATCTGCTTCCACTGTGACATATCCTGTTGGTGTATCAGTTTGCTCATAAACGATGTTATGAAAAGAGCTTAAAGCGATTTTGTCATATGCTGATATTGCAAATTCTTTCTTCACAATATCCTTATTTCCCTTCATCACTTTTTTATTGCCTGCACATGCCTCAAAAGATAATAGCATTAAAGGTAGCAGGAAGCCCAATAGTAGTAGTTTTTTCATTGTCGTTTTCTATTTAGATTTGTACTTATATCTAATATGACAAATGAAAGGGCAAAAGGTTACAGCTTCATTAATGTTTTTGCAAGAATATTGATTTACCCCTCTCTATCAATAGGTTTACCCCTACCCCGATAACGGCAAAACCAAAAAAGCAGAAAGGAAAATACCAAACAACAATATCCAATGAATGAGTATAGGCATGTTGAGTCAGAATCGTAATCCAAGCAAGAGGTCCTAAAATGGAGATTGCAGTGATGCTAATCAATGCCAGATAGTTGCGTGTTTGTAGCAAACTTGTCTTCTTTTTCAAAAAGACAAACAACAAACACAACAAACCGATGATTAACAACAGTGTGCTATACTTTATGGTAAGATCTGTGTTCCAATCGAATCTAAAAACTTCTCTATTAAGATGACGATCAAGAACATCGAATATAGATATTTTATCCATCATTTCGCTGTAAGAAGAACGCCTGAGAAAGGCTCCTTGAAGATACTCGACACCTGCTGACAGGCTACCTGCCAGAAAATATATTTGTGTCATCAAAAAAGCAACACCAACCAAGACGCCTGATACTGCAGCCAAGGACGATTTCACAAAATAAATAATGTTACTTTTCAAAGACTTATTCTCTAATATCAGATAATAAATAATAGGACAAACACTCATCACAAGCACACTTGTAATAAATTCAAAACCTGTGAAAAAGAATTTCAAGAACAGCAATCCTGCAATATAGAGCAACAGCCTATTATCAAACAATTCTACACCTTTTCTCTTTCTTCTATCCAAAACTAGGAGAAGAACCGTGAAGGGAATATAATAGCTCCACAGCGCCCACCAGAGGCTATATCCAAAGAGAATAAATATGGGAATGAAGGCCGATAAAAGGAAGGTGACGATGGCAACCGTGAGATTGAAATTTTTATAAATCCATGTCATAAATAGCGATAAAAACATTGCACTTAGCAATATGGTTATCAATCTAAAGATCTGCAATTTTACCCCATTATCCACAGGAAGAGTTTCTTGCAAAAGACTATACATAATGCCTTGTCCCCCCGGCTGAGTCATATAGGCATTATATTTGCCTTCATGAATTTGCTGTTGTGTGATATAGTCATTGTATGTGGTTTCAATTTTAGATCTGATGTTGAGTTCCCCATCTTCGTCATATTCCAACACCTTCTCTCGCAAGCTGCCATCATCGTTCTTATAATATTGAAATACATAAGAACCGGGCAGTCCTGAATAAGCGAATGGACTTTCTAACTGTGAGGCCATCAGACGACCAATAATCATTTCTTCGTCAACACGGTCGAAAAAGCGAAAGTTATCATCAGTTACTCGTAAGATGTTTACCGAGAAACTTAAAGAATAAATGGCAGTGATTACAAAAAAGAATAGAGAGTATTTGTAATCTGATATTTTTGTTGACATTCAAATTGGATTTTAATAAAGAATAGATGAAATTACTTTTTTGCACCCATACCCACAAGCTTAGGTCTCAATTTTTCTTGCAACGCAAACTTCCCATAGAGGAAGATGTTGCCTTTAACACATTGTTATTTCTCAATCGCATCCATCTATCATGATTAGAAGTGCTGCTAAATCGACTAGAGGTGTATATAATAATATCACCAGGGTAGATATGCCCATATTGACTAAATACACCCGGGTATATGATATCCAAACCTCCATCTTTTCCTTTCTTCGACCTACCATTAGACGGACTTCCTTCAGAGTTGCGTTCTGAAGTTACAGCTACCAAAGCTTGAATACTTCCTCTAAACTCTTGTATCGTATTCCATGCATCATTCCACACCTGAACAACTGGACTAGCTGTATAATTTTGAGTGTATTTTTGCCAATTTTCAGTCAGTTCTTTCTCCAGCAAATTCCACTCTCTGTCGCTAGGCACATGCCACCCCTTAGGGCAAATTCCTTGCACATAAGGTTTTCCATGAAGATACATCTCAATAGATTCCACTTCCTTGGGACCCGGTTTATTGCCAGCGACAACCACTTGATCGAAATTACACAAAAAGTCTTTATCATCTAAATCCATGACAGAGCGATTGGAGTATAGATAGTGATTTTGAGGAGTTGCAAAATAAGTTTTTTGCTTTAAAACACCTTCTTGGTAAGCCGTAACAGCTATCAATTCACTTCCATCTTTGGCATATTTAGTACGTAAATGAGAGGTTAGCCACACACCAGCATCGCCAAACGAGGCATAATAATATTCCACTGTTTCGTCCTTATAGTGTGTGGTGATTTTGTTAACTCCATCATCTATCACAGAACGCACATCGTCTGTTTGTGATGCTCTAGCAGTCAGAGGCTGCCAATAGATGCCATCCCAAATATAGAGTCCTTGATCATCCCCCTTGCCAAACAAACACTCATTGAGGTTGTAGACCATAAGCCCGATGTGCTCCATTGCATCTAGATTTGCTCCAAGATCAATCAACGAAGTATAGTCAGTCAATTTTACACGAGGCATCCCCAAACCTTTAGACGAGTTAGCTCCTAGCTCCTCATTTTCCTTCAATTGCAACAAAGCTCCATCCATCGCCTTCGAGTTGGTTCCTATAGTCGTTTGAGCATGAGATATACAAGTAAACAGTGTGAGTAAAATAAGCAGAGTTATTCTATGTATCATCATTTTGCACTTAAGCTGTTTGTTTTTATAAGATTAATGCAAAAATACATATATTTTCTCCATCCTTCCAACTTATAATATTGAAATTAATCAGAGCACAAGGTTCTCTCATGTTCTCATCTTTCGAGAAGTCGTAAAAAACAAAGCCACAGAATAATAACATTCTATGGCTAAGATTATAGTTTCGTTTTCTAATTATCTATTTTCGATAGGAACGTAATCTCTCTCACCGCAAGCACTCTTATATGCCGGACGCATAATTCGTTTTTGCTTAAAGCTAAGTTCCTCAATACGGTGCGCACACCAACCGGCAATACGAGCCATAGCAAAAAGAGGGGTGAAAATTTCTTTTGGCAGACCTATCATATCATAGATGAAGCCCGAATAGAAATCCACATTGGCACACACTTGTTTGCCGATAACCTTTCCTTTAGACTCCATAAATAGCTGTATGGCACGCTCTTCGATCAGACACATGAAATTATACTCATCCTCTCTGTTCTTTTCTATTGCCAAATCTTTAGCCATCTCTTTCAACAGCACAGTTCTAGGGTCAGAGATTGTATAAATGGCATGTCCGATACCATAGATCAAACCTGTTTTGTTGTATGCTTTTTTATCTAATATCAACTGTAGATATTGATCCAACTCGTTGACATTTGTCCAATCTTTTACATTTGCTTTGATGTTGTTGAGCATATCCACCACACGCAAGTTGGCTCCCCCATGCAACGAACCTTTCAGCGAACCGATGCCTGCAGAGATCGATGCATAGATATCAGTACTTGTAGAGCTGGTCACACGCACAACAAAGGTAGAGTTATTTCCCCCTCCATGGTCGGCATGTACCATCAGCGCAAGATCTAGAATCTGCACCTCTAGCGGAGTATATTTTTTCCCTTTCATCATATAGAGGAAGTTTTCGGCAAGCGAAAGTCCTTCCTTTGGATGACGAATATGCAGCGATCGTCCCTGATTGTGACGCAATGCATTGTAGCCATAAGCAATAATAGTAGGGAAACGAGAAATCAGCTCCAGCGACTGCCTTACCATATTGTCAGGAGTGGTGTCGTCCGGATTTTCGTCAAAGATATAGAGTTCTAACACACATCTGGCTAGAATATTCATAATATCATCCCCTTTGAGATCGACCAAGTGGAGCGTCATTTTTTGATCAATGCTCATCGTTTCGCTCAATAGTTTTCTAAAACTGTTCAGCTCTTCTTCTTTTGGCAAATCGCCCGAAAGCAAAAGGAAAACTACCTCTTCGAAACCCAAACGATGTTGTTTTTGCGCCCCTCTTACGATGTCTTCGAGGCTGATTCCTCTGTAAATCAGTTTACCCGGAATGGGAACAATCTTTCCCTCCTCGTTGCGTTGATACCCTACAACGTCACCGACTTTGGTCAGCCCCACTACAACACCTGTGTGGTCTTTGTTACGCAATCCACGTTTGACATTAAACTCTTCAAAGAGCTTATCATCGATACTAGAAGTTTCACTTATGGTAGACGATAGTCGTTCTATTAAATTTTTCATTCTCTAAAGATTATATCACAGTTGTTTTCATTGGAGCAGATTTCAGCTCCCATCGTTTTATAAAATTCTATAGCCGGTGTATTCCAGTCCGTCACTTGCCAGCGCAGTCTGTTACACCTCTGCTCTTTTGCAAAAGAGATAACATGCTCTAGTAATCTAGCGCCTAACCCTTTACCTCTATACTGGGGAGTTATATAAAGATCATCCATATATAAACTTTTTCCCACCCACGTGTAATAGGCATAGAAGCATGTCACATAGCCCACAATGGTGTCGTTTTCATTTTTAGCAACAAATCCTCTGATATGCTCTTTTTCTCTGAACATCTGTTCTTCAGAGTTTTTCATCTTATCTGCAGCTTTCTGAAATGTAGCAAATTCTAAAAAAAGAGCTACCAGATCAGTAAAATGTTCTTCACCGATTGCCTCAATTTTAATGTCTTGCATTCGTCTACTTAATATTTTGCTTCATATAATTAAGAGCCGAACCTGCTTTAAACCATTTTATTTGTAATGGATTATAGGTATGTGCCACTTTGAAAGACTCTGTGCCTCCATCCTTATGGCACAACTCTACGGTTAGTGGTACATCGGGAGCAAAATCTTCAAGTCCTAAAATACTGATTTGATCATCCTCGCGCACCTTTTCATAGTCCACAGGATTGACAAAAGTCAGCGCCAACATTCCTTGTTTCTTCAAATTGGTTTCGTGAATACGTGCAAACGACTTCACCAAAATAGCCTTCACGTTCAGATAGCGAGGTTCCATAGCAGCATGCTCACGAGACGAGCCTTCGCCATAATTATCCTCTGCCACCACGATAGAGCCTTTGTTCTCTGCTTTATACTTACGTGCTAGTTGTGGCACAGCCATATATTCGCCCGACTGCACATCTAGCACAGCATTGGTCTTTCCATTGAAAGCGTTTTCTGCACCGATGAGCATATTGTCAGAAATATTGTTCAAGTGTCCACGGAAACGCAACCAAGGTCCCGCCATAGAAATATGGTCGGTGGTACATTTGCCTTTTGCCTTGATCAGCAACGACAAGTTTGCAAAATCTTTCACCTCATTTTTGGCAAAAGGTTGCAACACCTCCAAACGTTGCGAATCGGGCGAAATTTTCACATCAGCCGTGCTTCCATCTTCGCTTGGAGCAATATATCCTAGTTCTTTTATATCATATCCTTTAGGAGGAAGTTCATACCCATGAGGCTCGGCAAGCTTCACTTGTTCCCCTTTGTCGTTCACCAAGGTGTCAGTCATAGGGTTGAAAGTCAGATCACCTGCAATGGTGAATGCTGCTACCAACTCAGGCGAGGTCACAAATGCATGTGTATTAGGATTGCCATCGTTACGCTTGGCAAAGTTTCGGTTAAAGGAAGTTACGATAGAGTTCTTACGCTCCGGATTGTCCGAATCCCTTTTCCATTGTCCGATACATGGACCACAAGCATTTGCCATGATGGTGGCTCCAGCCTTTTCGAAGGTGCCTAAAATGCCATCACGTTCGGCAGTATATCTGATCTGTTCCGATCCCGGGTTGATGATAAATTGTGCTTCCACCTTTATTCCTTGTTGCCCGGCATCTTCCACAATGGATGCTGCACGAGTAAGGTCTTCGTATGAAGAGTTGGTACAAGATCCAATCAAACCCACCTCCATTTTTTGAGGATAACCTTTTTCTTTCACCACTTTGGCAAACTCCGAGATAGGCGTTGCAGCATCGGGTGTAAAAGGTCCATTGACATGAGGTTCTAGCTCAGATAGATTAATTTCTATTATTCTATCAAAATATTTATCCGGATTTTTTTCTACATCTTCGTCGGCTCTTAGTTGAGATTGTATTTTATCTGCTAACTCAGCTATTTCTTTACGACCTGTGGCGATCAAATATTCTGCCGTCTTTTTGTCGTATGGAAAAATAGAAGTCGTTGCTCCTACCTCAGCACCCATATTACAGATAGTGGCTTTACCTGTTGCCGAAAGCGCTTCTGCCCCTTCGCCAAAATATTCGATGATGGAGTTTGTTCCTCCTTTCACGGTGAGGATGCCTGCCAATTTCAAGATCACATCTTTTGCAGATGCCCATCCCGAAAGTTTTCCGGTCAGTTTCACCCCTATCAGCTTGGGCATTCTTAGTTCCCAAGGCATATCAGCCATTACATCCACGGCGTCGGCTCCACCTACACCGATGGCTATCATTCCCAGTCCTCCGGCATTGGGGGTGTGCGAGTCTGTACCGATCATCATTCCTCCCGGAAAAGCATAATTTTCAAGAATCACTTGATGAATAATTCCCGATCCTGCATCCCAGAAGCCAATTCCGAATTTGTTTGCCACATCTTTCAAAAAGTCATAAACCTCTTTGTTGGTTACCTTGGCACTCATCAAATCTTGCTCGGCCGACTGATAGGCTTGAATCAAGTGGTCGCAATGAATGGTAGAAGGCACAGCAACTTTGCTTCGCCCCGAATTCATCAATTGCAACATCGCCATCTGTGCCGTTGCATCTTGCATGGCCACTCTGTCGGGCGAAAAGTTGACGTAATCCACAGCTCGCAGATATTCTTTGAGCTCTTCTCCTTTCGAGAGATGAGTATACATAATTTTCTCACTCAGAGTCAGTGGGCGCCCTACTTTCTCTCTGGCTTGACTTACCTTATCGGTGTACGACTTATAAAAGTCTTTGATCATTTGAATATCAAATACCATATCTTTTATATATTTTTGAAAGTGATTTTCTTATTTTGAAACACAAAACTAATAAATAAGTTCAACTTAATTGCAAATTGAAACATAAAATACATTTTTACATGTAAAAAAGACAGATTAACGTTTTGTTTTGTGGCAATAACAAATACAAAATAGCTTAAAATAGTCAGAGTTCAAAAAAAGAAACGAAATAATATGCCAGTCCAAAGCTTAAATCTGCAATAATATTGTATTTTTGCCTTTCATCCTAAAATTTTTCGCAAACATGAAGAGAATAATAAGCCTAGTATTGCTTTTTATACTTACAATCTTGCTGTATGGCCAGACTACTTCTGACCAACTGATAAAACAAGGTGTTGCTCTGCACGATCAGGGCAAGTATATGGAAGCTATCTCGACTTATCAGCAAGCATTGAAGGTGACCCCCTCGTCGATGTCTGCCGTATATGAAATGTCCCTTTCCTACCTCAAGATGGGAGACTATACTAATGCCATCAAGCACAGCACCCAAGTGATCAACGTAGGTTTCAAGCCCTTGCTAGTAGATGCTTATGTGGTGAAAGGTACTGCTCTGGCTGCTCAAAACAATCTAAAGGATGCAATAATCCTCTTCAACGAAGCCCTCAGGGTTTGTGGCAGCGAATATCTGCTACACTACAATCTAGGCTTGTGTTATTACAACAACAAAAACAACAATATGGCTCTACTCAGCTTGCGCAAGGCAATAGAGCTAGACAATACACATGCAGGCGCATTTTTGCTTTATGCATATAGCCTTAATGATGCGCACCTATGGATACAAAGTTTCTACTCGTTTCACTTCTTCTTGTTGCTAGAGCCCAACACCCAGCGCTCGGCAGAGGCTTTCAAAGAGATGTATGGCCTACTGACTAACAAACTGGCAGATAACGATGTTCGCCTAAGTCAACTGGACGAGCTGGACAAACGAGGCATCTACAACAAGGTGCAAAAGCTGAAACCACAAGCCACCGACCCCGTGTCGCAATATAACTTCTATATGGCTGCCACCAAAGAAATTTTCAGTTCGTTGAATGCCTCTAGCCCCGAAGAAGGACAAGGTATCTTTTGGAAGTTTTTTGTCCCTATTTTTGGCGAAATATTAGAATCGGAACACTTTGAAACCTATTGCAGATATGTCAGTGTTGCCTACTTTAAAGAATCGTTAGACTGGTGGGAAACAAACAAAAAAGAAGTAGACGACTTCATCGAATGGTTTGAGAAAGGCAAATCGCCTGATGCCGATGCCGACGAATATATGGAAGAAGGCGCAGAACATGCCGAAGGTGAAGAGTGAAAAAAACTCTGAATAAAAAGATGTACCTTTGCCTCATCCTGTGAAATCTCATTATGCAAGAAAATAAAGAAAAGGAACTGATCGACAAGCTACTGAATAGCAAGACACAACAAACTGCTTTCAGAGAACTTGTAGACCAATTTAGCCAACAGCTCTATTGGCAGATCAGAAAAATAATTATATCGCATCACGACACCAACGATGTTTTGCAAAATGTCTTCATCAAGGTGTGGCAAAGCTTAGACGCTTTCCGTGGCGATGCCAAACTCTCCACATGGCTCTATCGGATTGCCATCAACGAGAGCATTACCTACCTGAATCGCGAAAGAGAAAAATATAATATATCGCTAGACGATGAAGATGTCTTTCTGATTTCTCAACTGGAGAGCGATCCGTACTTTGATGGCAACGAAGCAGATTTGAAATTGCAGAAAGCCGTCTTGGCACTTCCCGAAAAACAGCGCATTGTGTTTAACATGAAATATTTTGATGAAATGAAATATTCAGAAATTTCAGACATTCTAGAAACCTCTGAAGGAGCCCTCAAAGCATCATATCATCACGCTGTGAAAAAAATAGAAGAATTTTTATCAAAAGAAGATTAAACCTTTTTGAGTTTTGTGAGTCATACTAATGCAGAGCAAAATAAAAGATTAAAAAAAGAAGCACCATGTTGGAAAAATATAATAAAAACAAGAATCCTTTTAGCGTTCCTGACAATTATTTTGCAGGGCTAACAGAGGACATCATGAATAGCTTGCCAAACAAGGTGGAAACCAAACGCATACCTTTGTGGAGAAAAGTTGCTCCTTGGTCGGCAGCAATAGCAGCGGCCATTATTGCCGTGGTGGTTAGTGTAAATTTTCTATCAAACAATATGCCCGACACCGCCATCGCTCACAACGCCGAAGAGCAAGTGAAGTATTATAGTAGTGACGAAGAAGAGGACTACATCATGTTTCTCGAAGAAGAATCGATGGAAGCCCTATACGTTGATGCATTATTAGACAATTAAAAAAAAGACAGACATCATCATGACAAATTCAAAATTCATACTTACCCTCATCCTGTCCATGCTGATCTCGCTGACTGCTGTTGCTCAAAGACATCATGGGCGAAAATTTAATGCAGAACAGCACCGACAAGAAAGAGCCGATTTCTTTATCAAAGAGATGAATCTGACTGCCAAAGAGCAAGCCGACTTCATCCCCTTGATGCAAGAATATATAAATGCACGCTTCGAAGCCAACCGTGAAGCTCGCAACGCAGCACGAGAACTGAGAAGGAAAGCCAACAAAACTTCTGCCGACTATCAAAAAGTGATAGACCAGATGCTGGCACAAAAAGAAAAGGAAGTCAACCTACAAAAAGAGTATTACAAAAAATTTGGACAAGTCCTTCCTCCCGAAAAAGTACTGAAGTATCACTCCAGCGAAATGAAATTTATGGGAGAAGTGGTTAGAAACCACAGAATGTGTTCGGAGAAGGATAAGGAAACACAGGAGAAAGGAAGATAAAAACACAATTTTGTTTTTTATTCCGTTTTATTTTATCTTTTTGTTTGATAAATAAACTTTAATAAATATATTTGTCAAACAGAAGAAAGAAAAAGAATGATTTTTATAAATACATATCACCATCATCATGTATTACTAGCCACCAACAGGTAAGTGATCGGATGTGATATATGTATATAATAATATATAACAAATATAATTAAGAGCTTACCAATTACTGGTAGGCTTTTTTTATAAAAACACATAAAACTATGGTTATAAGAATTGCAGTACAATCTAAAGGGAGACTCTTTGAAGACACAATGGAGTTGCTAACAGAGGCAGGTATAAAACTGAACAACAAAAAAAGAACACTACTGGTGCCTGCAACAGGCTTCCCAATGGAATTTCTTTTCCTTCGCGACGACGATATACCTGAATCAGTGGCTACGGGTGTGGCAGATATAGGCATTGTGGGCGAAAATGAATATGTGGAAAAAGGACAAAAAGCCACCATCGTCAAGCGACTAGGCTTTAGCAAATGCCGTCTATCTCTTGCTATACCCAAAGATGAGCCTTATGAAGACATTAAGTGGTTTGAAGGTAAAAAGATAGCCACCTCCTACCCCGTTGTACTTCAACGATTCTTAGCACAACATAATATAAAGACAGAAATACACGTCATCAACGGATCGGTGGAAATAGCCCCTAGTATAGGCTTAGCAGATTGTATCTTCGACATCGTGAGCTCAGGAAGCACTCTTGTTAGCAACAGGCTAAAGGAAGTGGAGATTGCCATGGACTCTGAGGCTGTGCTGATCAGTAACGACAAATTAAGCCCTGAGAAGCAAGCCATTCTGAATGAATTGATTTTCAGAATAGAAGCCGTACAAGCTGCCGAAGGCAAAAAATATCTGATGATGAATGCTCCTCAAGACAACTTGGAAGAGATCATCAAAATATTGCCCGGCATGCGTAGCCCGAGTGTGACCCCACTGGCTACTAAAGGCTGGAGTGCCATACAAACAGTGGTAGAAGAAAAGCGATTTTGGGAAATTATCAGTAAACTCAAAGCCCTTGGAGCAGAAGGTATACTGGTGCTACCAATAGAGAAAATGATATTATGATCATAGACGAAAAGCATAAATTACGTCCCCTTCAGGTGGAAGATGCACAGGCACTCTTCAACATCCTCGACAGCCAACGTCAGCAGATGCGCGTGTGGTTGCCCTTTGTGGATAAGACGAAGAAAATGGAAGATACCCAAAATGCCTTTGCTTCATTTTGTACTCCTGAAAACCCTCAGTTTGCCATCTTGTGCCAAGATGAGGTAGTGGGACTGATTGGCTTCAAAGAAACGGACTTTGCCAGCAAGAAAACAGAAATTGGCTATTGGCTATCTTTCGATCATCAAGGCAAAGGACTGATGACACGCGCTGTAAAGCTATTGTTAGACTATGCCTTTAACGAAAAACAGCTAAACAGAGTGACCATCAAGGCAGCAGAACAGAATAAAAAGAGCAGACGCATTCCCCAATCTTTGGGCTTCACACAAGAAGGTATAGAAAGAGATGGCGAACTGCTGGTGGACAATATATATGCTGACATTGTGGTTTATAGTCTACTGAAAAAAGAATATTTAGAGCAAAAAAACAAATGAAAATTATAAAATATCCGGAACAAAAAGACTGGAAAGAGCTACTCACTCGCCCCACCTTCGACGATTCGGCACTCAACAAAACAGTGCAAGACGTGTTGGACGACATCAAAGCAAGGGGCGACCAAGCTGTACTAGAATATGGCGAAAGATTCGACAAAATAAAACTATCAAACCTAGCTGTTACCTCCGACGAAATCAATCAAGCAGAAACCCTTGTTTCTAAAGAATTGAAGCGTGCCATCAGAACCGCAAAGGCAAATATCGAGACCTTTCACCGAAGCCAAAAGATAGAAACCAAGAAGATAGAGACCACCCAAGGCGTTGCTTGTTGGCAAAAAGCAGTAGGCATAGAAAAAGTAGGACTCTACATTCCGGGAGGCACAGCCCCTCTTTTTTCTACGGTGTTGATGCTAGCTGTTCCTGCAAAAATAGCGGGATGTAAAGAAATTGTACTCTGCACCCCTCCCAACAGCGAAGGCAAAATCAATCCAGCCATCCTCTTTGCAGCCAAAGAAGCAGGAGTAAGCAAAATTTACAAAGCTGGAGGCATACAAGCCATTGGCGCAATGACATACGGTACAGAGACCGTACCCAAAGTATATAAAATATTCGGTCCGGGAAATCAGTACGTAATGAAAGCCAAGCAGTTGGCAAGCATCAAAGATGTGGCCATCGATATGCCAGCCGGTCCTTCAGAGGTGTTAGTGTTGGCAGACAAGAGCGCAGAACCAGCTTTTGTGGCTGCCGATCTGCTTTCGCAGGCAGAGCATGGCGCTGACAGTCAGGTGATTTTGGTGACCACCGACGAGGCTCTTTTGTCGAAGGTGGAAGCTGAGGTCAACAAGCAATTAGCAGTTCTGCCACGCAAAGAATTGGCAGAAAAAGCCCTATCGCACAGCAAGTTGATCTTGGTGAAAAATGAGACAGAAGCCATCGCACTTTCTAACCAATATGCCCCCGAGCACCTCATCATCCAAACCGAAAACTATATGCAGGTAGCCGAGCAGATCGTCAATGCAGGTTCTGTTTTTCTTGGAAAATATACCCCTGAGAGTGCCGGAGACTATGCATCGGGAACAAATCACACCTTGCCAACCAACGGTTATGCTACGGCATATAGTGGGGTCAATCTCGATAGTTTTGTCAAAAAAATCACTTTTCAAGAAATCACTCAAGAGGGAATTAACAACCTTGGCGAAACAATAGAAATAATGGCAGAGAACGAGTTGCTATTTGCCCACAAAAATGCTGTAACTTTAAGGAAAAAATAATCGGTATGGAAATAAGAACCGTAGAATATAATTCAGTGGAGTATGTGGAGATGGTGGAGCTTCGCAATGCCATCTTGCTAGAGCCCATCGGCTTTCCCTATCTAGAGGAAGACTTTGAGCAAGACGAGGAGAGCATTTTCTGTGGCATGTTTGATCAAGACGAGCTGATTGGTTGTTGTGTGCTCAGCCCTTTGGACGAGGAAGATCACGTCAGACTGCGACAAATGGCTATTGCTGAACACAAACAGCATCAAGGCTTGGGCTCAAAGATTATAGCCTTTGCCGAAGGCGTGGCCAAAGAGCATGATTTTAAAGAAATCCACCTCTTTGCACAATGCAGAGCAGAAGGCTTTTATAAAAACAATGGATACCAAGCCTATGGCGAGGTATTCATGGACGCTGGTGTGGAACACATTATGATGAAAAAAAGCATCTAATGGAATTTAAGGTAATAGACTATAAGTCTAAGGACTATAATCAGATGGTGGAGCTCAGACATCGCATTTTGCGAGAGCCCATCAATAGCGTTGCCACACCCGAAGAGTTGGCAGAGGATGAATTTCATGTGCTACTGGGCGCGTTCTATCTAAACGAAGGAGGCATTGTGGCCTGCTGCTTTCTTAGCCACCTTGATCACGAAACGCTTAGACTTCGTCAGATGGCTGTAGACACCTACTATCAGGGTAGAGGTTTGGGCAGAGAGATGTTAAACTATGCCGAACGCATCTCCCAACTTCGTGGATATCAGCGTATCAATCTACATGCCCGCGAAACGGCTATCGACTTTTACAAAAAGCAAGGCTTTATGGTTGTCAGCGATCCATTTATTGAAGTAGGAATTTCGCACGTAGAAATGACAAAAAGTATATATATAGAAAATTAAAAATAAAGTATGAAAAATCAAGACTGGACAACAGAAGAGTTGGATGTATTAAACTCTGTTTCGAAATATATTGACACCACTGCTGCCGTTTTCGGCAAACCACATCGTGGAGTGATCAACATCGAAAAACGCGACCCCATGTATGGAGGCAGTGGCGTAGTGTATATGTTGTCATTCTTCGAAAAAGATGAGCTGGTAAACAACCGAATTGGCTGTTACATGGTCTTGATGAGCGAAGGCGATCAGGCAGGATTTCACGAGCATGGCAGCAAAAAGGAGCAAGAGTTATACATCATTGTCAACGGCGAAGGCAAATACATCGAGCGCATTGGAGACGATCAGGTGATTGGCGAAACCATTCTCCGAAAGGGTGCTGTGACAGCCATCAAGGGAGACAACAACTATCACTCTATCATCAACACGGGCACTGAGCCGCTGATCATCTTTGTGGTAACGACTTATGAAAAGTAAAATAACTCTATCCTTATTTCTCCTTTTATGGTCTGTCACCTCCCTATTTGCTAATGGTGGGGTCACTGTCTATTCTTGGACAAAGGGGAGTGCTAATCCTGTTTTTCGTAACATAGAGGAAGTGTCTATCATCAGCGAAAAAATGGAAGTGAAGATAGAAAAAGATAGAAGTGTTGTTAGCGTTCAGTATCTTCTTCGCAACAACTCGGATAAAGATTTTACCAAAGCTGATTATGCATTTCCTGTTGATTATTTTGAAGGAGTGGAGGAGTCTCTACCGGGTGGCACTCACAGTGTTGCCGGGTGGAATGAGTCGTACATAAAGGACGTGAGTTTCAAACAGAATCAGAAAGAATTACCATGGCTGTCGTCCGATACAATAGTTACGCTAAAGGATGAGTATTTTGCAGGCTATTCTCAGGGTCATACCCTTAATCGTAGATGGTTCTACACACAGATAGATTTGCCAAAACATGCAGTAACCACACTAGAGGTAAAGTATTCTATCAAAAACTATGGATCTATGGATGGATATAGTCCTGAATTTTTTTGGGAAATGGACGATCGTATAGCTTATCGGTTCTCTTACGACTTCTCTCCAGCCAAGCATTGGCATGATGGTACTGTCGGCTATTTTTCCATGAAAATAGATGCATCGAATCTGAATCTGAACTTAGACGATGACTATTTTGATTCAGAGATGTTGACATTAAATTATCCATTAAAAGATTTAGGCAATAATATCTATACTTTCGAAGCAGACAATTTCGATTTAAATACTGCCCAAGCTATTGACTTTATCTACACTGTCAAGACCTATGATTTTGTCGATATTTTGCAACGAAAATATATACCTGTGGATCAGTATAGCTTATCTGCCTCTAGCAATATGTCTAAATATCCTGTTACTCATCTCAATGATCTGAATCTGGAAACCGCATGGGTAGCCAAAGGTGGCGAAGGTGCATGGATAGATATTGTTTTTGCAGACACAATAAAGATGGTTGGTGAATATACAGATGGTTTGTCTGCTATTGTGATAGCCAATGGATATCATAAAAACGAGAAAACATACGAGGAAAATAGTACGATAAAACGTTTGGAATTGATAATAAATCAGGATGATAAAGATAATGAAGGTGAATCTTTTGATGAACTTACTACCATTTATCTTGACTTGGAACGAAAACCTTATCAAAAAATTTATCTTAAAGATCTCTTTGATTCCAAAAAAGTTGATGTACATGACTTCTTCGATGCCCCAATAGATTGGAGACATGGGATAAAAAGAATACGATTGAAAATATTGGAAGTGGACAAAGGCTCAAAATATGATGACCTCTGTGTGTCAGAAATTTTAATTTTGAAGTGATAAAAAACATAAAAGAACAATGGATTTACAACAACTTGTACGAAAAAACATATGGGCACTAAAGCCCTATTCCTCTGCGCGTGACGAATTTAAGGGCGAAGCCTCTGTCTATCTAGATGCAAACGAAAATCCTCACCGCAAAGAATACAATCGCTATCCCGATCCTCGCCAAGAGGCCGTGAAAGCAAAAATTGCAAAGTTAAAAGGTATCCCTACCAATCAAATTTTTCTAGGAAATGGGAGCGATGAAGCCATCGACCTTATCCTCAGAGTATTTTGCAATCCGGGCATAGACAACATTGTCAACCCCGACCCTACCTATGGCATGTATGAAGTATGTGCACACATCAACGATGTGAAACTCAGAAAAGTAAAATTGGAAGATGACTTTAGCCTCAATGCTCAAAAGCTATTGGACGCTACGGAAGGACACACCAAGGTGATTTTTCTTTGTTCGCCCAACAACCCTTCTGCCAATATATTCAACAAAGAGGAGGTAGAAAAAATCCTTCGTGAGTTCAATGGTATCGTAGTGATAGATGAAGCCTATATCGATTTTTCTATCAAAGACACTTGGATGAAGAGACTCAATGAATTCCCTAACTTGGTCATCATCCAAACCTTATCTAAGGCCTGGGGCTTGGCAGCCATCCGCATGGGCATGGCTTTTGCTTCACCCGAAATCATTGGCTTGATGAACAAAGTGAAATATCCATATAACATCAATCAACTGGCACAAGAATATGCTCTGGAACAGCTAGACAAAGAGGCTGAAAAAGATGCTTGGGTGGCTGACATTTTACACGAGCGCGAAATACTAATTGAAGCCCTGAAAACGCTTCCCTATGTTTCGAAAATATATCCAAGCGATGCCAACTTCGTATTGGTAAGAGTAAAAGATGCCAATGGAAAATATAAAGCTCTGGCAGATAAAGGAGTCATCGTTCGAAACCGATCATCCATCGCCTTGTGCGAAGATTGTCTGCGTATCACTATTGGCACCCAAAAAGAGAATAAGGAGCTGATAGAGGTGATGAAAAAGCTCTAACAAAATGAACTAACAAGCTGAGCTGATGCAGTATTTACACCTTTATTTTCATCTAGTTAATATAAGCCAATTTAATATTTTGAAACATTAAATTCTAACGACTATGAAAAAACTATCAAGTATTTTGATTTTATTGTTATTGTCGCTCTGTCTTTTTATTTCGTGTAGCGATGACGACGAGAAAGATGTAGAAGAAGTGAAACTGACGGTAGCTTCTGTAAAGCTGTTTGAAGAAGCCACCGAAACCCTGACAGGAGTGCCGAATAATATTAAGACTAAAGTTTATATACCTCCTCGCTATCTTGTGAAACTGAAAGGAGGAAGTGAATGGATTGGGCTGATAGACATTGCCAACTTCGAACACCAAGAAGGATATGAATACCTCATACGTGCAAAAAAAGAAAAAATAGAAGGCAATATAGCACAAACACTTCCATCCGTTACCACCTCCGATCTATATGGATATCAATTCACATTTTTGGAAGAGATCTCTAAAACCAAGAAAGATTCGGAGAACATCCCTATTCAGCAAGGAATGTTTCGACTTGCCTCCCGAAAAACAGGAGATGCCGACTATCCCTATTATGTCTATGAGTGGAAAAATGAAGGATGGCTTAAAAGCCCAAAGATAGAAGGCTTTACACATGAAGACGGATACGAATATCATATTAACATATCAGCCAAATACCTTGGAGCAAGTGCTACTCCTAAATATTCTTACACCCTTATTTCAGAACTGAATAAAGAGAAAAAAGATTCGGAAGGATTACCTGAACAATAAAAACTCACAAATCGATGAAAAAAACACTTTACATTTTAGCTATTTTGGCTGTAAGTATATTCACAGCATGTAGTGATGATGATGACCACAACAAGGAGCATACCTTGACAGTGGCATCAGTAAAACCACTGAATATATTTCTTCCAGACCATGAAGGACGCCCTTCATTCTTTGTAAAAAATGAAAAAGAAGACAAATGGCAAGCTTATGACTACATCAATGATTTCGAATACGAAGAAGGATATGAGTATTTGATACGAGTGAAGCAAGAAAAATGGCATAATGGAGAGATACAAGATGCTCCGATGTATAAAACAACTCTCTTAGAAGTAATCTCTAAAACAAAAAATGACTCCGAAAACATACCATTGCAAGGAGGAGATTTGAAAATCGCTTCTCGCAAAACGGGTGAAGAAAGCTTCCCCTTCTATGTAGAAAATTATTCGATAGAGAATGGACGGATGTGGATACTGTTTCCCCCAATAAAAGATTTTGAATATAAAGAGGGTTATGAATATAAAATTAGAGTGATAGCAAAGTACAATGGAGCAAATGCCCAACCTTTATACGACTACTCATTGGACACAGAGTGGAGCAAAGAGAAAAAAGAATCGG
>CALKIV010000017.1 GCA_937995835.1 uncultured Dysgonomonas sp. | reverse complement strand
CTATATAGGCTTGATAGTACTCTATGAAATTGATTTTTTGTTTGGATGGTGCAACATAGCCAAATGCTTCATGGTTGAGAATATGTTCTCGCTCTGTGCGTATTTTATTGGCTAATTCTAGTGTTTCTTTGTTACTTTGCCTTTCGTCTGCGGTGCGTGGTTTTTCTAGGATATATAGTTTCAAAAACTCATAAGTCCTTTTGCCATCTCGATAGGTGTCCAGATACAAGCTGGTATTTCCATTAGCGAGTCTCTTTTCTCTCAATGTTACATTGTTTTTCCTAGTGCCTTTTGCCATATCTCACAACTTTGAATTTAAGAATGACAAATATATACAAGTAACAGTATAGTAACAAGTATTACTCAAAAAACATCAAATCATTAACAAATAAGTGTTTCCTGTTTGTGACTAATCTATATGATAATCAATGTTATACTTTACATTGGTTAGATATTACTTGCATGTTGCTTTATAGGTTGTGTACCGGCTTTGGGTACGTGTACAAGGAGAGAAGGAGCTGATTCTTTAGAGAATCCAGCTCTTTTTCATTTTGCGAAAGACCGAATTGTAGCAAAAGTAACAATATAAACTTAACCATCTCATTTCATACACCATTCTCCGGGAATCAATTTCTCATCTATATATTTCTATCTAGCCTTAATAGAGCCAATAACCATATTTCGAGAAATAGACACCTCTAAATTAAGTTTCAAATGAAACTATTTTAATATCTTTGTCTTTCACCAATAAAAACAAATAAACAATGAAGTATAGATTAGGACTACTTGTATTCATATGTGCAATGATATCACCGCTAAATGCCCAAAGTGTCTTTGGTAAGTGGAAAACTTTTGACGACAAAACAAATGAAGCAAAATCAATCGTAGAAATCACTGAAAGAGACGGAAAACTATATGGAAAAGTGATCCAACTTTTGAATCCTGCTATGAAAAATCTAAAATGCAAGGATTGTCCAGATACGGATAAAGATAAACCAGTAGAAGGCTTAGAAATTTTAAAAGGTTTATCAAAAGACGGGGACAAATACAGTGACGGGAAAATACTGGATCCTGCAAGCGGTAAAACTTATAAATGTACGCTCGCTCTTGATGGTAAAAACAAGCTAAAAGTGAGAGGTTATATTGGCTTTGCTGCTTTAGGTCGCACTCAAGTTTGGGAGAGAGTGAATGAGTAAATAAAAAATAACAGTTGAGAGTGATTACTCTCAACTGTTATAATATATCTAACCACCCAAAAGGCTACAAAAACCTCTCACACCAGTCATCGAATCTTTTCAGACCAACCTCTGTGGTATACTTCTCTAACTCAAGTCTAACCTCTGTTACAGTCTTCTCATGTTCCAAATTTGTTTTTGAGAAAAAACAATCACAAAAACAGATTAATTCTTCTTCAATGCTTTCAGGAATCATATCCCTTAGCGGAAGAGGTAAAGACATTTCTTTGATATCATCAGCAGTCATCCCAATCCCTGTATGACGTTCGCAGACTAAAGCATGCACTGGCAAACCTTCATTGATCAAAATCTCTCGTCCCAGATATCCATGGCATAAATAGGGCATCACACCATGACAGTGAATATCGGGCGCATACGTCAAACAGATACCAATATCATGCAGCATAGCTGCTTCAGCCACAAAAGCGACATCAACATTAAGCTCCGGATGTTTTTTTGCGATATCTAAAGCCTTATTCATAACATCCTGACTATGCTTCACAAGCAGAGCGTAGAGATCTGAGTCTTTTTTATAATATTTTTCTAATATCTTGAAAGGATCAACGGGTGTATCTGATGCTAAAGATACTTTTTGCATATCATTCATTTTCTATATGTGAACTTTAGACGTAAAATTTATGTTGTGATAACTTCTATTATTTTAATAAATCCAAATTTAATATTTTTTCTAGAGAACTTGAACATAAAAAATGTTTTTTAAATATCAAGAGGATAACATTAACAAATGCTATCCTCTTGACGTGGTCTAAAGACGTTAATAAAATATTTTACGCTTTATCAGTCGTTATTCTTTCTAGCCATTTTACCATACTAAGCATCACAATCATCGAAAGCAAACATGCTCCAACGAAGATACCCCATGTAGCAGATAGAGAGATTCTTTCGTAGAAGAATGCTCCAATAAACAGCAAAGAGTTACCAATAGCTGTTGCTCCAAGCCAACATCCTTGCATGATTCCTTGCAAGTGCGGAGGCGCCACTTTAGATACAAATGACAATCCCAGAGGACTAATGAATAGTTCGGCTACTGTCAAAATCAAATAAGTTCCGATCAACAAGAATGGAGTCACACGCATATTATCAGCCAAACCTCCCATTGCTTCTCTATCAGCATCTAGTGGAAGACCTTGCGATCCAAAGCTCATTACTATATAAGCAACAGCGGCTATTCCCATCCCTATCGCTATCTTTTTAGGTGCAGAAGGCTCTTTGCCTTTAGCTCTTAACCACCCGAAAATTCCTAGTAGAATAGGAGTTAAACATACAACAAACATGGGATTAAGCACTTGGAAGATTTCAGCTCCTTTGAAAGGTATAAATCCGAACAGGTTAACATCTATCATGCTCAGATCTACATAGTCTCTGGCAAAGTAAGTCAACGTCAAGCCATTTTGATGGAATGAGAACCAGAAGAAAATTACAATCCCAAACACAGCAAACAAAGCGTATAGACGTTGTCTGATTTCTGTCGCTGACATAGTGATCTCTGCTTTAGACATCGAAGCAGCACTTGCCTCTGTTTTCTGAGCTGGATCAGGGAATCCTTTCTTGTTCACTAAGAATACCACAAAAGAAATAAGCATTGCCACAATAGCAATTCCAAATGCATAATGGAAACCTGTATTAAACGCATTCAGGTATTGATTAGCAAATGCACCTGGATCCATACTTGCCCCTCCAATAGTAGCCTTAGTGGCTAACTCATTGAAGCGAGCCATTGCTTCACCCTCTAACGTTCCTCCAAGGAAACTGTGGCAAAGTGCAGGAAGGTCAGCATCATAAAGAAAGCCTTGCGATTTCAACCATAAGTTTCTGATTCCAATGGCAAAAAGTGGTGCAAAAATAGCTCCAATATTTATGAACATGTAAAAGATTGAGAAACCTTCATCTCTCTTCTCTGCATATTCAGGGGATTGATCATACAATTGCCCTACAAGAGCTTGCAAGTTACCTTTAAACAGTCCATTACCTAAAGCAATAGTAAACAAGCCAATACAAGTAACAGTCAGCATCAGCGGGAAGTTACTCACAGGAGTGTCAGTTGGGATGGCAATGATTAAATAACCAAAAGCCATGATGGCAATACCTGCAGCAATTGTGTTTTTATATTGCTTCGTTTTATCTGCAATATATCCACCCAACAGGGCTAATGCATAAATAAAGAAATAAAATAGGGAATAAATGATTCCGGCTGTATTTTTATCGAGCCCAAATTTGGCACTCAAAAACAACACCAGAATAGCCATCATCACATAGAAGCCAAAACGCTCTCCCATGTTTGATAATGACGCGGCAACTAAGCCTTTTGGATGTTTTTTAAACATAAAAAATGATTTATAGATTGAATTATTATATTATTTTTATTCTTTTTTTGATATAATTGCGACAAAAGTACAGAAAAGAATCTTAAAACGAGGTATTATAAATGCTAAAAGCCAACTTCAGCAAGCCAATATGTTATAGAACATATAAACAATATGTTTTCACATTTCTAATAGGCAAAATTGAATAGCTTACTTTTTGCTACTATCTTTGCATCTGATCAAACAAATAGTTAAATATCATGACTCTAAAAGATAAACATATAGTTCTAGGCATCACAGGCAGCATTGCCGCCTTTAAAGCAGCCAGCTTGGCTCGTCTATTAATTAAGAAGGGAGCTGAAGTGCAGATTGTTATCACCCCTGCAGGAAAGGAATTCATCACTCCTGTCACCTTATCTGCATTAACGGGGAAAGCTGTGGTTAGCGAATTTTTCACAGCCAATGACGGCACATGGCACAGTCATGTGGACTTAGGATTGTGGGCTGACCTGATGATCATAGCCCCGGCAACAGCCTCTACGATGGGCAAGATGGCAAATGGCATAGCAGACAATATGTTAATCACCACCTATCTTTCGATGAAAGCCCCCGTTATTGTGGCTCCTGCCATGGACTTAGATATGTTTCAACATCCATCCACTCATCGCAACATGAATCTGTTGAGGGAGTATGGCAATCATATCATCGAGCCTGCCTCAGGCGAGCTTGCCAGCCACCTCATTGGCAAAGGAAGGATGGAAGAGCCTGAAAACATCGTTGCATACGTAGAAGAGTTTTTTGAAAAACAATCGTCTCTTTCTAAAAAAAAAATTCTAATAACGGCTGGACCAACATATGAAAAAATAGATCCGGTACGCTTCATAGGCAATTATTCTTCCGGCAAGATGGGGTATGCCTTAGCCGAAGAGTGTGCCCAAAGAGGTGCAGAAGTTATTTTGGTGAGTGGCCCTGTGAGCATGAAAACAGTACACCCAAATATAACACGTATAGATGTGGAATCGGCTGATGAAATGTTTGAGGCAACAACGAATGCTTTTCCCACTGTTGACGTAGCTATCTTATGCGCCGCTGTGGCTGACTACAAGCCCTCCACACAATTGGACAAAAAAATAAAAAGGGAAACCACTGGTGACATGACGATCTCCCTGACAGCCAATAGAGATATTGCTGCTACTCTGGGACAAATGAAGACCTCGCAAAAGCTGATTGGCTTTGCCCTAGAAACAGACAATGCAAAAAACAATGCTCTAAAGAAAATAAAATCCAAAAATTTAGATTATATTGTTCTTAACTCATTGAAAGATGCAGGTGCAGGCTTTCAGCATGATACAAATAAAGTTTCAATCATCAGCAACGACGGAACAGTAGTAGACTTCTCTCTAAAATCTAAAAAAGAGGTTGCAACAGATATTATCAATACAACCCTCAGAGCTGAAGAATGAAAAACTAAAAAAAGCCTATGGCTTCTAAAACTCACAGTTGGATTAAAAGAAGTTTCCTGATTGCAGCCACACTATTTGCTATTAGTATGGTTATCAACTGGCTGATGACTTACAATCTAGAGAGTTCGCTCCGTAAACGTTTGCGCACTGAGATCATAAATGCGACCGATAGTCTTTATGATTTTTCATTCAAAACATTGGATATTGGACTTTTCTCCGGAGAGTTGATGATCGAAGGCTTGGAGCTTTTTCCTGATACGGCAAGACTTCAAAAAAGAAAGCAGGAGACTGCACTGCCCGACTTTTATTTCAGCATCGACATCGACACTATTTCTTTTACGGGGATTAACTTGACTTGGGAGTTTTACTATCGTGAACTTTCTTTTAAGGAATTTCGCCTCAAGAGCCCCATCATCAAAATAGTTTCACCGCAACAAAGAAAGTCGACACACGCTGTAGACTCTCTGACCAACAAGAGCCTTTACGATCTAGTCTCCCCATACTTTGATGTCATTCAAGCTGCACATATCAGTTTCGAAGATGCTAATGTGGAATATGTTGTCATAGATTCCTCAACATCTAGCTACAAGCTACGCGACTTCAGTTTCTCGGCTCACAACTTCAGTCTGGATAAGTATTATGAACAAAAAGGCAAGTTGCTGTTTAGCGACAATTTTAGTTTTAATACATATACTTCACAATCAATTTTAGATTCTGAACATTTTTTGCTCAACCTCGATGAAATTAATTTGAATACTGCTGACTCCACAGTATATCTGGGTGGAGTGCACCTACAGACCAAAGATGAGCATTGGGTGCAAAGACTAGAAAAACCGGGAAGCTATAGCGACTTAGCTGTGGGAGGTGTAGAACTCAATGGTATATCCTTTAGCCGTAAGGATGGTTATAATCTTCTTGACTGTAAAGAGTTTAGCATAAAGCATCCGAATATTGAATACTATACAGTAGAAGAGGCAGAAGATGGAGATAATGACAACAAATCGGATGTAAAATCAAACACATTAGACATTACCTCTTGGTCGCTCTACACACTGATTTCACCTATTTTTGAAAGACTGTCTATCAACACAATTGATGTAGAGGATGCTAAATTTAAATATACAGCAACGAAGAATAGACAATCTGACTTATACACACTAAACAAGCTTAATTTCAAGGCTTATAATTTTGTTGTAGACTCTACAAACAATAATTACAATATGATTAAGTATGTTCAAGATTTTAGCTTGAACGCTACTGATGTGCAAGGAGAGCTAAACAGCAATAACAATTTTGTATCTCTGGACGAATTCCAATTGAGCACCTTGGACAGGTTCTTACGCATTTCGCAAGTGCAACTTTCTCCAATAGCTTACGTTTCAGGAAAAAATAAAATAAAAGGCAACCTCGACGAACTCCAAATAGAAGGCATAGAATATGACAAAGGTTTGGATGCAGATAAGATTCGAATACTGAAACCCAATATCAGCTTTACCAAAGGGAAAAATCATTTTACCAAGAAAAAAGATACTCAGGAAGAAAAAGATGTAATCAACGACCTGCTTAACAGCATCGCCCCATTCATCGAATATGTGTCTGTTAAAGATATTATCATCAAAGATGCCAAAGCCAACTATACGGATGAAAAAACAGCAAATAGTTACAAACTTAGCAACTTAGATTTCTATGCCAAAAATTTTCATATCGATCATGAAACTCGCAGATTTAGAGACTATTTCTTTAGCTGGGATGAGTACGATTTTAAATTTAAAAACTTTGACAATATTACCCCTGACAGGAGATATCGGATAATGATTGCCAATGGCGAGTTCAACAGTATATCGAGAGATATACTGCTAAAAGGTTTAAGAGTTCTTCCGCTACAAAAAGATAGTGTTTCGTACGTCTCCATCGAAACGCCGTATCTAAGGTTATTGGGATGGGACGACAAGGCTATAAAGAAAAAACAATTATCCTTCAAATCACTCGTTTGGGAGAGACCTTTTATTGAGATTGTAAAGCAACACGAAAAAGAAAAGGAGCATAAGCCACAAAAGCAAGTTACACCGTTGATTGATTTAGAGTCTGTCTCTTTCGATCTGTTTGATGTTCTCGCCCCTCGGTTTGTTTTAAAAGATTTAACCAATGGTAGCTCAACGCAAGCTGAATTTACCCAACTGCTATTAGATACTTTGCGATGGCGACCTCAAAAAAGCTTTAGCATCAGCAGTCTGATACTCGACAGCCCAAATATTGACATCAAGAAAGGCGAGGACACTCACAGAGAGGAAATATCCAAAAATTCAGGCAAAGTGGATTTGTCCATGCTGGGAGATATCGCTGTTAACAGAATCAGCATTAAACAACCAACACTTAATCTGGAAGGGAACAACTCTCGTTTACATTTTACTACTGATCAATATCTTTTAGAGTCTTTCTTATGGAGTCACCGACTAGATTCTATTCTTAAGATTGGCAATCTTGAATTCATTAACCCCATTCTGTCTTATACAGATCAGGAAGTGCGACAAGAGGAAGCCCCCAAACAGGAAAAAGCTTTAGACAAAAATGAGATTAACCAACTCATTGGAAAATACGCGACTCAGATTGAGATTAAGAGATTCAACATTTCCAATCTAAACTTCATGCATGCTGTCAAAGAGAAGGATAAGCTAGTTTTGAAAAACAAGTTGGCAACAACAAATTTATTGATAGAGGACTTATACAGCAACAGGCGAGAAGACAAAACGAAAGTTAGAGAGCTAGCTTTCAGCACCAAAGATATCGACTACCCTATTGCTGATAGTTTTTACAATGTACAAATTGACAATATTGATTTTAGCAAGCAAAGAGGGGAACTCAATATCAACAAGGTGCGCTTGAAACCTAACTATCCGAAATTTGAATTTGCCTATCAGCACCCCAAAGGAGCAGACTGGTTCAACGTGGAGGTGGACGACATCAAGCTTTCGGAAATTGATATGAGCAAACTATTGTCAGATTCAACATTGCTAGTTAAACAGGTGCAAGTAAACTCTGTTTTGTTAGAAAATTTAAAGAATCAAAAGATAGCAATAGAGCACAATAAGATGCCTTTACTCTATGAACAGTTTCAGCGTCTTCCCCTCAAATATCGGGTGGACGAACTAGATATCAAAGACTTTACTGTTCTCTATGAAGAGTTGGCTAAAGGTGGCTATCAACCTGCCCGAATCCCATTCTATAATATGAATGGACATGTAAAGAACTTTACCAACATTCAACGCAACGATAGCACTTTCTACACGCTATATGCTGATGGTCTGCTAATGGGAGTGGATTCGAAATTCACTGCTGAATGGAAAATACCTGTGGACTCCACGAACGACAAATTCTACCTTTCTGCCAAGATTGCAGCATTGGACATGAGAGATTTCAACCAACTGGTAATGCCAATGGCTCCCGCATACATCAAGAGTGGATATATCCATGATCTGAACTTCTGCACAGAGGCATCTTCATTGGGGGCAACGGTAGACCTGCAACTGAAGTATGACAGCTTATACATTGTGCTGATGAATGATATCTTCTTCAACGAGGAAAATAAATTGTATAGTCATGTCGTAAATAGATGGGGAGTTGAAAGAAAAAGCTCTGAAGAGCCAACACCTCAGAAAACAATCGTTAGAGATCCGTATCACTCCAACTTTAATTACTTTTGGCAAATCTTACAACCTCCATTAGTTGAAGCTGTTGGAGTATCTGAACAGAAGCAAAATTTCGTAAAAAACGTTGCAGATTTCTTTGGCAAGATAAAAAAGTTCTTTAGTAGGGATAAAAAAGAAGAAAAAAAGGAAGAGAAATAAGTTACTCTTTCAGTCCTTTTCGTAAATTGAGAATAGGATAAAGAACTGCGATAAAGCCCACAATACTAATTGTCATGAAGGTGGCAAAGACATCAAACATCTGCACAGAAACAGGGAAGTCTTCTACCAGAAAATCTTCTGAAGATCCCAATTTCAATATTCCGAATTCTTGTTGCATAAAGCATATCAGCAAGCCTAACAGCAAACCTAAGACAGCTCCCGAAAGCACAATCAACCAACCTTCAAAAAGGAAAATCTTTTCTACAAGTTTCTTGCTTGCTCCCATACTACGAAGGATGCGAATATCTTCTTTTTTCTCTATGATGAGCATAGAAAGAGAACCCACAATATTGAAAACAGCTATTGCGGAAATGATAACGATGATGAAGAATGTAACCCACTTCTCTATATTCACCATCTTGTACATGTCTGCTTGCTGTTCAAACTTATCCTTGACTTCGTATTCGTCTCCCACAATGGCTTGCACCTCCTGCTTCACATCGCTAACCCAAGCACCATTCTTCACCTTCAGGTCGATAGAGGTCACCTCATCTGTATAATTTAGAAGTTCACGTGCCAAGTCTATCGAAATGATAAACATTTGCTCATCATATTCTTCTTTATTAATAGAAAAAGACCCCGCCAAATAGACTTTCTTCTGATTGAAAGCAGTGGAAGGATTCATCAAGTTCACCTTCACATCACGCTTGGGGACATATAGTTCTAAGGGTGTCAAGAAACCCGGAGTGATCCCTAGATGATAAGCCAATCCTGCCCCTAAAACTCCATGATCAATAACATCTCCCCTCAGCTCGAACTGCCCATCATAGAGCAAGCTCTCGATATTTGCCAAGTCTTTAAATTGAGGAGATACCCCCTTGAACAGAATGATTCTCTGTCTATCTGAAAATTTCAACAGTGCATTTTCCTCCAACGACTCTGACACTAATGCCACATCTGAAAGTGATTTTATCTGATCGTACTCGATATCTGATTTCTTAAACACCTTACCATAGGTGGAGGTAATTTTCAGATCCGGATCGAAAGCACTAAACATCTTCTCGGCCACTGAGGTAAAGCCATTGAAGACTGAAAGGGCACAAATAAGCGCTGCCGTGGCAACCATGATGCTGGATGCCGAAATAGCAGAAATCACATTTATTGCATTATGTGATTTCTTTGAAAACAAATATCGTCTTGCTATTTGGAGCGCTAAGTTCAATTACTCTTTATTTTTATCTTGATTGATAAGATTGTCTATTTTTTCAAAATAATCTAACGATGTATCTAACTGAAAAGCCAGATCGGGGATAATGCGAAGCTGTTTTCCCAAACGTTTACCTAGCTCATAACGCACACTTTTGATGTTACCCTGAACACTCTTTATCATCTCCTCTCCTTTTTCCGAAGGGAAAATGCTCAAAAATGTTTTAGCAAAACCCAAATCCGGGCTGACTCTAACTTCAGTAACAGAGACCAATACACCCGGCATTTTCTTCGTATCATTCAGAAAGATATCTCCAAGTTCTTTTTGCAGAAGTCTGCCTACTTTTTGTTGTCTCATTGATTCCATAATATATCTCTTTCTTTTTTTGAAAGTTTAATGAATTACGCTATAAAATTCACTAAGCTTGTTTTTTAATCTTTACTCCTATTCTTTCTATTCCGTGCAAGTTTAAGTCTTTCATGATGTGACGGATATTTATTTTCAAGTTTACACTGTCTTTGAAAATATACCCCTTCTGCACAACATGTGAACTCTGAAAAAGCGATCCAAAGCCATCGCCTATCCACCTTGCATACTCGTCAGCCAAAACGAACTCTAACTTTTTCTCGTCTTTTATACTATCACCCGTGTCAAATGCCATTTCGATCCACAGATTGCGATAAGGATAATCCATATTATTGGTCAATTCAATGGAAATATCATAAGGGGTGTTCAGTATTATATTTGTTGAATCCACCTCAAAAAGCAAAGTTTCATCAATTGCCCAATCTCCATTTTTCAGCTCCTTAAATTGATAATAGGGTTCTCTTTCTCCACACGAAGAAAAGAACAGCATGAGAATGATGACAAGAAAAAATTTATTGCTCACTACTTGCTTCATTATCTTTCCCTCTGTTGATATTTTTCTTTCTTCTCCTATTCTCTATTTTTTTCCCTTCGCCTTGTTGCTGTTGTTGTTCTGGGGCTCCTTCTTTATTTGCAGCAGGACGGTTGTTATTCCTTCTTCTGCGATTATTGTTATTTCTTTCTTTTCTCTCTGCCTTATTTTCTTCTGAATTTGCTCCTTCTTGCTGACGTTGCTGATTAGTGATCAACTTTTTAGGAGCACCATTTTCTTTCTGTTCCTCTCTATTGTTTGCTTGAGGTCTTCTGTCTTTTCTTTCTTGTGACTCTTGATCTGGATTTCTTTTCTTACGTCTAGATTTACGCTGTGAACGACCATTATCTCCGTCACGTTTCGCATTATTACTGGAATCGAAACGGGTGATGCTTTCTTGCTCTAGAACATCAAGAGTGCGATTCTTGTCAAAGTCATTTACATCCACATCAAGCAGTGCCAGAGGTTTCTCCCCTTTGCGATTTTGTCTTATCACCTCAAAGACTCTTTCCTTAGGCAAAGCGACTACATTGACAGCAAAATGCTTATCTGTTGAGTAACTTATCACCCCTGAAAGAATATCTGTTTTTAAATGGAAATATGAGCTATCCTTCGTCTCTAATACGGCATCTCTTGAAGGCAGACCTTTTTGAGCTTCCACATAAGTATCGACCTCGAAATTGAGGCAACATTTCAACTTGCCGCATTGCCCTGCAAGCTTTTGAGGATTAAGAGGTATATCTTGAAGACGAGCCGCTTGTGTTGACACCGAAACGAAATTTGACATAGAGCTAGAGCAGCAAAGTTCTCGACCACAAGGTCCAATTCCCCCTACTCTACCGGCTTCTTGACGAGCTCCAATCTGTTTCATCTCAATCTTGATGCGAAACTCTGACGCATAATGCTTGATCAACTGTCTGAAGTCTACACGCCCATCAGCAATATAATAGAAAATAGCCTTGTTACCATCTCCTTGATATTCCACATCACTGATCTTCATATCCAGTTGCAACTCTTCTGCTATCTCTCTTGCACGAAGCATCGTTTTGTGCTCTTTATCTTTTGCCTGTTGATATTTTTCCATATCAGCAGGCTTCACTTTACGATAAACACGCTTCACGTCACCTCTGAAGTGCATTTTTTTCATCTGCAATTCTACTAGCTTCCCAGTTAGAGTCACCTCACCAATATCGTGCCCGGGCGTAGCTTCTACAGCCACTATATCTCCCTTGAAGAGCTCTAGATTATTGCTGTTGATGTAATAACCTTTTCTTGTATTTTTGAACTGAACTTCTACCATGTTCGACTCAGTTACTACATCCGATATGTCTTCTAGCCAATTATACACTTCTAGTTTATTTGTTCCTTGACAACATACGCTTCCATTCTGACGTCTTTTGCTACATGCACAGCCCCCCGTAGGTGCTGGCTCTTCTGAATCTGTAGTCGTTTTCAGTTCTAGTTTCTTTTGTACAGATGGCGCTTGTTCTTCACTTTCTTCTTCATCTTTACAAGTACATCCGATTGGTGTTTTACAAGTACCTCTACAATCATTAAAGGTTTTTATCGTATAGCGATTATCATTATTATCAGTCATTTTGTTTATTAAAATTTAGAAAACGAAGTCCCTTTTCACGACTCCGTGGGTTTATATTATTTCAATTTATTATCGCTTTAGCAACATCGTATTTTTGAGACATAGATCAAAGAACACCATTTTAGCATTCACATTTTGTTCTATATGTCGTTCTGCCAAAGCTAATTCATCCATAAAATCGATGATATTTCTTTCATTTATAAAAGGAGCAAAGCGTACTCCAAAAGCAGATTCCTCTCTGGTGAGATAAACCATCTCTTCCTGTTGCAAGTTGCTTACAAAGTATTCTCTGACCATATTTTGAGCATAAGATAAAAAACTTTTCTGCCTTTCTCGTCCTATTGTAGATATTTTATCTGCAATATTTCTTATTTCTTTGATATTTCGGGCATAAGAGGCACGCATCATACCAATAAAGAGGTCGAGGAAAAACTTATGCTCCTCATTCAAACGTATGTGCTGAATGGCTTGCAGATAACTTCCTTTTGAAATATGAGCCACATTTTTTGCCTCCTCAGAGTCTATATGATATTGTGTAGTCAAATTCTCCACAATAGCCTCTTGAGTCACGGCATGGATATTTATCCGCTGAGCTCTGGACAAAATGGTAGCAATAACCTTATCTGGTGAATTAGACACCAAAAGGAACACAGTGGTGCCCATAGGTTCTTCTAATATTTTCAGCAGCTTGTTAGAACATTCATCATTCATGCGCTCAGGTAGCCAAATAATCATTACTTTATATTTAGCCTCATAAATTCTGAGACTCAATTTACGAATGATCTCATTGCTCTCCTTGGAATAGATCAACCCTTGCGAGTTTTCGGCATCAATATGTGCTAACCATTGACTAAGATTGAAGTAAGGGCTTTGATGAATCATTTCTCTCCACTCACCCATATAGTCGTCACAAACCTCTTTTTTTTGTTGTTTCTTTTGAACAATGGGAAAAACAAAATGTAAGTCTGGATGTGCCAACTTTTCATATTTGACACACGATGCACAAGTTCCACAAGCGTCGGTCTCGGAAGGATTTAGACAGTTTAGATATTGAGCATAGGCAATGGCAAGAGAAAGTTTTCCAACTCCCTCAGGGCCACATAAGAGTTGCGCATGAGCGACCTTTCCGCTTCGAGCAGAGGCGATCAGTTGCTTTTTCACATCATCTTGTCCTACAATATCTTTGAACATACTTTAGAAATCTCTATATATTAATATATCTCTTTGGCTATTCGTCTCACACTTTCTGTTGCCATCAAGGTATAAAAGTGTAAACTTGGCACGCCAAACTCCATTAATTCACGGCTTTGAGCAATTGCCCACTCCACTCCCACTTCTTTGGTTTCATCATCACTTTTACATTTCCGAAGTTCTATCTCTAAACTTTCAGGAATGCTTGCTCTAAAGGTTTTAGGCAAAAGTGTGAGATGTCTCATTGACCCAATTGGTTTCAAACCGGGAATGATGGGAACAGTAACACCTGCCTGTCTACATTTTTCGACAAAGGAAAAGTATTTTTGATTGTCAAAAAACATTTGCGTGATAAAATATTCAGCTCCGGCATCTTGTTTCATCTTCATATAGCGAATATCCGACTCCATATTGGGAGCTTCTTCATGCACTTCAGGGTAACATGCCATTCCATAAGAAAATGGTGTAGTAGGTGCGGTGAAAGTAAAGCCTCCTAGCGCAAGCCCTTGATTGAAATTATTCACCTGTTCTTGCAGGTCTAGTGCATAGTTATTTCTATCACCACCCATTTGGCTAGACTCTAGTCTATCGGCATCGCCTCGCAAGAGTAATAGATTTTGAACTCCTAGAAAATCTAAGTCAATCAATGCATACTCTGTTTCTTCGCGTGTAAATCCCTTGCAAATCATATGAGGGATAGCCATCACCTTATATTTATACTGTAAGGCTGCTGCAATAGCAACCGAACCGGGACGCTTGCGGATATTATATTTTTGAATAGTGCCATCTGGCAGATCTCGATACAGATACTCGCTATGATGGGTCGTGATATTGATACAGCGTGGATCGAACTCAATCAGTTTATCAACAATCCGATACACAGCATCAATGCTATTTCCTTTCAACGGAGGTAATATCTCGAATGAAAAAGCTGTTTTCCCTTTTTCAAATAATTTTGTCAGACTCATTTTATACTTCAGTTTTATAAAAGAATAAGTTAAAAGAATGCTCTAATTATATCATTTCCATTGGCAATGATAATCAAACCAAGAACTATCAACAAACCAATGATTTGAGCATGCTCCATAAATTTATCACTCGGCTTTCTTCTGGTAATTGCTTCATAAAGCAAGAACATGATATGTCCTCCATCAAGCATTGGTATAGGCACCAAGTTTAAGAATCCTAAAGCAATGGACAAAAAGGCTGTCATTATCCAAAAATAATGCCAATCCCAAACAGGAGAGAACATACTACCCATTGTTCCAAATCCTCCAAGATTGCTTAAACCTTCTTTCGAGAAAAGGAATCGCATTTGAGAAACATAAGCCTTCAAAGTTTCATATCCCAATTTTCCTCCTGCTGTCAATGAAGCCACAAAGGAGTATGAGTCAGTTTTCACAGCATCAATCAAATCTTTGCTGGACACAACGACACCCATTGTTTCTCCTTTTTTCAAGGAAATATCTGCCATTGTGATCAGAGAAGTATCTCTATATACTTGAATGGTATAAGATTCAGCCTCTCTCTTCATCACCTCTTGTTGGAAGTCAGAGAAAGAAGCAACCTCTACATCATTAATTTTAACAATGCTATCTCCTTTTTGTATGCCGGCCTTTGCTGCAATTGAATTTTCAACAACACTGTCTACAACAGCTAATACTCTTTGTTGAAAAATCCCTTTCTTGCTGCTTATTATTCGCTCACCAAAGTCTGTTGGTATATCAATCACAACTTCTTTTCCGTCACGTTCCACCAACACCTTCTCGGCATTTAAGAACTGCATGATATCATTAACAGATAATATTCCTCCTCTTAGTATAAAATCTTCACCATCTACACTAATAAGCTTATCTCCATCCTGAAAGCCTATCTCTTTAGCTGTTTCAGAATAAGTCATTCCATGCTTCAGATCTTTAGTCGAAATGTAAGTATCTCCCCAAGCAAAAAGCATCATACAATAAATGAACCATGCCAAAACAAAGTTGAATACTGCTCCGGCAGCCATCACCAATAGTCGTTGCCAAGCTGGCTTGGTGCGAAACTCCCAAGGTTTGGGTTCTTGCGCCATCTGTGCAGTGTCGAAAGATTCGTCAATCATTCCTGATATTTTCACATATCCACCCAAAGGCAACCAACCGATTCCAAATTCGGTGTCACTGTTTTTAGGCTTATATCTAAAAAAAGCAAAACCAGGATCGAAAAAGAGATAAAACTTCTCGACTCTTATCTTGAAAAGCTTAGCAACTATAAAGTGCCCAAACTCATGCACTATTACCAAAATAGATAGGCTGAGAAACAGTTGCAATGCTTTAATTAGAAATTCTTCCATTTATTGTTTTATTATCATTATCAAATTAACTCTTGTGCTATGCGTCTGGCTTCTGCATCAGATTGCACATAGTCTTCGTAAGTCGGCTTTTGAACAAAGCTTGCTGTTTGCATTGTTTTTTCTATGACATCACTCATTTCCAAAAAGCCAATCTTATCTTTTAAGAAAGCCGCCACTACTATTTCGTTCGCAGCATTCAAGATGCATGGCATATTGCCTTTAATTTTAGCAGCCTCGTATGCAAATGCTAGGTTTCGAAACCTTTCCATATCAGGCTTCTCGAATGTCATTTTCCCCAATTCAAAAATATCCAACCGTTTATAATCAGCCTTCAACCGCTCGGGATAGCCCAAAGCGTATTGTATAGGCAGTCGCATATCCGGCAAACCCAATTGAGCTATGATAGACGAATCTTGATACTGCACCATGGAGTGGATAATGGATTCTGGATGAACCACCACTTCTACTTTTTCAGGAGCAATATCAAAGAGCCATTTGGCCTCTATCATCTCAAAGCCTTTGTTCATCATCGATGCCGAATCGATAGTTATCTTAGCTCCCATTTCCCAGTTGGGATGCTTCAAAGCTTGTGCTCTGGTCGCTTTAGCCAATTGCTCCATCGACCAAGTTCGAAATGGACCTCCTGAGGCAGTAAGCAATATTTTTTCGATGGGAGAAGATTCTCCTGCCAAACACTGAAAGATTGCAGAATGCTCTGAATCAATAGGCAAGATAGGCACTCTATTTTCCAACGCTAATTCTACTACAATTTCTCCTGCCACCACCAATGTTTCTTTATTAGCAAGGGCAATTGCTTTCCCGGCCTTAATGGCACTGATAGTAGGTTGCAAACCAGCATACCCCACCATTGCCGTCACAACCATATCGATGGGCTCGCTCTGCACAACTTGTGCAATAGCATCTTTTCCGGCCCAAACCTTCATTGGCAAATCCTGAAGAGCAGTTTTCAGCTCCTCATACTTTTGCTCGTTAGCTATGATGACCACTTCCGGCAAAAACTCTCTAGCCTGTTTTATCAACAATTCTGCATTGTTATTTGCAGATAAGGCATATACTTCAAATCGGTCAGGATTAGATCGCACGACATCTAGGGTCTGAGTCCCAATAGATCCTGTTGAGCCAAGGAGGGCGATACTCCTTTTTTTATGTTCCATCCTAAAATGTTATATAATTTTCCGGGTTAATGGGTAAACCTTTGTTCCACAATTCGAAAACTAAAGCACCTCCTTTTCCCTCTTCTTTTTCTTCTATCACACCAATAGCTTCCCCTGTTCTGATCTTATCTCCTACTTTTTTCACCAAACGCGTACACCCTTTATAGATAGAGACATAACCGTTTGCATGCTGCAGATGTACAATATAATTGTTACTAGGGTCATAAGTGCAAAAAATTACAGCTCCATCAAGGGTTGCCTGTACGGTCTCTGCTTTATTCACTTTTATTACAATGCCATAATTCTTATTATTAGCATTGAAGTGCTCCACTACTACCCCTCGAATAGGCTTGTAAAACAAAGCTCCAGAGGACACTGCACTAGCAGGGAATACCCCTAAAGTGTATTTTTCTTCTTCTTCATACTTTGTTATAAACTCTTTTTCGCGTTGACTTTTTTCTAGTATAGGGTCGTCTTCTGAAATATACACAGAGTCAACCTTCACCACTGAATCAACCTCCAAAGCTCCAGAAAGAATTTTTCGGACATTTTCGACATAGATATCGTGAGATTTAACAGCTTGCTCCAACGAATCAATTTTCATTGCCGAACGAATCGATTTTTCTCTGATCTCCACATCAAGATATCCCGGCAAATAGTATCTAATAGGTGTAGTTATGATTATTATTGAGGTGATAGTCACCAATAGAAAGGCTACAACTAAAAACAAGATAACTCCCGTAAACATAGAAGACTTGATCTTCCATACTTCCTCGAGTGTATTTTCATTTATAACTGATATTCTATATTTGAAGTGGGCTTTTTTCCAAAACTCGCCCTTCTTTTTTCCCTTTTGACTCATGAATTAGTTTTCTTATCTAGCTTGTAAAACTATTGCTTCTATTTGCCTGTAAAAAGCAAAATTAAGAAAAAAAGAGGGATTGTTTACAAAACTTCATACCAAGATTAGATATTTCGTTAATTTTTAAAATAAATTGACAAAGGACGACTCATTGTTGATTTTTTGATTAAGTTTGCAGCCTGCCTTTTGCATAAGTTATTAAATTAGGTTAATTATGTCGGGCAGTTATAATAAACTTTTGTTATAATTTTTTACCACTACTATGGACTTACTAACTGAAAAGTTGTACCGATACGATGCTGCGCGAATAGCGAGAGCTTCTGGTTTTTATCCTTATTTCAGACAAATAGAGAGCGAACAAGACACTGAAGTAACCATCAATGGGAAAAGGGTGTTAATGTTCGGATCAAACGCATACTTGGGTCTAACAAATCATCCCAAAGTTATTGAAGCTGCCATGAATGCCACCAAAAAGTATGGGACGGGAATGGCTGGATCACGCTTTCTGAATGGAACTTTAGACATTCATATCGAATTAGAAAATAAACTTGCCGCCTTTGTAGGTAAGGAAGATGCAATTGTGTACTCTACTGGATTCAATGTCAACTTGGGAGTAATCTCTTGCATGACCGGACGTGAAGACTACATTATTTGGGACGAGCTAGATCACGCTTCAATCATTGAAGGAAGCAGACTTTCATTCTCGAAGAAGCTTAAATTCAGACACAACGACATGGATTCGCTGGAGAAACAACTCCAAAAATGCGAACCGGACAAAGTGAAACTCATCGTTGTGGATGGTGTATTCAGTATGGAGGGTGATGTTGTTAATCTACCTGGGGTAGTTGAACTCGCCAAGAAATACAATGCAAACATCATGATAGATGAAGCGCACGGACTAGGAGTTTTAGGCAAGGACTATAGTGGAAAAGGTGTTCACGACCACTTTGGACTAACCGACAACATGGATCTAATTATGGGCACATTCAGTAAATCTCTCGCTTCTATTGGAGGATTTATTGCTGCTAATAAAACAATTATAGACTTCCTCCGTCACAACTCAAGAGCTTATATCTTTACAGCTAGTGCTACTCCTGCTGCTACAGCCGCTGCTAGTGCTGCTCTAGATATCTTAAAAGCTGAGCCTGAACGAATCAAACGCTTATGGGACTTGACCCACTATGCCTTAGATGGATTTAAACAAATGGGCTGCGAAATAGGACATACTTCAACTCCTATTATTCCTCTTTTCATTCGCAACAATGAAAAAACGTTTGCCATCACGAAGATGCTATTCGATGAAGGCATATTTGTCAACCCAGTAGTTTCACCAGCTGTTGCACCTGATGACACTTTGATCAGATTCTCGCTGATGGCTACACATACAAAAGAACAAGTGGATATCGCTCTTGAAAAGATAGAGAAAATATTCAAAAAGATGGAAGTTATCTAAAAGACGATCATTTAATCTTTTACAATATAGACACCCTTTATCCGTTAAAAGATAAAGGGTGTTTTTCTTAATGGCTAACGAATGAAAAAAATCATATTCTTCACCTGTTTTATTCTCCTCTATGTTTCAGCTTATGCACAGCTAAGGAATGCAGAATTTCAAGCGATAGGCACTTACAAGACCGTAGAACGCAGTGGATCCACTACTCTAGAAGAGGTTTATATTTTTAAGACCTTGACAGGAGCCAAAATCACCTACACCACAAACGTAGGCAACTCTGTAAAAGCCTACACCTATGAAACAAGTATCAATGGAGAGAGAAACGACATCACCCTTCCTCTTCCGGTACCCGCAGGGCAAGGACGAGAAATGTACACCATTACCAATTTAGAAGATGCAAGAGGCTTAGCCTTTGAAGACAACAATCGGACAAAAGCGGTTTGGATCATTGACTACAACACGCATCAACCTCAACTACATAGCATCACCCCTGTGGAGTCGGCAGACAAGTGTGAAGCTCTGAAACTAGAAATTAACAAAGATGATTTTATTTTTTTCAGAGAAACAACAGGACAACAAAAGGAAATTAAGAGGAAATACGAGATTGAATACGATATACAAACATGGGATGGCGAGGAGTTTGTTACTGAGAGAAAAGTCTTAAAAGACTTAATTATTGGTACAGAAATTGTATTAGTAGAGGGAGATCTTCCTAATCTAAAAACTGAATTCGCATTGATTGGTGACCAGTTTGGCAAAGCGTTTGGCTCTCCTGAGAAGGTCATTTCTTCCACTTATGAGCCAGCCTCTGCAATTGCTAAAATGACACATAAACAGCACAACAGAGAAAGTGATAACGAAATAGGTGCTAATGGTACAGGCTTAGGGGGATCAGCTCCTGTGGAGATCGACTTCTTTGGTCATGCCAACGAACCTGCTGCAGACCATTATTCATGGTTTATCTACAACAAGAAGGATATGAAAAATCCTGAAGCGAGATATAACGATAAGGATATGAACTACATTTTTCAAAATGCTGGAGATTATATTGTCACCCTTGAGGTAGCTAATATCAATTCAGGGTGCACTGATACCGTTAGTGTTAATCTGAATATATCTGAATCCGATTTACAGGTTCCAAATTTTTTCTCACCGGGGAGCACTCCAGGACAGAACGATATTTTTAAGGTTTCTTACAAATCAATCGTTAAGTTCAAATGCACCATCTTCAATCGCTGGGGAAATAAAGTCTACGAATGGACAGACCCTTCGCAGGGATGGGATGGAAGGCACAACGGCAAGTTGGTCAACCCGGGAGTATACTACTATGTGATAGATGCCACCGGCTCCGAAGGCAAACGATACAAAAAAGGGGGCGACATCAACATTCTACGTTAAGGCTAAGAAACCAAACTACAAAGAATTAGATATTTTAAATAGGTGCAAGGCTATAAATAGTTTGTAAGTTTTTATCTTTGCATGGCAACAAAAATTGAATCATAAAAAACAACATAATATACAATGACTAAGAAATACAAAAGAACGCTGATAACATCTGCTCTACCTTACGTCAACGGTCCTATCCACATTGGGCACCTTGCAGGGGTATATGTTCCTTCTGACATCTATACACGCTACCTCAGACTGAAAGGCGAGGAAGTAATCCACGTTTGTGGCTCTGACGAACATGGTGTGCCAATCACCATCAGAGCTAAAGCAGAGGGAGTATCTCCTCAAGATGTGGTGGATAGATTTCACACGCTGAACAAAAAGGCATTCGAAGATTTTGGTATTTCTTTTGACATTTATTCTAGAACGACTTCTAAGATTCATGCTGAAACGGCATCCGAATTTTTCAGAAAGTTGTATGATACAGATAAGCTTATCGAAAAAGTAAGCGAACAATATTATGACGAAGAAGCTAAACAGTTTCTTGCTGACAGATATATAACAGGGCAATGTCCACACTGCAACAACCCCAAAGCTTATGGCGATCAATGTGAGGCATGTGGTACATCACTTAGCCCATTGGATCTGATCAATCCTGTTTCTGCCATCACTGGTTCTAAACCCATTCTGAAAGAGACTAAGCATTGGTATCTTCCTCTTGATCAACACGAAGAGTGGTTGAGGAAGTGGATTCTGGAAGATCACAAAGAATGGAAACCTAATGTGTATGGTCAATGTAAATCGTGGCTTGATATGGGGCTACAACCTCGTGCCGTAAGTCGTGACCTGGATTGGGGAGTGCCTGTGCCTGTAGAAGGGGCAGAAGGCAAAGTGCTATATGTGTGGTTTGACGCGCCTATTGGCTATATCTCGAATACAAAAGAATTGCTCCCAAATGATTGGGAAAAATGGTGGAAATCAGAAGATACTAGATTGGTTCACTTCATTGGGAAAGATAATATCGTGTTCCACTGTATCGTTTTCCCTGCGATGTTGAAGGCTGAAGGCTCATTCATCCTGCCGGACAACGTGCCAGGTAATGAATTCTTGAATCTAGAGGGTGACAAACTTTCTACGTCTCGCAATTGGGCTGTATGGTTAAACGAATATTTGGAAGATTTTCCTAACCAACAAGATTCTTTGCGCTACACTTTGACTGCCAATGCTCCTGAAACAAAGGACAACGATTTTACTTGGAAAGATTTTCAAACACATCACAACAGCGAATTGGTAGGTATTCTTGGGAACTTTATCAATCGTGCATTGGTGCTGACTCAAAAATATTTTGACAATAAAGTTCCTGTACAAGGAGCATTGAACGAATACGACAAACAAACACTGGCTGAATTTGCAGACATCAAATCGAAGATAGAAAACAGTCTTGACGCTTTTCGCTTCCGTGATGCGCTAAAAGAAGCTATGAATTTGGCTCGTATCGGGAATAAATACCTAGCTGACACAGAGCCTTGGAAGTTGGCTAAAACAGATATGGCACGTGTGAGCACGATCTTGAATCTATCGTTACAGATCACAGCCAACTTGGCGATTGCCTTCGAACCTTTCTTACCTTTTAGTGCTGAAAGAATTTTGAAGATGATCAAGCTAGACAAACAAGACTGGAACAAACTTGGCGCTATTGATCTTCTTTCCGAAGGGCATCAATTGGGAACTGCAGAATTGCTTTTCGCCAAAATAGAAGATGAAGCAATAGAAGCTCAAGTACAAAAACTACTTGCAAGCAAGACAGCAAATGCTACAGCGAACAAAAAAGCGAAGGCACAAAAAGAAGTTGTAGAATTCGACGACTTTATGAAGTGCGACTTCCGTGTGGGGACAGTCTTGGAATGCAAAAAAGTGCCTAAAACAGACAAGCTTCTTCAATTCTTGATTGATGATGGTCTGGAAAAAAGAACAATCATCTCCGGAATTGCTCAATGGTATAAACCAGAAGACTTGGTCGGCAAACAAGTATGCTTCATTGCCAACCTTGCTCCTCGCAAATTGAAGGGTATCGTTTCGCAAGGCATGATCTTATCTGCCGAAGATTTAGATGGCAACTTGAGCTTGATACAGCCTGCATCTAAAGTGGAGCCGGGAAGCCAAATAGGATAAAGCTGACAATGTGGAGAACAAACAGACGATGATTGAGAGCATAACTATAAAATATAAAGAGGACAAGAATTTTCTTGTTCCTCTTTATATTTATGGCATACTCTTTCTTTTCTTCTGTTCCAAGATGTCGCCCCTCTACCCCACTAACGAGTGGAGCGATGTCAATGTCTATTTCAACATAGGCAAAGGCATGTTTAGTGGCATGACGCTCTATTCTGAAATTTTTGATCACAAAGGGCCTCTCATCTTCTTCATTTATGGGCTAGGCTCTCTTTTCTCCAAAAGCTCTTTTATTGGACTTTTCTTATTTCAGATTATAGGCTGGTTGGTTGCTCTCACTGCAATATTTTACACAGCGAAATTATATCTGAAAGATATTTTTGCATTCATCATTTCCTTACTTCTTCCTTTGTCTTTTCTGACTTATATGCATACAGGAGGCTCAGCTGAAGAAATGATTTTGCTGTTTTATATCATCAGCACTTACTTCTTTATCTCCTATTTTAAAGAGAACAATCAGAAACATCCATCTCAGCACATGCTTATTCATGGGCTGTTGACTTCCTTGGCTATGTTGATAAAGCTAAACTTGATTCTCTTTTGGTTCTTCCCTCTGCTGATTATCTTTGTTCAACTACTGATCAGGAAAGAGTACAAAAACTTTTTACAAAATTGTTTCGCTTATATTATAGGTGTAGCAATTATTTTTGTTCCTGTATTATTTTACTTCATCTACAACGATGCGCTTGGAGAAGCATATCACGTTTATATAGAGCTGAATAAACAATATTCGAGCACTAATGACTATCATTGGTTGCTGACCAATGGCGTAAATAAATTATATAAAGCATACAGAGCCGAACTTGTTTGGTATCTGATTATCAGTATCGGGATATTTTATTTCCCATTTAAACATCTCAAAGGCAGATGGAATCAAATGGCTATTGTCTTTTCCGGTATAGCTGTCTTTGCTATTATCTTCTTTCCTTTGACTTATCATTTCTACTATCCTCTACCCCTTTTCGCTTTTGTTACCTTAGGGCTGATTGCTATTTTCTCTTTCTTAGAAAAACAGATCAACGTAAAGGAGAGTAAAAAAATGATCTATCTCTTAGCTACATTTATGCTCTTAGTAGCCATCAACAAACGAGATTTCTTTGATTTGGGTACTGAAACATTACTCAGACAGAGCACACCTAATTCTCCTCAATTCGTTTTTAAGGATAGGATAAAAGCAGAAAAAGATGCTACTTTGCTTAATATTGCCTTTGGAGAAGGAAATGCACTTTTCACCACTACGGGACTTACCCCAAGTGTGAAATATTTTTTATCTCCCAACATCTATTATAATATGTATCCTGAGATCAGAGATAGTCAGGCAAAATATATCGAAGAAGGAAAAACAACATTTATTATTGATTGTACCAATGGCTTCAATTATGATTTTTTCCAGACTTTCGAACCCCTAAAGGTGAATTACAATCTGATAGACAGCGTGAAGTCAGAGGATAAAGCAAATACTTACTACTTATATAAACGAAAAAATTAAATGAACACTGTTCATACTGACATTTGCCCATTGTGTGGAGGCAAGGATTTTCAAGATTATCTTACTTGCAAAGATCACTATGCATCGCAAGAAGATTTTCAATTGGTAAAATGCTCTGCTTGTGGTTTTGTGCTGACTCAAGACTTTCCTGCCGAAGACTCAATTGGCTCCTATTATAATGTTTCGGATTATATTTCACACTCTGATACTCGCAAAGGACTTTTCAATAAGCTATATCACATTGCTCGCTCATTTGCACTGAAATCTAAAGCCAAAACAGTGATAAAATACGCTGCTCCTAATAGCAAAATCTTACTGGATTATGGTTCAGGCACAGGCTATTTTCTCAACAAGATGAAAAGCAAAGGATGGCTGGTGACCGGCATAGAGAAAGATGAGGGAGCAAGAGACTATGCTAAAAGTAAATTCGGACTGAATGTACAGTCGCATGAATATATTTTTCAGATTTCAAAACAGCAAAAAGACACTATCACGATGTGGCATGTTTTGGAACACATCGAAAACCTGAATAAAGTGATGCAACAGCTCCATGTGATTCTCAAAGAGGATGGAACAGCTATCATAGCATTACCCAACAGAGAATCTCTGGATGCAGAATATTATAAAAACAACTGGGCAGCTTATGATGTGCCTAGACACTTATGGCATTTTTCGCAAAAGGATTTTGAATTTCTGGCAAACAAGCATAACTTTAGCCTTGTGGATGTCAAACCAATGTATCTTGATGCTTTCTATATCTCCATGTTGAGTCAGAAATATAAAGGTACCTTTTTAGGCTCTCTTATGGGCCTACTCAGAGGTGGACTTTTCTTCTTGAAAAGCCTATCCAACAAACAAAAATGTAGTTCGTTAATCTATATATTAAAAAAGAAAAAATGATAAACTCCGACAAAAAGACAGCCATCAGCTCATGGTTGCATCTACCAGCCATTTGCGTTTTCCTTCTTGTCACCGTTATATTCTTTAGCCCTCAGTTTTTTGAGGACAAACAACTTCCTCAATCTGACATTACTCAGTTTCAAGGAATATCTCAAGACCTCCGAGAATATTACAACAAAGACGGGGAGAGCTCGGCATGGGCAGGAAATGCTTTTTCGGGGATGCCTGCCTACCAAATTGGGGTTTGGGGTGGTAGTCCTAACTTTTTAGACTATTTGGAAGCCCCCTTGCGAGTTTTTGGAGGCACTACTGCCGGACCTGTTCTGGCTGGTATGGTGATAGCATATATTCTCTTTTTGATTCTCGGATTCAATATTCCTATTGCCATGTTTGGGGCAATTGCTTATTCGCTTTCCTCCTATAACATTATTATTTTGGACGCCGGACACGTCACCAAGGCATGGGCCATTGCTTATATGCCCATCGTGGTAGGTGGGTTGCTGTGCATGTTCAAGAAGAAGTATATCATCGGTGGGCTATGTATGGCTTTAGGATTAGCCTTACAGATCAAAAGCAATCACTTACAAATCACTTACTACACCGCTATTTTGTGTGCTATACTCTATATTAGCTTGGTTGTAAAACAAATAAAAGATAAGGACTTTTCATCTCTGCTAAAATCGTCAGGCATATTAGCCATCGCTGTCATTTTAGCCTTAGCAACGAATGCTGGATCATTATATTCAAATTACGAGATGTCAAAGACCAGTACTCGTGGGGCTTCAGAATTGACAGCAAAAGCTGACGAGCCCAAACAAGGAGCAGGTTTAGATAAAGACTATGTGTTTGGATGGAGCTATGGACAAGCTGAAACACTTTCGCTTCTGATTCCAAACGTGCAAGGAGGAATTTCAAGACCCTTTAATGAAAAATCTGCTACATTAAAGAGCTTGCAAGGCATGGTTCAAAACCAACAAATTGACGCTCAAAATGCAAATGCTGTGTATAGTGGCGTCTCGCAGTATTGGGGAGATCAACCTTTCACTTCTGGCCCTGTCTATATTGGAGCTATTGTCTGCTTCCTCTTTTTGTTGGGAATGCTCATTATTCGCAATCCACTAAAGTGGGTGCTCTTAGGAGCTACTATATTCTTCATCTTCCTTTCATGGGGTAAGAACTTCGAGGCCTTTAATGATCTATTCTATTACCATTTTCCTCTCTACAACAAATTTAGAGCTGTATCACAAGCTTTAGTGATTCCTGCCTTGCTGATGGTTATTGGTGCTGTGTGGGCAATTAAGGAGTTTTTTTATGGAGAAACAGCGAGAGATAAACGATTAAAATCTTTATACATTTCAGCAGGAGTTACTGGCGGACTTTGCTTGCTCCTATGGGTGATGCCTACTGCTTTCTTTAACTTTATCTCCGACAGAGATCTAGCATGGAAAGATCAATTACCAGCCACCTTCTTGAATGCTGTTATTTCTGATAGAAAAGAATTGCTTACAGCTGATGCTCTTCGCTCACTGATTTTCATTCTCTTGTCTGCTGGAATAATGTGGATCAGCATCAAAAAAGATAAAATAAAAAATATTAGTATCTATGCGACATTAGCCCTTGTACTTCTTACCACTTGCGACCTATGGATGGTGGATAAACGTTTTTTGGGAGAAGAAAAGTTTGTGAATAAAGCACAACAAACGCTATTTAAGATGTCTGCTGCAGATGAAATCATTTTAAAAGACAAGGAAAACTATAGAGTTCTCAACTTAAATAATCCTTTTCAAGATGGTCTCACTTCTTACTACCATCGTTCCATCGGAGGATATCATGCTGCTAAACTGCAAAGATACAACCAACTAATCGAACAGAGGTTGACCCCTGAGCTGATGAATATCTATCAATCATTTCAGACACAAAGCATTGACACTATCACGATGAGCTTACAAAAAAACACAGCTCTAAATATGCTTAATGCACGTTACTTGATCTTCGACCCTAGTCAACCACCCATCGTCAATCCTTTTGCTTTGGGCAATGCATGGTTTATTAAAGATTACAAATTGGTGGGTAATGCTGATGAAGAGATAGAAGCACTAAGCTCGGTATACCCTGAGTTACAAGCTGTGGTAGACAAACGCTACGCCAATGAACTGGAGGGGCTAAAAATCACTCCCGACTCCACTGCCAGTATAATTTTGACTGACTATAAACCTAATATTTTGACCTACCAATCTAAGGCTAAAAGTGAGCAATTCGCCGTATTCTCCGAGGTTTTTTATGCTAATGGATGGAATGCTTACATTGATGGAAATCTTACTCCTCACTTCTGTGCCAACTGGACATTGAGAGCTATGCGAGTACCTGCAGGAGAGCACGAGATTGTCTTCAAGTTTGAACCGACAGGCTACAATACTAGTCGAATTTTAGGTACAGCTTCATCTATTATTCTTATATTGTTGCTGATAGGCACCATTGTAGGCTATTTTATTCGTCAATCTAAAGCAAAATAAAGAAGTAAGAGTATGCGTTTCTCATTTGTTACATGCACATATAATAGAGCTGAAAATTTGGAAAAGACTTTGCAGTCTTTGGTTGAGCAAGAATATAATTCTAAAGATTTTCAAATTATCATCATCAATAATAACAGCACAGATTCAACTTCAGATGTTTGCGAGTTTTTTATAAACGAGTACTCCACACTAAACATAGAGTACTATCTGGAAATGAGCCAAGGTCTGTCGTTTGCATTAAATAGAGGAATAAAAGAAGCAAAAGGAGAATATATCATTTATGTAGATGATGACGAAACAATAGGCAACCAACATCTGCTCAAACTAGAGAAGCATTTAACAGCATATCCAGAAATAGGTATCATAGCCACTCCTGTTGTTCCAATTTATGAAGTACCTCAACCTAGATGGATGTCCCCATTCACTCAACGCCTCATTGGAGGTGCATTCGATGCAGGCTCTAAAGTAAGGAAACTCAGCAAAACCAGCTATCCCGGCACAGGGCACACAATAATCAGACGCGAGCTATACAAGCTGGTTGGCAATTACAACACCGAACTAGGAAGAAAAGGTACAGGACTACTTGGAGCAGAAGATAAAGACATGACATATAGGTTAGTTTCTAACAACATTGATTGTTATTATTTACCTGACTTACCTATCTATCATCACATACCAGCTTATAAACTCTCCAATGAATTCTTTAGCAAACTAACACTAGCGATCGGCAAAAGTGAAAAAATCCGCACATTATCTCACTCCACTAGCACATACTACAAACGTCTATTCAAAGAACTCGTAAAATGGGGAATTGTAGCAGTTCTCTTTTTCTTTTATCTTTTCACTCTTCGCCCGTGGAAGGGAGCTAAACTACTAGAGTTCAGATGGAATGTAACACGGGGACTACTTGGATAATTCATCCTTCACACTCTTTATGAACATCATCATTGCACATATTTCTTAAAGCCGATTACAATTTTAGACTTTTTAATATTTTTTATTAACCAAATTTACTCTGTACAACAGTTGCGAGAGGCAAAATAGAACTCCAAACATGCCATAATATCACAAATGATTTACTATTTTTGTGTAACACGTTTTTACATATAGCTAAGAATTTTATATAACAATTACTAAATTTATCAGATCCGAGATGGAGGAGCACATTCAAAGAAAAGAAGGGTATGGTCATTTATTGCTTTGGTTAATACGCGTTTGTGACTTACTACTTATAAATGTAGTTTTTATGGTCATTTACTACTTGGCTATTAATCATTTTGAAGTAAAAGTATTCTCCTACGATAAAAAAATACTCGCATTTCTTTTGATCAACTTATCGTACTTTATAACCTCTGTTTCAGTACCAATACAGACATCTACGAACATCATATTCCTCGATAAAGTTGTCAAAAATGCCCTTTCGTTTATTATATTATTCACATTCATATCCACTGGCTTTTTTGCAATCTTTGATGTTATTTCAAAAACGACTCCACTCTTTTGGGTTGTAAGTTATGGAACAATCACTGTGCTTTATATTATGGAGCATATAGGCATCAGACTTATATTAAAATACTACAGAAGACGAGGCTACAATCATCGTACTGTGGTCATTGTGGGTAGCAGAAAAAGTGGAGAAACAATATACCAAGAGCTTAAGAACAGTGATTTTGGATATAAAATCATCGGCTATTTTGATGATGACAACACCTATAAGCCCAAAATGCCCCAATACTTAGGAAAGCTAGATGAAATCAAAGCATATGTGACAAAAAACAAGATTAATGAAATATATTATTCTTTGACAGACAACACTGATAACGCAATCACAGATTTGATAGTGTTCTCCGAAAAGAATATGGTTCGATTCTTCATCATTCCTGAATTTTTCAATTACATCCGCAGACGATTTATTCTACGATTTATTGATTCCGTACCGGTAGTTAGCTTAAGAAATGAGCCTTTAGTACATTTGCCCAATCGGTTTATAAAAAGAGGCTTCGATATTGTATTCTCACTGCTAGTGATTCTGATAATCTTCCCGCCAATTTTTCTTATTATAGGCTCGCTAATTAAACTATCATCACCAGGCCCTCTCCTATTTAAACAGAAGAGGACAGGACAACGTGGCATAAGTTTTAACTGCTACAAGTTTCGATCAATGCGACTAAATTCAAACTCAGACAAACAACAAGCCACCAAGGATGATCCAAGAATTACCAAGATAGGTGCATTCATCAGAAAGACGAGTATTGATGAACTCCCACAGTTCATTAATGTACTAAAAGGTGACATGTCTGTTGTTGGTCCTCGTCCGCATATGTTAAAACACACAGAAGAATATTCTAGACTGATCGATAAATTCATGATTCGCCATTTGGTGAAACCAGGTATTACTGGCTGGGCACAGGTTACAGGATACAGAGGTGAAACCAAAACACTGAACGACATGGAGGGCAGAGTTCAAAAAGATGTGTGGTATATCGAGAACTGGTCATTTTTGTTAGATCTTAAGATTATAGCAAAAACTCTGATCAACGCCTTCAAAGGTGAGAAGATGGCATATTAACAGCCATTTCCTTTATCCATATTACTAAAATAGATTCTTTCTTAAAGTAAAGTTAAGGAAGGGGAGCTATCGTGTGCATTTCTACAAACCCCAATAATGCTGCTACAAATTCAAATCAATAGCTGAGATATACAATCCTTTACTGAAGATTCTCATAGAAAATGAATATTTTTGTAGAGTATAGAAAATAAAATAAATTATGACCCATTTACCTCCTATTATTAGTGATCTGGCATTTATGTTAATTGTCGCCGGAATAGTAACATTAATTTTTAAATGGCTAAAACAACCCATAGTCTTAGGATATATAATTGCCGGATTTATCACGGGACCCCATCTCAACTTTTTTCCTACTGTAACAGATGCCGAGAGCATCAACATTTGGGGAGAGATTGGAGTAATCTTCCTTCTCTTTGGCATGGGATTAGAATTCAGTTTCAAAAAACTAATCAGTAATGGCAAGACGGGGTTCATTACCCTCATGATGATTATACTCGGACTTGGAGTATCTGGATATTTCCTAGGTATAGCCATGGGTTGGGGGGAAGAACACAAATGGAATTGTATTGTGTTGGGGATTATGTTGTGTTTATCCTCGACTACCATCATTGTCAAAGGGTTTGAAGATCCAAAATACAGAGGAAAACGCTTCACTGAAGTTGTTTTCGGCATATTAATTTTTGACGACCTATTTGCTATCCTTGCCATGGTGTTCCTTGGAACTATCGCCATGAGCAAAAACTTTGAGGGTACAGAGATCCTTCTTAGTTCTGGTAAACTTCTCTTCTTCATGGTAGTATGGGTGGTCTGTGGAATCTTCATCATACCCACTTTTCTCAAGAAAGTGAAACGATGGCTAAACGATGAAACTCTATTGATCATCTCCCTCGGCTTATGCTTGGGGATGGTTGTCTTTGCTACGAAAGTGGAGCTTTCGTCAGCTCTAGGAGCATTCATCATGGGTTCAATCTTGGCAGAAACAATTGCATTAGAGAACATTGAACGGGTAACTAAACCAATTAAAGACTTCTTTGGAGCAATATTTTTTGTCTCTGTAGGAATGTTAATGGATCCAGCTATAGTTATTGAACACTTCTCTAGCATTCTTTGGATCACCTTATTGGTACTGGTTGGTAAAATTCTCTTCACTGCCATTGGAGCTCGTTTATCAGGCGAGAGCATGCTGATCTCTGTACAATCAGGACTGAGCATGGCACAAGTTGGAGAATTTGCGTTCATTGTTGCAGGAACTGCCATTACCTATAAACTTGCCGATGACTTCATCTACCCCATTATTATTGCTGTCTCTGTGATCACAACATTTACTACTCCTTACCTGATGGCAGCTAGCGATGGAGCCTACTCATTGATGATGCGCACAATTCCTCCTTCGTGGAGTCAAAAGATCATTGAAAAAGATGAAAGGTTAGCAAACCCTGCTCCTACATCTCTATGGAGTACATTTCTGAAGAATTACATCTTTAATGTTATTATCTTTATATCACTTGGCATTGCAATTATTTTACTTGCCTTAGGGTTTTTACAACCACACTTACACAATGTGATGGATAACACTTGGGCTGATATCATCTGCTTACTTATAACCATTTTAGCGATTTCTCCTATTCTCAAAGGACTGGTCTACAGAGGGGGGGAGCAACCGTTCCTGATTCTTAAGCTCTGGAAACAGAATATGCGCTTTAGATTTATTCTGTCTACTCTGATTGTCAGTAGATACATTATTGCTTTTGCCTTTGTATACTTCATCTTCTGGGAATTCTTGCAAATTCCTTTCTGGATATCAGCCATTGCTGCTATTCTACTGTTGTTATTATTGCTACGCTCTAAATACTTATTGAAGCTATATTGGAATATGGAGTATCGCTTCGTTCTAAACTTTAATCAGCGAGCTATCAATGACAAAAGAAAGGCTTCTCAAGAGCAAGAAGGTACAACGACCTATACAGTGGATAACGAGAGCTGGATTGAACAAAATCTTTGCGTTGCTAAATTTAAACTAGAACCTTTCTCAGACTATGAGAATGTGATGCTCAAGGATTCCGACTTCAGATCTAGATACGGGCTGATCATTGTTGCAGTATGCCGAAATCAAGAAGAATTATACTTCCCAAATGGTGACTTCATTCTTTTACCCAATGACACCATCACAGTGGTAGGCAATATTTTACAAATAAAAAGACTATCTGACGATAAAAATAAAATTATCCTAGATAGAACTTCATTGAAAACAATTCATGAGTTTGCACAGAAACAGGACAATGATCCTGACTCTAAAATTCAGTGTGTATCATTGATTGTAGATAAAGACTCTGGCCTATATGGAAAAAGTCTACTAGAATCAGAAATGGGTAAAAGAGGCAAAGCCTTTGTTGTGGGTATAGAAAGAAACAGTGGGTATGAGATCAACCCTCACGCTTCTGCCGTATTTCTTGAGGATGATATCATCTGGATAGTAGGCAACAAAGAAAGGATACATGAAATCGTTAATGAAAACTTTTACTTTTAATTCATGTAAGAGTTCTTAATCATACACTATAAGTACTTCTAAACAAATAGCCCTCTGATAGCAACATTCTATCAGAGGGCTTTCTATTACTACTAAGACTCATATCTATCTCACTTAAGAGCACAAGCACTCTTCAGCCTTAATTTATGAGCTCCACTTAACAAATAATACGACACTGCTAATACCATATCTTGCCAAATCATATCCTCTGAAGAGAGATACAATCTGCATAGTTGACG
>CALKIV010000016.1 GCA_937995835.1 uncultured Dysgonomonas sp. | reverse complement strand
GTTCGATTCCTGGTGGGAATCAATGGGTTGCAGCTGATCAAGCAAAATCTTTTTTTAGCTGCCCAGCTTTTAACCTGCCTTTGCCATGGATAAGTCGTGCTTCGGATGAAGACTTCACGTATGACCTCTATGGGGAATATAAAAAGCAATTTAAAGTAAGTCAAAATAATCTTTTTGTAAGCAACAACGCATCTCTAGGGGAGATTTCACCAACCAACCTTAACCGACTCTACAATGCAAACGAACTAGACTATGTGGTCACTTATTATGATGCATCTATTCTAACAATCACGGGAGTAAATGCTTCAGGTGTCATGTCGTATAAGGTGCTGAACCATGATCCAGAACCAAGTTCATTTATCAACATCATTTTTGTAATAAAAGAATAAAGTTATATGAAACGTATATTTACTATACTAACTTTTTTACTACTGATTGTGGTTGCTTTGCAAGCTCAGAACGAGAATAATAATTGGCTTTTTGGCAAAAAAGTTGGATTAACTTGGAATACAACCCAATCGTTTGCAGGTACAGGGATGTGGGGGACATCCAATGCGTTATTAAGCGAGATTCCAACAAATATTCCATCTTCAATATTTACATCTGAGGGCTGTTTCTCAATATCTGATGCAAGTGGAAACCTGCTGTTTTATTCCGATGGAATGACTATTTGGAACAAAAACAATGTGCCAATGCTTAATGGAACAGGTCTGACAGGTCACTCGTCGTCAGCACAATCTGGTATAATAATTCCCTATCCAAACCATCCAAACCTTTACATCGCATTTACGTTAGGATATGGCAACGACGACAACTTGTCCTATTCTGTGATCGATAAAACTTTAGACAATGGATTAGGAGGGGTGGTTTCCAATAAAAAAAATATACGACTGACAGGATACACAGGTGTCTTAGGCGAATCGTTGACAGCAATAAGGCATAGCAATAGAGAAGATTTTTGGATCGTAGCAGCTGGACGAAGTACTCCTGCCTATCTCAATGTGTGGAAAGTAGATGGAAATGGAGTTTCACAGACACCTCACCAAAAAATATCCACAGGATTAAATATCCCATCTACAACATCACCAGGAGGGTATATTGCCTCATCAAATGATGGAGATAAATTTGTTTGGTGTAATTATAATGGAGTGGTAGTAGATGCTAGTGCTTATACTGTTTTTGTTTTTGGAACATTTGACAATACAACTGGAACTATAACCAAACTAAAATCCTGTAGTACTGGCAATAACTATGAATTTGGGTGCCCCTATGGAGCAGCATTTAATAAAAAAGGAGACTACCTTTATGTCACGAGTTTAGCAGGTAATACCGGTAGCACAGGTGCCTCAAAACTATATGTGTACAATTTTAAAAGCTTAATGGATGCTACAGGAACCAATCCTCTCAAATCAGTTTCGCCTGTAAAAGCTATTGTAGCCTCTCCTGGAGGAATTCCAAATAATGGAATTAATGAACATTTTGGCGCTTTAGGTTTAGCTCCTAATGGCTACATGTATATTGTCCATACTTTTTCAAGAAACCTTTATGTGATAACGAATCCTGATGATCCTGCAAACATGAAGATCTACAAATTATCAAATTTGATTGCAAATGGTTCCACAACAGTGTTTGGGATACCAACAGCTGCAGCTCCTTGGTTTCGTTTTCAGATTGTACCCCCACCCGAAGCTGTGTCTTGTTATTCTGTAAGCACCTCATACGAATTGAGAGTGTATGGAGGAGAGGGTTTTAAAGACTTAAAATATATCACTTTAGATTTTGGAGATGGCAAGCCAGACTCAAAAATAAAAATACAGTCGCCACCTGTTGGATCTACTTTTCGAAACCATACCTATGATGCTATAGGCGAATATACCATAACGATAAAAGCATACGATCAATACGATAAGGAGATGCAAGGAATGGAAAGGAAATCAGAGATTAAGGTCAGGAGTTGTGCATTACCTGTCAACCCCCATATACATTAATACAAACTCAAAATATATAATATGAAATACGCTAAAGTATTCCCTCTGTTGCTGGTAGCGTTTGGCTTACTAAACATCCAGTCAGCTGTAGGGCAAGTGACAATAGGTTCTGATATTTTACCAGCCAAAGCAGCTTTGCTAGAACTCAAAACGGAAGAAAAAGATCTGTCAGGAGTTCCGGCAGGAGAGAATCCTATTACCCACGTCGACAATGTGACCTCTACACAAGGAGGGCTTGTCTTGTCTCGTGTGATGCTTGTGAACAGAAAAACTTTAGAACCATTTCTCACTGAAGCAGAAAGTAATGCCAATGTAAATAAACTCAAAGAAAAACATGCGGGGCTAATGGTTTACAACCTTTATATAAGTCCTGAGTCTGAAACAGATGCAAATAAGCGATTTCGTCAAGGAATTTATACTTGGAATGGAGAAAAATGGATTGCAGGGTCAAAAGATGAATCTCGCTATTTCTATATTCCATCCTTTAATATTCCTCTAACTGCGACAGGGCTTGGTAAAACATGCGATCTCTATGAGCAGTATAAGAAACAATTCAGTCAAGCCGGAAATGCGACATGGGTTAGTAGCAATGCCTCACTGAGTACCATCCCCTCTCCAATGCAAGGACGATTATATACTCGTGCTGAACTGGATTATGCAATCACCTATTATGACAAAAATATTTTAGATCATATCAGCATCAGCAACAGTGGTGTAATGACCTACGATGTGACGAGCATTAACACCACACCCAATTCGTTTATCAATGTTGTGTTTATCGTTAAATAAAGAGGGGGGAATGGGAAATTTGAAAAAACATATAGTGCTAATGACCTGTTTATTACTTTCTGCTTTGGCTTATTCCCAAAAGGAAGCAAACAACTGGTTTTTTGGAAAAAATGCAGGTTTAACATGGAATACAACACAAGAGCTAACTGTTAGTGGCATAGGAACAACACCTGACGCTACCCTTAAAGGGTTGCCTACAAGTATGTCCGGCAGCAAGATTAACACTCTAGAAGGATGCTTTAGCTTATCTGACTCAGAAGGAAACTTGCTATTCTATTCAGATGGAATGACTGTTTGGAATAAAAATCATGAGCCAATGGCCAATGGTAAAAATCTTACAGGTCATAATTCTTCAGTGCAGTCAGGGATAATAATGCCTTATCCAAATGCCACAAACAAGTTTATTGCAATTAGTATCAATCAGTTTACAAATAATGGTCTAGCCTACTCCATTATTGATATGGAATTAAATGGAGGGCTTGGTGATGTTGTGAGCGATTATAAATGTATTCCTTTTGTGGGTGGTTCTGGAGCTATAGGCGAAGCTGTCAGTGCAATACCCCACTCAAACGGTAAAGATTTTTGGATTATTGCACCGGGGAGAGGAACTACTACTTATATGAACGCTTGGTTAGTAACACCTGATGGAGTGCAGGTGTCTTCCCCTAGAATAACAACTTTGCCTACTAATATCAGTGTGAATCATAATGGCCCCACCGGCTATTTAAAATTTACGCCAAATGGAAAATACTTTGTATGGCCCAGTCATAATACGAGACAAATATTATATGGAGAGTTTGATGCTAGTCAAGGAACCGTTTTAAATGTTAAACAAATAACTTCGCAAGAACCTTATACATATGGGGTCGATTTTTCCACTTCAGGTAAACATTTGTTTATAAGTTATATCCACAGCAATAAAATAACTATATATGATTTTAGTCAGCTAGTAAAAGAAGAACTAGAGGTCTTTAAGACCATTGTGTTACCAAGTAAGAGTGCAGGTATCCAATTAGGACCAGATCAGCGTATATATGCTTGTGCTTATGAAAAAAATTATGTTTATGTAATCGATAATCCAGAAGAATATGATAATCTTCGAGCATACCAATTGCCTGATGGATTTATGAGTGGCTCTTGTCAATTCGGTCTTCCTTCTTTCTCAGCATCATGGTTCTTAGTGTCAGGAGATGATGGTATGTGCGTAAACACTCCAATTACATATACGATGAAGTTAGGAGGAATCTCAAAAGCTAATTATGTCGTTTGGAATTTTGGAGATGGCACTGTCATTACAGAGCCATTGCCAAGTGGGAATATGACTATGTTCAAAGAGCATATTTACAAGTATGCGAAAAATTATGATGTTACAATTTCAATATATGACGTCAATGATGTATTGTTAAAGGAGACATTATTGCATACAAAAGTTAATAGATGCAGTATTCCTGTCAATCATAACATCACTAACATGAAATATTGAGAAAGAATGAAAAAATAAACTATGATCGGAAATTTTAGAAATATACATATAGGTAAGCTTATCGCTCAACGCATGAAAGAATGTGAGATTGATGTTGAGCGTGCAGCTAAGTTTATTAAGGTTTCAGAGGCAGAAGTAAAACGTATGTACACTCTAAAATCGCTAGATAGTCATATTCTTCTTCGGTGGAGTAAGCTCCTGAAATACGATTTTTTTCGTATATACAGTCAGCATCTGATTCTTTATGCTCCGCAACACCCGACCAAAGCGAAGAAAGGCAATAGTGGTAAAGAGATAGCGTCTGCATTGCCAGTCTTAAAAAAGAATATTTATACCCAAGAGATAATAGAATATTTAGTTGAATTAGTAGAGACGGGTAAGAAAACGACGAAGCAAATACAAGATGAATATAATATTCCAGCAACTACCATTTTGAGATGGATTAATAAAGCAAAGAAAGAAAGAGATGAACAGTAAAAAAAACAGACCACTCTATCGTCAATTATATGCCGATATGATTCGAGATAAATATCCGGAAAAAGCAGCTCTCTGCGCTAAATTTCTACAGAAAAAAGAATGGATAGCACTAGATGTTATTCAAATAAATGAGATTCTTTTTGGCTCTAAAAAGGATAGATCTGATGTGGAGATAGATCAGAAACATCGCGCCTATGATGCTGAAAGTATTTTGAAGATACTTCGATATCAGAGAGATAATATGCTTAGCAATAGTGAAATATCGGCGAAGTACGGTTTGAGCCGAAATACTTTGTCAAAATGGAAAAAAGCATTTAAGAAAGAATTAGAGATCTTTTGAGGTCAGTATAATCTTCAAACAGTAAGTTGAAATGGACACCAAAGGCTGGAGAGGTAGTTTCTCCGGTCTTTGGTGTTCAATAGCTTTATGTGAACAAGTTTCTATTTCTTACATACTATATCCAAAGGATAGTCTAAAAGTTTGGTCCAAAGGATTAGTCCCTTTGGTTGCCATGAGATATGAGGCATCAATTTGAAGCATTTGCCAACGGAAGCTTGCTCTAATTGTTGACTACCATAAAGATAAAACCCGATCGTTGGCCATTGGCATTCACATGACGGGGCTTTATGTTGGTCAAGCGCTTGGTGGCTTTGGGGCAACAGTAGCCGTTCAGCTTTCTTGGCAGACCACCTTCTTTATTTTCGGTTTGCTTGGTATGCTTTATAGTATTATTCTTATCTTGTTCCTCCAAGAAAAGAGGACATCAGAAAAATCTCTGGAGAGAGGTAAGGTAAGTATAGGGGCAGGGTTCAAATCCATTTTTGTCGGGTTGAGATTATTGTTGGTCAATGCTTCCTTTTGGGTCATCTTATTATATTTTGCTGCACCAAGCCTTCCGGGTTGGGCTACAAAAAATTGGCTGCCAACTCTTTTTTCCACCAGTTTGGATGTGCCGATGGAGTATGCAGGACCATTGTCGACTATTACTATAGCGGCAGCATCTTTTATAGGTGTTATCGTTGGAGGAATCTTGTCGGATAAATGGGTGCTCAAAAATGTGAGAGGAAGAATTTATACAGGGGCTATTGGCTTGTCGTTGATGATTCCCGCACTCTTACTACTTGGATGGGGAAGCAGTTTAACTCCTATTTTGGCAGGTGCAATTTTCTTTGGAATTGGTTTTGGTATGTTTGATGCCAATAATATGCCTATCCTTTGCCAATTTGTTGCTCCTAAATACAGAGCTGCGGGTTATGGTCTGATGAATATGACCGGAGTATTCGCAGGAGCAGTTATCACCAATGTCTTAGGAAAGTCGACAGACTCTGGCAGCTTAGGCAATCATATTGCTATCCTTGCAGTTGGTATCTTCATTGTACTCATTATTCAGCTAAGCTTCTTAAGACCTACAGCGGTGGATAAAACGGAATAAAATCATTTTTAACTAAATAATATTATGAATCTTCGTTTGAATAAAGTCATTCTATTGACTCTAACTTTATTTTTGTCGTCATTGGCCTTACAGGCTAAGATTGAGCTCCCATCAGTGATGGGTGATCACATGGTTTTGCAACAAAACAGCAAGGTGAATATTTGGGGCAAAGCAACTAAAAACACCCAAGTCACTGTTGTGCCATCGTGGAATAATAAAAGCTATACCACACAGTCTGACAAAGATGGTAAATGGCTTTTGAGTATCGAAACTCCAGCAGCAGGAGGCCCATTTGAGATTTCTATCAGTGATGGTGAAAAGCTGACTTTGCAGAATATTCTTATTGGTGAAGTTTGGTTTTGTTCTGGGCAGTCAAACATGGAAATGCCAATGCGAGGCTTTGGAGGACAACCGATCTCCGGTGCGAATAAAATAATAGCAAAGGCGAAGAAAGAAACTCCAATCAGAATCTATACTAGCAAGAATGAATATAGCAAAGTGCCACAAGATGATGTTGCCGGAATGTGGACTGAAAACACTTCGGAAGGAGTGGCAAAAGCGAGTGCAACTGCTTATTACTTTGCTCAGTTTTTACAAGAAACGCTTGATGTTCCGGTGGGAATTATAGTGTCTTCGTGGGGTGGTTCTAAGATAGAGGCTTGGATGAGTAGAGATAACTTTAAGGCGTTTCCTGAATTTGACTTGTCGTTTCTTGATAATGATGAGAAACCAACATATGCGAATCATCACGCACCTACTCATTTATATAATGCCAAAGTGCATCCGTTGAAGAATTATACGGTGAAAGGGATGATTTGGTATCAGGGAGAAAGCAATAGAGATAAATCGAAACAATACTTAGAGCTTCAAAAAGCATTTGTGAAAAATATGAGAGAGGTGTGGAATAATCCTGAAATGCCTTTCTATTATGTACAGATCGCTCCTTTCAAATATGATGGTAGCGAGAATACCTCAGCTGCTGATTTGAGAGAGGCGCAATTATTGGCGATGAAGGAAATCCCTAACTCGGGTATGGCAGTAACGATGGATATAGGTGAAGAGAACAGAATTCATCCTGCCAATAAAGAGGATGTAGGGGCTAGATTAGCTTATTGGGCGTTGGCAAAAACTTATGATAAAAAAGGATTTGGATACTCTGCTCCAATTTATCAATCGATGAAAGTAGATGGTAATCGTATAAAATTGGAATTTGAGAAATTTGGATCGAATGGTTTTGCCCCTCATGGAGAGAATTTGAAGCTTTTTGAGATTGCCGGAGAAGATAAAGTTTTCCACCCTGCAACAGCATCTGCCGGAGATGGAGGAATATATGTTACATCTGATGAAGTGTCTCATCCGGTAGCAGTGCGCTATGCATACAAAAACTTTGTAGCAGCTGATCTCAAAGATGAGTTAGGTCTACCTGTCTCTTCCTTCAGAACAGATAATTGGGATTAAGTCCATTTGATAATAAAACAGCTTTGCTGTATTATTTGAAGAATTCCTGCAAAGAAGAAACTTTTTAGCTCATTTCGGCTATTGATACATCTTGCTTTGGCTTAGATGTAGGATTGTTTTCACTCTTTGCAGGAGTTCTTCTCCATATAGGTTTTTGGCTATGATTTTGCCCTCCTTGTTGAGCAAAAGATTGAAAGGTGTGCGATCTACATTATATAGAGAGGATAGTTTCTTTTTTCCATCTACACGTTCGTCAAAGAGGTTAGTCCATGGCAGATTGTTATCTTTCACAAAATTGTACCAATATTTTTCTCTGCTAACAGCGTCAACTGCTACGGCGATGATCGCAAATTCTTGACCTTGCAAGGCTTCATAAGTTTTTCGGATGTTGGGTAATTCTTCCAAACAATGGTGGCAGTCTGATGCCCAGAATGTAATTAGCACATATTTCCCCTGAAAATCAGTCAGTTTTATAGATTTTCCATTAATGTCCTTTGCTTCAAAGGACGGAGCTTTGGAGCCAATAGCTGTTTGTTTGACTTTTTCCAATTTCAGATCTATTTCTTTTCCCAAATAAGAAGACTTGATTTCCGATGAAAGACTGGAGAATACAGAGTAGAGCTGTATGTCGTCGGGCGTATTATCTACTTGCGATTGAAGTAAATATAAGCTGAGGTAATCGGATGGGTGTTGTTTGATGAAGTCATAAACTACTTGTGAGTTTTTATGATGAGCCATCGTTTGTCTATTTTTTAATGCATCCATAAATGCTGAACTAGACTGCTCCGAGGATGTTGCTTTCTCATAAGCAGATCGTATAGCATCAAACTCCTTGCGTAGGGGTTTAAGTATTTCAATAAACTCAAGATGAAGATTAT
>CALKIV010000015.1 GCA_937995835.1 uncultured Dysgonomonas sp. | reverse complement strand
GCGCAGTCGGGAGCCCACATGAATCCACCTTCGGGTCTGCCCCATGGCACTTGTGAGGCACGAAGGATTTCTCCGTGGTCTGTCCATGTCTTCATGTCATTGGTAGAAAACACGTGATACTGATCCATACGGTCGCACCCTCTAGGTGGATCGATATCGTGGGAAGCATACACATAGAGACGGCCATCTTCCCACACATGGGCAGAAGGGTCTGCTGTGTACATATGGCGAACAAAAGGATTGTTTTGAGCCATAGCAAACTGCATTGACATCAATAGGCATACAAGGATTGATAATTTTCGCATTAGCATAAAAATTTTTATTTAGTTTATAAATTGTTTTTCTTCCTTATTCATGATGCATCTTCTCGGCAGAAGGAGGCACATTGTTGAGGGCAGAACCCCAGTCTTTGTTTGCCTTATCGCCCATCACTAACACCAGTTTTCCTCCATTTTCTATATCTTTATGATCGAACCATGGCTGATTGAGCTCTACTCCATTTAATATAGCCGATTGTATAAATTTATTTTTATCCGAACAGTTTTGAGCTTCAACTTCAAAGATCTTGCCGCCTGCTAGTTTTACTTTAATGTTTTCGAACAATGGCGAGCCGATGTTATAAGTTGGTGATCCGGGTGTTACGGGATAAAAACCCATAGCCGAGAATACCACAAAGGCTGATGTACCTCCACCATCTTCATCTCCGGGAATACCCATCAGATCGTTGCGGAACCATTGGTTGAGCAAAGTTCTGATTCTCTTCTGAGTTTTCCATGGCTGACCAGCATAATTATACAGATAACGGATATGCAAAGATGGTTCGTTTGCCATCGAATATTGTCCCACATTGCCCGTATGGTCTGGCAGTTGGGCATAGAACTGATATTTACCTTTGCCTAGTGGCTCTCTGAAAGTTTGATCCAGATTGTTTGCAAAGATCTCAGGTGAGCCCATCAGCTCAATAAGGTCGGCCGGATTGTGAGGCACATCCCATCTGTACACCCAGCCATTGTTTTCATCATAGTAATCGCGAGCTCCTTGTCCTCCTGAGAAGCGATAGTCGAAGGGTTCGATAAAGTTTCCTTTTTTATCCTTGGGATGAAAGAAGGCTGTTTCTTTGTTATACAATGTACGATAATTGTATGAACGATTGAGGAAATAATGATAATCGTCAGTTTTTCCCAATTCTTTGGCTATTTGTGACAAACACCAATCGTCGTAACAGGTGCCCAAGGTTACTGCCACCGCCTGACGTTTTTCTCCACGAACGACTTCTTTTATATATTCAGTTTCTCCTTCATGCAAAGCAGGGAAATATCCATTTTCTTTATAGAAAACATCCAGCTCTGTGTTGGGTACTCTTGTCCAAGGGAGTAAGGATTTTTCGGTAATTGCTCCTTTACAAGCATTGTAAGCAGCCTCCAGATCAAATCCTCGCAATCCTTTGCAGTAAGCATCCCACACCACAGCTACTCCATGATTTCCATTCATTCGGTGGCTGTCGCCAGTGACTTCGGGGAAGGTAGGCATCCATCCCTCTTTGCTCTGTTGTGCCATTCGTATAAAAGAGTTGATCATATCAATTTCCATTTCAGGCTCAATGAGAATACGCAGAGGGTGCGTTGCTCGGTAGGTATCCCAAATCCAGTCATCGGTGTAGAAGGGAGTTCCTTCGTCGCTATGCACAGTATGGTCTACTGCACTATAGTAGCGTCCATCTTCTGAAATATTAATCATCCGTTCGTAGATACGATAAAGAGATGTATAAAAAATAGTTTTATCGTCTTTCGAACCTCCACTGATGTTTATTTTACCCAAAGCATCGTTCCACTGGTCACGCCCTATTTTTGCTACCTCATCAACATTGTATGTGTTTATCTCTCTCCTTAGATTTTTCTTTGCTTGCTCTTCGCTGATGAACGAAATACCATACCGCAAATTTAGTTTTTTAGCATCAAATTCGAGCACCAAAGCTTCGTTTTGTCCTTCAACGGATTTGGTTTTATAGTTTATCGAAGAGCTTTCTTTGTCCAAAGCCCCAATATTGCTCACCGGCTGCTCTGTTTCTAGGTATAGATATACTTTTGTTGGCCCTGATCCAATGAGTTGCCAACCTTTGACTCCGTTTTCGTAAGCCTCTAGCTGACCATTGCGAGTGTTGATGATCAGTTTATTCAAGACATCTTCTTCGAAATCGATCGAGTATATTCCTGACTGATGAGAGGGGGCATAGTCTACCTCTATATTTTCTTCATCGAGAACCACAGAAT
>CALKIV010000014.1 GCA_937995835.1 uncultured Dysgonomonas sp. | reverse complement strand
CAGCTCGTTGGGCTCATAACCCAAAGGTCGTTGGTTCGAATCCAGCCTCCGCAACATAAGTCAATGTAAGTCGTTCTTATAGAGCGACTTTCTGCATTTTTAGCGTTTCAAACGGGACGCAAACGGGACGCAAGATTTTAATTCATTTTTACGAATGGGAACCACCCAGACGTAAAAAAAAAATGAATACACTACAACTAAAACCCGAGACATACATAGGATCAGTCATAGACTACACGCCTCCTCGACTGCATGATGGCAATGATTGGTATGTAGATTTCTACTGCTATTGCCCTGCTCAAAACAAAAAGAGGAGAAAAAAAATCAAGCTTAATTTCATAGACAAAATAGGCGATCGCAGACGCTATGCTTCTAATCTGATAAAGAAACTGCATCAAAAACTTGAGGATGGTTGGAATCCGTGGATAGAGGCTGAAAATGAAAAAGCCTATCACACTTTTGCGGATGTATGTCAACGATATCGCACCTACATTGCTAAATTGCTCAAAGATGATATCTTGAGAGAAGACACCCACCGAGATTATATTTCCAAATTGAAGAATATTGAAGAGTGGAATGCTAAAAGAAAGACTCCTATTGTATATGCCTACCAGTTCAATAGAGAGTTTATTACCGATTTCTTAGAAGAAGTGTATGTAGTGAGAGAAAATTCAGCTGTTACCAGGAATAACTATTTAACCTTTGTACGTATCTTTTGCACCTATCTATTAGAAAAAGGATATCAACAAACAAACCCATCTGAAGGAATAGCATTCTTGAGTAAACGTAGACTTACAAAGGTCAGAACTATTATTCAGGAAGAGGATATAACTAAGTTAGGGAAGTATCTAGAGGAGAAAAACAAACACTACCTCCTAGCTTGCTGCATTCTACATTATTGTTTAGTGAGGCGAAAAGAAATGAGTAAACTCAAGCTTTCATTTTTCAATATAAAGAATCAAACCTTACTTATACCTGCTGATGCGTCTAAAAATAGAGATGCTAGAACTGTAACATTGCCCGAAAAGGTGATACACTTAATGTTAGACTTAAAGATATTTGACAATCCTAGCCACTACTATCTATTTACAGATGACTTTAAGCCTGGTCCAAAACTAAAGCATGAAAAGCAATTTACTGACTTCTGGGCATATCATGTGCGAAAAGATTTAAAATTCCCTGCTAATTATCAATTTTACTCACTCAAGGATACTGGTATAACTAATATGCTAGGTAAATATGATGTGTTGACTGTTCGCGATCAAGCACGACACTCAAGTATCGAAATGACTAATAAATACACTCCATGGAATAATGATAAAGCCAATCCTGAGTTGAAAAAACATGACGGTAACTTATAGAAAGACCTAGCATCTTTAAAGGAGATACTAGGTCATTCTGAGCTAAGAGAAACACTAATTTATGCACACGTCCTGGACGAATCTAAGCAAGAAGGTATTAAGTTCTTTGATGAGTTTAATTTATAAACCACACATTTTATTCTCAACAATAGGATAAACGGCTTCATAACCTGCATCATTTGGATGTTGACCATCGTAAGCAAATTGACCGATTCTAAGTGCCATGATGGACGGATCTATTAGTCCGGTATCATTACTCAACCAGAGTGGAGTACTGCCATCACATAAATCAAGACATCCTACACCCCATTTTTGAGCGACATCTCGGATAGCTTTTCTATATTTAGCAGTGATCCCATGAGTAACCACAATCATTATTTTAGTTGTAGGATACTTACGAATCAAATAGTCAAGGACTAGGTTATATGCTCCATAAAAAGTAGTATTATCAGTACTTGGTATCCACTTGGTTTTAGGATCTCCATTCTCATCGACCCCATCCGGCACTCCGACCATAAGCGTACCTACATGTTTATCATTTTGTGCTGGTTCGCCGTACCAACTATCATTGATCCCAAACCATATAGTGATATAATCCAAATCATCCGGTAACTGTTTATATGTTGGATAACCATAGTTCGCATTTTCATCCGAATTTGCAAAACAATAATGATGATTCGCCTTATAAGATAAATATCCACCTCCTTTAGCGAAATTAAAATACTCCATATGATTGCGTTTACCTATTCGCTCCACATATCCTAATTGTTCTCCGGTTAATGGATCGGCACTAATATGTTCCTTATCAGCTGCAGCTGTTATAGAATCTCCGCAAGCAGCCCACCTTTTACCCCACAAGATAGATCCATTAGAAGGACGATATATAGAAAGAATATTAGAGAAAGTCGCCAACCCTGAAATTCTTATGCTATGAGTTTTAGAAGGAGGCAATAATCTATAATCTTTTAATGGAGCAGGAGTTGATGAGTTTTGCTTGTAATACCTGTCTATAACTTTCCCGTCCTTATCCATGTATAAAATTGCATAAGGCATCCATTGTACCAATGCTTCCAGATACATTATTTCATCTCCTTTCGGGAAATACTCTCCACAGATATAACCATTATCAACAACAAACTCTCCGGTATCCCAATGCCAGTATCCTTTTTTTGCACCTATCTTACAATCTACCTTATTATAACTTCCTTCCAGTTTACTGATTTCTGCTATTTTTTTATCTACTTCCGGTTTTCTGTATACTTCTCTATATTCCAAGAATGGAACATAGGCAGTTGCTACACTTCCTTCTTCCAGTTGGAGTTTTTCCGTGTATTTTTCCAAATCAACATCTGTATTGAAATATACTGTCATCGCTATTATAGAACATTTATCCGAAGTTCTGGTTGTTATATTTGCTGTAGATCCCGGAGGTGTTTTACCTCCAACAAGTTTCCATTCGTTAGTATAAAAAGCCATAGCATGAGTCCATCCCTTGTATATACCGGAAAGCGTATAATCAGTATTCTCTTTTATACCATAAAAAACAAATAGAGCTGAGTTCTCATGTTCTTTGATTCCATTAACTCCGGTATCATGAAAAGAAACATATAATCCTTTAATCAGATTTGCCTTGTTAAAAAGGTTCTTTGATTTTTCGACTATACCTGATATGTAGTTATAGTTTTCAGCGTTACCATCCTCTAATTGTTTCCCTGTTTTCTGTGTTCCACCATTTGGAGTATAGGCTTCCAGATTCACTTCTTCAGCAGCAGGAGCTTTTTTTGTATCTTCCCACTTGTTAGCATTTGTATAATTCCATACTGTTCCGGGATAAGGATCGCCAATCCACGCCTTATCTCCGGGTGTTGGATTTGGTCTTGCTGCCTTTAATTCTTCGATAGTCTTAAAATAAGGAGTTTTTAATTCCTGTACTTCTTCTTTAGTGGCTCGAGTTTCCAAATCTTTCTTTAAAAGATGAAAATTGCCATTGATTATTCCACGAACTTTATACCCTGTCTGCTTATTTTCAATCTGTTCAAGCATTGACGCAGCTATGCGTGCTACATCTCGATTTGATAATTCTTTGCTCATATCTATTATTCTTTATTATCTTTTATTTGTTTGCCATCAAACCAGAATGCATAATCATCCCATATACCATCCCATAGCCATGTGCCTGGCTTAGCTAGATCTATGGACGCAGAATGGTATTTATTAACAGACACTGCACGCAATTTCACCTCTAATGATGTTGGGGAGGTGACTCTCATATCATATTTTGGACTGTCAGCTTCAGGAATAACTTCTACGATTCTTTTGTCAGGATACACTAGATAAGCCTTATCTGTAGCCAACATATCCATCAAAAAATTAAGCTCTGATTGATTTTTATAGCCTGTTTGAATGCTTATGATTTCTTGCTTTGTCAGCCGATTGCGCATCTGAGTGAATATTCCCGATTTATCCAATCGTTGAAATGGGGTAGATTCACCAAATTCAGGCGTGTAGATTCCTTTACCTGTGATCTCGACAGACTCATAACCTCCAAGAGAGTTTTTGAACACTAGCCAAAGCATGTTTTCAGAATATATACTCTCTGTTATATTGACATAGGTGGAGTCAGCACCATCCACTTGTATTTCTAAGTAGTCA
>CALKIV010000013.1 GCA_937995835.1 uncultured Dysgonomonas sp. | reverse complement strand
CTGATAATGCAGTAGCAAAGCCCCCTGCAAATCTTCTTTTTTGCCCCTGAAATGGTAGAGGAGCTGTTTTAAACATTTTCTTTAAACTCATTTTAAATTCACTTTAAACTAAAAATTATTACTTTTGTAGCTCTCAGGCATAAAAACAGGTGAATGCACACCTAAATACTTCAAGGATATATAGTCCCTGTCGTGGTGTGCATTCACCTTAGTCGGAGTGGTTCGCCTGAGAAACTAACCACTTTGGAGATGGGGATTTTTTATTATTCTAGGCTATAGATCAAACCTTTTTCTTGTACAAAATTTTCAGCTTCATCTAGTGTGTCAAAATCAGCCCCTTCCATGCCCTTTTGAACATAAGTAATACCACTATCAAACGGTTCTAACGGAAATAACATATTTACACCGTGATAAACTATTCTATACTTTTTTGTCAACTCCATTTTTTGTATTTTAAATTGTATTAATTGTTACTGTTGCTTTTGCCTGAAGCGTGCCTAGTGCTGTTAATTCTTCAGCATTGAGCGTTGCTTTATCTCCTTTCAATGTCACTGATGCACCTCCTAGAGAAGTGTCCCTGAATGTACACTGTGATAAAGCTCTGATAAAGTTTCCTAGCTGTCTATTACCTTCTGTATTTTGTTGAGTATTCTCAGCAATGCTGATGTTTACAATAGTAGCATTTGACAGTTTTGAAGCATCACCTTTGTATGGTATTGGTGTTCCATAGGTAGCTATTTGAACTGTTGTAGCTTTCGGGTTATTATCAAAGAATTTTCTTAAATCTCCCGTTAGGAAAGAGCCTCTGACTGTAAATTGTGTCATATTGGATTTTATTGTTGTTATATCACCTTCAATAGCAGTCCAATCTGCCATGAAATATGCCAACTTTGGCAAATAGGATAAACAAGATATATCTCCACTGAACCCTTTATTATTAGTATGGTATATTGTAGTAAGATTCCCTAATGTGTACAGGCTCTCATCTAAAGGAATGCTTATCAATGGAGAATTATTACTTAATGGGCGTGAAAATACTTCAGTATCGAACCCGAATCCAAGTCTTTTTATATTTATAGCATTTTGCATATGGAGTTTACATGGCTGAACACCATTTGTCTTCACATAGATTTTATTATTGCTATTCCCTGTCCAAACAAGTTCTAGCTCATTAAGAGGATCACTATCTATTGTCCTATACACTTTTCCCCCATTTGAAACACTTATTATAGGCAAAGGCAGTGTACTGCTATCGACTTGTATCTTTACTTCTGTAAAGCCTGAACCATCTCCACGAGGAGTAATATCAAATATGACTTCACCTAGCTTTCTGAGGCTATTATCCGTAACCTCTCCTGGTAGTGTTATTACTAAACATTTTCCCATTTTATTGTATTTTTAGTTATTTATATTCATAATAAGCGTCAAGAGACTTAAATCGCAGATCAAGATACTGACGTATCCTTTCTGGTGAATTATAAAATCCCATTTCGTATGGATAGTTTGGGTAGAGCTTTGTTAATGGTTTCTGTTCAATATTGTCTTTTATGCACTTGAATATGCATACAGACTTATCAGTTGCTCCATATCTTACTAAATCACCTGTTTTGTAATTAACTGATTCATTATGAAAATTATATTCATTCGAAGAGCTCACTTTGTAAAATTCCCAATACTCACTATTGATGTGTGGATTTCTGTAAGAAGGAGTTTCATTCCATTTTTCTAAATCAGTCTTGTAATTGTCATAACCAACATGACGAATCCACTCTTCCAGCTTTCCAATTATATGATCTGTAGAAAAAATCCCTAAATCACGTAATTGTTTATATCTCGCTTTGTATTCAACTGCATATAGTTCTTTGCAGGCTGCTGTCGGCTGCCAACCATAAGTACCCAATATAGTAGAAGAAGGGTCATAAACTGTCAAATCAGCTACAATGCCATTATAAAACATACTAAACAATGAATCATGATCATGAAACATAGGAGCCCATCTGTCACCATCCCATGTACACCATTGCCAGTTTTTTGCATACCCGTCAAAATTCATAAATACTTGACCATGCAAGTCGTATTCGATTACAAACTTATGCAAGAAATATTTTTCAAAATTTTCCTTAGTTTTATTCGCATTGATGGCTGGCATAGCAGAAGATAACCTCTTTATTTTATCTTTCACATAAGCACTCGCTGGATCATTGTCTGACAGTTCATCTCCTTCATTGTATTTTTCTTCTTGAGTATTTCTCAAGCCTTTTCTGTTACGAACCTCAAACTGATCCCATTGTTGTGAGCCTGAGAATAAAGAAGCATAGTCTAATACACCATCCAACCAAATATGATTTGAGTTATTTTTATCCATCATCAGATTGCCCCGATCTTTTTTCAATGAAATAGCCACAATACTATAAGGCTCACCATTGAAGTATCGCATAACAGCGAATCCATCAGATACACCTTTTGCTCCAGTACCCAAATCATATTTAAGGCTACCTTCTCCATTGGCTGCTGTTGTATTAGCTAGTGTGATATACTCCCATGGTCTACGTTCTCCATAAGGAAGTGAATCATACATCTCTGAACAGATGCGATAGGATACAACAGCTATACCTCTAAAAACATCGATATAGAATGATTTACCATATACAGAATTCACACTAACCCAATCTCCAAATTGAATGTTTAGCTCATCTCCTACTGAACCATCCGGGTTGAAAACATATAAGTCATAAGTGTTATTTTTATTTTCATACCCTAGAGAAGAAGTCCCTTGTGCGTTGTTTATTGCATAACACTTCAGATAAATCCCTTCGTAATATAGCTCCAAAATACTAAGAATATCATCCGTTTTACCTGTAGGTAGTTTATTTGCAATGATGTTGAGATGTCCAGCTTGCTTTGGTATAGGAAGTTTAATATTATTTTGTCCTGTATAATCACCTGCACCACCTGTAAAGCCCGATTTCTTCAGTGCCTCAATAAATGATAGCATTGCTGTCTGTTTCAGGTCTAGCTCTTGTTCTACAACAATCTTTTTTTCAACAAGAGCATTATCTTTAGTTCTAATAGATAATATTCGCCTATTCCTATCTAGTATCATTTGAAGATGATTTTCAGGCACTTCTTCTATGCTCGATGAATCCTCAAGCAGCTCTAAATACTTGATTTTATCATTAATTAGCTTGATATTTTGTTTGGTTTCTTCAGGTTGACCTTTAGGAAAATAGATTTCTCCATTCTCTTTATAGCCTCCTAATATATGTCCATTTGCATCTATGTCAGCTTTGAGAAATTGAGTATCTTCTATCTCTGATACATAATTATTTAATGTTTGTATTTTACTGTTTATAGCATCAATAGCAGCTTTAACTGCATTAGCAGATATTGGATTTTCTGAGTTTTCGAGGATTTGTAAAACATCAGCTTTATTTAATTTTTCCTTCAGGGCTTCAGCTGTTTTAAGTGGAATTGACACTTCATAGATTGACATATTCCAGCGTATTCCCCAAAGAAGCTGATTGTTACTACCTAAAACAGCAAACATGAATTCGTGATCTTGAGCAAAGTGCAAATTCTCTATGATTGTCTTTACATCTTCATCATAGACTCCAGTTTCAACATTTACCCACTTGATCCCATTCCAATTATAACGAGTATTTTCATCACGCACCAATACGTCCCAACCTTTTTCAGGATTTGGATATTCTCCCAAAAGGGATGTCTTACCTTCTGTTGGATAGTATGTGTCTACAGCATCTTGTTTTATTACTCCATTAATCAAAGCATTGATTGCTTCTTTATCAGCTTTTTCCTTTAAAGCATCATTCAGCCCAA
>CALKIV010000012.1 GCA_937995835.1 uncultured Dysgonomonas sp. | reverse complement strand
TCCTAGCACTATTATTAGTATGCTGTAACGATTCAAAAGAAAATGATCAATTTCGAGATCCTAATAAAACAACAGAGTTTACGGACTTTAGACCAAAAGAGGGAAGAATACGAACCCGATTATATATCATTGGTGAAAATTTTGGTACGGACATATCAAAAATAAAAGTTAATATCGGAGGTGAAAAAGCACCTGTCATAGGATCAAATGGAAAGGAAATTTATTGTATGGTACCTCGACATGCCTACAATGGTATTGTAGAAGTCATTATCTACAACGAAAACAATCAAGATTCTATAAAACATACTTTTGATGAAACTTTCGAATATACAGCTACATCATCAGTCGGCACTTTATGTGGAAAAGTTGACCCAATAACCGGAGTCACCTCTATCATAGATGGACCTTTTGATGAAGTGGAATTCGAGTCTCCAAGCCAACTACTTATAGACACAAACGAAGAGGGGGAAACCGTCATTTATGTAATGGAACAAAAGAAAGCATTGCGAAGAATAAATCTTGCTAAAGAAGAAGTCCAAACTGTATTCACCAATGGACAAGGAGGATTTAGAAATTTATTTACTATGACATTTAATGCAGAAAAGGACACTCTTTTTTTAACAGATGATCATGGTCAAAATAATAATACTTTACCTGTGATTTCATATGCTTTAAAAAGTGAAAACTTCCGACGAGTTTATCCATACGTATACGGAAAAACAGGCTATTGTGCCGTCGCACACCCTATAGATAGACAAATTTTTTGGGGTACATGGTGGGATTCCGCTATGTGGAAAGCCAAAGGTACATGGGATGAAGACAAAAAAATATGGCTTCCTATAGAATTATATCCAACCCTACCCAATAAAAGTGCTCATATGTATATGATGATGCATCCTACAGGTGAGTATACTTATATTATGGCACATAGTTGTATCATGAAAGCCTTATATGATAAGGAAAAACAAGAGTTATTAAGACCTATAGTTCATGTGGGCAATCAATTCAATAGTGGATACTCGAATGCACCTGGTACTCAAGCTCAATTTGGAGGCACATTATACCAAGGTGTATTTGTTAAAAATGAGGAGTATGTAAATGCAGGAAAAAAAGACATTTATGACTTTTATGTATGCGATCGAGACAACCACTGTATAAGAATCGTAACTCCAGATGGTGAAGTTCGAACATTTGCTGGAAGAGGAAGCCCTACTCCTGATGGGAAAGTACAAGGATATATTGATGGAGATGTGCGGAAAGAAGCTAGATTTGATGGTCCTAGTGGTATCACTTATGATGAAGAGACTAAGACTTTTTATGTAGCAGAATGGTGGAATCGCCGTATTCGTACTATTAGTGTAGAGTAAAAAACAAACATACAATATAATACTATGATAAAAACACACACATATAAATACACACTAATATTCTTATTCTTTTTATTAGTATCTGTATTTAGCGTTTATTCACAAGATTCAAAAATAGAAATTACAGGAGTAGTAACTGATGAAAGTAAAACACCTTTAATCGGAGTAAATATTATTGTCAAAGGACAACCAGGATTAGGAGTGATAACAAATATTGATGGAGAATATAAAATTAAAGTTAATCCTTATTCTTTTCTTGTGTTTTCCTATGTAGGATTTGATAATCAAGAGCATTTAATAAAAGATGACACAAAAACATTAAATGTAGAATTAAAAGAATCAAAATCCACGATATTAGATGAAGTAGCAGTTATAGGAACAGGAGTTCAAAAGAAAGTAACTTTAACAGGAGCAGTCACAACTGTTGATATGGGAGATTTGAAATCCCCCACATCAAACATTGTAAATGCATTGGCAGGTAATGTAGCTGGAGTTTTAGCCCGTCAAACATCAGGACAACCAGGATCTGACACATCAGAGTTCTGGATTAGAGGTATCTCAACTTTTGGGGCTGGGAAAAGTGCTTTAATACTAGTCGATGGCTTTGAGCGCCGAATGGATGACTTAAACATTGAAGATATTGAGTCTTTTACTATTCTCAAAGATGCTTCAACCACAGCCATTTATGGTACTCGTGGAGCTAATGGAGTTGTGTTAATTACAACAAAACGAGGTAATGAAGGGAAAACACAAGTAGATGCAAAAGTTGAAACGACTTATACAAAACGCACTTTCACCCCTAAATTTGTGGATGGTTATACTTATGCATCTTTAATGAACGAGGCTCGTACTACGCGAAATTACGAACCGATTTACTCCGATGAAGAATTACATTTGATTCAATCAGGGTTAGATCCTGATCTTTATCCCAATGTTGATTGGATGAATTTACTGCTAAAAGATGGAGCACCAACCTATCGAGCAACATTAAATGTCAAAGGTGGAGGTACAAACTCACGCTATTATCTATCTGGTAGTTATTTAGATCAAGGCGGTATGTATAATGTTGATAAAACATTAAAAGACTATGACACCAATGCCAATTACAAACGCTGGAATTATCGTCTTAATATGGACATGGATGTTACGTCTACCACTCTAGTTAAAGTTGGTGTTGCAGGGGCTTTAGAAAAACAAAATTATACTGGTGCAAATCATGAAGCTATTTGGCATTCTTTGCTAGGATATAATCCAGTGCTTACTCCTATAATGTACTCTAATGGTTATGTTCCAGCATATGGAGCAGGAAACTACTGTAATCCATGGGTAACAGCTAACCAAACAGGATATACAGAAGAGTGGAAGAATAGTGTACAAACAAATATTACACTAGAGCAAAAACTAGATTTCATAACTAAAGGATTAATCTTCAACTTTAGATTTGGATATGACACTTACAATTATAACAAAAACAGAAGAGTAAAATACCCTGAACAATGGATGGCTGAACGTCTTCGTGATTCTAATGGAAACATTGTATTTAACAGAGTAGAACAAGAAGCCCTATTACATCAAGACTCACATGCATCAGGAGATAGAAGAGAGTATTTAGAAGCCGAACTAGCATACAGCAATTCATTTGGTAACCATAATATAGGGAGTGTCTTAAAATATACACAAGACAAAAAAGTGAATACCTCTAGCATTGGAGGTGACATAATGAGTGGAATCGATAGAAGAAATCAATCTCTAGTGGGTCACATCACTTACAATTGGAAGTATCGCTATATGCTTGATTTTAACTTCGGCTATAATGGTTCTGAAAACTTTGCTAAGGGTAATAAATTTGGTTTTTTTCCAGCCTACTCTGGAGCATGGAATATTGGTGAAGAAGCATTCATTAAGGATAATATAGAATGGATAGA
>CALKIV010000011.1 GCA_937995835.1 uncultured Dysgonomonas sp. | reverse complement strand
ACAAGAAGCAGGTAATGTGCTGGTTTGTAATCGATAAGGTGTTTCATTGTGTCTTGCAACGTATGTTGTTAGTGTGATAGGTAAATGTAATTCTTTACCAACTTCATTTAGATATTTATTCACTTTACCTATTACTTTATGTACCCTATGGGTCTTCTGTACTTCGGTTTTATGAAAGTCTGATAAAATAGGAAATAAATATTTGTTATTAGACGAGTTATATTTCTCAATCAACTCAATTGCTTTAGCTTGCAAAGGTATTGTGATACATTTCTTTGTCTTTTTACGAGTGTACATGATGGTACTTTCGCAAAGATTGTCTTTAGTCAAATGTGCTATATCTGCAAAATTGATTCCTGCTGTGAAGTATGAAAATACAAACACATCTAAAGCAAATTGCTTGTGCTTATTGTCAGTACTATATTTTACAAGTCTTGCAATATCAGATTTGGAAATTGCTCTTTTAATAGTCTTAGTATTGAATTTAGAGATTTTGAAGTCATTAAAAGGATAGCACTCTCTTTTTACAAGCTTTTCTGTGATAGCTTTGTTGAATGTACTTCTTAGAGTCCTAAACAATAGACTTTTAGTAGTATCTGCAATATTTCTATCATCTAACCACCTTTCATATTTATTCAACCAATCCAAATCTATTTCGGAGAATAGCAAGTCCACATTTTCAGCATTTACAAATGACTTGATAGAATTTATTGAATCTCTGTACACATAAGAGTTACCTAGTTTATTAGTCTTCTTAAATGTATCTATCAGTTCTGCATAAAATTCTCCAACAGTCAGACTTTTATTTGCTCTCTTAGTGGAGTCTATAAGCATCTTTGCAGAATACTCTTTATCTGACGCTTTGAAGTCTAGCAGTTGTTTTTGTACTTCAGTTATTTTACTAGAAATGATTGTTTTTACTTGCTCTCGATTTGGGCAATTTGATTTTGGAGTGTTTTTGTTGAAATTCCAATATTTTGGATTGATTGAAACACCTAGACTCAGATATTTGCGTTTTCCATTACTAGATACTCTCAACATGATGGGATGTTCCCCATTCTTTAACGTCTTTGATGTATAGCAGACCGCATTAATAGTAACATTCATTACAATTTTCTGGTTTACATCTTGGTTTACGTCAAACCCTCTAAAACACAAAAAGCGATTACTAAATCTAGTAATCGCTTTTCTCTTGGAGCGGAAGAAGGGGCTCAAACCCTCGACCCTCAGCTTGGAAGGCTGACGCTCTATCAACTGAGCTACTTCCGCAATATGCTTTCAAAATAAGTGGTGGGCAGTGAAGGATTCGAACCTCCGAAGACGTAAGTCAGCTGAGTTACAGTCAGCCCCCGTTGGCCACTTAGGTAACTGCCCATTTACTTTATCTCTCAAAAGCGTTGCAAAGATAGGCATTATTTTTAATCCACCAAATTTCTACGATAAAAATCTATCATTTTTATTGCAGTCACAGCACATTCGTCTCCTTTGTTGCCATGCTTCCCCCCCGATCTGTCGATGGCTTGTTGCATATCGTTATCTGTTAACAGTCCGAAGATGAACGGAATGTCATATCTAATATTCATATCGGCGATACCTTGTGTCACACCTTGACAAACAAATTCGAAATGTGGAGTTTCTCCTCTTATTACACTACCAAGTGCAATCACGGCATCGATATCATGATTTTCTGCCATATGTTTTGTTCCAAAAATAAGTTCAAAACTGCCCGGCACATGTTCGATCAAAATATTTTCTTGCTTCACGCCATGTTTCAACAGCGTCTTGCATGCTCCCTCCAGCATTGCTCCTGTTATTTTTTCGTTCCACTCGGATACTACAATCCCAATTTTCATATCCTCACCGTTGGGCACAGTAGAGGCATCGTATGATGATAAGTTTTTATAAGCTGTTGCCATATTATCTTATTATATTAATTATTTATACAAATATATAAGTTATAAATGAAATGTATCAACTATTATAGTGCAATATTTTCATCTCCTACCGGAGCTGTCTTCTATTGCCCTAGCGACCAAGATATTTGGGCAAGAGTTGGAGAAAAAGACTGCTAGCTTGCAGAGAGCTAGTCGCTCTGTTTTGAGACAATAGTGTTTTAAAGTTTTCCAACTGATTTTCATAGATCTGTGGATCAGTAATTTTCAGTCGATCGAGAATCTGGTCGCAATATGAATAAGCCACCAGTGAGCCCGCATCCAGCTTGATGGTAGACAAATACGTGTCCAAAGCTTCGGAATATCGCTCCACGTTGACCAGCGCCCCTGCCAGATTGTTGTAGGCTGTAACATAGTCCGGCTTACAATCAATCGCCTTTCGATAGAGATCAATGGCTTCCTCATATTGCTCTAAGCTGAAGAGAGCACTTGCCCAACCATAATAGGCACTAGCATTTTTAGGATCTAGACGAATCGCCTCTTGATAGTTGGCAATAGACTCGGCAAATTTTCCAGCTTTGAAATCACTGACTCCTTTATTATGATAAGCCACCACGGCACTCGAGCTTTGAGTGTCGCCCCCCTTATGAAGGGCAATCGCCTCGTCGTGTCGCCCCACCCTCTCCAAAGCTACAGCCAATGCATTTTGAGCTGCTTTATAATCGGGTTTCAGAGTCACAGCCATTTTATATTGATTGGCAGATTCTTCATATCGCCCAAGTTTATAGAGCGTTGATCCCAAATTATAATACGTTGAAGGATTGCTTGTTCGCAGGGCAACAGCTTTTTGATAGATCTCAACAGCCTCTTCCAACTTATTGCTCTGAAAGAGTGCGTTGCCCCAGTAGTGATAGACATCTGCTGTGTTGGGCGCTATTTTCGCCGACTGCTGATACATGACCATAGCTTCCGCATATCGCTTTTGCTCAGTCAGTTGGTTGCCAAGATTGAAATGAGCATTTGCCCAGCTCTGATATGCCACCGAATACTTAGGATCTTTTTCCAAAGCTTTTTTATAAAATTCAATGGCTTGTTCATAATGTTTTTGATCATCAAAAATGACACCAATATGATAATATGCCGGCGCATAGTTGGCGTCCAGCTGCAAAGCTTTTTGATACTGCTCAGCTGCAGCTCTCATCTGCTTCAGATGATACAAGGTTAAGCCATAATTGAAGTGCAGATCAGCATCTTGGGCATCTAAACCCAGTGCCTGATCGAAATAGGTTGTCGCCTGATCAAATTGTTTGAGATTCAGATAACTGCCGGCTATTCCTTTATAAGCCTCACCATCATTAGGTTTCAGTTCTATGGCTCTTTTATATTTGGCAACGGCTTCGTTTTCTCTCCCTAAATGCGAGAGAGACTGTGCCCAAAAGAGATAAACCGTGGCATCGTTGGGAGTCAAGTTGGCCAACTTATGATAGATGGGCAATGCTTGCTCATACTCTTCGAGCAGATATAATGCTGTGCTCCAGTTGCTATATAGTTTGGGTAGTAGTTCGGGTTTTGTCTGCGACACCGATCGGGGATAAAATTCCACTGCTTTTCGTTGCACCTCTTCCTGTTGTGGTGTTAGCGTAGGACGAGTTCTCTTCGCCATCTGACCATAACAAATCAAAAAACCGCAGAAAAATAGGAGGATAATGCTTGTGCTTTTCTTCATCAAAAAAAGACTCTCAGTGTAATTATGTTTTGTAACTCAAACAAAATTAGACATTTTAGACTGATAGCTATTGTTATAGAATCAGATTCTATTCATGATTAGTGTCCTTGTTTTCATAATTTACACCTTTTCTGAATTCTGAAATATTAGATGAACAACACTCGTCTTTACTAAAAACTGTGCTTCAACACTTTACCCTACAAACACAAAAAAAGCTCACCACTAAATTGTGGCAAGCTTTATATATATGTATTGTGAATTTAAGTTCTAACGAACTTATTTCTTTTTGGCTTCCAAGATAACCTCAACTTTAGTGATGCTCGTTTTCTCAAAACTTTCGTTCTTACTTGCATCTAAAATAGAGTCAAACTCTCCTTTTTTCAAGGCATTGCGCATCTCTGTTGTTTGGTCATTTTTTAGGACTAAATTTTTCCCGTTTACAGCATAAGTAAAGATAACGTAAACCTCCTCTGCATCATCCTCAGCCTTAGACATTGCTTTAGAAAAATTGATTGCAAACTTACCTTTAGCAGCAGCCCATTCTGCACCCCGTCTTGATCCATCAGACAACACTACACTTGCATTGCCACTGCCTTCGAGAGTCATACTAGAGATTCCAAAATCCTCTACTATTTCGTCTTCGATGCGAGCTGCCAGTCTATTGCCCTCTAAGTCGTTAACGATTTCGGCTTTTGCCATTGCTGGGTCAAAATTCCAAGTACCCACAAGCTCATTGTCAATCAACTCGTCATCATCATCGTCAGACGAACAGGCAACAAAAAGCAAAGGAAAGACCAATAGTAGTAGAAATAACTTTTTCATTTTTTGTTAATTTTTGTGTTGGATAATCGGCATAATCTTAATTATGCTTAAATTAAATTTAAAATCAAAGGTAGAGCAAAAATGATGAATCTGCCAATTCTAAATAGATTTTTTTTGATCATTTTACTCTACAAATAAGAGTTTCAAATCTATTGAGGGAAGTGAGTTCGGGATAAGACAATAACTGTCCAAGATTCTCACCATGAAGCATGAAGAGTTATATTCTTAATTCTAATATAAGTTGTATTTCACACCCACTGACATATAAAACGAAGGATCGAAATTGGTGTCATTGTTCGTAAAATAGCTCTTGAGTTTACGATCTCTGAACTTCATTTTTCGCCCAAAATTGACTCCTACATGCGAGTAGATATCAAATTTCTTGTATTTGTAAGTACCCACCACCGTTGCCAATTTGTAGGTGTGATTGAGCATCTTTTTTGAACCTTCCACCGTTTCCAGAGCCGTTGCACCTCGGATATTATATTCCAGTCCTAACACTATTTTTTTGGAAGGCATCATGCTGATTCTCACCTTGGGGCTACTGATAAACTGCACGTCAAACATATAGCGATCGCCCCATTTCCATTTCACGTACGGAAAGGGGATAGGCAAAGGATAGCCAAAAAGCATAGTGACGACTCCACCAACACCCAATTGTAGCTGAGGATTTATTTCCCAAATATGTGCCCCTACCAGACTGTAGAAGATGTTTCGGGCACGAAATTCAAAAAGATTGGCATGCGAACTATACATACTGAGCACCAAACCATAAAACACCATCTGGTTAGATTTTATGCGTTTCATGCGTACAATTCCCATATCGAGGTTGAACACTTCGGAAGGGCTTGTTTCAAATTCTATATCTCTGGTATGCAAGGCCAAAAACTTAGACCTGAAAAGTCCAATCCAGGCACTTTGCAGCTTTTTATCCTCATTGAGCGTATGCGACAAAGGCACAAAGGCCTCCACGTTGGTCACAGTAGGGCTTGCAGAGCCATCGGTGCGTTTGCCATCTTCTTTGTAGGTGGCTTTTCCCAATTGCTCAAAGCGCACATCTATTTGCCCATAGCTTGGAAGAATGACTCCAAACCAAAAACAAAAAGAAAGACTGCCCACGAGTGATATATTGTATAGTCTGTTGCGCAAAGTTCTAGTTCCTAATGATTAATATTTTCTATTGCTTTAGAAAGGCTTAAAGGTAGATAATAATTGCGAGGCGCAGGTCTTTCTTTTCAGCTTTTTTGTTTTCTGAGAGCTTGCTGGTTAAGTCTTTTCGACTTATTTATTTATCAATCAGACATTTTACCTCTTCTCTTTTTAGTACATTGATGACATTACAAAAAAAAGAAGAGCCAAGCGAGGTGATTTCGTTTTTTAGAATTAAATTGTGATGGTTAAACTAACACGAAAAAACATTAAACTAAAAAACTATGAAAAAACTTTTTCTACTACTATTGGTCTTTCCTCTGTTTTTTATTGCTTGTTCAGACGACGACGATCCCGATTATTCGAAAGACATTATTGGACAATGGAATTTCAGCAAAGTGACTGATATGGTATTTGAAACCAACAATCGGGAGCTCAACAAACTGATAAAAGAGGGGCTCAAAGGTGCAGATTTTTCTACGATGATGCCGGCCGATGTCGTTGGTTCCTATTCCTTCAACGATCAGTATGACTATCTAATGGAAGAGGCTTATGGCGACTTTCAGAGGACTGAGAAAGGAAAATATAAGCTAGAAGGACGCAAGTTGTTTTTGCAACCAGAGAATGGGTATGCCGAAAAATGGACAATAGATATTTCGGGCACTCGCATGCTCTTTACCGTTGAGGCTAATGGAAAACTGCTTGACGATATTATAGAAACCTCTAGCAAGAATGACCCTGAATTCAAAAAATCACTGGAAGAAATGGAAATGATGGGCGTGAAAATAAACAATATACGCATGACCACCGAAATGAAAAAGAAATAAGCTACTTGGAGCAAATCATTCTTCGTAAATCATTTTTTTAGTCATTCCACCATCAATCACAATATTCTGAGCATTGATAAAATCATTCTCTTCTTGACAAAGATAGAGACACATACGAGCAATATCCTCAGGACGTCCAACCCTGCCTGAGGGATGTTGCTGATGGTCTGAAGATCGGAGGGTGGCATAATCGCCTACTTCTACCCATCCCGGACTGATGCTGTTTACCGTTATATGATACGCACTCAGCGACATAGCAAGTGCATGAGTGAGCGACACAATGCCTCCCTTAGAGGCCGCATAGACTTCGGAATGAGGCTCGCTCATCAAGTAGCGGGTGGATGCCATGTTGATGATGCGCCCATAGCTATTATACTCAGGATGAGCCTCTCGGTGTTTTGCTAAAGTACGTGAAGTGACAAATGTCGAACGCAGATTGATGTGAAGCACAGCATCAAAATCGCTGATTGAAAGATCTAACAGAGGAACAAAACGGCTGACACCTACATTGTTGATCAGAATATCTATATTTCCTTTCCGATCGATGACTTGTTGCACGGCTTGCTCTAAGGCTTGAGCATCGGCAACATCGACATGCACAAAGCTGCACAACCGATCACCCATATGCTCAACCAATTGACAACCAGCCTCTGCATCCACATCGCAAAAAGTAACGTCTGCTCCCTGATGGCAAAATTGGCTGACAATGGCACGTCCAATTCCACTGGCTCCACCGGTAACAAAAACAATTTTATTTTTCATCATTTGTTCCATTTTTTCGTACTTACAATCTTGGAGTGAAGATAATGCTTTTTTGATTGAAAAATCTCATCCTCATCAGATCTTGAACTATTATTTCCCTTGACTGACAAGTCTAAGATTTCTGATGTCTCCTCTTTTTTCGTGTCGGACTACATTTCATAATCGCCTGATAGGAGGTTGTGAAAGCCGAAAGACTTTTGTATCCTACCCTAAATGCCACCTCAGTGAGGGTATATTGGTCGGTATCGAGCAACTCTATACTTTTGAGGATGCGTGTCAGTTGCAAATATTTTTTTAGCGTAATGCCTGTTTCTTGCTTAAAGATACGCTGAAGACTGCGCGCCGACATCCGTGCCATGGAAGCAAGCTGATCGGTGTTGAGATTGTATTGATAATTCTGATTGATATGCTGGCAAACAGCCCCCAATCGCTGATCGCGGGGAACAGGAATTTCCAGCGATTCGTTTTCTTGATAGAAGTGTGGCAATCCAATCAAAATAGCTCGTAAAAACACCGATTGCTCCTCATCAGCACACATCACCTTGTTCCACTTATCGGCATACATCAGCATCTCGCGCAATACAGTAGGTGCCGAAAACACCTGTACATTTTTGTAAAACTCCCCATCGGGCAAAGAAATAAACAACACTACCTTGAGAATCACCGACAACGAATCGGAAGTGGTGCGATGCAAGGTGTTGGACGGAATGAGGATGATATGATTTTGAGGAACAAAATAGATTTTTTGATCGATATGAAAATACTGATATCCCTCCTCCACATACGTCAACTGATAGTGTCGGTGTGTATGGGGACGTTTTTCGTGTTGCCAACTATCCTCATACCACACGTAGGCATCGGTGGAGATATGGTCGGCCGTTTTGGGAGCAGCAGGATCAGTAAGCTGTGGCATCACATTGTCGTTTAATATATAGTTTTTGGCAAAAATAATAAAAGCGACACACTTATCTTTGCAAATTGGCATTTAATTAAAGATTTACAACAAGTTTAATAAGTAATGAGTAAAAATAATAAAACAGGATTGACGATCCTTAGTATCATCGTCGTCGTTTTCGTTGCAGGAGGTCTACGTTCTCCCATGACAGCCGTCAGCTCCGTACTGAGCGAGATGCTCAACGTTTTTGGTCTCAGCACCTTGCAAGGCAGTCTGCTGACCTCTATTCCCCTTGTGGTATTTGCCACTTGCTCCATTTGGATCAGCCGAATGGCCATCAAAACAAGCATCAATAAAAGTCTCATCTTTTCGCTTATATTCTTAATAGCGGGGCTCTATCTTCGGGTCTATGGCAATATCAGCATGCTTTTCTTTGGCTCTCTGCTCATTGGTCTGGGCATCTGTATTGGCAATGTGATTACTCCTGCCTATATCAAAAAGATATTTCCAAAGAAGGTGGGTGTCATGACGGGCATTTTTGCCGTGGCCATGAATTTGGCTGCCGCCGTAGCTGCCGGACTCAGCATCAACATTGGGCAATGGACAGGCATGGGCTGGAGAGGTTCGCTAGGTATCTGGACACTTTGGGCTATCATTGCTCTGGTGGCCATCAGTTTAGAAAGCATCATCCGAAAGGAAGACCTCACCAAACAAGACATCCCCACAGGGGGTACGCATGACAAGCGTTTCAATGTTTTCCGATCGAAACAGGCTTGGCACATCAGCTTCTTTATGGGTATTCAGTCGCTGGTTTACTATTGCTTGGTGGCACTCCTCCCCACCCTACTGATAGATTATGGCATGCCTGAAGCCGAAACTGGCATCGTGCTGTCGGTCATTCAGTTGGCCATGTTGCCTCTGATGTTCATCAGCCCTATCATAGCCACCAAGATGACCGATCAGAAACCTCTGATCTATCTTGCTGGCGTATTGATGCTGGCAGGTATGGGCATGATGTCTATCTTCAAGGCAGACTACATCTACGTTTCAGCCGTGTTGATAGGCATGGCAAGTGGCTTGACCTTTAGCTTGGCTATTCTGTTTTTCTCCTTAAAGAGCAAAACAATGGATGGCACCATCAAAATATCAGGCAAAGCACAGTCTATCGGCTATCTGATTGCAGCCTTTGGACCTCCCATTTTTGGGGCACTGCACGATTGGGACAACTCATGGATGTCTTCGTTCTACTTTCTTTTGGGGATGATCGTTATCATGATCTTCTTTGGGGTGAAAGCAGCTCGCCCACATTATATTGAGGATAAATAAAAAAAGAATTGTAATCATTATGTTCAAACGCATGGCGCATCTGCTTTTACGGATGTCCATGCGTTTTTATTTACTATAATATTTAGAGGGCTGTATCTTCTCTGAATATTTCTCTCATTCGGAAAGTTAAAGAATAATAAATCTCTTTGCTTTCATTATCAAGAAAAAAAAGTAGCTTTGTTATTCTAACTAACACATTTATAAGCTATGGATGATGTTTTTCTAAAAACAACACACACACAAGAGGCCCTAGAGCCTCAACCTTCGATTACCTTTGGTGAAATTTTCTTACAGATTTGGACTTCACCTCGGCAAGTTTTCAGACGAATAGAAGAGACTGGATATGAAAAATATTTGATCCTTTTGATCATCCTTGGAAGCATCGATCAAGCTTTCGACAGAGCTATCCTCAAAGATATGGGAGATAAGCTGCCCTTTGTCTATGTCATCGTCATCTGCCTTCTTGGAGGACTTATTCTCGGCTGGTTGGGCTACTTTATAAGTGCTGCGCTCCTACGATGGACAGGGAGTTGGCTGGGAGGCGAAGCCAGCTTCAAGTCGGTACTAAGAGTAATAGGCTATGCCACAATCCCTTCCATCTTTTCTTTAGCCATTTTGAGTTTTCAGCTCGTGATATTCGGCGAAAGCATGTTCAAATCTGACGAATATCATTTTTCCGACGAATACCTCACCAACATGCTGATGCTAATGCTATTACTCACCACTAGCATCATTCAGATTGGACTCAGTGTTTGGAGCTTTGTGATGACAATCAATGGCCTTTCGGTGGTTCACAATTTTTCGAGATGGAAAGCCTTGGGCAATGTTCTGCTAGCAATCGCTGTGATCGTTGGCATCGTGCTTCTATTAATTATCCCCATTTTAATGTTATATTATTTTAGATGAAAATGATTAACACAGAAGTAAAACTGTAATATACAGTGAAGGCACTGATCCTCATCCTTCTCACATTGGCAGGCGTCATTTATTCCGATAAAGGAGCAAACGTCTGGGTCAAATCACTTTTGGTGGGTGCTGCACTAGTTATCCTATATTACCTTCTGTCATTTATCGGACTTTTTGTTTTAGCTTTTCTATTTTGAATCGTATACTCCAAAAGCTTGATATCAACAGTAATAAACTCAACAGTCAAACAAATAGAACTATGAAAACTAACAAATTAAAGATATTCATTTGCCTCTTATTAACAGTTTGTGGCATCAGCAGTTGTGGCAAAGACAAGCTCGACAAAAAAGGTTTTCAAGTAGCAAACCACGAGAGCGAAAACACCCTTAACGCTTCCGCAGCAGCATTGCATCCCGATTCTGTGGTGCTAGAACTTAGCCCCCGTAGCATCTTGTTGACAGGCATGCCAGAATATCGCCTGACCACTATCTACAAGGTGAACACAAAGAAAGACGGCACTCGATTTTTGGGTTCCGACAGCTACCATATTCGTTACGATGAAGAAGGATACGGAGCCGGCAATCAATGGAACTTTCACTATCTGCCGGGCTTCGAAGCACTATCGGGCTACAATCTGTTGAACGTTTCGCACTACGATTTAAGGACTGAAAAGCAAAAGTCTTTCTTTGACCATCCGGTATTGATTAAGACACTCTATTTTCCATCTTATCAACAAGATACGCTGAATCACAGGCCATTGAACAGAGACTTCTTTATGGTCACCGTCTACGACGAAGACACCAACAAGGACGGCAGACTGGATATGCGAGACTTGCGCCGAATGTATCACTTCGACAAAGATGCTCAAAACCCTCGTTTGTTGATTCCTGCCAGCTATTCGGTGCTAAAATCAGACTACGATCCTGCCAACGACTATTTCTACATCTATGCCGTTTTGGACGAAAACAAGAACGGGCAACACGATGTGGGCGAACCTACGCACATCTTTTGGATAGACCTCAAAGATCCCAGACGAGTGGGTAGAATGTTTTAGGAAAGATAGATTGCTCCATCAAAAGAGAAAAACAATCTAAAAAGGCTCAACAACGCCAAAAATCTATTAATATCAGATAATATGTTACCTTTGGCGCAAAGATATCATCTCACACCAACTATTTACTATCAAACATAACAAATTAAGCACAAAAAGAGATTATAAATTAACATAACAATTACTACATGAAACATTTACGCACTAGCTTAATGAAAAGTAAATTGAAAAGGGTTTTATTGGTACCCACTATTTTGATTTTCTTCATTTTAACACCTAGTTTAACACTTGCCAAGTCTTTGGCTTCGGAGGCAACATCAAGCACTCAAACTTTCAAAAAAACGTATGGTGACGACCCTTTTATGATACAATTTGACTATCAGTCTTTTCGAGATCTGAAGTTCAAGACTGTTACAAAAATAGAGGGAGCAGAAAGTGATGAATTTAACATCATACACCTCAATCTCAACAAAGAAGAAACAGGATGGCAGGCTTCAATTCATGGAGCAGGACATGTCACCATCACCGCATATGCTGGCGACATTAACAATCCTAGCTATGAAGAAACAATAGAAATAGAGATTGAAAAAGCAATTCTCAACGTGAATGCTACAAACTTTAAGCGAGGATATGGCATGAAAAATCCGCCTATCAATACGCTATACACCTATGCAGAATTTATAAATCCAGATGATGAGAAACTATTCAATAGCTTACCCATAGCTTATATCGACCCCATTTACGACGAATCGACCCCTGTGGGAGGATATCCTAATGGCATAAGAGTAAAAGGAGGATCGCATCCATTCTACATTCTGAAGCATCACAAGGCACTCTTGTCAGTAGTAGGAATCATCGTTTTCCCTCCCGATCTTACTAATAAAATCTATGGAGATCCTGATTTCAAACTCATTGACTACACAAAAGGTATACAAAAAGTATCTGTAGAAAGTAGTGATCCTGATGTTATTTCAGTTTCTGACCAAACAGGAGAATGGCTGGCTACAATAAAAGGAGTAGGAGCTGTTACCATTACATACAACTCCATTGACGACCTTGGTCAGGAAGAATCAGAGATAATTCCGATTCGGGTATCAAAAAAGGATTTGATGATTAAAGCAGATAACAAGTTTCGCCTAGTGAATGAAGACAATCCCCCACTGACCTATACCGTTGAAGGATTGGTTTATAACGAGACCACAGATGTTTTATCCGAAATAATAATCTCAACCGACGCCACTAAATTTAGTCCAAAAGGTGAGTATAGTATTCAATTAACAGGTGGAGAAAATGATAATTATGCAACAAAACTGATATTCGGAACACTCTTCATATATAAATCTAGCTTGCTAGACATATATGTAAATGGTGAACTACATGACATCACTCAGCCCTACGACATGAAATGTGGCACTACCAACGAACAATATGTACACGTAGAGCTTACCGAAGATGCAACACTTGTGGTTCCTGGCTATACGATAGACGAGAATAATGGCTTTAGAGTAGTGACAGACAAGCCAATGGTGAAGCAAATAGAACTAAGAGTACAATCTCCTATCATAGGCAAAGAGGAAGTATTTATACTCACCATCGAACGTCGATTTGTCTTTGATGACATTGTTCGTATGCGTTGGAACAATACCCTAACGGTAGTAAACAATCCTGCAAACCTATTTGGCTATACTATATCTGGTTATCAATGGTATAAAAACAATATAGCAATAGATGGAGCAACCAACCAATCTTACTCTGCGGGATCAGAAGCACATGCCGTGTTGGACGAAAATGCGACCTATCATGTTGAGTTAACAATGACAACAGGAGAAGTCTTAAGAACCTGCGAAAAACAAGTCAAACTAACAAACAATGAATATACAGTAGAGATCACTCCTAACCCTGTAAAAGCTGGCGAACCGCTTACCCTCACAGTCAATATGGATGAAAGTGAGCTAGCCAATGCCACTATCGACATCTACACCATCGGAGCAGTATTTGTGAAAAAGATACCAGTTACAGGCAAAATTACCACATTCACATTGCCCAACAATCCGGGAATGTATTTAGTGAAATTTACGGCTAGCAGTGGATTTAATCAAACGCATAAAGTTTTAGTAAAGTAAAATGAATCAGACAAATAAAATATATTCATTGATGGCAATATTTCTTGCTTTCTGCATATCATCAATGACAGCACAATCGCAGTACAAACATGAATTCTCGGCAGATGCAGGAGTAGGACTATCCACCTTGCAATACAAATCCACCTTAGGCAAAAAAGGAGGGGGGGTGGGAGGCCATATCGGAGCAGGATATACCTACTTTATCACTCCCAAATGGGGTATACATACAGGAGCTGAATTTACATTATATCAATCTCAATTGAAAGTTAATGAATTATACAACAGCTACCAGACACTAGATACAGAAGGACAACCTTTTGAATTTAGATCTCGTATTCTAGACTATAAAGAAAAGCAAATTGCATTGTATGCCAATGTTCCTATCATGTTTCAGTATCATCAAAAACTTTGGAATCATAGTTTTTATATTGGTTTAGGAGCAAAAATAGGAATACCTATCGTGAGCAAATACAAAACCAACAAGATGACCATAAAAAACTCGGGATATTATAACGAATTTGAGCCAGAATATACTGAACCAGAATTTTTAGGCTTTGGAACATTCACAGGCAACAAGGTCAGCAAATCATTAGGCTTACGTATGTCTTATGCCACAGCTATGGAAGTGGGAATGAAATGGAAACTGAACGAAAAACAAGCAATTTACACGGGTATCTATTTTGACTATGCACTCAATAATGTGCAAAAAAAGAGAATGCCAAAAGAATTTGTTGAATACAATTCGGTCAACCCAAAAGATTTTCAAGTCAATAGTGTGATATATTCCAAGTATATACAAGAACGACAAGTAAAAACTTTTACAGAAAAAGTACGGCCTATTGCTGTAGGGGCAAAAGTGCGATTTGTATTTGGGGCAAAAAGCAAATTCAGAAGTAAGAAAGAAATAGAAGAAATGGAGGCATTACTCCCTCCTCCTATCATGCCTCCAGTCATTAAAACAGATACAGTAACGGTCACAGATACGATTAAAATCACTCATAAAATAGAAGATGACAAACAGTTAGTTGTGAAAAAAGACACCACAATCATCAGCCTAGATGCCAACATGGAGGTAACTTTAAACAGATTCTTTGGAGGAGTAGATGGAGACAGGTTTAGAGACAATAACGATACACAAATCGACCTATCGAAAGTGACCAAAGAAGAACCTGGAAAAGTGGTTCAGAAAGACTCTATTGTCACCAATATTATCAAGAAAGATATCATTGAATACAATCATGTCAAAGACAAAAACATCTTGTCGGGCGATGTGCATGGATATGCAATTGGCAAAACTGCACTAACCCCTGCCATGAAAGCAGAACTTGACAAACAGATTGTGGAACTCAAAAAACAAGAACACCTACGCATCTTCTTAGAAGGTAATACGTGCGACATTGGAGGAAGTGCCATCAACCGACGACTGGGTTGGCAAAGAGCCGAAAATGTGCGTACATACCTCATCGAAAAGGGGATAGATGAACGCCGCATTTCAGTAGTTTCGCATGGTAAATGGGATCCTGAAGAAACAAAGCAAAACACAGAAGAAACTAGAAGAAAAAATCGTAGAGTAGAGATTACAGCAGTCGAATAAATATTGACTAATCACTTTAGTAAAGAACTACAAGTCCTCTGACTTGTAGTTCTTTTTATTTATAGCATAATATCTAACAACCCCACCTACTTGCAATGCTAGAAAGAGTACATCCATCAAAACTTATAACCCACAGTGGTATAAAAGTTTCTTGTTCTGATTTTTTCTTTCGCCTGCGACACATCTGGGAACCCTAAATTATGTCCCAACTCCACCACGACTTTATCAAATTCACCTCCTACTGCAAGCCCTAGACCAAAATCTAGTTTCTTAAAACCCTCAGCCGAAAACGTATTTTGCTTTACACCTAGCTCTCTCACCCGAGTTTTCCCACTAACACCATAGGCCACATAAGGGCCAATATGTGCCACAAAAGTAGGATTGTCATCTATCTTCAACTTATATCCAAAGTGCAGAGGCAGACTAATATAGCTGGCATCAATGCTCACCCTCTTTCCCTTGCGAAATTCATATGCGCCTTTGTTTGTAAACTCTAATCCAGTCAAAAGGTAAATATGTTCCGAAAAGGCTAGGTCAAGCGTCACTCCTGCATTATATCCAAAGCGAGGATTAATGTCAGCAAGTCCTTGCGAATCTAACTTACCCCCAAAGTGAGATCCATTGACTCCGGCCTTCACTCCAAAGGTCACTGCTTGGTCTTGTGCGCTCATGCCTAAGCAACTAGTCCCTAGGACTAATATCAGCAGGCTAAATCTAAAAAATGTAGTCATCTGTAAAACAATTATGTCGTTTATTCATTTTCTAGCAGACAAATATATGCGTCTATCATTAGAAGTAAATTAAGAGCAAATTAAAAAAAATATAGATTGATAGATCTGAAAGTTACACGATGCTGACATACTCACTCATTGAGCAAATTATCAGCATCGTGTTGCCCCAAAAACATTATTCAAGACGCCTCTAAGGCAACATTATCAACATGACATCCATCAAACTACGTATGCTTTATCTATAACATAAATCACAATAAAACATACTGTTATGATAAAAAGCATTGTAAACATTTTCAAGAATCAAGCCCGTCAGCACAAGACGATTAAGGCTTTTATGTATGGACGAAATTATGAACAAGGATCAGGCAAAGATCGCCACCCTCTGTTTTGGCTCGAAGACCCAATGACGGGGCAAAACCAAAACAATACTTTCGTCAATACGATCAACTTTTCCATCCTCTTTGTTCCTCTGGCTGAGGACAAAATAGAAGATTTTCAAAATTTGGCTTTCTCCACGGGGCTCAATATCATCGAGCGCATAAAGGCAGATAATCAACAACCAATCAACATTTTACCCGACTGGACATACCTCACCCTGACCGACTATTACGACGACAGCGCTTGTGGTTGCCGATTTACGGTCAATTTTACACAACGCAACATGCAGAATCTCTGCTTGATAGAGGAACAATTTGATGTCAACAAAGCCTTTGAAGAGAAACAAGGCCTAAACGAATTTAAGGTTTCACCGACAAACTCATGCGAGATTTTCACGAGCAAATTACCAGATTTCAATCTGAATACCAGAAAGTAAGACGATGAATGACGCGATAAAAAAAACCATCGAAGCCATGGCATCCGACATCCTCCAGCTCTCCAAAAAAGTAATGCAACAAGACGAAGTAGGCATAAACCCCAAGACAGGCAAAAACACACTGATAAACAGCAAGATGTATAAAAATATACAAAGCCTGTCGCCCCGAGACTTGATGACCTCCTCAGGAGACTCCATTGTATTGGATGCCCTCTTCGAGCATTATTCCACCTATATGGAATGGGAGCGACCAAAGGAATATGGCAAAAAACCGCCCATCGACAGCCTGCGAGAATGGGCACTGGAGCGAGGCATCCCGACCGACAACGGCACACTTTGGGCTATCTCGACAGCCATCTGGCGCGATGGGCATGCTGCACGACCTGTGATGGCAACCCTGGAACGAGAAATAGAACAATACATGGACAGCAAGGGCACAGAGAGGCTCTATGAGACAATAACAGAAGAAATCACTAAATATTTTAATTAACAATGGAACAGATGATTAACACGCTAGACAACAAAGCAAACATTGATAAGCAACCGGCTCAGGTGTCACTATCAGCAGTGCCCAACTATATGCAAATCAGCAGTTCGAAGCCTGAAAACGGCGCCATAGAACCAATAAGATTGCCAATTGTCAATGTGACTTGGGAAGAGAACGAAAAAGACAATGCTAGATTGATGCTGACCATCACCTCACTGATCGACAACACCGACCATAAGTTTTATGGCACAACGATAGAAAACAAAGTCAGTGCTAGCACCTTTTTCGTCAAGGACGGTAGACCTGAAATTACGGCTCAAAACCTAAAATCCTGTTTGATGAATAACAGCTTCGTAGCCAGCAATTTTGAATTAAATATCCCTTTCAATACAAATGTCATAAGCATAAAACCGATGGGTGTGGGCGAAGGCTATTCATTTAGATTGAAAAGCGAAAATGCTGATTTTATCACCCTGCCTGAAAGCACCTTCACCTTTGAGAGCAACGACACCATCGACAACGGAAAAGGCAATGCACTGATAGAACTGGATGTCTACACCGATTCGCCAGTCACACTTGGCGAAACATTTGAACCCACCCAAGCAAAACATCAAGGCAAATACATGACCACCATTCAGAAAGCATATTTCAAACAACCTCTATGGTTCAATCTGAATGCAACATTTGGCAATAGTACCCGCTATACCATTGATTTTCTGGACAAAGAAAAGAAAGGTTGGCTAGATGCCGGCACTTGTAGAAATTTCCATTTCATGGGATTCAAAAACGATGGTGTCAACAAAGAGCCATTCTGCTCGTCTCAAATATTCTATGTGCTCAATGGCTATGGACGAAATTTGGAAGAAAGCAATATGGAGAACTATATCTACACAGCAGGCGAGCAAAAAGTAATTTCTCCCCTCACCCTCCAACCCACTCTGACCCATATCAAAGGGCAAACACAATTGTTCAATTTCATAGCCTCCAAGCCCAACAACGCCAAAGGCACCGTGGCATTGGTATACAAGCTTTATACTCAGTCTCATCAAGAGATAGACCAAGTTGTGGCACACGAGATAGAATACAGCAAACTCAATATCGTGAACACCATCAGATTAGAGATCGACGAGATGATGAAAGATATTCCCAATGTAGGCATCGTAGAAGTTTGTCTCCTTAGCAATAATGCAGAAGTCAGCGCTCCCCTCACCTTCCACATCTTACCCAACTGCCTGCACAAGGTGAAAGACTTTGCCTTTCTCAACTCCCTTGGAGGTTGGAGCAGCTTTGGATTTATGGACAACAAGGGAATCGATTTTTCGACCTCTAGTGAGACAATTTTCAAAACACAGACTCCTGATTTTACTATCAGCAGTCAGATAGAATCGGTTTACAACAAAGAGAGCAAAGAGCACTTCACCGTTCAAACGATGCCCATTCGTCCCCAAGTGGCTGAATGGCTAAAAGAAATGAGCACCTCACAAGCTGTGTATGAACTAGATAGCAAACGTTATATAATCGTAGAAGATATGAAAATAAAATACAACACAGGCGACGACCTGCTTCGTGTGGAAATGAAATACAGATACTCAGACTCGTATAACGGAAGGATATGAGGAAGTTTAAAGTGATTAGTTATAAGTAGTAAGAACTAAAAACCTAAAACTAAAAAAAAATGAAGACTACCAGCGTTTTTGATCGCAACAACGAGGCTTATTGCCAAGGTTACAGATACATTGTCAATAAAGGCTCCACGCGTTCGTCCAAAACCTACAGTCAGCTACAATTGCTCTATCTCATTGCCCGTCTGTCGGTTAAACCCCGTGTGATCTCCATCGTTTCAGAATCTGTACCCCACCTCAAGAAGGGGTGCATCCGTGATTTCAAAGAGATCTTGGAGAATGAAAACAACTGGCAACCACGCAATTGGCATGCCTCTGACTACATCTATCGGGTCAACAACTCCATCATCGAGTTTTTCTCAGCCGACAGCATTGGCAAGGTGCATGGTCCTTCGCGCGATATTTTATACCTCAATGAGTGCATAAACATTGAATATGAAATCTTTAGACAGTTGGCAATTCGTACCACTGAGACCATCTTTCTGGATTGCAATCCGAGCTTCGAATTTTGGTTAGACGAGAAAATTCTCTCACAACCCGAAGCTCTGCTCATTCATTCCACCTATCGCGACAACGACTTCCTTAGTCAGGCACAAGTCCGTGAAATAGAATCGAATAAAGGAGATAAAGACTGGTGGCGAGTGTATGGCGAGGGGCTGACGGGCAACCTGAAAGGCACTATTGTGCAAAACTGGAAGATCGTCAGCGAGATGCCCACCGACTACAAACGCAGATGGATCGGGCTCGATTTCGGCTTCACCAACGACCCCACAGCCATGGTGGATGTGCGTCTGGCTGATGGTGAGCTGTGGATCGACGAACTGCTATACGAACGAGGGATGGACAACATGATGATAGCTAAACATCTGGCGTCTATCAACATACCGAGAGATACGCCCATCGTAGCCGATTCGGCAGAGCCAAAATCGATCAGCGAAATCAGGTCGCAAGGGTGGCGCGTAGAACCAGCCCAAAAGGGCAAAGACAGCATCAACACAGGGCTCTCGATCTTCAATCGGTATGCAAAGAATGTGACACGCAACAGTCTGAACGTCATACAAGAATACCGAAACTACAAGTGGCAAACCGACGAGTTTGGCGAGCCAATGAATGTACCCGTCGATCGCTACAATCATGCGATAGATGCCCAGCGATATGTCTGCCTCAACAAGCTGTTGGAGCGAAACAATGACTTTAATTATTCGATCATAAAAGGCAAAAAATAAAATTAAAACAAAACAAAATGAACATAGAATTATACATTGCAGGTCAACTGTGCGACCTAGAAAAAGCCGATTTGGGAATCAAACTCCGTCGTCAGCTCTACAACCCTAAAGAACTGAATACCAAAGACTCGCAGAAATCTTACAGCATCACACTGCCGGCTACTGCACGCAATAACGAAATCTTTGGGCACAAGAATGTGGAAGAAACGGTGGGCAAATTCACCCTCTATCCCGATGCGCGCCTCTATGTGAACAACATCCTGATTCTGGATGGCAAATTTCGCCTGTCCGAAATCTCGTCCAAAGGCTATCGAGGCAACCTCGGCGTGCCTGCCCCCCTAACCGCCAAAGATGTATTTGGGGAGAGAAAGATGAATGATATTGATCCATGGATAATTCCTTTTGAAGGTGAAAAATCACTTACAGAATATAATACAACCTTAAAACCAGATGGAAACTTGAGAGAGTGCATTTTTCCTCTTGTATTATATGGGCTTTTACCTGGTACCAACAGTACGAATCTGGATAATGCTACTGCATTTACATTGCAAAACTTACCACCCTCAGTCAACTGTAAGCAAATGTTACAGCATATTTTTCAATCCGCAAACTATAGCCTGACAGGTACGGCAATGGAAGACGAGCGATTGAGTAGCCTATATATGAGCTATAAGAACCCTGAAAGTCACCCAATGTCCTTCGAAGTGAAAAAAATGAAATTGAAGGGCTATTGGACAAATATGTATAAAAGCCAAGACAAAAGAGAAAGACAAGTAGTGGCCAACGAACACGCCAAAGACTACACTAACAATACAGATGGTGCCAAGCCGTCACAAGGTTTTGTTGCCTGCAACTTGTTTAGAAGTGATAATTTAGACGTTAAATCGCACCAAGATGACAGCCACCATTTGAGAATATTCAACAACAATCAGGTGGAATACATTGTCCCTCATGATGGATTGTACAAAATAAGCCTAGATGCTACTATCAGTCTAATACACGACCAAGGGAGATACTGGGAGAGAGTAGTGGATATGAACGATCAGACTACACCAATCGACATTATGTCAGCCAATTACAATACAGACAAAAGAAGTTTTGAAAATGTAGCCGTGGAGCTGAAACTAATACGCCAAAGAGGAAGCGACAGCGAAAAACTGGAACTATCGGACATAACGATGGACAACACTTTCTCACAAGACAATCAACCTAGAAACACAACGCTTGAAGACAATAAAAGTCCAAATCCCAATGCTATATTTCCTCAACTGGGATGTGTAAACTTTGTAGACCCTAAACAAAACCCCAACTATCTCTGTGGCTTTTCGTGGGGAAGAATGACGGCACACAATGGTAACTATACAAGAAAAGATGGGTATAACTTTGCCTTGTACGACTTCGAACACCCCCAATGGAAAAACAACAGGGAAATGATAGCCAACCCTATGGCAATAAAACACGGAAAATCATGGAAGGGTAACTTAGAAGAGAAAATATCAAAGTCGGCAGTATTTAGCCCAGGCTATATCAGTGTGGACACAGGAAGCGAAGAGCGAGAAGCTACAGAAGTGGGAAAATATATGGTGGAACTAAACGACACAGACACAACAGCATTCCTAACCAACTATTCGGGATCAACCTATTATGGTGGCAAAGGAACGATACACCAAATGGTGTGGCTGGATCAAGGAGATAAACTCAATCTTGTGACCTGCCAAAACAGATCGTCTAAGCACGACTGGATGCATCAGGAGATCACCTTTGAGCTAAGTGTAGAAGCATTCTCTGCCAACGATTCATGGATCACCATAGAAGATAAAGAAGGCAACAGCACAGCCCCCATGCAGTGGGGCGACAATGTCTTGCTATTGGTAGACCGGATAGACCTTTCTAAATTTTTGCCTACGGAAATGAAGATAGACGACTGGATCACAAACTTCTGCAAAGCCTTCAATCTGGAATTGGTGCATAGAGGAGACAAAAGCTTTGCCCTGAACATGAAAGAGGCAAATATCGTAAAAAACACCTCACTGGTTATAGATCTGGACAAAAAAGCAAATATTAGTCATGCCAACAACGAAAGCCTAGCCCTACCCCGTGCCTACAAACTAGGATTTACCATCGACACTGCCGAAACCGGCTATGTGGAAAGTGCGAAAGACAAAGAATTTATAACCGAAGGCGATACAGGAGGTGGCACATTTGAAACCGGGAGCAACGAAAACAATACAGTGGAGCAGACCTCAAACTTTTCATATTGTTGGTACAAAAAACTAAAAAAATTCGGGTCTGAAATTCCTGTACCTGTAATCACAGACAACGAGGTGTGGACAAGCAATGACGAAAACATCCGCAATAAAACATACCTAAACAAGGCTTTGCGCTTTTGGTTTCACAACCCGAAGAGAAAAATCACTCAAAAAGTATATAGTACAGCAGTAGATTTGGCTGTGGTATCCGGCAAATATGAAGGTAAAAAAGATTTGTACTTAAACTATGAGGATAAGCCTAACAGCATTATGCGAGAGTATTTTACCCTCTTGACCAACGATAAGGAACTGACCTGTGTGGAATGTTACCTGACGCCCGAAGAGTATGATATGTTAGACCGTGCCTATGTCCGCCTAAATGGAGACTTGTATAACGTAGTAGACGCAGATGGATTCGATCTGATGGGGAACGGAAAAACAAAACTGAAACTGATAAAAAAGATATAATAGAAGGAGGGTGTGTTTGAAGTCAATTTGACACACCCTCTATTTTTCTATTTTATTTTTAAACCTGACGCATCAAACCTGTTCATTTTATCCCAATCTTTTTTACTTATTTCATCTCCTTCAGTCGCCACTCTTGATTCATGATAATACAGTGTCTTGTCATCTGTGCTTATCCCATAGGGGAAATTATCAGAGTTCGAAAGGTATCTATACGTTCTGTTATTGATAATATATGAAACTTTGTCAATAAAAGTCAAAGTCATTTCTGCTTTATCATATCTATAACGAATAAACTCAAAGTCTTCGGAGTAATAAAAAACGATAGCTGTCTCCCCCTTCCAATACCCTTTTATTGGGTTGTACACCTTGTCTTTGTTTGGATTAGTGTTTAGTGGGTCTGTTGGGTCGTTCCAATCTCCCGTCCATTTGAATTTTCGAGTCTCGCTCATGTACTCCTCGATGGTCATGTCGTCCTCATTTTTGGGCTCTTTTTCTTTGTCATCACTGCTACAAGCCATAAAAGCAAGAGGCAATACAAGAAGGAGTAAAAATAACTTTTTCATTGTGCTCATGTGTTAAATATATTATGAATTAATCTGTTACGAAGATAACTGTTTTTTAGAAAAAGGAGAAAGAAAAGGGGAGAAAAAAGAGGGTCACCCGCGCAAGGGATAGTAGCAAGTAGCCCACAGCCCGACAGGGCGAGGACTACAGCGAATAGCCCGACCCGAAGGGATGCGCCCTAAAAACATGTCCGCCTAAATGGCGACAATAAGCAAGTCCTTATTTATCAGGGAGTATATAGTCTGATTCATCTAATCTTTTCCATGTACTCCACTTATCCTTCTTAATAATAGAGCCGTCTGGTGCATTTGAAGCCAACAAATTTATATACAAAAGGCGTCCAGAAGAACTAAATCCATAAACGCCAGATCCATACAAATTCCTATATACTTTATCATTCATAGCTTCCATAGGTATTCTATTTCTAAACTTAAGATATTTGGTATCTGGGTCATAGTCATATAATTCATAATGATAATCCTCAGTAAAAATACTAACACCATTTATTATTGTATTTTCTTTGTGCCATACGCCCACCAATGGATTATATTTTTTAGTAGCGTACTCCGGTTTATACTTAGGATGATCAGGATCGTTCCAGTCGCCTGCCCACTTAAATTTTCGGTCTTTGCTCATATACTCCTCGATGGTCATCTTATCAAGGTCTTCTTCTCCCGGTTCTTTGTCATCATCACTGCTACAAGCCATAAAAGCAAGAGGCAATACAAGAAGGAGTAAAAATAACTTTTTCATTGTGCTCATGTGTTAAATATATTATGAATTAATCTGTTACGAAGATAACTGTTTTCGGTTTACTTCGAAATATTTGGAGTAATAAAATGAAAGATGATTTGTTGATCGGGAAAAAGAAGAAAAAAGAAGAAGCGAAGTTGAGAATTGACAAGGATCGAGCTTTCTGAGGAAATGCAAAATACCATAAATGAGTAAATTTTCTCATAATTTAGATAAAAGTAAGATGCACCACAAAATATTTTTCTCATGCATTCATTAGCGTATCGAAGACACTAAATATAAAATATTCTTGGTGGACAGAGGTCAAATACAGAGTTTTACAAACATCCGATAAATGACAAAAGTCAAATTATAGATTCGAATATCGACTTTTGGAACACTTTATTTGCGAAAAATATAACTTTAATTCACTATTTACTGTTTTGGATTACGTATATAATAATTACCTTTGTAGTGTTATGATCAAGCATCATAATAAATAAAGACAGAGAGGGTAATAAAAATATATTATCTATTTGTGTAGTTTTGTAAAGTTTGTGTTAAGATTGGGAAGTTTGCGAAGTGATTTTGCGAACTTCTTTGCTTTCAATACTTTGCGAGCTCAAATAGATAGATTTCACAGGAGCGATGGATACAAAAAAAAGCAGCTTTCAGAAAAAAAGCTGCTTAAATGGCAAAACTCGTGCCAAGGTTACTTGTTTTTAGGATAGGCATATTATCCACATAATAATGAAGTTAATGTTTTTTATTAATACTCGGTCATTTCTGCTGTATGCTATAAAACACATTCTTTTTCAGCACATTCTGTGCTTTTTTCCGAAAAATAAAACGTACATTGAATTTTAGTAAACATACACGCTTAACGCAAGGACTGATCGAATACACTTATTAGGAAAAAAAGGTTGAATAAAAAGATCTGGTCTTTAGAACAAACAGAGTGCGCACCAAACGTCCACTCTGTTTGTCGCATAATAATAAACCCCAATTTTATTTTAATGCAATTTTTTTCTTTGATAAAAATCCGTTTTGAGCTCTGTAAGGGGCATTTATAAAAATATTATTCTTTTTTTTAATTTCAGATGCAACATTTATCCTTTTAAAGCATCTAATAGGTACAGAGGAGCGAAACCAGAGTTTCCAACCTTAACAAACAGACAAACGAACAAACTTTAAAAAAACAACATGAAACTGCTAATGCACACACTCAGCATTATTTTTATCACAATCAGCCTCTGTGGTTGTGATAGAAAAGGCAGTAAAGCTGAACTATCTGACACTAAGTGGCAACTAAAAGGATACGTTACCACTGACAATCAGTCAATTAGAAGGACTAAATCTGGCAACAAAGACACCTTTTTGTTAGAGTTTATGAACAACATTCAGGCTTATGGATGGGGAGAAAGAAACTCAATAGGAGGAAAGTACAAAACATCGGGAGCGCAAATCAGTTTCAAAGAGTTGATTTCCACTCAAAGCGAAACACAATTGGAAGATGAACATATCTTCTTCCATATCATAGAAAACGCAACCGAGTATGCAATAGAGAATCATGAGCTCTATTTGTTCTCTGATCAAAAAAAGAGTTATCTGGTTTTCAGCAAATTATGAGCAAAACAAGCTGATATTACTTTTGATTGATGATGTGCAAAGTAAGAGTAGAATTTAGAATCTAACACTTACATTTTATTTAAGGCCGAGCTAAAGCATTTGTTCCAAAACAGTTATATTTCATCTGCTTGGCAAAATAAAAAATACGTAGATTCTACTCTTACTTTTCTTTTTTATTCTTCCCCCTCAGCCGAAAAGATGGGCAAATTGACAAAGATAGAACGAGGAAAATTATCTCATCAATAAGTAGTAGCTGCAAAACGCGTAAATACGATGTAGAGCATCACCAAAGCCATCACCAAGATGATGATTCCCCTAATTATATTTCCTTTCTGATTTTTGCTCATAACAATCTATTTATCTTCTTCTTATTATTAAATATCAACTGGCAGGCAATGCCCCGTTACAAAAGGCTAAAGATAGACATTTTATCAGACAAAACTGAAGCCCCACGACTCATAATATAACTTAATGCCAAAGGACATACAAATTATATTTGCTACATTTGGAGCGATGGACCTGTCAACAATCAAGCTCCAGAGGATGAGCTGTCATATCAGCTCTAAACAACTGAAAATATGGAAGATAAAGAACAACAAAACGACGGAAGTCAGATAGAGAGTTATGGCAAAGAATTTTCGGAAACCAAGTTTAGCGACAAGCTTGCCAAATATGCCAAAAAAGCAGGCGTAAAGACCATCTATACAGCTCTTTTACTCTACTATTCGGTAGGTAACAAGCATTTTCCTCCTGCTCAGCGTGCGTTGATCATCGGGGCGTTGGGCTACTTTATTCTTCCGTTAGACCTCATCCCCGATGCTGTGCCCATTTTAGGACATACGGACGATTTGGCAGCCATGCTCTATGCACTAAAAACAGTGTGGGACCACATTACCCCTGAAGTAAAAGAGAAAGCACGAGAGAAAGTAAAATCTATTTTCGGCTCAGTGAAAGATGAAGATTTTCTGCTTTTTGAACAAAAGCCGGAAGCCGAAATCGAAAAGTGAATAACCAGAAACCAATATTCTCAAAAATGACAGAGTTTCGCAACGATCAGCTTCTTAAAAAAGCTAGATTGAATTGCGAAACTCCACTCTTAAAAATTCTATGTGCTGAGATTCCTAAGGTTTTCTTTCTGTTGTTCATTTTTCGTTTATTTTAATTAACTCAAACGAAAATGACACTTAAAACATGTTGCTAAATATAAAATTAGCATTTTCTTTTAAATATCACTCCTCAAAACCTAAAAGGTTTACACTGAATATATTAATAAAGTTATTTAATTATCTAATCACTTAATTATATAGCACTTACAGAGAGATATAAATTACGACTATCACTGATAGATGAGGCTAAAATCTCAATATGACCTTAGTCTTTTTAGTCATGACTCCCCTATCAGATTTAGAATTCTTCGCAGAGTGATGCCCAAGTCTAAGGACTTCCTCATACAGAAAACTCGAAAAATGAGGAATAGTGTGCCACTAGATGTTTTTTATCTCACAACAGCTCGATGATCAAAATTAAGGATTGAAGGATATTCCCACATTGAAGTATAGGCTTGGGTGTGGTCTGGTGGATAGAATATGGTTTTTACTTGTTTTGCCCGTTTTGGTCATTTTTCCGTCCAAAACGTTCATCATCCCCATTCTGCTATAAAGGATAAAAGAATGCCAGCGATGCTCGTACATGGCACTCGTTCGCAGCTGAATTTCTCTATAATAATAGCTTTTGTCAAACTCTTCGAGCCCCGGATAGAAATACGAAACATTAGATCTCAGATCTGAGCCCAAGGTCAATCGCCCATTCTTACCGGCATCTTTCACAAAATAGATTCTCTGTGGCAAGGTCAAATCCAGTGACCATCCATCGCCAAGTTGTTGCCAAAAGACAAGCACTGGCACAAATGGGGTGATGAAATTGGAGTCGTACATGGTAACTGCCCCGATGCTCAATCGTGATGTTTTGGAGGCATTGAGCACCATAATAGCACTAAGCCCAACTTTGAAAGTTTCCACATACCTATGGCTCCCATCTATGGTCAGCGATGCGTTGTATATCAGAGGTTTGCCCCATAGGCTAGAAAAATATGAAAAGCTTGCTGAACCAGCTATGTAGTGCGTGTCTTTGCCATCAAAAAGGTTGTAGGCAGGAAAATTGGTATAGGTAGCCTTGTTGACATCAAAGGTTTCGTATTTGTAGAGCAACGAAGTGGCCACTGACCAACGCTGTTTTCGGATGAGAGGGATGTTGACAGATGTTCTGAAATATTGATGATCTTTGATCTGCCCTTTCTGAAAATCTTGTTTATGCAACTTTGTCTTGAAATCATAAGTTGCAAATGTCTGATATTCGATATCAACTAAACGAGTAGAAGGAAATCTATCTTTCAAGATTGTTGCCGCTTTTTTCAGCCCTCTCTCCTCTTGAGCCAAGAGCGTTGCAGGAATAACTACAGAGATGAGAATCAAAAAGATAAGGATCTGCTTAAACTTGTTTTTGTACATTTAATATATATTTATATGTTGATTTCACTATAAAGTAACGCAAAAGAAAGGATTTTATTTTCTCGATCACAAAAATAAATCACTCATTATTAACGAAATACAATATGTTCAACTTATAATAATCTATATATATAATATATTTTTCACCTGTTAAACTCACTGTCACAAGTAGTAAAGAAAAATAAAATTAAGGGTAGAATAATTTTACTCCCAATGGAGGATTTAAAGAAAACGGCTCCAGCCTGACCAGAGGCTGAAACCGAATTCGGAACATGTAAAAAAATAGTAGTGTTTCTTTTACTCAATAGTCTATTCTTTGTGCATCGCTCCACACTTCTTTGGCGCCATTCCATTTGGCATAGCTCAGCGATGAGGGAAGCGTGTCGTTTGTCGAACGATAGCTATACTCATACTTTTGGCTAGGTATCCATTCACCGTTTCTGTTTTGACGAAAGACCGTTTTGCTCAACATCTGATTGCAGTCGTTACTTTCGTAAACTACTTTTTTATCATCTATTTGTCGTTCAGTTCCTTTCACCACCCACTCTTTGAGGATGATGGCGTCCGATTTCTCGGTTTCCAATTTTTCTACTGCTGCCAGATTGCTTACAAACAGAATGGAAAGGATGATTGTGGTTAGTGCTTTTGTTTTCATAATTGTAGTTTTTTTTGAGATTGTTTTTATTTTTTATTTGAGATAGGTATCCCCTGTTCTCGCAAAATATGTCTTGCAAGAATGATTGTTTTTTGTCAGAAATATTGTCAGATTTTTATTCTTCCTTTTCGTACTTCAGGATGTCGCCCGGCTGACAGTCCAAGACTTGGCAGATGGCTTCCAATGTCGAAAAGCGTATGGCTTTGGCCTTGCCCGTTTTCAGCACCGAAAGGTTTGCAGGGGTGATTCCCACCCTTTCGGAAAGCTCGTTGAGCGACATTTTTCGTATTGCCATCATCACATCCAGATCCACAACTATTGCCATAAATTTTTCCTCCTCTCTTTTTGTCAAATGGTTAAATCTTGTTCTTCCTTCATTTGCAAGTATGATTTTAACACTTGCCCCAAAAACAGCGCTAGACAGCCAAGCATCAGGATCATATAATTTAGCTGTGGAGATTCGATGTTATAATCGTTGAGCGTCAACGAATTTTTCACTATCAGATAGCCCATAACGTCCATAATAAGACTGGCGACGAAATAGCCCACCAATATCCACCCCATTCGCAAGATGCGCCTGACCACAGATTGATCCAACAATTCCTTGAACACCACCCTGCGGATGATCTGATAGAATAATATTGGGATGTAAGGTATGATGACCAGAAGAAACAAAATCAAAACGATAAATAGGATAGCCCACACTGTTTTATTCACCGGATAGACAGCCGTGTCTTCATCTAGCCCCATCCAAACATTTTGGGGCGCGTAGCTCACCTTAGTGTCTTTACTATCGAAATGCTCGTTCAAAATACGCTTACCTTCTTTGGGAGATACTCTTACTTTGTAAAAGTGCAACACCTTCACCGGTCCATCGCCTTCATGCTTCGCCGGTATAACCTCATAACCTGTATTAATGGCAAGCTTATAATCGACTATTTTGTTAAATAATGCAGAAACAATAATGGCAGTGTACACAAGACCAATTATTATGCCGTAGAGTTTTACTTTATTTTTCATCATTTCTTCTTTTTATAATTCGTTGACATTACAAAAGAATAAATAAATTTCGAATTACGCAAACTATTTATCGTTTTTCGATATATTTTTATTGAAATAGCACTCACAGCATTTCTAAAGGGGGATATATTTTTTATTCTTTTATGGTAGGGGCAAAGCTGAGCCCCCAAAAGGCGAATAGTGAATATGTTAATAAAGCCATTTAATTACCTAATCTATTAATTATATTACACTTACGCCATAACATAAATCACACCTATCGCCAATAGATGAGATATAAAACCTCAAAACACTTCGCTGACTTAGTGATCATAGCAGAGTGATGGCTCTACTTTTTCTGAAAAAGTATCTATATTTACAAAATCATCTAAAAAAGGTATTGATAACACAACCAATAATAGAAAATGAAATACTTTCCCCTCTTACTATGTCTCGTTTTAGTCCTGTTTTCGTGTGATAAACAAAGCGCTGACATCAATGCATTGTATGCTATCTACAAGACGAACCCTGATAATAAACTAGAATGGGAGTTCGACGATTCCGATCCTCAACATATCAAAATGATAAAACATGAGGGCGTGACCTTTAGCTTGGTGGATGGCCAACAAAGGGTTACTGAACTACGAATGGAAACCAAAAACATTGAAAACCTGGAGCCTATCACTGCTTTAACTGCCTTGACGTATCTCTCGTGTGGATATAACCAGTTGACTACCTTAGATGTAAGCCACAATACAGCACTGACCTATCTATGCTGTTACGTCAATCAGTTGACTAGCTTGGATGTAAGCAAAAACACTCTGCTAATAGAACTATACAGTGATGCTAATCAGCTGACTATCTTGAATGTTAATAAAAATATAGACTTAGAAATACTATCCTGTGATGACAATCAGCTGACAAGCTTGGATCTAAGTACCAACACAGCATTGAGACTGCTCTACTGCAAGCTAAACCAATTGACCAGTCTAGATGTTAGCAAAAACCCTGATCTGGCATTCTTGGTCTGCTACTTGAACCAACTGACCACTTTGGATGTGAGCAAAAATATGAAACTGATGACGCTACAATGCGAACTCAATAATTTTGGAGAACAATCAGTGAAGGTCTCTAAGAAATTTTATGATAAACCTCTTATTCTGTCGCCTGACAAAGGAGACCCAATCTATATAGTAGTAGATTAATTTGCATCCAGAATAAAAAAAGAATAGCATACAAGAAAGAGAAGGAGCGCCACAATGGTGCTCTTTTTTTGTGCGTCAGCAATAAGGTGCGTCAGCCTTGCGTGAGGGATTGTAGCTGAGTAGCCCACAGCCCCATCGGGGCGAGGACTACTGCGAAAAGCCCGACCCGAAGGGACACGCCCTAAAAGAGAAGATATTTTAAGGGGGAAAAGGTGCAAAAGAAAGGAGCATCAACAGGTTGGGGGAAAAGGTGGGTGAGTTAGAAAGAGAAGAAAAGTGAGCCTCAAAGCCTGTTTTTTGATGATTTTGGGGACATGGAGCGCCTTTTTTCCATCATTTGGGGGTGGTTTTATCTATAGACCAAACGCAATTAAGATTTTAATAACACTAAAAAAAATGGTTTGATTTATGAGTAAAAACAATGCTGAAAAGAAAAATTATGCTGTGATAAAGCTTTCGGCGGCCGGAAAGGCTTATCCGACCTTCACACGCAACACAAAGGGGTGGGTGAACTACGACAGAGACAATTTGCTACCTCAACGCATCATAGAGCTGAACAACGAGTCGGCAATCAACAAGGCTGTGATAGAAAACAAGGTGACCTACATCTGTGGGCTGGGACTTGCCGAGGGTGAATATTATGGGCAACCGAACCCCACAGAGGACTGGAACGGGGTGATAGAGAAACTGGCGAAAGATTATACGACCTTCGGAGGGTTTTGCTTTCAGGTGATCCTCAACGAGAATGGCAAGAGTGTGAGCTTGTTTCACACGGACTTTAGCAAGGTGCGCGTGGGCGAGGTGAACGAGTATGGCATGTGCCTGTCGTATTTCTTGTCCAACGATTGGTCTAAGACTTATGGCAAATTTGCACCGACGGAGATCGTGGCTTATGGTTCGCAAGAGATGCAAAAGGGTGTGCCGTATTTGTTCTACTACAAAGATTATGAGCCTAGTTTGGACTATTATCCTGTGCCACAGTATTATTCGGCGCTCAACTATGTGGAGGCTGATGGGCTGTTGGGGAAGTTTTACAGAAATTCGATCAACAATGGTTTTGTGCCTTCGACCATCATCACAATGCCGAGCAACCCTACGCAGGAGATGAAAGAGCAGTTTCAACAAGACATAGAAATGAGCTACACGGGAGCCAATGGGACAAGCAGCATCGTGGTGCTGTGGGGCGAGAGCGAGGAGATAAAGCCCGTGGTGACCTCTTACACGGCTTCGGACAATGCTGATTTGTATAACAATGTGGATGAGATTATTTTCCAAAAAATCATTTCGGCACATCGCCTCACCTCTCCCACCCTTGCCGGGCTGTCGGGTTCGGGCAATTTGTCGGGCAATGCCAGCGAGATCATCAATTCGTATATTCTCTACAACAGCACGGTGATTCAGCAAATGAGACGCAAGATCTTGGACTGTCTGAATCCTTTTGCCATCAACAACGGCTATCCACGTCTGACGATCAAGGAACTGGACATTGTGGAGCAGATGAACCCAAGTGCCAAGAAGGACAAGGCTTAACGTATTAACACATAGAAATTTTATAAAAACAACAATATCCAAATCAATATGGACGAACTTTTACAAATACCAATCATCAACGAAGAGTTGTTTAAACTACATTCGCCTGTGACGGCAAATGTGGATATCGAAGAATTTTTGCCTTACATCAGCATCGCTCAGGAGTTGCACATCGAGCCCGTGTTGGGCGAGCCCCTGATCAGCGAACTGAAGCATCAGATCAAGACCAACAGTCTGACGGAGGACAACAGTGCGCTGATCGTCAAGACGGCTCCGGCATTGTCGTTCTACGCTGTATATCAAGCTCTACCCTTCCATTGGGCAACGATAGCCAACAAAGGGGTGACCATCCGTGAGAGCGAAAATAGTCGTGGCGTGGACGTGAAAGACATTGCACAGCTGCGCAGTTGGATGAAAAACGATGCCGATCTGTTGCGCGATCAGTTGGTAGATTTTCTCTGCCGATGTAGAGCCAGCTATCCCCTGTGGCGACCTGCCAATGCTTACTGTTGCGACCAGAGAATTCACGAGGGTTCGACTGACAAGTCGTTCAACTCGGGTTTCTACTTTCCTAAGAAAGGTAGGGGCTGTGGATGCTGATGGGCTTGTGCTGTGAATAATTATCTCCCCCTCCTAGCTACTGCCAAGAGGGGGAGGTTTTTAGTTTTAAACTTGTGAGAATCATTTTTTCAGTTTACCTTCATAATTGATAATACGAACAAATCTAGAATAATAACATAAATAGAAATTAGCACATGAAAATCTTATTTAAATTTTTATTGGTGAGCCTATTGCTTGGCATTGCTTATTCATGCAGTGATGACAAAGACAAAGAGGACGATGGCGGAGAAAAACCAAAAGTGAAGTTGTTGCCTGTGAAAATAATAAGTGACAAAGGTCAAGAGTATAGTTTTGTATATAATGATAAAGAACAGCTAGAAACATTGATTGATAAAAAGACTTACTCAACTACATCTAAAACAGATATATACACTTACACTTTTAGTTATGACGCACATGGAATGTTGACACAATTTACTAAAAACTACGGCTCTACTTCTATCGATAAGGTATACAATATCAGTTATGACAAGTCTATGGTTAGAATTGATAATGAACATAAGCATTACCAATTTAAGACTGATGACAAGGGACGTGCTACATTCTTTGAAAAGATTTGGGATGAAGGGGGGAATAAGTCTTCTGCGAGAAGAGAAGAACAGACTTATGATAACTATTCGAATCTTCTTAAGGTTATGTTTACAGATATTTCATATGAAAACAATCCTTATTACGAGTACTCTAAGGATATTTATATCACAGAATATGAATACTCTACACTTTACAATCCATTTATCAACCTAAATCTTCCTCCTTGGTTTTTATTAACTTATAATAGCCATCTAAATCTAGGTCCTGAATTTGCAGACCTTCCTTTTCGGAATATGACAGGAACACATATGCCAAAAAAATCCAATAACATATTCTATCAATATGGAGATGGTAAACTAGAAAAACATGAGGATGGAACATATTATTCAGATATAAAAATCATAAGTGATCAAGACAATTATCCAATAACATATAGAAAAACAGGAGAAGACTCCGATAAAGGAGGAACTTTTAGCGCTCAATACACTATTGAATACAAAACGATGAAGTAATTGCATAAAAGTATACAACCAAAAACCTCCCCCTCCTGGCTACTTGCCAAGAGGGGGAGATTTTTTTAATCTCTTGAAATTCTTCCCGTTTTATTAGTGATAATATATTTAGGAGCATCATCACCACGAGATATCCGACCATCTGAATAGCCTCTAACTGGAGTCTGTATCGTACTATTTTCATAAATGAACAACGTGGTTTCGGCATCCGTTCCTTGCTCGATGGTC
>CALKIV010000010.1 GCA_937995835.1 uncultured Dysgonomonas sp. | reverse complement strand
AAGCGAAGCTCCGTTAATAATTGAACAAATCACAGTGAGGAAAAGATTGAATAATAAGTATATTACACAAGTAGTAATATACGAAAAACAATCCACTTAAATAAATGGTTTACAATATATTATTTCGTCATTAACTTAATCACAGCACCATTAAGCTCAACAATCTCTAGAGCTGTATTGACTTTACCAAGAGCTAAACAAAATCGTCACTAATTGTTTCTTCTGCTATATAACATATATAAGAACAAGCATAAGAAGAAAAATAAAACTCAAACTCAATCATTTCGGTACTCAAAGAAGTTAGAAAGACAATCCTAGGCAAAACATTCTTAAATATTTTTAAAATAAAACAGTCACCTAGCTATTTATCACTTTTTATATTTACTTTTGCGACGATGAAAAGAATATTGTTTATCATATTAACACTTAGCTATTTGATTTTCTCTACCGGGATGATCAGTATCAAGATGCTTTGTCTTGAGCTCAACAAGAATACTGAGCCTATCGTGTTAGCAGATAATCAAAAATATTGTTCCAAGTGTTCTAAATGTGTTATCTGTCTCTCAGGCTCCATGACACAGGAGGAAGCAGAAGCCGAAGCTGGCTGTTGCAAGGATAACACTGAATTTGTGAAAGTAAACATAGATCAGTCGTTGGCTAAAACAGAGGTGAAGCTCAACACCGAACAATACATCGTTTTGCAAAACGTATTGCCTTTTCTTGGACTCGAAATCACGAATACTATCGATCAGGCAGACCTTGCATTTTATAACTCCACCCCACCCCAAACGGCTGTGCCAATCAATGTATTGCACTGCGTTTACCGTATTTGATTCTCCTATTTTTGTATAGGGAACGGATTTTTTGTATCAATATTTTATCAATAGCAACTAAGCAATAAGTTTAGATGATCATGTGTTTCTCATATCCTCATAAAGGATAGAGAACAACTGACGAATCATTCTTTTTCTGCTTTCGTCAAGATACAAAATTCCTCCTCCCCTATCCTTTCTCCAACCCCAATGCACATTCATCGGGTTGAAGCACTTTATTTATTTTTCAAAAAAAGACAAATACAGAAATATGGATAAAAAATATACCATTCTTCTTGTGCTTTTCTTCACCTATCTCACAGCATCAGCTCAGACATTGCACCTGAAAGATGCTTTGACGATGGCATTAGACAATTACGAATCGATCAAATCGAAGAGCAATTACCTAGAAGCATCGAAGGCAAAAGTACAAGAATCACACCGAGACTATTGGCCCGAACTGAAACTTTCGGCTCAACAAAGTTACGGAACCATCAATGCCCAAAATGGTCCCATGTATGGGTTTGGAGGCTTGGGCGTAGCCTCCACCAGCGTAGCTCTACCCGAAAACAACTGGAATGCAGCCTTTGGCTCGCTCTATCTGGCAAACATCAGCTGGGACTTTTTCACCTTTGGTCAAACCTCAAATAAGATCAAGATAGCTAAGGTAAATACGCAACAGCGCACCTCTGATCTGGAACAAGAAAAATTTCAGCATCAGATAAAAGTCGCTGGAGCTTACCTCAACTTGCTAGCCGTTCAACGCATGATATTTGTACAAAAGAAGAATATCGAACGTGCCGAAGTCTTCCTTTCTACAGTGCTTTCGCTTGCCGAAAGTGGGCTCAAACCTATGGTAGATGCCTCATTGGCAAAGGCTGAAGTCTCTAATGCTAAGATTGGCTTACTACAAATTCAGGATAAAGAGATCGAACTGTCTAAAGTGTTAGCCATGCTCATCGGTGTAGACTATACAAGATTTACGCTTGATGATGCTTTCGCGTTACAACAGCCCCTCATTGCTCAGCAAACAGAGGTTAGCGAAGCACATCCTTTTTTAACACATAAGCAAAATGCCATCGATATGAGTGAGGCGCAACACAAACTCTTGCGCTCGCAAAATATGCCCAAGCTTTCACTCTTTGGGGTGATTCAAGGGCGTGGATCGGGCTTCGAGCACAACTATCCTCAAGACAATTCAGCCTTCTCCAGAAGCTATGCCAAAGGTGTAGGTATCGACAGAGGAAACTATCTGGTGGGTGTAGGCCTTACATGGAGCGTATCGTCATTGTTTAGAAATCATTCTAAAATCAAGCATCAAAAATATGCCACACTGGCACTGCAAGACGATTATAATCTGATGCAACGCGAGCTGAAAACGCAAGCAGTAATGGCTGATGATAAAATAAAAAACGCAAGAGAGCATAAACAAGAATCGCCCATCCAAGTGGAAGCAGCTTCATTAGCTTACAAACAGCATGTGGCGCTCTACAAGAATGGCTTATCTAATGTGGCAGACCTCACACAGGCTTTTTATGCGCTCAACAGAGCAGAGACCGACAACGAGATTGCAAGCATCAACGTGTGGCAAGCACTACTGCTAAAAGCCTCGTCGACAGGTCATTTAGAATTATTTACCAACGAAATAGACAGAGACTGATATGAATATGATACAAAGCGCCTTACGCAAGCCGATCACCATATTGGTGCTCGTGGCAGGCTTGTTGATATTTGGTATCAAGGCTACCAAAGAAATAAGGGTGGATATTCTTCCCGAAATGAATCTGCCGGTGGTGTATATCGCCCACTCGTTTGGAGGATATACCCCCAGCCAGATGGAAGGATATTTCACCAAAATGTATATCAATATGATGCTGTTTGCCAATGGCATACAGAACATAGAAACCAAAAACACACAGGGCTTAACGCTGATGAAGGTGACCTTCTACCCCGATACGGATATGGGGCAAGCCATCGCCGAAATCAGTGCCCTATCCAATCGTTCGCAGGTTTTCTTACCTCCTGGAGCACCACCTCCCTTCATTATTCGCTTCGATGCCTCGTCACAAGCCATTGGTCAGTTGGTATTCAAGAGTGAAACAAAAAATCAGAACGAACTGCAAGATATAGCCAACTTTACGGCTCGTCCATTCTTGGTTGCCATCCCTGGATTGACCAGTGCACCACCCTTTGGAGGAAGTCCACGTTCTATAGAAATCAATGTAGACCCTCAGGCATTACGCACCTATAATATGTCGCCCGATCAGATTGTGGAGGCTATTACTAAAAATAATATTACAGCGCCGGGGGGAAATATTCAGGTGGGAGACATCAATTATCTGACACCTACCAACAATACACTGAAGACATTGCAAGATTTCGAAAACATTCCCCTCCTCAGAGGTGATGTACAATCGGTTTATCTGCGTGATGTGGCTACAGTGAAAGATGGCGCTGACATCACCACAGGTTATGCCCTTGTCAATGGCAAACGTTCGGTGTATATCAACATTGCCAAATCAGGAAAAGCTTCCACTTGGGATGTGGTGAAAAAATTGAAAGAGACGATACCCACCATACAAAACAACTTGCCAGATGATGTTTCCATCTCGTACGAGTTTGACCAATCGGTATACGTGATCAGTGCCGTAAAGACTTTGATCACTGAGGGCATCATCGGAGCTTTGCTCACTGGTCTGATGGTGCTACTCTTCTTGAAAGATAGACGATCGGCACTCATCGTGGTGCTCACCATTCCCATATCTTTGATTTCGGGAGTTTTATTCTTGAAAGCTTTTGGACAAACCATCAACATCATGTCCTTGTCTGGTTTGGCTCTCGCCATCGGTATCTTGGTGGACGAAAGTACGGTGACCATCGAAAACATTCACCAGCACTTGGAGATGGGCAAGAAAAAAGCCACTGCCATCTGGGAAGCTTGTAAGCAGATTGCCTTTGCCAAGCTGTTGATCTTGCTCTGTGTGCTTGCTGCCTTTGTGCCAGCACTCACCATGAGTGGCATCCCTGGGGCATTGTTCAAGCCTTTGGCCTTGGCTATTGGATTTTCCATGATCACTTCATTTATTCTTTCTCAAACCTTTGTGCCAGTGCTGGCAAACTGGTTGATCAAGGAAGAAGATTTGGCAAAACATTATGCCAAAGTAGATGCATTCGATCGATTCAAGGCCAAAGTGCTCAACTCGCTCAATCGTCTATTCCCTAGTCGAAAGGCAATCACTGCGTCCTATCTTGTAGTAGGATTGCTTGCTGTGGGTGCATTGTTTTTCTTCATCGGAAAAGATGTTTTCCCAAATGTAAACTCTAGCCAGTTTCAGGTGCGCATCAAAGCCCCTGAAGGTACACGCATAGAGGTCACAGAAAAGAAGGTGCATCAAGTATTAGCCGAGATAGAAGACATGACGGGCAAAGATCATATCAAGATCACCTCTGCCTTCATTGGTCAGCATCCGTCTACCTTTGCTGTCAGCCCCATCTATCTTTATAATGCTGGTCCTCACGAAGCCACTTTGCAGGTTGCTTTCAAAAATAATAAATTGAATTTGGATGAATTGAAAGATCAAATTCGCACTCGTTTGGCTGAAAAGATGCCAGAGGTCAGCATTGCCTTCGAGCCTATAGAATTGACCGAGAAAGTATTGAGCCAAGGAGCAACCAACCCCATCGAGGTACGTTTTTCGGGGATGATGAAAAAGCGCAACGAGATGTATGCCAATAAGCTATTAGCCAAGCTAAAAGAATTTGACTACATGCGCGATCAGCAGATTCCTCAATCGCTCAACTACCCCACCCTCAACATCGACGTCGATCGGGTGCGTGCAGGTCAGCTAGGTGTAGAGATGGCAGACATCACCAGATCGTTGGTGGCTTCTACTTCGTCTTCACGTTATACCAGCAAGAATTTCTGGATAGGTGGCATGATGGGAATGGCATACGACATTCAGGTGCAAGTGCCCATCAATAAGATGACAAGTGTTGACGATCTGGCTAACATTCCAGTATCAAAAGGCAACATGCGCCCCATCCTTAGCGATGTGGCTACCATCACACCAGGCAAAGGCTATGGCGAAAGCTACAATAAGGGAACAATGGGCTACACCTCTGTGGTGGCAAATATCCATCAAACAGACTTGGGCAGAGCGCAAGCTGATGTAGAAAAAGCCATTGCCGAATTAGGAGAAATACCCAAGGGGTTAAATGTAGAGGTTTCAGGGATGATTCCCGTATTAGACGAAGCGCAAGGAAGTTTGGCTTCGGGTCTATTGATTGCCATAGCTGTCATCTTCCTGTTATTGGCTGCCAACTTCCAGTCGTTTAAGCTGTCGGCTGTCATCCTGAGCACCATTCCTGCTGTGATCTTTGGTTCTTTGTCTCTGTTATTGATAACAGGATCAACACTCAACTTGCAGTCATACATGGGCATCATCATGTCCATGGGGGTTTCTATTGCCAATGCCCTACTCTTGGTGACCAATGCCGAAGCCATCCGACGCAAATCGGAAGATAGTATTTATGGAGCTAAAGAAGCTGCCAGTTTGCGTATTCGTCCCATCTTGATGACCAGCTTTGCCATGGTGGCAGGGATGCTTCCGATGGCTATTGGCTTTGGCGAAGGAGGTGAACAAACAGCTCCACTAGGGCGTGCTGTGATTGGAGGGCTGATCACTTCTACCCTTGTAGTCATTTTCATTCTCCCTCAAATCTTTGCTTGGGTGCAAGGCAAAAGCAATACGAAATCTATTTCACTTGACCCTGAAGATCGCCAAAGTGCATTTTTCGACAATAAATACGATAAACAATAAAGGACTAAAATATGAAAACAAAATATATAATATACACAATGGCTATCGGGCTACTAGCACTATTCAATGCTTGTTCCTCGGCTGACAAAAAAGAAGAAACGGCTAAGCCTGCCATGATGATGCCCATGAATATGGAGACCATCAAGCTTCAGAAGATGAATCCATCAGTGCAGGTGCGCATCCCTGGCGAATTGATTGCCGATCAAGAAGTTGAGATTTATGCCAAAGTATCCAGTTATGTCAAAACGCTACGGGTAGATGTGGGCTCGCAAGTGAAACAAGGCGATGTACTGATGACCCTCGAAGCTCCTGAAATCAATTCACAATTGGCTAGTGCCCTATCGAAGCTGAAAGCTCAAGAAGCAATCTACATTGCCACCAAAGCCACTTACGAACGTGTGCTGAGAGCCAACGAAACCGAAGGAGCAGTGGCTCGCGATGCTGTAGACCAGATCACAGCCAAAAAACTGGCCGACGAAGCACAGCTCGAAGCTGCACGATCTGCCTACAACGAGGTGAAATCTATCGAAAATTATCTTGTGATCCGTGCCCCATTCAATGGCGTGATCACACAACGTAGTGTCGATGTTGGTACTTATGTAGGACCTGCAGGCAAGGGCTCACAGATGCCACTTTTGGTGGTTCAGAAAGATAGCGAACTTCGTCTTATTTTAGCTGTGCCTGAGGCTCATACCCCTTATGTTCAGAAAGGAGACACCGTGACTTTTGTAGCCAAGGCAATTCCTCAAACCATATTCTCGGGCAAGGTGATACGCAAGTCTGGCGCACTAGATACCAAGCTGAGAGCCGAACAAGTGGAAGTGGACATCAACAACAAAGACAAACAGCTCTTGCCTCGCATGGTGGTAGATGCCACCCTGAGCCTGAAAGCGAAAGAAGCAAGCTTTTTTGTTCCAAAATCGGCTGTTGTGGATAGCAATATGGGCATCTATGTGATGCAAATAGTGGATGGCAAAACCAAGAAAACCAGTGTGCGCAAAGGGCGAAACCATGGCATGATGGTAGAAATTTTTGGCAATCTGGAAGAAGGCAACACCCTACTAAAAGTGGTAGGAGAAGAAACCAAAGAAGGAATAGAAATCAAGGGAGAATAACTTTTTCAGCAAAAATCTTTTTCCAATTTTTCAATTACTTGTTCTCCCAAGTAAGAGAGCCTTCCGAAAAGCTAAACGCTATTTCAGAAGGCTCTTATTTTTCTCCATCATTTACTATTTCATTCGCCAAATAGATCCTCTAGCTTCGAAAATCTTTTGCTCACCAACCCATCCTTATCAATCAGGATATAAGTAGGAATTTTCATGATGCCATAAGGTAGATAGATTTTTCCATTAGTGTCTATCTGATTATATTGCCAGCTGTGTGGAGTTTCCACTTCTGCATTGCAGTCAATGGACACCAAAGTGACATTTTTTGTTTCAAGCCCACTGACCATTGTCTCCAGTTTTTCTAATTCGCCATGACAAATATCACAATCAGATTCATAAAAAAATAAGAGCACCTGTTGATCATCTGTCAGCAAGTCTGCCAAGGTTTTACCTTTAACAGCAAAAGGGGGTGCCTGTTCCCCAATTAAAACGCCATACTGTTTCATGATTTGTAACAATCTACCTGTTGGCGCTTTAGGAATACTGGCAGAATAAAGACGCATCACCAAGTCGTTCATCAGATGAATTCGCCCTTCCTTTTTGCTTTGAGTAATAAACTCGTTTGCAAAACGATTGATTGCTTCTTCTTCCATCTTGTCTAGCTTCATCAACGTTTTACCTAATACAGCCTTGTCATCTTTCTCCTTAAGCAGCTCAATAATGTCTGCCGAAAAACTATCCTGTTGCTCTTGCGCACACAAAGTCAGCTGACAAGCTGCCCCTAGAAGGAAAAGTAAGCATATAATTTTTTTCATATCACTTATACATTAGATGAAATTTATATTCTTAAAGAAAAGAAGCTTTAAACAAAAATGTGCCGATTCATCACCAGCACATTTTTGATCTTTTTCTTATTCTG
>CALKIV010000009.1 GCA_937995835.1 uncultured Dysgonomonas sp. | reverse complement strand
TATTCCAACGATAAAGCATATATTTGTACATTACTCTAAATGATAAATTATTAACCAATTAAAAATAACCATGCGAAAAGTCTTTACACTCTCTACGTGTGTTTTATTCGTTTCTCTCTTTCCTTTTCTTTTTTCTTGCCAGAAAGAAGTTAAACCATTAACTATCCCTACGGCAGACCAAGTGGGGGCAAAAGCAATGCCCGAGGAAATTGCTCCTTTGGGAAAATTGCCTTTCGAGATGCCCGAACCTCAACGCCCTGTATTTCCAGAACTTACTGTTAGCATCGCCGACAAGGGAGCAGTAGAGGGCGAACCCATCACACCGATTGTCAACCAAACCATCGACGAGGTAAGTGCCCAAGGTGGAGGCATGGTGATAGTGCCTGCCGGAAAATGGAAATCGAGCCGTATAGAACTAAAATCGAATGTAAATCTACATATTGCCGAAGGTGCAGAAATAGAATTCTCCGAAAAAGTGGAAGATTATCTCCCTGCCGTATTCACTCGCCACGAGGGCATCGAGGTGATGAGCGCCGGTGCTTTCATCTATGCCAACGAGCAAGAAAACATTGCCGTAACGGGCAAAGGTACGCTTTGGGGACCACCGATGGAGACACCAATCCGTAAACTTCCTAACGGACCATCCGTAGTGGAAAAAGATGTGGACTACAATGCTCCTATCGAAGAACGCGTATTTGACGGGATGGATGGACGCTATTTTTACCGACCAAAAAGCATTGCGCCCATCCGTTGCCAGAATGTGCTGATAGAGGGTATCACCATCAATCGCAGTCTGCTGTGGAACATTGCGCCCACGTATTGCGAAAACGTGATCATCCGTGGCGTAACGGTCAACTCGGTGGAAGTGCCAAGTGGCGACGGAATAGACATCGAATCGTGCAAAAATGTATTGGTAGAATATAGCACGCTAAACAATGGCGACGACTGCTTTACCCTCAAATCGGGGCGTGCAGAAGACGGCATCCGTGTCAACATCCCTACCGAAAACGTGGTGATTCGCTATTCGTTGGCACAAAACGGACACGGAGGCATCACATGTGGCAGCGAAACGGCTGGCAACATCAAAAACGTATATGTGCACGACTGCGTATTCGATGGCACAAGAGCTGCCTTGAGATTCAAAACCAGACGCAACAGAGGAGGAGGTTCGGAGAAAATTTTCTTCGAAAGACTGCGCATGATCAACATCAACGACGTGTTTGCTTGGGATCTGTTAGGCACACCTTATTATATGGGCGAATTGGCAGAACGTACCCCTGCCAGAGCCATCGACAAGCTGACTCCTACGGTGCGCGATATTCATGCCAAAGACCTGATCGTGGAATCGGCAAAACGCTTTGTGAAAGCTACTTGCATCCCCGAAATCCCATTGAGTGGGGTGTTGATAGAGAATGTAGATGCCAACTGCGAAAAGTTTATCACGCACATGGACGATGTGGACGGCTTTACGGTGCGCAACTCCACCATCCGCCTGCAAAACGATACCATGAACGTGCTGGATGGGCGAAACATTGCCTTCGAGCAAGTAAATCTCCTGACCCCTAGTGGCACAGTGGTGGTGAATGTGGAGGGTGAGAAATCGACAAATATCACCTTCGAAAATCAAGGAAAAAAGACTGCCTATCAGGGCACTACTCCTCTGACGGTGATGGTGCAAAAAGAAGGGGTGGAATAAGAGCTGCCTCAACTAATAGAGCTACAAAAAGGTTTGCTTCATCGTGGAGCAAACCTTTTTTCATATACCTGAATATATCCCTCTTTGGAGATCGTATTTTTTATAAAAATAACTAACTTGCAAAATGAGTTATTCTCAGCAATAAAAATAATTTATAATTTCTTATTAATAATAAGAATAATATGATAAAAATATATAGCATGAGCACTTGCCAAGATTGTATCTACCTGAAAGATCAGATCAGTGACTCCAGCAAATATGAGGTCATAGATATAGGCTTACATGTGAAGAACTTAAAAGCTTTTCTGAAGCTACGTGACAGCAGTCCAGTTTTCGCCGAAGCCAAGAAAACAGGAACGATAGGCATCCCTTGTTTCATTCTCGAAGATGGTAGCATTAGCCTCACCCCCGAAGACGCAGGCTTGCAATCTCGTCCCGAACTCGAGGGGCCGGCATGCAGCATAGACGGTACAGGCTGTTGACTTCCCCCTCAACAATAGGTATGTAGTCGAGTTTTGTGCTTATACACAAAGCTACAATTTAAACGAGTTGATAGATTCAAAAAGAAGGGATAGAATAAAAACTACCTCAACTTATAGAGATACAAAAAAGGTTTGCTTCACGATGGAGCAAACCTTTTTTGTCTATTTGATTTCTATTAAAGAAAAATCATTTTTTAGTCAAGTATCGGTTGTTTATAACTTTTACGATAGCTGCACCTTCTGCAATAGTTTTTCCTTCTTCTACGAATTCGTCAAACACTTTTCGTCCATAATCATACTCTGCATCTTCAGTGTTATCTATTCCGATCACCAACTGACCTGCGTCGAATGAATAGATATAAACTTCTTCGTTTTTTTCACCATCTTCGTCTTCAAACTCAATTGTTAGAACATTACCTTTCAATGTGTATTTTCCTAACTCATCTTCAGAACCAGGAAATGTAGATGTTTCTTTATAAGTCCCATCTGCATTTAATGTCATTTGGAAACTACCTGGCTCTTCTTGCTCCCAGCTTTCATAATATTTGTTCATTGCATTGAGCAACACATTGTCTGTATCGTTCTTAGTTTGTGAAACATAAACTTCTTTGCTAAATGACCATGTGCCTACAATTTTGTCTGCATCACTCTCATCATCGTCCGAACATGCAACGAAAGCCAAAGGCAGGATTAGTAGTAATAAAAATAATTTTTTCATTGTTTTTTTATATTTATGTGTTAATGTAAATAATGACAATTTGTGTTAAAATCATTATTTAGGTGACAAAGATAGGATTAAAGTTGAGAATACAAAAAAAGGTTTGCTTCACGATGGAGCAAACCTTTTTTGTCTATTTGATTTCTATTAAAGAAAAATCATTCTTTTGTAAAATGAAGAAGCGCAATAACTTTCTCGATAGTGGCATCGCCAAAGCTCTCGCCTTCTGCCAAATAACCATTAAGTCCACCAGTCTTATAGTCCATTTTTGCAGTCTCGGTATTGTCGTACATCAAACCCAAAAGTCCTTTTTCGAAGCCAAAGGTATATACATCATCTTCAGAAGACTCATTGGTATATTTTATGGTAACAACATTACCTACTAGGGTATAAGTTCCTTTTACCCATTCTGCTTCAGGCTCATTTTCGTCTTTCTCTATATATGTTCCATCTGCATTGAAAATGCGTAGGTGTTTTGTTTCGCTTATTTCATCGTCAAAATATAAATCTTCAAGAGCTTTTGCCAGTTTATTGTTAATATCGTTCTTTGTGGTGGCTTTAGCTGACTCTTTGAGATACGACCATGTGCCTACAATGCTCTTGTTTTCTACATCCTCGTTGTCTTCGTTGTTTTCCTCTCCTTTGTCTTTAGAGTATACTCTGTGTTGAATTACAGACTCTATTGTTGCCCCTAACTCTTCTGTCTCTGTTTGGAACTCGTCTTGCACCCCTTTTGTAATGTCGGCAACGATGGTTAATTCTCCATTGTCGAAGCTAATAGTCATCACTTGCTCAATAGCTGTCAAGTCTTCTTCTGCATCTACAGGAAGTTTGATTGTCAACTTATTGCCACTCAATTTATATGTTCCTACACGAGGAGTGTTGTCAACATCATTCTGAATCACACTATTGTCTGCTCCAAAAGTCAATTGATCTTTTTCAGCAAGTTCTGCGTCGTTTCCATACTCATTTTCGATCATTTTTTTTAGATCCCCTGCTGCGTTGTCATTTTTAACAACTGACTTTAATGTCACACTTTTGATATACCATGTGCCTACAATTTTGTCTGTATAATCTGCATTGTCATCATCGTCGTCCGAACATGCAACGAAAGCCAAAGGCAAGATAAGGAGTAATAAAAGTAGTTTTTTCATTTCATTTAAATATTTATGTGTTAATGTAAAATTTGAATAATGAGTTTGTGTTAAAAACTAATTATTCGAGGCGCAAATATAGAACTTAAAAAGAGAGAATACAAAAAAAGGTTTGCCCAGCAGAAATGGCGCAACGAGTAGAGGATATTTTGGCTTATGTGACTGGTGAGTTTCACTTAACGATGTAGTGTGTGGTGGCGTAATAATACTTTGAGAAATAGAGAAGTGACCCAACGGAAAACCGTTGTTTATGCTCCAAAAGGCAGATAAGGGAAATTCGTATTGTTATTATTATTACCTTTGGCACTCAATAAAACTTTAGGAGATAGATAGAATCGAATGCACAACAATAATCATTAATTTTTTATAAATACAAAACTCAAAAACAAAAAGATGAAAAAATTATTTTACTTATTTCTAATTCTTCCTGTTCTTTTCATAGCATGTTCAGACGATGACGATGATGATTATGGAGGAAAAATTGATCCCCAAGAACAAATCTTTAAAAATGGTTTGATCAAACAAATTGATGACGCTAAGTATATCTACAACAGCAAAGGTCAGCTAGAAAAAGTTGTTGAGGGCTATGATGCTACAATAACTTTTACATACGACAAAAAGTTTACTAAATCATCTGCATCTGCTGATGTGAAAATGACAGTGGCAAACGGCGGCGACCTAGATGTATACTACATGCAGTTGGGGGGCAATGGTTTTGTTAAGTCTTTCGTCTCAGAATACGAATATAATGAAGGTGGAGAAAAGTATAGAGATATTACCACTGGATCTGTTGGTTATAATGGTGCTGGGCAAGTGAGCAAAATGACTATGACTATTGTGACTAAAAACCAGGCAGGAAAAGAAATTTATAACGATGTGTATGTTACCGAAATTTCTTATAAAGATGGAAGCATCTCAAAAACAGTTTATACAGAAGAAGGAGAAGATGCTGAGAGAACAGAGACAAACTTTACGTACACTTCTGAAACTCAAAAAGAAGGATTGGAAAATATTAGTGGTCTTATGCTTTGGGATTCCATGTTGGGGGTAGACTTTGATTACGTTGAGTATGCTTATTACGCAGGGATCTTAGGAAAACCATCAAACAAACTTCCTCTGACTAGCAAGAGTGTTGACAGCGAGGATTATAAAGAAAACTACACCTACGAGTGGAAGTTGAACGACAAGAAAATGCCTACCGAAGTGAAGGCAGTAAGAGACGGAAATACAGAATATCCAGAAATCTATACTTTCGTTTGGTAATCTTGCTTAACAGCTGAAAAATAAAAACCACTGATTGTGCCACGGTGCCAATCGGTGGTTTTTT
>CALKIV010000008.1 GCA_937995835.1 uncultured Dysgonomonas sp. | reverse complement strand
ACAGTTTCTCATGTATGTGCCTTGGAGATTGAAAAAAAGTGATAATTTATCATAAAGAATTCATCAACGGATGCGATACAGAAAAAGATTCCATAATGCCCCATCACCTGCGTCATTATATTGAGAATATGGAAAAGCTTTAACAAACTCCAAGCTCTCGTTCTTCTCCAAGTTTATTTCATTAGCAGATAAGAGATATTCAGCGCCCAAAGTTTTCATCTGTTCATAGTCAAAAAGTAGTGTTCTATCTAAATACGCTTTTTGTCTGTCATACCACACTGATACATTATCTGTAAATAAGAGACACCTACCTCCCCAATTGTCAAAGTTACGCTTACCTTCTCCATGCAGTTCCTTCTCCATTATTTTTCTAAATTTAGCTTTGTAATCAATTGAGTAGTCAATAGAAAAACCATCTACGGTATAGAATCCATTATAAAGAGAAATAGCAGGATCAACTCCCAAATGGATAATACGATAAGTACTTTGTGGTCGACCTATTGCATCTTTTATATCCTGGTATTGAGCTGTAGCAAAAAAGTCTTTGTATTTGATTTTTTCAGTTCTTTTATAATAAAGATAATCCAATTGAGGTAGAGAAAATGCTAACTGCACAACTACACAAACTATTATAAAATAAATCCCTCTACTGTATTTTTGTGCAATATAAACAAACGCAATAGCAAGCATTATGTACCAAAAAGGGGCATTAAGCCAATAGCAACGCAAAGTGTTGAGAGGAAAAATAGACCAAAGCCACATTCGTACAGGATAGAAAAGACTAGTTTCGTTGATTCCGTAATAAATGGATGTAAGTAAACAATAGATAAATAAAACGACAAATAATTTGTTTACTTTTTTATCTTTAATCATTAATGCAAGTGCACCTAGGATAGGAACAAACATCAACATATGATTACTTACTGAATGCCGGCTAATAGTGGCATCTCCATTCAAGAACAAAGGCAGTCCATAATGATACAATGAAGAGAGTAAAGGTCTTTTACGAGATGTGTTGAATTGTGTGCGAATGCTAACAGTATCACTTATTGTAAAAAAATGGGCATAGAAAAAAGGAAAGTGACTCACTATATAACAGATAGATAATAAAGCTAATCCACTGAAAAGAGGAATATTCCAATCTCGTTTAGTGATAAGGTCGAATAGCCACACACATGCGAAAATAAGCAAAATAAAAAATCCAGTGATAACCAATGATGACCAAAAAGCATAAATAACTAATATAGCCCAATTATAAAAAGCTGTATTTTTATTCCTCAAGTTTAGAAAAACAAAGAAAATTAATGGTGCACCAGCCACATTTGCAGTGAATGACCAAAATGGAAGTATACTGAATAGCAAAGAGACAGTAATAAGTATCCATAGGTGTGCACAAGTAGGTAGTATATGTTTTTTAAGTAAAAGATACATACCCCAAAACGCCACTAATGTCATCAAAAACTTGCAGAGTACATATCCTTTAAATATTCCACAAAAATAGAATATTGCTAAACTGATATCATAGACCCCATAAACAGAGTGTATTGGCAAACCACCCATCATTTGTTCAACTCTGCCATCTAGAGAAAATAGTTGTCCTGATTCTAACGCCATCTTTAACCAAACAATATTCGAATCCATATTGTCAAAAATGCGCACATATATATCTTCACCATACCAAAGATATGGAATGAATAACAAGCATATAAATAGATTAGCTACAATTAGTAGTATCTTATTTCTGCTATTATCAATATTTATCATAGACAATTCTTAATCGTTCCTGTGATAGAACTTATATCACTAGAAGTCAATTCATAATATAACGGCAAGCGAAGCAACGTATCAGAATATCGATCGGCATGCTCCAATACGCGTCCATCGTGTTCTTTTGCGAAAAAATCACTTTTGTGTAGACTCTGATAATGAAACACACTCAATATGTTATGTTCTTTCAGTCTAGCTATTACCTCAGTTCGTTCCTCCAGACTCTTGAATACCATGTAATACATATGTGCATTATTAGTCGAATAAGGTGGAATACCTACCAATGACACACCCTTCTCTATTGCCCATGATGCCAACTCTGTATTATATTGATTCCAATGCATCTTCCGTTTATTTTGAATATTCTCCATTTGTTCTATCTGGGCCCAAAGAAATGCAGCAACAATTTCAGAAGGTAAAAAAGAACTTCCTATATCCACCCAGCCATATTTATTAACTTCACCACGGAAAAATGCAGATCGATTAGTTCCTTTTTCCCAAATGATCTCAGCACGCTCGACAAAACGCTCATCATTTACAACTAGCATTCCTCCTTCCCCTGAAATGATATTTTTGGTTTCATGAAATGAAAAGGTAGCCAAATGCGCAATACCTCCCAAGGGAATATGAATACCTTCTTTATTTATGTAATAATTATCTATAGCTTGTGCAGCATCTTCCACTACAAATAACTGATGCTTGTTTGCAATTTCCATCACTCGCCCCATATCGCAAGCAAAGCCAGCATAGTGCACTACAACTATGGCTTTTGTTCGTGGAGTGATCAAAGCTTCCACCTTTTCTACATCCATATTCGGATTTTCAGACATAGAATCAGCAAAAATAATCTTAGCTCCTCTCAATTCAAATGCATTTGCCGTAGACACGAAGGTGTAGGATGGCATGATTACCTCATCACCCTCTTTCAAGTCTAATAAAATGGCTGCCATCTCAAGTGCATCGGTACACGAAGTGGTCAATAATGTTTTTTTGAAACCGTAACGTTCTTCAAAAAAATGTTGACACCTTTTTGTAAACATCCCGTTTCCCGAGATATGTCCATTTTTGACAGCTTCCTCGATATATTTTGTTTCTTCTCCCGTAAAGTAGGGTTTGTTAAATGGAATAGTATATGACATTATTTTAAACTTAATTATTTATTGAGTATATCTGAGCAATTTTGAACTCTTGTAAACAGTTGTAATATGTTATTTTATGTTTTCCCATATCGTGTCATCAATTTTTATATCATCAGATATCATTTGCGTAAAAGTTACATTGTAATTGTTTATGTTAATTTCCAACAGATGCCTATCACTTTTTCTATTATGTCCGGCTTGAAGTAACACAGCAGTTAACAAGTTTATACAAGCCGACTTGAAGACTGTGTCTTTTATTATATCTAAATCGTCTGTCCAAATAGGATGTAAGCAACTTTGCGTTATAACAGTCCCCATATCCACTATCTCAGACACATAGTGCACAGTACTTCCTATAAACTGAACATTCTGTGTCTTAGCCTTATCTACTGTTTTCATACCGATTAATCCAGAAAAGGCAGGAAGCAGTGAATAATGTAAATTGATGAATACTGCTTTGGTGATCTGTAATGTTTCAGAATCAATAATTTTATGTATTGTTGTGACAACAATATCAGAATCTATACTTTGTAGAGTTTCCCGTAACACCTCAACATTACTCTTGTCATATTGTATTATATAGGTCTGAATTTCTCTCTCTCTTGAATATTTAGCAGCAGCACATTCTCTATCTGCTATAACTCCTACAATTTCATAAGGCAAAGTATACATTCTACTCATCTGGTACATAAACTTTAGCGTACCTCCCCCTCCTGATACAAGAAATACTAGTCTGGCCTTATTAGCTCTTTGCTGTAACATGATATTCTCTTACTTTGTAGTTTGGTCTTTTTGTAGTTTTCAGATTGATACGATAAATATATTCTCCTAAAATTCCAAGTGCTAGCAAAATGAAACTAATGCCCATACCTGCTATAATGATATAGGTGGCATATCCTACAATATAATTATCATAAATTAACTTATTTACAATTACAAAAATAGCATATAGAAATGATATTAAAAATAACAGTATTGAAAATTTGCTTAACAGTCGAATAGGATAATTGGAGAATGTTACAAAAATATTTATTGAATGTTCAATCAGCTTTCTTAAACTATATGAGCTTCCTCCTTCTTCCCTCTCCCTATGATTAACAATTACATGAGAATTTGAATTTGTTACCCAAGATAAATAACCATCAACGAAAGTATAAGAGTTTTGCATCTCTATTGTAGCCTTTGCTATCTCATTTTTAATCAGACGAAATGCAGAATAGTGTTCATAAAGATCAGGAACTCCTTTTTTTAGCATTTTTCTAAATATTTCACTCGTTGTATTTCTGAATAAACTATGTTTAAGTTCATCATATTTTCCGTACACAACGTCAAAGTCTCCTCTTTGTTGTTCTTTAATAAGCTTCTCAATATCTACTGGCAAATGCTGTAAATCTTCATCCATCGTGACAATAAAGTCCCCTTCTGCATATTCAAATCCACATATAATAGCATTATGTTGCCCAAAATTACGACTGAGTTTTACTAGTTTTATTAAGTCAGGATACTTGTTTTTTTCTTTTACTAACACTTCCCATGAATTGTCAAGACCACAATCATATACAAAAATAAATTCATAACGATAGTTTGTACTAGAAAAGTATTCTATTAACTTAGAAACAAGTTTCTCCAAGGTTTTCTCGCCTTGATATACAGGAATTATTACAGAGAAGTCAAGCATTATTTATCAAAAGATTTCATGTATAGTCTTGCATTCTCCCCTTCCGAAAAAAGCAAATCCAATATAGAGACTCCATGCTGGAAAGGAGGATACTGTTGATTATACTCTTTATATCCAGAATAATCCATCCATTCTACTTCAATGTTTTCTTTGTTAAACAGTGAGGTATCCATATAGTCTTGGGCTGCAGGACCAGATAAATAACAAGTTGCTGAAGCTTTTTTACACAGGTCTAGTAACCGTTCATTAGCACCATCAACTACTCCATAGTCCTTATCTAAAGATATTTTTGTTTTGATTCCCAAAATTTCATTAATTAATAAAATTAAATGTTGGTTTATTTGGGAAAGATTCTCTAAAGAAGGAGCAGTATTCAAATAAAAATCAGCAAACTCATTCTCATACATTTTGAAAAAAGGCGCCTTACTATAAACCATTTTTAAAGTTTGCCAATGTTTTTCAGCCCAAGCTTCTTCTGATATCTTTGTTTCACTGATCTTTTGCAAAAAATTGCCTTTGACCATAACAGGTATCGTAATCCAAAGTAGTCCATTCTGTGTCTTAATCTTGTTTCTGTTTCTCCAGTCCCGACG
>CALKIV010000007.1 GCA_937995835.1 uncultured Dysgonomonas sp. | reverse complement strand
GTCGTACGTGTAATTGACTACTGGCACCAGCTTTGTATAGTCGCCACCAATGGGGCTGAGATTGAATGCCGAGTTTCCTCTGTGACTGGTTACGATGACGGGCAGTCCGGCAATTAGGTCTGAGGTATAGTCTTTTCTTTCAGGATATACCCTCAACATGCTGTTGGGCAAGTGGATGGTGGGGAAGGTGGGCACCAGCAAATGACTGATGTTTCCCATATAGGGGTTTACATAGTCAACAGGCGTGGCTCCACTGTCCGTTTTATCCACATACTTGCTACATGAGGCTGCAAATAGGAACATTCCTAATAGAGCCATTGTCTTCATTTTTCTAAACATAGTTTAATACTGTTTTTATAATTTAACTTTTTGTCTATTTCCTTTATACTGTAGGTGCTTGGTTACGGGGATGGCATCCAAATTTTGTTGTTGACCATCCACAAGCACGATTTGCAATTCTTGCACCTTGCCTTTATTGTAATCGCCTCTTTGCGAATCAATTGTCAGTTCATTCGTTTTGTCATCCCACGAAAAAGGGATGTAGGCAAATTTGTTGTCTTTGTATTCAAATGACTCTCCATCATCTTTATACAATTCGAAATTTCCATTGCTGCCTTTGTAGACGAAGATTTTGAGTGGATCATTCGGCATATTTGTCTTTCTGTCATTGGCATAAGCCGGAATAATAGCTCCTGCTTTGACGTAGAGAGGAATTTTGCTTTTGGGGGCATCTGCCAAAATCTTTTGTCCACCGTTGTGCTTCTTGCCTGTCCAGAAATCAATCCACGTACTACCTTCTGGCAGATACACTTCTCGGCTTACGGCTCCTGCCTGCAACACGGGGCAGACCAGTAGTGATGGACCATACATGAATTGATCTTTGCAGTCGAAAACATTTTTGTCGTCGGGAAAATCAAATGCAAGCAAGCGCATTGGTGTATAGTCTTTGTGTGTTATATCGCCACTTAAGGTATAGATATAGGGCATCAATTGATATCTGAGATTGATATAGTCTGTACATATTTTTTGCACTTCTTCGCCATACACCCATAGCTCGTTTGGGGCTTTGGTGTCGCCGGGATAGCGACGTCCGTGTGAGCGAAAAACAGGGCAAAAGGTTCCATACTCGAACCAACGAGTAAAGAGTTCTCGATATTTTTCGTCTGCTGGATCTCCTCCCTGATAGCCTCCAATGTCGGTTGTCCAATAGGGGATTCCCGTAGCCACAAAATTTAAGCCTGCAGTAATTTGTTTTTGCAGTTCGTCAAAGGTTGTAGGTATATCTCCTGACCAAATAGCGGCACTTGTTCGTTGTTGTGAAGCCCAAGCACAGCGTGTCAGTATATAAGGGCGTTTGTTTGGATTCAACTTCAACAGGTTGTTATAGAAACCCTCTGAATGCAACAGCGGATATAGGTTTCTCACCGTTACGGCTGGTCCGGCAAAGGTTGTGGTGGGCAAAAATGAGTTTACCTGATCGGGTTCGGGTCCATCAATAAACCACCCATCCAAGCCCATTTGCACTAGAGGAAGAATCTGTTTCCAGTAGAGATCTCTTGCTTCAGGATTAAACACATCATAGATTATTCCGTCCAGTGCCTTGGCTCCATCAAGCAACATGCCTCTTGATTTAAATTCATCATAATGCTTGGTTCCTTTTTTAAATGTTGGCCAGATCGTAATCACTGCCTTTGTCTTGTACTTGTCGTGCAGGGTTTTCAACATGCCTTTGGGATCGGGAAAAATATTTTCATCAAACTGGTGAGACCCTGTTCCATATTTTTGCCAATAAAAATAGTCGATAAAGATGGAGCTCATCTGTATATTTTCCTCTTGCATTTTCTGAGCCGTGGTCAGCACTTCCTCCTGTGTTGCATATTTGTTGCGGCTTTGATGAAAACCTAACGACCAGTAGGGAATCAAAGGCGCTTCGCCTGTCAGCTGTCGGTAAGATGAGATCAATGTGTCGAGGGAATTCCCTACAAATAGGTAGTAGTCTAGTTGATTTCCAAAATCGGATGCAAAACTCATTGCCTCTTTGTTGTCGTCAAATATTGTGCGAGATGGATTGTCCCAAAATAAGCCCCAGCCTAGTGTAGAATAAATCACTGGCACGGCAGCTTGCGTGTTAAACTGTACCAACTCACGCTTCTTGCCACGCAGATCTAAAGCATTATCTCTAAATTGTCCTAAGCCGTAGAGCGCCTCATCGGCAGTAAGGCTAAACTGACTGTAGGGCTTGATGGAATCTTGCAACGCTTCTTGTCTTTTGTTGGTAGACTCTTTGAGCAAGAGTTTTCCGTTGGCATCATAGAAACTAAAGTTGCCCGTAAACTTGTGCAGCACAAATTTATATTTGCTGGTTGTCAGCACTAGATCATTATCATCTTCTTGCACATCAAAATCTGCTGTCGCAAAATCTTTGATCACTGCATAACTTTTCGTTTTCTCTTTTTGATCCAATGGGGTCAGCTTGTAGTGCAGAGCACCAAAATCATAAGGGCGTAAGGATAAATATCCATCAACGGTTTCTATGACTAATGCATCGTTTGTCTTCTCCCACGAATTGACATAAATGTCCCACGAGGGCATATAATTACTATCGCTGGCAAGCAGTTCATTGACTGTCAATAAGAGAAAGAAAATAAAGAAAATGTATTTTTTCATTTTTATTTATTTTAATTTTATATGTTATTCTTTATCCACAAAATGTCCATCTTCTACTAGTCCTATAAAGCCCAACAGTGCGCCCCAATGGTAGAATTTATCGCTCCTAGTGGTATCGTCACCGTCACCATTGGTGGAGTTGTAGTTTTCGAAGACAAATCCGTCAGACTTCCAGCTCTTGAGAAGGAGGTTTTTTGATTTTTCAGCTAAAGACTGACGAGCTTCCTTGAGGTCATAGTTTCGTAGCCCCCAGTAGACTAGAAAGTTTAATGGTGCCCAGATTCGTCCTCTCCAATAGATATTATCTTTGAATGCTGGATCATTTCTGGGTGTAGCGGGGATAACCCATTCGCCCCCAAATTCTTCCGGATTTAGCAAATGCTCATTTATCATTCTCGATGCTTGTTGCTGGGTAGCAGCATTGGCTAGTAGGGGATAAAAATTAGTGGGAGACGTTCGTGGATTCAACACTCCAGTGTCAGTATGTCTATTGTAGTACAGTCCCTTGGTGTCGTCCCACAAAACTTGCAGTTAATGAAATGTTACATTTTTCTAATCTGATGCAGAAAGGGAGAGAAGAAAGGAAATAGGTATGGGAGGCTCTGGGGTACGAAGTTGGGTTGAGAGCTTTCAATGCATTGATGACATCAATAAATTTTCTCCACGCAGTAGAAAACAGCATGGGGAGATATGTTAGTTGTAAATCACATGGACTGGAAAGCCTGCGCGAGAAGGATAAAACTATTGATTGATAACTTTACCTAGTATAAAGTAATATTCTCTATCATTTCTATATACATAAATTGAGTCAGAATAAGACGGTTTATAAATAGAATCTCCAATTTGTAAGAAATAATCAAAATCAGCTTTAGTAATCTCATAATTTCGAGCAAGACCCGAAAAAGAAATCTTCATATTATTATTTAAAATCATTAACGTTCTTCCTGTATATCCTTTACTCTTTTTTTTAGAGATAAGTCTTCCTTGAATTACTTTGTCATATTTATCTATCTTAACATATTCCTTATCTTCTTGTTTCCGGTTAGATTCTAGTTTTTTATCAGTATACACACCAAAGTATATAACTATTCCTAAAACGATGATACCTAGAAAAAAACGAAAGCCGTTATTTTCTTTCCTTTTGCTTGTCATATCCTTTATAAGTGTTTATCAAAAAACCACAACTACATTTGTTTAAGGTCTCTTGTAAAAAAACTGTTTATCTATTTCTTATATTTCCATAAGTTGCTGTCAGGATAAAAGTATCGAAATATCATTGCATTATCATAACTGTTTGATGCATCTCGTCCAGGAGAGAACAAGCCTCCATCACCATACTGACGCCCTGATTCAATAGTCCGTGATACAGCACTTGACTTATTCCCAGAGACTTTTAGGGAGTTCTTTCAATAATTCAACCTTCTTTTGATCTACTTCACTAAGAGGAAAATCTAAAATTAAATAATGAATTTTTCTAGTAGATAGAGAATAAGAATGAGCCATTAATAAGCAAAGGCATCTTCAATTATTCCTTGAGCATTTACTTTAATAAAACAATAATTAAAGTCATTTATAGCGCTTCCTTTTTGTGGAAGATCTGAAAAAAGATAATCGTATATTGATATTACAGGAAAACACTTATTATTTAACTGATTATCCGTTTATGCACCTGTTATATTCGCAATTACTAGTCTGTCAAAGAG
>CALKIV010000006.1 GCA_937995835.1 uncultured Dysgonomonas sp. | reverse complement strand
GGGACACTCAATATCCCCCTCGGATTTATTCGTGCAAAAGAAAAGAGCCAGCTAAATATTTTAGCTGGCTCTTATATAAAGTTATTATAACGTCTCCTTACACTTAATTATGTATTTGATTGATTCTGTTTTGAAGTTTATGTTTTTCAACCATTTCTTTGATGTCAGAATCTAAGTCCATACGATAAATCTTAGTATCATCTAGCTTAATAGCCTTCATCAAGTGCTCAATAGCTACAGACTCTTGACCTAGTCGCCAAGCTAAAATAGCTGATAGATACTCAATGTTGCCATTTGTTGCCTTTTGTTTGGTTAACACTTCATATGCCTGACCATTATAGCCTAGAGCAGCCAAACAAACAGCGAAGTTATAGTCTTGATAGTTGATCAAGATCTCCAATGCTTTTTCGTATTCTCTATTTTGAAGCAATCGTACTCCTCTCACTTGTTCTGGCTCAACAGTGATTACTTCAGTATCTTCTATCATGTCTTTTCTATGAACATAGAACAAGAATTCAACCTTCTCTAATTTAGGATAAAGTGAATCTTTCATCAACTTAAAGTCCTCAGGGAATTTAGTTTCAGCTTCTTTCTTCGCCTTGTCCGCATCATAAGCATTACCTAGAATATCAATGATCGCATCTCTATTCGTTATTTGCTTATTGCTTCTCAACAGTCTAACCAATCCATTCCAGTCTTCTCCTAGATAGTTGGTTCTGATATTGTCCGCTGTCAACTGTTTACCCATAGGGGTAGACGCCACAAAGTATTTCTTCAGATCAGCTACACGGCTCATTGCCAAGTCAGCATTTCTATTAAACTCTCCATCAAGCGACATTCCTAACTGCATAAATATACTATCCACAGCAAACCCACGGCTCGATTGGAAAGTATCGTAATCCTTAGCAATCTTAGCTAGCTCGGCAGCATTATTCTTGTAGTTAGCATCAAATCGCCATGTGTTAGGTCTGAATTGCAAGTAAGCAGTTTGTCTGTGCGACAAGTTACGGTTTCTTACAGTTTCTTTATGCAACAATGAAGTATCCACCAACTGAGCGATAGAAGAAATAAAATATGCCAAGGTATCTGACCTTCTCATATTAAACTTACTTTCGTCAATAGCTACAACTTGAGTTTCCATAGCTATGTTCACACTACGCATCCCTGGTCTAACCGGAAGAGATTGCTTGTAATAATATGCGAAATCTTGACCTATTTGCACTGTGCTATCTAGTCTAGCTTTTTCATCATAAGGGAAACGAATCATTTCTTTCTTCACAATTTCCTTTCTCGCCTCCTTCATTTCATTATCGATAATTGCATCAAACATATATCTGTTTTTTGCGATATCTAGCGTATCCTGAGAAGTCATCGACAAGTTTTCAACATCTTTCGACCCTGTTCTCATAGCATGCACTTCCTTATATTTTTTAGGGATCTTGATCTCCTCAAGTTCCATACGATCTAGCTTCTTTTGGATACCAGAAGCTTTACGCAGATATTCAGCATTGTAGCTTGCAGCTAAACCTGTAGTATCAATTCCTCTTGCAATATCACGTACCGAATGAGTCAATAATTTTCTCATGTAATCGTACTTCAGTTCTGCTAAATCTCCTTTAAGAAGAGCTTTTTCATCAGCCACTTTATCTTTTTGTTCAGCAATCCAGTCTTCGTACTCTTTATGAAGAGCCCAGTCTTTGTGATATTCTTGATAATAGAACTCTTGACGCGCCTTAATATCTTGATTAATCAAATCGTGATTCAAGAAAACACTATCATAATCTTCCTTTGGAACAATAGAATTCAAATAGTCTTCATAAGCTTGGTAATCCAACTTTTGCTTTAATGCAAATTGTTCTCCTTTGATCACTATGTGATCCAACTTTTGCAACGAATCGGTATGCATAATGAATGGTTGCATGGTCATCATCCAATTTCGATCTATTAATTCTCTTGGAACTCTCACTACAAAGTCCACATCAATTTTCCCGTCTCTCTCAGGTGTAAATGTAGAACGAGCCTCAACAACTACTTCGTCGATATCGTACGCTTTTCCTAAATCTAACTTTTCATTAAATAAGTCCGTGTAATTGTTCGCATTAGTGTAGGTCACTTGCTCTCTCGCTATTGATCCTCCACCAGCACCACCACTTAATACATTAGGGGGTAAGCCAATATTCGCTTTCTTGTGTTGAAGGAAAAGAGGTTGAATCATTGCTCTTTCCTGTGGACGTGGTATGTAAGGAGCCTTTGCGTCACGCATTTGCCTTACTGAGTGTTTTTTACCTCCACACGATGTCAAAATTGACGCTCCACACATAACGAGGAAAGTGGATAGAATGAGGATAGGCAATGAAGATAAGTTTTGTTTGCTTAGTTTCATGTTTGCAATTAATTGAAATTAATATCTGAAAAATCAATAAAATTTTCACAAAAATACACAAATTCTTTAGGTTGACAAGCCTAAGGAATTAAATAAGATACATGACCCACCATATGGCAACGATCATCGAAGAAATATACTCGGTTTAAATCAATTTAACAAACAAACTCTTACAAATCTTGTATCTGTCATGTGTTATATTTCTTACCTTTGTATTTTGTATTTTAGAGCATGTAAAGATAAATTAAAAATTTCAATATGGCGAAAGAAATATTACAATTAGTGCCTCAAAGATTATGGAAACATTTCTTTGACCTCACACAAATCCCCAGACCGACAGGTCTGACCCAACAAGTACAGTCTTTTATTGTAGAATTTGGGAAAAGCCTCAAACTCGAAACCAAACAAGATGAAGTGGGCAATGTGTTGATCACAAAACCAGCTTCTGCAGGAATGGAAAATGCACCTACTGTTATTCTCCAATCGCATCTAGACATGGTTCCTCAGAAGAATTCTGATGTGGTGCATGACTTTTCAAAAGATCCGATACAAACTCGAATTGAAGGCAACTTGGTAAAGGCTGCCTCAACAACTCTTGGAGCCGACAATGGTATTGGTGTAGCTGCAATGCTTTCGATTCTCGAAGACCAATCATTGAAACATGGAAAGCTTGAGTGCTTGTTTACCATCGACGAAGAAGTGGGAATGGTGGGAGCTTTTGGACTAAAACCAGGATTTCTTTCCGGAAGCATTTTGTTGAATTTAGATACTGAAGACGAAGGCGACCTAACTGTAGGTTGTGCCGGAGGTGCAGATGTTAGTGCTGTTTTCCAATTTAAAGATGTAGATTCCAACCCTGACGAAGCGGCTTATACCATCACTCTTTCAGGCTTAAGAGGTGGTCACTCAGGAGGCGAAATTCATGAAGGGAGAGCCAATGCCAACAAATTGATGGCTAGGTTCCTTAAAGAGTGTATATATATATGTGACGCAAGACTAGCTAGCTTTAACGGAGGCTCGCTAAGAAATGCAATTCCTCGTGAAGCAGTTGCTACTGTATCTATTCTGCCTGAAAACGAAGAACTCTTGCTAAACTTAGTGAAAGAGTATGAAGAAACTTATCAAGATGAATTCACAGGCGTAGAAAGCACTTTGTCGCTCAAAGCTTCGAAAACCAATATGCCGAAGACTCTCATTCCTGAGGAGATACAAGATAGTTTAATCCATGCCCTTGCTGGTTGTCAAAATGGTGTAATCAATATGCTAACCTCTTTCCCAGGAGTAGTGGAAACATCTTCCAACCTAGCTTCAGTTACAACAACAGAAGGGAAAGTGGAAGTATACTTCTTGACACGTAGCTCGTCAGAGTCTCGTAAAGAAGAGATTTGCTCATCTATCGACAGCATTTTTTCTCTAGCCGGAGCTAAAGTAGAAGTCACCAGCCCATATCCGGGATGGCAACCAGATGCTCAATCACCAACTTCAGAGATCATGGGCAAGCTTTTCAAAGAGATGTTTGATTGGGATGCTAAAATACAAGTGGTGCATGCCGGACTAGAATGTGGAATCATCTTGGGTAGTACACCCGGTTTAGATATTGTGTCTTTTGGACCAAATATCAGAAATCCTCATTCTCCTGACGAATATGTTGAAATCGACAGTGTGGATCGTTTCTACAAATACACCCTAAAAGTGTTAGAGAACTTGAAATAAAAAGAATAAAATAAGGGAAGCAGTTTTGCTTCCCTTATTCTTTATCTCATATCTCATTTTTTCAAAATCTCTATCAATTCCTTCATTCCTGCTGATGCCCCTTTTGCTATGTGCACAATATCTGTTCGACGTGTAGCAACAGAATTTGGGTCTATCAAATACTTAGGAGTTCCTTGTACCACGAAATCGAGCAAACCTGCTGCAGGATAAACATTCAGAGATGTCCCAATTACAACCAACACATTGGCTGTTCGAACAACCTCCACAGCCTTTTCTATCATAGGCACTGCTTCTCCAAACCAAACAATATGGGGACGTAATTGATTCCCTTCTGCATCCGTATCACCCAGATTGATTTCAATATTATCTGCGGTCAATTCTTTAATATCATAAGGATTACCTGTCGATCGCACTTTCATCAGCTCACCATGTAGATGAGTAATATTCGTACTACCTGCACGCTCATGAAGATCATCCACATTTTGTGTTATCACTGACACTTGAAATTCCTTTTCCAACTCTGCAATTAGCAAATGCCCTTCATTGGGCTTGGCACCTAAAAGTTCTTTTCGTCTCTGGTTGTAAAAATCTAAAACAAGTTGAGGATTTGCTCTAAATCCTTCGGGAGTAGCGACATCCTCTATTCTATGATTTTCCCACAAACCTCCCGAATCTCTAAAAGTGGCAATTCCACTTTCGGCACTCATTCCTGCTCCTGTTAGAAATACAATGTGTTTTTTCATCAAAATCTTAATTTTTTATAAGTGAACATAACAAATATAACTTTTTACTAACGATTCTAGGTATTAATGTCTTTTTAATATTAATTTTGTCTACAATTGTAAAGTTTAATTAACAAAAACGTATAGCATTGGTTTATTTAACGTTATAAGTTAAAAAACGATGTTGTATGAATTCTCAAAAACAAGAAATGAAAAAAATCAGTTACGCACTAGGTCTAAGTATGGGAAATAACTTCCGAGCTACAGGAATAGACAACCTAGATTTGGAAGAATTTGCAAAAGGTTTGGAAGATGTTTTCAAAGAACAAAAGCCAAGCATGTCGTATGATGAAGCTCAACAACTTATAAATAACTTTTTCTCTGAACTACAAGACAAACGTATGGAATTAAATAAAAAAGCGGGTGAAGAATTTTTAGAAATCAATAAGAACAAGGCTGGAGTAGTTACTCTTCCTAGTGGCTTACAATATGAGGTTCTAAAAGAAGGTAACGGTAAAAAACCAGGGGCAACTGATCAAGTGAAATGTCACTATCATGGAACTCTTATCGACGGAACCGTATTCGACAGCTCTGTTGAAAGAGGTGAACCTGCAACTTTTGGTGTGAACCAAGTAATTGCTGGATGGGTAGAAGCTTTACAATTGATGGCTGAAGGTTCTAAATGGAGATTATTCATTCCTTCTGAACTTGCTTACGGTTCTCGTGGAGCAGGACAAGCTATCGGGCCAAACAGTGCACTGATTTTTGAAGTAGAATTACTTGAAATAGTATAAATCAATATAAAAACATGAAAAAGAACATTTCCTTAATGATTGGCGCACTTGTATGCGCTTCTGGACTACTTTTCAACTCATGCCAGACTGCTCCTTCAACTAAAGTGGAGCTAAAAAATGAGATTGACTCTATTTCTTACTCTTTCGGTGCATCGATAGGTGAAAACATCGGTAAAACCTTACAAGAAATTGGTGTACTTACTGATACAGCAATGATAGAAATGCAATATGCATCTAAAATGGCTGGTGAACAAGATGCTGATAAGAAAAAAGAACTTGAAAAAGAGCTTAGACACAAAATAGACTCTACCAAGAAGGCAAACGACTACAACATGCTAAACTTCTTACAAGGGTTTAAAGAAGCAGTAAATTCTGCTGAGTCTAAGAACAGCTACAATGTAGGTATTGCTTTTGGTAACCAAGTGGCTCAACAAATGATCCCTGGTATGAAAGCACAATTTGTGCCTGAAGGATCTAAAGACGAGGTAAACAAGAATGCTATCCTTGCAGCTCTTTCTGCTTCTATTCAAAAACAACCTCTTAAATTCCCTCATGCAGCTTCTTACATCATGATCAAAGATCAAGAAAAACAAAGAGAGATGATGGAAAAGAGACAACAAGATGCTGAAAAGCATAAAGCAGAAGAAGCTAAATTCTTTGAAGAAAACAAAGCAAAAGAAGGAATCGTAGCTCTTGAGAGTGGTTTGCAATACAAAGTTATCGAACAAGGAAACGGAGCGAAACCAAAAGTAACAGACCAAGTAGTATGTCACTACGAAGGTCAACTTCTTGACGGAACAGTGTTTGACAGTTCTTACGAAAGAGGCGAACCAGCAACCTTCCCTCTTCAAGGTGTAATCAGAGGATGGACAGAAATTCTTCAATTGATGCCTGTTGGTTCTACATGGGAAGTATACATTCCTTACGAAAAAGCTTATGGTGAAAACGGATCAGGTGCATCAGTTCCTGGTTTCTCAACACTTAAGTTCAAAATTGAATTGATATCAATTAAGTAAAACCATACACAGAAAGCCAAACTATTAACATTTTGATGTTATAATCACTAAAAAACGAGTATTTTGATCGCTTTTTGATTTTTTTGTGTTATGTTTGAAGCATAAAAAGTAAACAGTTTTCAATTATTATGAAAATAGACAAATTAGACAAAAAAATCCTAGAGATTATCTCTCAAAATGCTAGAATTCCCTTCAAAGATGTAGCTTTAGAATGTGGAGTTTCCAGAGCTGCCATTCATCAACGTGTACAACGAATGATAGAAATGGACGTGATTGTAGGTTCTGGTTATTTCATCAATCCTAAAGTACTAGGATACAACACTTGTACCTACATTGGGGTGAAACTAGAAAGAGGCTCTATGTACAAAACTGTGATCCCCGAGTTGGATAAAATTCCTGAAATCGTGGAATCGCACTTTACTACAGGTCCATACACCATTTTGATCAAGCTATATGCAAGAGACAATGAACATTTAATGGATTTGTTGAACAACAAAATTCAGAGCATTGCCGGAGTAGTAGCCACTGAAACGATGATTTCACTGAGCCAAGGTGTTAAACGCCAAGTGCCAATCAGTAAAGACAGCAACGAGTAAGTAGTTTCACTACAGGATCTGAAAAATTTAAAGAGGAGATAATTGACTTGATAGTCAAATTATCTCCTTCTTTTATGATATTATGGTAAAAATGGTCAAAAAAGAAACTATACCCGGTAATTTTTAATACTTTTGCAGATTACAAATATGATAAACAAAGAGTAATATTTTATTCTGCATAAATAAACAGTTCTCAACAATATCTTATGGCAAAAAAAGAGAAAGATAAAAGTGTCATTATGAGAGTGCTCACCAACGCTTATATCAAGAACCTGGCATTAATGGCATTAATTACAGGGGTAATAATAGCGTTGACCTTATACGGACTGAAAATATACACAAAACATGGTGAATCTGTAACTGTACCTTCCGTAATAGGAATGCAAGAACACGAAGCGGCATCCATTCTTAGACAACATTCGTTGGGCTATGAAGTGGTGGATTCAATCTTTCTAACTGGTGGAAAACCTGGTGGAATGACAGACCAAGTTCCTGAAGAAGGTTCGCTAGTGAAAAAAGACAGAATAATTTTCTTAACCATGCAAGCTAAGGGAGTAGAGAAGGTTGCAATTCCGGCACTAAAGGATTATTCACAACGTCAAGCAGTAGCAACCCTACACTCACTAGGATTTACAAATATCATCGTCAAAGAAGTACCTTCTGCCTATAGAGGCTTGGTATTAGATGTTACATATAGAGGAAACTCCATAGAACCAAACGCTAAGTTGCCAAAAGGTGATCCTATCGGACTAACTATCGGCGCAGGAGGAGAAGTTCTTATCGATAGTTTGATTGATATACTACCTCAGATTGATCCGCAAAACAGCAATGTGCAATCACAAGATAATCCAGTAATAGATAACTCTTTTTTTGAATAAATGTCAGATACTATATTAGAAGATATAGAAAGTCTATCGGAAGACGAAGATATTGTTGCTCCCGAGGGTCAAGAAATGAACGAACACCATCGCTTCGTTGTTGACAAAGGGCAAAGCCCGATGCGTATAGACAAATATCTCACTATGCATATTGTCGGAATATCCAGAACACGGATACAACAAGCAGCTGAGGCAAACTGCATATTGGTCAATAATGTTGCCGTAAAGGCAAATTACAAGATAAAGCCTAATGACACAATTTCTCTTGTGTTAGGCTATCCCAAACATGAGTTCGAGATAATCCCTGAAGATCTTCCTCTGGATGTCATCTTCGAGGATGAAGATCTCATGGTCATCAACAAGGCTCCCGGAATGGTAGTACATCCCGGCTTTGGCAACTTTGAAGGCACAGTGGCCAATGCTGTTGCATATAGGCTGAAAGACATTGAGTGTTTCGACTCTAGTGATTTCAGACCGGGCATCGTGCACCGAATTGACAAAGACACTTCTGGGCTGATGGTTGTTGCTAAAAACAAAAAAGCTAAAGTAAACTTAGCCGATCAGTTTTTTGAAAAAACGACTAAACGCAAATACGTTGCTTTAGTTTGGGGCACAGTCAAAGAAGATGAGGGTACGATCGAAACCTATATTGGTCGTAACATTAGAGATCGCTTGCAAATGGCTGTTGTGGCAAGTGAAAACGAAGGCAAATATGCCATCACCCACTATAAGGTATTAGAACGAATAGGGTATGTCACGCTCGTAGAGTGTGTGCTAGAGACTGGCAGAACCCACCAGATACGTGTACACATGAAGCACATTGGGCATCCACTATTCAATGATGCCAGATATGGAGGCGATCAGATATTGAAAGGGCAAAACTTTAGCAAATATAAACAATTTGTTCAAAATTGCTTCAATGTGTGCCCACGACAAGCACTACATGCTAAAATACTCGGATTCAAACATCCACGAACAGGAGAGGAAATGTTTTTCGAAAGCGAATTGGCTGACGACATGACACAGCTGATAGGCAGGTGGAAAAACTATATCGCCAACATTGATATAGAATAATTTATATACTATTTTTTAGAATTTCTTATGAAGAAAAATATTGCTCTCATATGGGGTGGCTATTCATCCGAGGCCATTGTTTCTGCTAAAAGTGCTAATGGGATACTTTCTTATTTGGATAAAGAAAAATATAACGTTTACAAAGTAGAAATCAGCAAAGAGGGATGGTCTGCCGAAGTGGCAGGAGTAAAAATTGATGTTAATAAAAATGATTTCAGTGTCATTACACCTCAACAAGAAAAAATAAAATTTGACTTCGCATATATTACCATTCACGGCACACCTGGTGAAGATGGTCGCCTACAGGGCTATCTTGAGATGATGGGCATCCCCCACTCTACTTGTAGCTTAGAGACTTCTGCTCTTCTTTTTAATAAATTTTATTGTAACAATTTCTTAAAAAATTTTGGCATAAAAGTTGCAAGTTCTATCTTGCTAAGAAAAGGAGAAAAATATAAAACTACAGAAATAGTAAAAACATTAGGACTACCTGTTTTCGTTAAGCCAAATATCGGGGGCTCTAGTTTCGCCACCACAAAGGTGAAGGCGGAGAGTGAGCTTAGTCAAGCCATAGAAACAGCTATGCAAGAAGCACCACAAGCCATTATTGAAAGCTTTATTGCCGGCACAGAAGTTACTAGTGGTTGTTACAAAATAGGAGACACAGTGCATGCTTTACCTTTGACTGAGGTCGTGACCAAGAAAGAGTTTTTTGACTACGAAGCAAAGTATGAAGGAGCAGTAGAAGAAATAACTCCTGCGAGAATATCAGTAGAATTGACTGATGAGATACAAAATTGCACCAAAAAGATTTATGATTTGGTGGGAGCTAAAGGAATAATCAGAGCAGATTATATCATCTCTGACAATATTCCGTTCTTGCTAGAAGTGAATACAACACCGGGAATGACAAGTACAAGCTTCATTCCTCAACAAGCAGCTGCTGCAGAGCTTACAATGACAGAACTGCTGACCGACGTAATAGAAAATGAACTAAACAATTAAATAAAAATAATGAGTAGTAAGTTTGATGATATAGCTCCTCTGTATGACCATGAGGTTGAGCAAATTATTCAAGAGTTACTTGTAGATCCTGGATTTAAGCATGCTGTAAACTACATCATGCCTGATATTAACTGGGATGATTTTTCAAAAGAAATGTCGACCTACAAAACGAAGGAAGACTTTCAACGCAAAATGATTTACCCTGTTGTGTCATGGCTAGGTAAATCCTGTTCTACATCCATCAGAACAGAAAATTGGGAGAATCTATCAAAAACAGAGCAACATGTTATACTATCAAATCACAGAGACATCGTTTTAGATGCTGGATTACTGAATATCAAGCGCTTTGAACACGATTTCAACACCACAGAAATAGCCATTGGAGACAATCTCTTGATTCACCCTTGGATTGACAAGCTCGTGCGACTCAATAAGAGCTTTATCGTGAAACGTGGATGCTCGATCAAAGAACAGTTACTGTCTTCAAAACATCTTTCAGAATATATTTATTATAATATCAATGAAAAAGGAGAGTCTGTTTGGATTGCCCAACGCGAAGGTCGAGCTAAAGACTCGAACGACAGAACTCAAGATAGTTTACTTAAGATGCTCACTTTACATGGCACTAAAGAAACATTCATCGAGAACTTGCAAAGTCTAAACTTGGTTCCTCTTTCTATTTCTTACGAATATGATCCTTGTGACTATCTCAAAGCTCGTGAATTTCAGCTAAAAAGAGACAATCCTGAATACAAAAAGACAGAAAGGGATGACCTCCTGAACATGGAAATTGGTATTTTGGGACAAAAAGGTGATATCGTTTTCAGATTTGGAAAATGTATCAACGACAAACTGGGACAAATAACAGAAACTGAAAAAAGGCTGCAAGTGGAACAAGCTGCCAAAATCATAGATCAAGAGATCCATAGCAACTATGAAATTTTCCCCGGAAATTATGTCGCCCATGACCTATTGAACAATGAAAAACGTTTCGCTGGGACAAAATACACGCCAGAACAAGCCGATCATTTTACAAGTTATGTAAAAAAACAACTTGCTAAAATAGATGATGTGGAGAACAAAGATGAAGATTTCTTATACGAAAAGATGCTGATTATGTACTCCAATACGTTAAAAAATCACTTGATAGCAACGGGTAAATAAACTTAATATACCTAATATTTAGAATTTGTAAAGACTCTTATAAGCTATTTATTGGAGTCTTTGCTCCCTAACACAGATGC
>CALKIV010000005.1 GCA_937995835.1 uncultured Dysgonomonas sp. | reverse complement strand
TTCTAACCCGCTCCCAACCACGAGTGTTAGAGGCTAAGACTCCTGATGTTTTAATAAAAGAAAGTTTATCTGGACCAACATAAGGGCCTGTTCCTGATTCAAGGCTATAGAGCTGAATACCATCATAATTGGAGATTCCACTTTGGTTACCCATTTCGGCATAAGACATCCGAAGTTTTAGGTCATGCAGCCAATCAACTTCTCTTAGAAAAGATTCTTGTTGTATACGCCAGCCCAATGACAATCCATAGAAAAGATCCCAACGGTTTTTTGAATTGAACTTTGAGGATCCATCATAACGACCATTAAGTTCAAAGAGATAGCGACTGTCATAGGCATAGTTGAAGCGTCCGAAGTACGATAAATTAGCATTTTGATATTTATCTTCATCACCACTTAGAGTAATCTCTCCGGAACCGTTTATAATCTCCAATCCCTCCTGAATATCTTTTACTTTGGCTCCAAAATATTTATATTCTTTAAACTCATATTGTGCTCCTAATGTAAGACTGAAATCATGTTTTTCGACAAATGTTCGATGAGCATTCATATAACCCGAAACCGAGTAAAAATCAGTTTGGGCACTAGTCTGCTTGTATGTTGAATTGGCCTGAGTAGGGTTTACCAAAACTGCTTTATCGCCTGTGTAATTGTAATACGTAATAGAGTTTTCCACAACATCTCTTGTTGCTGTACTGGTATTATATCCCAAATCAGCAGTTGCATTCAGCCAATCATTTACTTTATATTTTAATGTCTCGTTAATGTTTATTCCAGATACAGATAGTTTGTTGTCACCACCATCTCTAACTTTAGCAACTGGTGAGCCCCAACTCCCCCAAGCATAAGGCTTATCGTTTTGCGAAAGTAAAGGTAGTCCAGGCATAGGCATACTGGTTGTCAGAACAGACCCGATAAAAGATGGTGCCACTTGCTCTTGACGATTGTAAGAAACAGAAGATTCTAAAGTCAATTTTTTAGAAAATTTGTAGGAGTTGTTCGTACGAAAATTATATCGTTGGTTTTTATTATTTCCAAACTGTAAAGTAGAACCATCGTATAAATAACTTAGTGAAACTCTGTAGGTAGAATGTTCTGATCCTCCTGACACACTCAAGTTTTGTTCGGTAGACCATGTATTATCGAAAAGAGAGTTCAACCAATTAGCGCTGTCGTCAAATACAAAATCACTAACATCGGTAAAGGCTGCTGTGCCAAAAGGGTTTGCACTTGTTGCAAGATCAATGTAGGAACCTTTATATTTTTTAGCCAACTGGGCATATGTATACCAAGTATCTGATGTCTTATTGTCATTCTGAAGAGTAGTCATAACGCCATCAGCCCATTGGTCAATACTCATTGCTGTTGGCATTAGACCTACTGTTTTCAATGTAGCTGTGCTACTGTACTCTACTTTCGGCTTACCTGTCGTTCCCTTCTTAGTTGTAATCAAGACAACTCCTCCTGCTGCACGCGAACCATAAATTGCAGCTGCTCCGTCTTTCAAGAAGTTGATTGTTTCTATATCGTTAGAATTTAATAAGCGCAAATCATTAACTGTACCCGTAGCTACTCCATCTATTACAATAAGTGGTTCTGTTGCATTCATTGAGGAAGCACCACGTAAATTCAAACTCCAACTTTCATCGCCAGGAGCACTTGAACCTCTCGTAATAGTGACACCGGCAACCTGTCCTTGTAATGCTTCTAGAGGACTGGAGAGTCCTCCCTTTTCTTGAAAGGCTTTGGAATCAACAACTGCTACGGCACCAGTAAGACTTTCTTTCTTAACTGTACCATAACCAACCACAACTACTTCATCCAAAACTTGACTATCTTCACTCAAAGTTATATCCATCTGAGATTGCTCTCCAATAGTTTTGATTATCTCTTTGAATCCGATATAGCTAAACTTCAACTGTTTATCGTTCGGAGAGATATTTATTTCATATCTGCCATCTATATCTGTTATGCTACCATTTGTAGACTCAACGACAGAAATAGAAACCCCAACTAGAGGTTCTCCTGAGATATCTTTAACCACACCTTTTATTATCCGATTCTGATCACCCAACATAGCAACTTTAGTATGAGCTCCTGCTCTTAACTGAAAGTTAAATATTCCCAACAGGAAAGCTAGGGAGATCATTAAGCTTTTCTTTTTTAGGAACATAGATTTAAGTTTAATATTCATGTTTCATTATTTAGATTAATGTAAAAAGTACATTTTGCTTTAACATGACTTGATGTTAATTTCTAACATTCCAAAGCGTTAAAAAATGTTTAGTATTAAATCAGATACTTATTAAAACAAAGAGATTGTCGACAAAACAAAAATAGATGAAGATTCTATAAATAAGATAAACGAATACCTTATAAACTGTCCTATAAATTTATAAGGACTAAATAAACGAGTCCTTAAAGATTTCAGGACTCATGTAATCTCTAGATTATCAATGGATAGTAGAGTGGGGAGCCTTTTTTAATTATTTAACAGCTTTAAAGTGTTATTTTGAAATTTTTTACCCGATAGCTATAAAAAACATAACTTTACACCATAAGTCGTATATTTAAAAGTTCCTAATTCCTGATAATTGTATACATCCAGTTTTTTTTATAAATTAGTGCATCTATTTTGTTCGTAGTCGTTTTATTTGATAGCTGTAAAAAAAGACATTGATTTTCTATTAATAAAAAGTCATAAAAGAACAAATATATCTAATATATAAATTGAGATTACCCAACATTCGAGGATGAAAAATTTAACTCTTATATTTCTTTTGTTTTTACTAAACATGGTTCTCTCTGCTGCACCAAATGCGCCCTTTATAAATTTGACAGTAGAACAAGGGCTGACTAGTAATACAATCAATTGCATATATAAGGATAGTAGAAACTTTATTTGGCTTGGCACAGCAAATGGATTAAACAGATTTGATGGAGTCGATTTATTATCTTTCGACGAATTTAAAGACAAGTCTATCATTTCTATACTTGAGGCTGATAGTGCTAATTTATATATAATTTCGGATAAAAATTTATTTAAATATAATAGGGCTTCTAGACACAATAGCTTGTTACGCTTAAATGATGTGAAAAATCATCACCTGAAAGCATTTGCTATTGATAAGAATCGTAATCTATATATACTGAATAATAATGATATTTATGAACTAGAAGCAGATAGTAAAATAGCTTCAAAATTGAACAATGAGCTCCTCTTAAATAAGACATTAAAAGATATTATTATTGACAACGATAACATCTGTTGGATTATTTGTTATGAAGGGTTGATAAAGTACGATCTTTCTTCACAGCAAGCTTCAATGTATGATGCGCCTGCAGATCATAAGTTTAGTTGTTTTACTGAGCACAAAGACACGCTATACATTGCTACTGAAGGAGGAGCGATCTTTTCATTTGATATAGAAACAAAACACTTTCAACTTATCCATAGGGTTGAGAGTAGCTATATTCAGACTATTTCGTATTATCAAGACAAGTTATATGTTGGAAAAAATGGAAATTGGTTGAAAATTCTTAGCCTACTGCAGAATGAAGAAATAGCATAAATAGTTCATAATCCATCTATAAGAAATACAATAAGTTCAAATGCTATTTATTCCTTGTTGATTGATGAAAATTCCTTTTTTGTAGGAACATTCTCGGGTGGGGTAAATTATACTCCAAAAACAAAGAATGTGTTTAAAACTCTTGATAATCATAACGGAATAAAATCTGACAATCAGAATATTAGATCTTTCACAATAGATAACAATGGTTTTGGTATTTGGGGTACTCGAAGTGTTCTAGTATATAATTCAGAAAGAACAACTAAAATCTACAACACAGAAAACACCTCAAACTTAAAATCCAACATCATACTGACAGTTCAGCCTTTTGGTCCAAATTTCCTATTTGGGACTTACAAAGGTGGTGTATATCTATTCGAATCATCATCGAATTCTATCAAGAGATTTAACGAAGATCCTATATTTATTGACAATTCAATATATTCTATTCTATGTGAAGAGAACTATATTTGGTTTGGAAGCTTATTGGGTTTAATTAGATATAATATAAAAGGCAAAAACTATATTACTTACAATACAACAAACTCTGGTTTAGTTTCTAACGATATATATAGTTTATTGAAAGATTCGTCTGATAGACTATGGATAGCTACCCTTGAAGGGATATGTCATCTTGAAGCTGGAAAAATAACAACTCCTAAAGAGATAGACTTATCAGAGATAGGCATTGTCCGATCATTATTCGAAGATACTGAGAAAAACATATGGTTAGGTTGTGAAAAACAAGGACTAATTAAAATTAAAAGTGATTTAAGCCGATTTGATCATTATACAACTAAGAACATTTTGCCTGATAATTATGTATCATCTATCATCGAAGGAGAAATGGGGCAAATTTGGATCACAACACCAAAGGGGCTCGTATTATATAATAATAGGACAAATCAATATTCTATTTTTTCATTACATGATGGCATTCCTAGTTACACATTCAATGATGGAGCTGTTCAAAAAACAGAAAACAATATCATTTGGTGGGGTAATGAGAAAGGACTGGTGTATTTAGATTCGATAAAAGCTAATGCAGCAAGCAAAAATAAGATATATATTACAAAAGTTGTCATTGACGGTTTTCCAGAAGGGAGAACAATAAATAGACTTGAAGCTGCTCCAGAATATTTAAACAAGTTTGAATTGTCATCATCACAAGTAAATTTTATTTTCAGATTTTCAGATTTCCAATATGATAACACGCCTTCTATCATTTATGAATATAAGTTAGAAGGATTACAAGACAGTTGGGTAAAGACACTATCAGGGAGGGATATATTGATTCCAGACATTCCTAGTGGAACATTTTTGTTAAAAATAAGAAAAGCAGGGGATTTAGACTCAGAAGAGATATTTTTAATCCAAAAGAAAGAATCATATCTTGTCTATTGGCTTATGCTCATATTCATCATTGTTGGTATGTTACTCATCTATACTTACAAACGATTTTTGAGAAAAATAAAGGAGTATAAACATACCCTAGACTCAAGCGACGCTGCGAAAGAAAAATATCAAAAGTCTAAAATAGAAATAGACGAATTAGATAGTATAAAATCTCTGTTGATAAATTATATGGAAGTAGAAGCCCCATATTTGAATCCTAATCTCAAACTTGAGGATGTGGCATCAGCAATTGATTGCCCTAAGATGAAGTTATCTCAAGTATTGAATCAACATCTCAATACGAATTTCTCTAATTTTATATCATTATATCGAATCGAAACATTTAAGAAAAAGGCTTCAGAGGGCTTACTCGAACAGTATACGCTAAGTGCTTTAGCAGAAGAGTGTGGCTTTAGTTCTAGAAGTGTGTTTTTTAATAGCATGAAAAAACTGACGGGTCAAACCCCTTTAGAGTTTTTAAAAGATGCAGGGATATCATTTTGAGATTAGCGAAAAAATAATCCAACATATCAATTGATAGTCAGCTTATGTTAGGGGAATGTTGATCGAAAATTGTTACTCTCTCTAGTTTTTACAAGGCTTGCCCAACATTGTCTCCCTACTTTCTTTCATAAACTCCGGTTCGGATACACTTAAAAATCTCAATCAAAATTTGGAAAATAAAACGAAGTTCGTATATTTGCGAACGATAAAGAATAAGATTATGTCGAAAAGAGAATTTACAGCCGAACAAGAAAGAATAGCACGCATAGCTAAAGCATTGGCGCATCCTGTGCGCATAGCGATTTTGCAGCTACTAGCTTCACAAGAGTGTTGCTATCATGGCGATATGTCTCAAGTTGTTCCTGTTGCTAAGAGTACGCTGTCTCAACATCTAAAAGAATTGAGAGAGGCAGGTCTTATTCAAGGAGAGATAATGCTGCCAAGTGTTAAATATTGCATCAATCAAGAAAATTGGCAAGAGGCTAAAGCTATGTTCATGGGTTTCTTCAAAGAGATAAAGATGCAATCGAAATGCTAAAAAAAATTTTAAATACAATGGTCGTATTTCTACGAATAACGAAAGGTGAGAATAATGAAAATATTAATACTCTGCACAGGTAATAGTTGCCGTAGCCAAATGGCACATGGTTTCTTACAATCATTTGATAAGAATCTTGTAGTATGCTCTGCTGGTACTCAAGCTAGTGGAAAATTAAATACTAAAGCTGTTGAAGTGATGAAACAAATTGGGATAGATATATCTCATCATACTTCAGATCAAGTAGAACAATACTCAGCCGAAGAATGGGATTATGTAATCACTGTGTGTGGTGGAGCAAAGGAAACCTGCCCAATGTTTTCTGGCAAAGTAAAACAGCAATTGCATATTGGCTTTGACGATCCATCTGATGCTATTGGAACGCGAGAATATATTGACAGTGAGTTTATTCGAGTACGCGATCAAATTCGCATAGCATTCTACAATTTCTATCAAGAAAAAATATTGCTAAAAGACATTGAGAGTAGTTCTGATGATGCAATCATTTGTCATTGTGCGAACATCTCTTTAGGGGAAGTTAGAGAGCTAGTTGAAAATGAACATTCTGATATAAAGGCAATTCGAGATACTTTGGACAAACGAGCACAAGGAATGTGTAAAACGAAATCGCCTAGTGGCACTTGTTGTCATGCGAGATTCAACCAAGTAATTCAACTTCTAAAAAAATAATATAATGACTAAAAAGGAAATGGGATTCTTAAACAAGAATCTTACAATTTGGATATTCTTAGCTATGGCTATTGGAGTAGGTTTAGGCTATTTTTTTCCATCCTTTAGTGGAACAATAGATAGTATGTCAAGTGGGACAACTAATATTCCATTGGCAATAGGTTTGATACTGATGATGTACCCTCCACTTGCTAAAGTAGATTACAAGCTTTTGCCCAAGGTGTTTTCGAACCTAAAAGTATTGACAACATCATTGTTGCTCAACTGGATAGTTGGCCCAATTCTGATGTTCGTTCTTGCAATAACCTTTTTACATGATTACCCAGAATATATGGTGGGTGTTATTCTAATAGGATTGGCACGTTGTATTGCAATGGTATTGGTATGGAACGACCTCGCAGAAGGAAATACTGAGTATGGAGCTGGGCTTGTGGCTTTAAACAGTATCTTTCAAGTGTTCCTCTACAGTTTTTATGCGTGGTTGTTTATCACTAAACTTCCTCCACTTTTAGGCTTTGAGGGGGCTATTGTTGATATTTCGATAGACACTATTGCCAAAACAGTTGGCATCTATTTGGGTATTCCATTCTTGATGGGCATTCTGAGCCGACTGATTCTTGTGAAAGAAAAAGGGAAAGAATGGTATGAGCAAAAGTTTATCCCTATAATTTCTCCAATCACATTAATTGCTTTGTTGCTTACTATTGTATTGATGTTTAGCATCAAAGGAGAGTTGATAGTACAGATACCTTTTGATGCCATCCGAATAGCAATTCCTCTCATTATCTACTTCACATTGATGTTCTTCATCAGCTTCTTTGCGAGTAAAGCAGCAGGAACACCCTATGATAAGAATGCGTCAATCTCTTTTACAGCTACAGGAAATAACTTTGAGCTAGCAATTGCAGTAGCTATTGGAGTATTTGGTCTGCATAGTGGACAAGCTTTTGCTGGAGTAGTTGGACCACTTGTAGAAGTGCCTGTGCTAATCGCATTGGTTAATATCTCCTTATGGTTGAGAAAGAAATATTATACAAACGAACTACAACCAAAATAAACTTATCAAATAAAAAGGGGAAGGCTACTACTTATGGTATCGGTTGCCATTTTGCAATCTCCTCATAAACAACTTCATCTTATATATCATAGGTCGGAGAAAGTTTTCATTATCCTTTTTCTAAAATAATCGTATTGATAAAATAGCCAACTTCGATAATATTAATTCCCATATACAAGTTAGAAGAATACGATTTTGCTCATTCGATAATTTTTATAACTTTGCCAAAGCCGATATAATACTATAGAAATTGAATATCTCTAATATAAAAATAAAAGAAGTAATAGAGTCTTTAGCTACGCATAATTCTGAATATGCGTTGAAACAGTTATTCAATATTTATGCAAGCCCTCTCTTACGATATATTTTTATGTTTGTGAAATCGAAGGAGATAGCAGAAGAGCTTCTCTCTGACGTTTTTTTTGCAATTTGGCAACAGCGAAAAGAATTGTTAGAGATCGATAACTTCAAAGCTTACATCTATAAAGTGGCAAAGTTTAATGCTCTCAACTATTTACGTAGCAAGTCTGACATTAAAACTTTAGGACTGGATGATATTCAGTTGGATCTCTTCACAGCCACACAAACCACACCTGAAGATAAATACATATCTCAGGAAGTGATTTCAAACATAAATCAAGCAATCAGCAGTTTGCCTCCTAAATGTCAATTGGCATTTAAACTGATCAGAGAAGATCACTTTTCTTATAAAGAGGTTGCAGATCACTTAGAGATCTCTGTAAAGACTGTCGAAAATCATATAACCACAGCAAATAAGAAGATAAAAGAACAACTTTTGCGATTAAAATGAAATTTTATTGATTCTGACTAGGGGATATGTCTTATTTCTGTTACTTAATAAGTATAAGACATTTTTTATATGCAAGAGAATAATAAAATAGAAGAATTAATAGTAAAGTATTTAGAGGGATCTGTTTCGGGAGAAGAGCTGATAATCATTGCTGAATGGCTAAAAGAAGATACTCAGCATATCGAAGTCTTCAAACAAATGGTTAGTTATTGGCGTGCTGATGTTACACTCGATATAGACATCAACTTCTCTAATATTCTTTCTGATATTGATTCGAGAATAGCAAAATCGAAAAAACAAATACATCGTCGAAAGATTAGTTTAACAATACTTTCCTCGGCTGCATCAGTCCTTTTTGCCATAGCTCTTGCCTACACATTACTCTATAAAGAGCCACCAACTCAAATATACACCTATCTGTCGGGCGAGGGAGTGTCAGTAATCGAATTGCCAGATGGAACTCTAGTGTCGCTCAATAGAGACTCTAAATTGGAATATGAAAATAAGGCTAAAGAAAGATTCGTTTCTTTGGAAGGTGAAGCATACTTCGATGTTACCAAAAATCCCAAATTGCCATTCATCGTAAATATGAGCGAAACCTCTGTACAGGTTTTAGGAACAAGCTTCAATATCAGAAATAGGAAAGAAGAGCCAGAGTCTAGTGTCACATTAGTTAGTGGACTCGTTCGCTTTAACGCACCTAGCCTGAATCTAGAAATGGAGCCTAATCAACATCTTGTTTACAACAGAGAAAATCAAGAAATAGAAATAAACAAAGCGAATCTGATCTCTATTTTGGCATGGAAAGATCACTTGATAAAATATAATCGACTAGCTTTTATTGACATTATTGGCATGCTAGAAAAACAATATAACGTAAAAATAGAGGTGAAGGGAAGTGAATCTTTACGCAATACATTGATGACAGGAACCTTCGATAGTCATCTGGAACTAGATGCGATATTGAATATTATGAAAAACAATGTTGATTTCGAATGGAAAAAGACAACTCAAAATACATATTTAGTAACTAACCGATAAAATATTAATTAAAAATAATGTCATGAAAAAATAAAAAAAACCGGCCAATCTTGGAGGAGCAGCCGGTATTTAAAAGTCAAATCAGTTTATTAGTCGCTTTATACAATTCCTACAGCAATAGGAAAAGTATTGAGCTTAAACCAATTCATTTACAAATATATGAAAAACACTTGGATTATTTATGACATTCCTGATGAAGTCATAAAGAAAATAACTTATCGTATGAAAGCATTATTTATTGGTCTGTTTATATGCATCATTCAGCTTTCTGCTGCCACTGCCTATTCTCAGTCTGTGAAATTGAATCTCAAAACTAATAGTGAGATTAACCTGATCGACCTTTTTGGCGAAATAGAAAAGCACAGTGGGTTGATGTTCAACTATAAGAATGAAGATGTTGAACATGTCAGCTCAGTAATAAAAAAGAATGAGGGCATGGTAGAAGAGGTGCTAGATCAAGCCTTAGCCAATACCAATCTCACATATGCTATGGAAGGTAAGCATGTAACCATCATCAAAAAAAGTGAAGCCAAACAAGTGAAACAAGCAAATAAAAAAAGGGTTTCAGGTGTTGTGCTAGATGGTGATGATCCTCTGATAGGTGTAACAGTGAGCCTAAAGGGAGAAACCATCGGTACATTCACTGATATTGATGGACGTTTCTCGCTAGACGTTCCTGCTACAGGAGCCGTTTTGAAATTCAGCTATATAGGATATATCTCCCAAGAGATTGCTATTCTTCAGAATACATCTCTTGAAGTGAAACTAGAGAAATCGCAAACCGACCTCGATGAGGTTATTGTCGTGGGCTTTGGTTCTCAAAAGAAGGTGAATCTAACAGGTGCAGTAGGAGTAATAGATGCACAAGCATTTGAGTCTGTGCCCGTTCAGAATGCTGTGCAAGCGCTACAAGGACAGCTTCCCGGCTTGAATATCTCTAGCGATCATGGAGGAGGATTGAATCAGCGACAAGCTATCAACATCCGTGGTATAGGCACAATAGGAGAAGGCTCCACAGGTAGTGCACTGGTATTGATTGATGGCATGGAAGGCGATATATACACCCTCAACCCACAAGATATCGAATCTATTTCGGTGCTAAAAGATGCAGCAGCATCCTCTATCTATGGGTCGAGAGCTCCTTTTGGTGTTGTATTGGTAACAACCAAGAAGGGAAAAGAAGGTCGCACAGAAATCAACTATAATAATAGCTTCCGTTTTAGCAGTCCGATCAATATGCCCCACTCCTTAGATTCATACACCTTTGCGCTCTACTATAATGATGCTGCCGAAAATTCGGGTTGGGGACCATACAACTGGGTGTCGGAGGAAAGGATGCAACGTATAAAAGACTATATGAGTGGAAAGCTTACTGAAACCACGATACGCACTCCGTCAAACCCTGCACTGTGGGGCGATGGTTATGCCTTTGCTAACGACAATGTGGATTATTACGATTTCTTTTTCAAGAAAAGAGTACCATCGCAAGAGCACAACTTGAGCATCAGAGGAGGAAGTAAGGATATCCAATACTATTTGTCAACAAACTATCTTACAGAAGACGGAAACCTACGTGTGGGCAAAGACAAATCGAATCGTTATACAGTATCTTCTAAAATAGATGGGCGATTGTCGAAGATGGTATCCATTAGCTATAATATGCGATTCGTGCGAAACGACTTCCAACAACCAACGCATTTCTTTGGAGATATAGGGCGTCAGGCTTGGCCTACAAAACCTCTTTATGATCCAAATGGCAATTTGTTTGACGATCATGTGTTGTTGATGGATCGTGGAGGAACAAGCAAAGAACGCAACACTTGGGTTTATCAACAGGGGCAAATAGTAGTGAACCCAATACAAGACCTGCGACTTGTTGGTGATATCAATTACCGATACAACACCCAAAGTAGGCATGCTGACTACCAAACAGTTCATCAACTAGGAGTAGACGGAAAGACAAAAGGGACAGAATGGAATCGAGATTCTAGAGTGAATGAATCATCCTATTCGAGCGATTATTTCAATGTCAATCTGTATACTGACTATACAAAGACATTTGCCGAATCGCACAACTTCAAAGTAATGGGTGGTTTTCAAGCAGAACAAAACAATTACAAAAATATTTATGCTGATAAGATTGGTATCATCTATCCCGGAAAACCAACTATCGACACTTCAAACGGACTCGATCACCAAGGGAATAAAGTTCCTCCAGGGGTAGCAGGAGGACATAATAGATGGTCTACTGCAGGTTTCTTTGGAAGAATAAACTACGACTATAAAGGCAAGTATTTGCTAGAAACCAATCTCCGTTACGATGGCTCTTCAAGATTTAGAAGAGACAACAGATGGGGGCTATTCCCTTCAATATCTACAGGTTGGAACATTGCACGAGAAGATTTCTTCAAACCAATAGAAAGAACTGTAAACACTGTGAAAGTAAGAGCTTCATATGGAAGTCTGGGAAATCAAAACACCACTTCCTTATACCCTACCTATTCAGTAATGGGCACAGGCACAGGTAGATGGATTATAGATGGTTTGGCTGGCAACATCGCATGGCCTCCATCGTTGGTAAGTCATGATCTGAGTTGGGAAAAAATCAAAACTTGGAATATTGGACTTGACGTAGGATTTTTCAACAACAGGCTAACAGGATCGTTTGACTATTTTATCCGAAACACGAATGATATGGTAGGTCCTTCAGAAAAACTGCCAGTTATTTTGGGTACAGCCGTTCCAAGTTCAAACAATACGGACTTAAAAACTCAGGGATATGAAATAGAATTCATGTGGAGAGATGCTCTGAAATTTGGATTAAATTATAGCATACGCACATCTCTATCTGATTCGCGTACCAAAATCACAAAATACTCTAATCCTTCAGGCCTGATTGACAACTTCTATGCAGGGAAAAAACTTGGAGAAATATGGGGCTACACAACAGTTGGCATTGCTCAAAGCAATGAACAAATGGATCAACACCTTGGAAGCTTGACCAATGGAGGTCAAAGCCAACTAGGACACGATTGGCAAGCAGGAGACATCATGTATAAGGATATAAATAATGATGGCAAGATAGATGCTGGCAGTCGCACATTAGACAACCATGGCGACCTCAAAGTTATTGGCAACAGCACTCCACGTTACAATCTGGGCATCGAGCTGGCAGGAGATTGGAAAGGTATCGATTTCAGAATGTTTTGGCAAGGAACGCTCAAACGAGACATCTATCAAGGCAGTTACTATTTCTGGGGAGCAAATGGGAAACAAGGGCCTTGGTTCTCAACAGCAATCAAAGGGCATGATGATTATTTCAGAAACGATCCTGAGCACCCTCTAGGGATGAATCTAAATTCGTATTATCCTAGACCAATATTCAGTACAGATAAGAATCAACAATCGCAAACTGGATATTTGCAAGATGCTTCATATATGAGACTTAAAAATCTCCAACTAGGGTATACTTTACCTCGTCATTTGACCGAAAAGATTTCTATCCAAAAACTAAGAATTTACTTTTCAGGAGAAAATCTATTGACGATAACCAGTCTTAGCGACCTGTTTGATCCAGAGTCTATTAGTGGTGGAGAAGCATGGGGACACGGAAATGTTTATCCTCTATCTAGAACCTATGCTTTTGGATTGAGTGTAACCTTTTAAAAAAACAAATCATGAAAAAATATAATATAATTATTCTACTTTGCAGTTTGATACTCGTATCCTGCAACGACTTTTTGGATAATGATCCATTAGATAAATTAACTCCTGGAGAATATCTTACTACCGAAAACAATATCGAAGCCTACGTCACCGATCGTTATGCAATGCTACCAACCCACGAAACCTATGGGTATGGAACATTCTCTGCCGATAATCATACAGATAATATGGCAGGAATGCAACCCGATGTCAAGTATGCTCCAGGCTATTGGAAGGTGCCACAAGATGGAGGCTCTTGGAATTTTGATGATATATATAAATGCAATTACTTTTTCGAGCAGGTGCTCCCAAATTATGAAGGGCAACTAATCATTGGTAATCAAGATAATATCAAGCACTATATTGGTGAGATGCATTTCTTTAGAGCGTTTGCGTATTTCGAACGGCTCAAAGCTGTAGGTGATTTTCCGATCGTCACACAACCTCTGATCAATGACTTAGCTACATTAACCAAGGCTAGCAAAAGAGCACCAAGAAATGAAGTTGCTCGTTTCATCTTGTCCGACCTAGATGAGGCTATAAAAATGATGCTCGACAAAGCTCCAAGTGGTGATAATAACAGGTTGCACAAAGATGTTGCTATTTTATTCAAATCAAGAGTGGCATTATACGAAGGAAGTTGGTTGAAGAATTTTAAAGAAACGGCATTCGTTCCAGGAGGAAATGGCTGGCCAGGAGCATCCAAAGCATATAACCAAGACTTTAAATATCCATCAGGAAGTATAGATGCTGAGATTGAATTCTTCTTAAAAGAGGCAATAGAAGCATCAAAAATAGTTGCTGATAAATATGACTTGACTCCTAATACAGGACATTTTCAAGAATTTGCCGATCAGCCTTCAAATCCATATTTTAGCATGTTTTGCGATCAGGATATGTCTAAATATAAAGAAGTTATGCTTTGGAGAAGCTATAATAACGGATTGGGCATTTCTAACGATGTTGCACATTATGCATGCGTAGGAAACGAGGGAATAGGCACAACAAAGAGTATGATAGATGCTTTTATTCTGAAAAATGGAGAACCGATTTATGCATCTCCCAAATGGGTTGATGAAAACGCTTCTTATTGGGGCGATAACAACATCCTCCACATAACAAAGAACAGAGATACGAGAGCTGATATTTTTATCAAAAAGCCAGGACAGCAAAATCTACATAACCAGCCAGGAAGCCATGGAGTGAAAGAAGAGCCACGTCCCGACATCTTGTCATCATCCTCTGAGTATAAATATACAACAGGCTATGCCCTAAGAAAAGGACTCAACCCAGATGGCAAGCACACGGTGTTGACACAAAGTACTATTGGCTCCATTGTTTTCAGAGCAGCTGAAGCGTATCTCAATTATATTGAAGCGTACTATGAGTTGAATGGTCGTTTAGATTCTTTTGCCGAAAACTACTGGACAAAGATCAGAGAGCGAGCTGGGGTTGACACTGATTTCAATAAAACAATCAGATTAACCAATATGGACATTGAAGCCGAAACAGATTGGGGCGCATACACAGCTGGTAAGATTGTAGACCCTATGCGATACAATATTCGTCGTGAAAGAAGATGCGAGTTGATGGCAGAAGGTTTCAGGATGATGGACCTGAAACGATGGAGAGCAATGGATCAGATGATACAAAATCCATATCATGTGCTAGGGTTTAACCTATGGGAAGAGATTGCTGATTGGAATTGGTATAAAGATGCAGATGGCAAATCGCAACTAAAAGAAGGTGGGAATGTG
>CALKIV010000004.1 GCA_937995835.1 uncultured Dysgonomonas sp. | reverse complement strand
TTGGTCAGCCCAGCGATGTCCTTCGGGTTTTAGTATTTTTATCTTCTCTCTCTGCTTGTATTTTCACAATAGAGTATGATACCCCAAAGTCAGTACAATGTTCCTCTGGGAGTGTTTCGGGGCAATTAGATTAAAAAACAAAACTCACAAGATGATAACAAACTTCATCTTATACAAAACTTAAAAACAAAAAATGATAGCAAAACTACAATCTCTTTTGATTATTTGTCTAATTCTGTTTCTTCCTTTAGGGGCATCTTATGGCCAAGTTACAATAGGATCTACTGAGGTCCCTGTGGCAGGGAGTATATTAGAGTTAAAGGAGTGGACTGCAAACCAAGGTGGAATAACTGCGAGCAAGGGGTTGCTCTTGCCAAGAGTGTCATTGAAGTCTAGGGTTCAATTAACGCCTCTATATGGTGGGGAGGATAATGGAGATGGAACATGGACGGATGACTCGACGCCTCAAGATAAGGTATCGGCAGCAGGTATGATGGTTTACAATATGAATTCTGATGCTATTGAACTCTATAAAGAAGGTGTATATGTATGGAGTGGAGAAAGCTGGAAGAGTATTGGGAATGATGCAAGTAACTATACTATTGATTGCAGCAATGTGAAAGTGAAAGGATTGTATGAAAATCGTAAGGTTTTAGACGATACACACTATATTGAAGTAGAGATTGCAGTAAGTTCTGGAGGAAGATATAAAATAGAGACTGGAGTTCTCAATGGTATTTCTTTTAGGGGGGAAGGTGTTTTGCCGATGGGAACACATACTGTGCGCTTGGCAGGTTCGGGGACGGTTAGTATAAAAAAACCATTTAATATTGATATTGTTGCAAAAACGAGCCAAGGAAATGTTACTTGTACAGCTAGAATTCCTGTTATATATCCTAAAATGGAGTATGCTGTTATTGGAAGAGCGAATAGTGTGTATACTTGGAGTGGAATTCCTCGAGGAAGATTGTTGGAAGCAAGTACTATGGAAGGTGGAAGCTTTAGCCCAACTGGAATAGTGCAAATCGGTGAGCTGAAATTGTGGAGGAATGTGATGCAATCAGCTGCTGATGCTAAGACGCAACTGGGATGGACTTATTTCAATGCTAATGGTGTGTTAGATCCTAGCATCAGGTTCCCAGATGTTATATTGTATTATTCTTATCAAGCACAAGCAGATGCAGAACTGGCCAAGTTACTGTCAGCTTATATCAATGCTGGAGGATGTATTTTATTTGGCTCTCAAGATAGAGATTTTGATACTGTGAATCATATGATGGTGCAGATATTTGGAATGTCATCTACAGTTGCTGAAAGACAGATTGCGGGAAGTACAATTTGGGATAATCCATATCCGATAGCAAATCTGCCGAATGACCCTATTATAAATGGACCTTTTGGTAACTTGACGGGGAAGTATTGGGGGGAAGATAATGATTCTAATGGTTCTATTATAGTGAAAGAGTTACCTGAAAATTCAGTGCAAATATGTACAGCGCAATCAACAAGTAAGCCTACGGTAAACCCAAACTACTCTATTGTTTGGTATAATACGGTAAAAAACTTTGTCTACATCGGAGATAGTACGGGGGCTTCACTGACAGATAATAGTACAGGGGCTTACCCTGCAAGGTATCGCCGAGAGGGAGATGCTTATTATCCTATGGAAAAGAGTTATGGTGCTCCTACGCCAATGCCTGTGGTTAATGCTGCACTTGAGCTCAATGCTTTGGCTTGGTTGATAGAGCGAGCAGTTGATCATGGAATTAATGAGTATTGAAAGCTGAGCCGAACTTACTTAAGGAAGTGGGCTTGTGATGTCAAAGAAGGTGTGAGAAGCCTCTCATTTGAAGAAAAAGTATTGGTTGGTCGTTGTTGACAATCAATGATTAGATTATAAAGTAAAAATAGTAGACCTTAGATATCCCTGCAATGGGTGTCTAAGGTTTGCTGTTTGGTGGAGCTTCTATTCCTTTGTTTAAGAGTATTCAAAAACAGAGATATAAAAAGTCCTGTGTAAGCACGATTGAAGTTGGCTTTGTATTTATATATAATCTCTATTTCTTTTTTATAGAGTGATATGGTGGGAAATAAAAAAGCATCTAGATTTCTCTAGATGCTTACTCTTTTGTCGGGGTACCAGGATTCGAACCTGGGACCCCCTGCTCCCAAAGCAGGTGCGCTAACCGGACTGCGCTACACCCCGTATTGCCAAAAGCGTTGCAAAGATATGAATCTTTTTATTACTTTCAAATTTTAGAGAGGAAAAGTTGACTTTTTTGTTGTTTTATTCTTTTTTTCTTCAATTTATCTTCGTTCCACCACCTAAAGCGATGTTTTCAGCCTTTGTAATGATTACATTATTCACTCCAGATTCTATAGACTCGAAAGCATTTTCGAGTTTTGGAATCATTCCTCCGTTGATCACTCCGTCTTTAACCAGTTGGGTAAATTTAGATTTATCTATTTCGTGGATCACACTTGATTCGTCATTCTCGTTCATCAGTACACCTGCTTTCTCGAAACAATAGACTAAGTCTACCTCAAAAGAGGAAGATAGAGCTTTGGCTGTTTCCGCTGCAATGGTGTCGGCATTGGTGTTTAACATCGATCCCTTACCGTCGTGTGTTAAAGGTGCTAGAACTGGCACTAAATCATGTTTCAGAAGAGTAAATAACTTTTCAGCACTGACCTCCTTTACATCGCCTACAAAGCCATAATCTATTTCTTTTACGGGTCTCTTGTCAGATAAGATGATGTTCATATCTGCCCCAGTTAGTCCAATGGCGTCGATGTCTAGTGCTTGCAGTTTGGCAACGATATTTTTGTTAACTAGTCCTGCATAAACCATCGTAACAACCTTCAAGGTTTCCTTGTCGGTGATGCGTCTGCCATCTACCATTTTGCTCTCTATGCCTAGTTCTTCAGCCATCTTGGTTGCCGAACGTCCACCTCCATGGACTAAGATTTTAAAGCCTTCTATTTTTGCAAACTCTTTTAAGAGAGATTGTAAGGATTCATCATTCTCCACAATTTTTCCTCCAACCTTTATAATTGTCAGTTTTTCCATATCAAATTTTTGTTTGCACAAATATATAACAAAAGAGGTTATTTCGTAATGAAACAACCTCTTTCTTTGTAAATCTGTAGATCAGAATTATCTTCTGATGCCTAGTTCTTTGATGATAGCACGGTATCTCTCGATATCATTTTTCATTAGATAGTCAAGAAGGCTACGACGTTTACCTACCAAACGTTTCAAAGATCTTTCTGTGTTATAATCTTTCTTATTTGACTTCAAGTGTTCAGTCAAATGAGATATACGGTATGAAAATAATGCTATCTGCGCTTCTGATGAGCCAGTATCAGTATTAGACTTTCCGTATTTCCCGAAGATTTCTTGCTTTTTAGCTGAATCTAAATACATAGTTCTTAAATTAATTATTTAAACGAGGTGCAAAGGTAAAGCATTATTCCTTTAATCCCAAATGCTTTGGGCGTTTTTTGCCTCTCTCATTCCAATTCCGTTTTTCTCTTTTTGCTTATGAGCAAAGATACAGCGACTCCCACGGTGCAAAAAACATAAAGCAGAAAAGGAATATACCAAATTATATAGTCCATGTGCATATGTTCAATGGAGTGTTGCTTGAAAATGACAAGCCAAGACAGTGGAGCTAAAATTGAAAAAGCAGTAGTTATAATTAGAGGCTTCATCAAGTCTTTTTTCTTTTTATAAATCAAAATAAGAGCAAGAATAGCTATGATTATCAACACTCCAAAATAGGCCGGAATATTATTTGGAAGAAAGCCTAGAGCAAAAGCGTCGTTGGCTAGATAGGCCTTTATGAGTTCAAATAATGACATTTGGCTGTCTGTAGGTGCAACTTCCGATCGCCTGACAAAGGATGTCAGGATGTGATTAACTCCATCGCTAAACTGGCCCTCTAAGAATCTAATTTGAGTGATGAGAATAAGCATTTGAGCAAGAACGCCTGCAAGCATTGCGAGTGAATATTTAACACCATCCGTAATGAACATTCTTAAACTCTGTTTCTCTTTCACTCCATAATATACCACCGGCACAAAAGCAGAAATAAGAGTAGTGGTAATAAATTCGAAGCCCGAGAAGAAGCATTTTAAGAAAACAGCTAAAAATATAGCAATGATGATTTTTCCTTTTGAGACCTTTTCAGGGGATTTATTTCGATACTCTAACAAGAAAAGCATCGTGAGAAAAGGAAGATAGAAATTCCAAAGCACCCACCATAAATTATGTGCAAACACATTGAGCCAAGGAGACAAAAAGGTTAGCAACAGTGTGATGAGGCTAGCCAAGAAGCCATGGTTGCGATAGACCCATGCACCAAAGAGCACAAAGATGAGCGCAACTAATAAGGCGTTGATTCCACGAAAGAACGCCAATTTGTGAACATTGTCAAAAGGTAAAACATTCTGTAGAGCACCCATAATCAGGGCTTGACCTGCACTCTGACTTTTGTAGGCTCTGAAATAAGGTGGTACATCAGCGTGATTGATATACAGATCGTGTTGACGAGCGAGGTCTGAAGCATGAGCCTCTACACTAAGGGCTACACTGTCAGCAGAGTTCACCCCATTTAGTCCTCCATAAGAAAAGAGCCCATCTTGTGCCGAACGCACCAATCGACCAACCACCAAACCTTCTGGTTGTCTCTCGAAACCATGGAAGAGGTCGGAATCGGAAATCAGAAAAACATTCTTTGTATAGCTCAAAAAGAAGAGGACAAAGAATAGTCCTAAAAGAATGAACTGCTTATTTTTTATTTTTCTTATGATTTTCATCGAAGGTCAATAAGGCATGCTTAAAGTTCTTTTTGTCAAATTTGGAGATGTTATCCAATATCAATCCACAGGTGAATAGCAGGATGGAGAGGATGACCAATGAAACGGCAGCAATGGCTGTAGGAACTTTATAGACATACTGATATTGTATCTGTTCCATGATGGGGAATATACCTGCAATGATACCCGCAAAGAAAAACACGCTGGCAATGATGGTAAAAAAGCTAAGAGGTTTATACAAGCGATATAAATCGAGGAATAACCTCAAAACCTTGTATCCATCGCCAAAAGTGTCTAGTTTAGATTCGCTTCCTTCCGGGCGATCTCTATAAGTAATAGGAACTTGAGCCACCCTGAAATCATAATTTAAGCAATAGATCGAAAGATCGGTTTCCAGCTCAAAACCTGAGATCAGCGAAGAGTAGTTTTTTACGAAACGGTAGCTAAATATTCTATATCCTGAAAGAATGTCGTGCAAATCGCTTTTGAAAAACTTGTTAATCAGTTTGCGCACCAAATCGTTCCCGAAGTTATGAAACGGACGCTTATTCTCTTCCTCATATGTCTTGTTCGATAGTCTATCTCCCACCAACATGTCCACTTTCTGATCTAGCACTACCTTCATCATTTCGGGTGCAGCATCAGCGGGGTAGGTGTCATCACCGTCCACTAGGATATAATAGTCTGCATCAATATCTAGAAACATACTGTGTACTACAGCCCCTTTGCCTTGTATGCTTTCTTTACGAACGATTGCCCCAGCAGCAGTTGCCTCTTCGATGGTGCGGTCAGTAGAATTGTTATCATAGACATAAATATCGGCATCAGGAAGAGCCTGTCTGAAGTCGGTAACAACCTTTCTGATTGTTACATCTTCATTGTAACATGGAATGAGTACAGCTAGTTTCATAAAACAGTATGTAAAAGTTTTTGAGTTTCTATTGGCAAATATAAGGCATATTTGCACGAAAATCACAATAAGTTGCCAGTTAAAGGGCTTGTAATCTAAAATAGAAGCCTTTTAAGCTTGGGAAGAATAGTTAGTGACAACTATCTGAAAGTCACAGAGCGACTATCATCTTCATTGACCTTGATTTGCACATGTGTGCAGTTGTCAGGTAGAATAGAGTCCACCAGTTCAGGCCATTCGATAAAGCATAGCGCACCACTATAGAAGTAGTCTTCGTATCCAAAATCGAAGGCTTCTTCTATTTTGTTTATTCTGTAAAAGTCGAAGTGATAAATTTTGTCCACCATTTTAGAGCTATATTCGTTTACGATGGCAAAGGTGGGGCTAGTGATGGGGTCGGTGACATCCAAAGCCATGCAAATCTCTTTGATGAAGGTGGTTTTGCCAGCACCCATTTCGCCATAAAAAGCAAATACTTTGTGATCGCCCATTTGTGCCACAAAATCTTTGGCAGCGTCTTTTATTGTATCTAATGACTTTATCTCTATCGATTTCATTCGAATATTTTATTTAGGTATCATTGTTATCAGAGGAACAATCATTTCTTCGAGTGAAATTCCTCCATGTTGAAACGTATCAGTATAATGTGACGTGTATTGTTGAGCCTCATTAGGATAGACAAAAAAGTCGTCTCCACAAGCAAAAATATATCTACTGCTGATGCTGGGAGCAGGCAGGCCGATGTTTAGAGGTTTGAGCATATCATACACTTTTTTCCTGTCGTATTGGATGTTGCGCCCAACTTTATAGCGCAGATTGGAGTTCATGTCCCGTTCGCCCATGATCTTTTGAGTCTTACGCACCCTGATGGTTCCATGATCGGAAGTCAGGATGATTTTCGCACCCATTTTCCCTATTTGCTGTATCATTTCCAAAATGCCTGAATGCTGAAACCACGAACGAGTCAGCGAGCGATAGGCAATCTCGTCAGACGACAGTTCCTTGATCATTTCCGAACTGCTTCTAGCATGAGACAACATATCAATGAAGTTGAGAACAACCACATTCAGTAAATTGTTTTTCAAGGACTGCACATCTTTCAGATTTCCCCCTTTGCCAGGAGACGAAATTTTGTGATAGGATGCAGAAGCCTCGATATTGCATCTTGTCATCTGTGCTTTCAGAAGTTCTTCTTCAAAGTCATTTTTCTTTCTCTCATCATTCTCCTCTCGCCAATATTCAGGGAATTGCTTTGCAATATCGGCAGGAAGTAGCCCCGAGAAAATAGCATTACGAGCATATTGTGTGGCAGTAGGAAGAATGCTGTAGGCATAATCCTCGTGCATGTTGAAAGCAGAAGAAAGCAGATCTTTGACGATCAACCATTGATCGAGTCTGAAATTATCAATAACGATAAAAAATACTTGTTCGCCAGCTTTGAGTAGAGGGAAAACTTTTTCAGCAATAATCTGATGACTCAACAGGGGAGCAGATGCTTTTGTTTGTAGCCAATCTTCATAATTGACCTTTATATATCTGCAAAAGAGATTGGTTGCATCATTTTTCTGAACCAATAAAGACTCTAGCAAAGGGCTTTTAGACTCTGCTAGATTGAGTTCCCAATCTATGACCTTTTTATATATCGTATACCAATCTTGATGAGTGTCAGCTGTATTAATTTGGTCGTTTATCCATAAAAAATCATTTCGATAACCTGTCAAAACAGCTTCGGAAACAATATCATCTTTATGTAAATTTTTTTTCAGAGAAAGTAAAATCTGATTGGGATTCACGGGTTTGATCAAGTAGTCGGCAATCTGTTTGCCAATGGCATCGGTCATGATGCCTTCGTCTTCGCTCTTGGTGATCATAATGACAGGAATACTCGGATTGATCTTTTTCAATTCGTCCAAAGTCTCCAAGCCACTGATGCCGGGCATGTGTTCGTCAATGAAAACAACATCAAAATCTTGTTCTTTGAAGCTGTCAATCGCATCTTGACCACTGATAACAGGAGTGACCTCATATCCCTTCTCTTGAATAAAAAGGATGTGAGGCTTTAGGATGTCTATCTCATCATCAGCCCACAGTATTTTGTACTTCTTCATCTTGCATGTAAAAATACAGAATAAAATTGGAGATTGATTTTATTTCATCTTTTTTATCACCTTGCACGGATTGCCGACTGCCACTGTGTCAGCAGGAATATCATGCACCACCACACTGCCAGCGCCTATCACGGCATTGTCACCAATCGATACGCCTGGTAAGATGGTGACGTCGGCGCCAATCCAAACATTATCTCCAATTTTCACTGGCTTAGCGAACTCTATGCCTGCCACTCTCTGTTCCACATCGGTGGGGTGACAAGCTGTGTAGATGCCCACATTGGGGGCAAGCAAAACATTATCGCCAAAGCGCACCTCAGCTTCATCTAAGATGGTGCACCCTACATTGGCATAGAAATTTTCGCCTAAGTGAATGTTGTATCCATAATCGAAATGGAACACAGACTCTATATGGAAATTTTGTTTTACACTTCCTAGAAGAGGGAGCAAGAGTTTTGCTCTTTCTCCTCGGTCGAGAGTACTATTGAATTGGAAAAGAACTTTTCGTGCATATTCCCTTTCTGCGAAAAGTTCAGGAGCATTGGCATTATACAATTCGCCTTTCAGCATTTTTTCTTTCTCCGTTGACATATCTTATATTGTTTTAGGGCTAAAGTTAGTTTTTCTTCTTGTGTTTTCAATATCTTTATGTGTAGATGAAAAGTAAGGAGCGATGAAAATATTAACAGGTAAACAAATAAGAGAAGCAGACCGATATACTATGGAGCACGAACCGATTAGCTCTATCGAACTGATGGAACGGGCATCACTAGCCTTAGCTAATCAGTTGCAAGAACTTGTATCTGCTAATTCTCCTCTGCTGTTCTTTATTGGTAAAGGCAATAATGGGGGCGATGGTTTGGCGATGGCTCGAATATTGGCTTCTCGTGCGTTTAAGTGTTCTGTCTTTTGTCTCTTCGAAAAAGAAAAGCGAAGTGCAGAGTGCAAAGCTAATTATGAAAGACTTCCTGAAGAGGTGCGAATCTTAAAAGATCAAGATTTATCCAATATTTCTTCTGATACTATAATTATAGATGCAATTCTTGGCACAGGAGTAAAAGGTGAAATATTAGATCCAATAAAAACAGTAATAGAGAAAATTAATAGTTTACCCAATCGGGTAATCTCTATTGATTTGCCTTCAGGGATGGCAACAGAATGGCAACATCAGTCCAACAATGTTGTAAAAGCTGAGGCAACATTGACCATCGAGTTCGCCAAACTAGGGATGTTGCTCCCAGATGTGGGCGAAAACTGTGGGGAGATGAAAATTGTGCCAATTGGCTTGAGTGAGGAGTGTATCAATAAAACAGAGACTAATTATTTTTATACCGATCGATCGAACGTGCAATCTCTACTGCAAAAGCGAAAACGCTTTGCTCATAAAAACACCTATGGACATGCGTTGCTGATTTGTGGTTCTAAGGCGATGAGTGGGGCAGCCACCTTGGCAACGGGTGGAGCCTTGCGATCGGGTTGTGGGTTGGTGACTGTGCATATGCCTGCTGAAGCTCGCTACGGGGTAATGATCAACTATCCCTCTGCTATGTTTAGCCTAGATGCTGAAGATTGCTTTTCGTCCCTGCCCGATACTTTAGATAAGTATACAGCAATAGGTGTTGGTTGTGGCTTAGGGCAAGATGAACAATCGGCAAAAGCATTAAAGTTGCTGCTGAGAATTATTTCAACTCCTTTGGTGCTAGATGCAGATGCCTTGAATATTATATCAGAGAATAAAGAGCTCTTAGGGAATATTCCGAAAGACTCAATCTTGACCCCACATGTTGGGGAATTGAAACGATTAATAGGCGCTTGGTCTACGGAAGAAGAGAAAGTGAAGCGAGTTCGAGAATTGGCTTTATCCCTGAATTCAACGCTTATTGTTAAAGGAGCAAACACCATGATCTGCTTCTCTGATGGAGAATGCCACTTCAATAGCACAGGCAATGCTGGTATGGCAAAAGGAGGAAGTGGCGATGTTCTTACAGGTTTGCTCACTGGTTTGCTGGCTAGAGGGTATACCCCTAGGGAGGCGGCTGTGTTAGGTGTCTATCTACATGGCTTGGCTGGTGACTTAGCTGCTACTGATTTGGGTATGGAGGCTATGATTAGTGCTGATCTGATCGATTATTTACCTAAAGCTTTTAAGTTTATTTCGTAGTGTGAACTAAATGAAGTCATTTTTGCTTCTTGTTTTTGTGAAAATAAATCGTAACTTCAATATGTGCATAACGAACTGATTATCTATCTGTCTGTTCCTTTGGATTATGTATGCTCAGAATGTTCATAATATAATATTTGCTACGATGAAAAAGACTCTATTAACCTTATTGATTCTTGTTGGAATAGTTCCAGTGGGAGTTAGCCAAGTGCCCTCAGGTAATTTTCTTTTCGAAGGCTATCAAGTGGCTACAGTTTATTTTGATGGTTATGAAGTAACGGAGAAGGTCAACTTCAATTTTATTGATAACCAGTTGTATTTCATAGATGCTAAAGATGGAGAAGAAAAGATAGTCACCAATCTTGATAAAGTCCTTCAGCTTGAGACTGACGGGCGAACTTTTCTATTCGATCGTGATGGTCCAAAAGAAGTGATTTGTATTTCACCCCTTTTGTATGTCAGATATAATGTGAAAACAATGAAAAGTGGTGTCGCTGTTGCTTATGATGGGGTGAGCCATGTATCCACCTCTACTCAATATCGAGGACACAATCCGGGAGATGCTTCTAATTCATTTGCTAAGAAAGAGGATCGCGAAGTGGTGGAAGTTTATAACGACTATTGGTTGGTAAAAGGTAAGAAGAAAAATAAATTTTCAAATTTTAATCAGTTTCAAAAATTATACTCTAAGCAAAGCCCAGAATTGAAGAAGTTTGTAAAAGAAAAGGGAATTGAGTTTGGGGATACAAAGGCGGTTGCAGCTCTTGTGCAGTATGCAGAAAGCCTTCTGCCTAAAAATTAAATCTTAAATTGAAATCCTGAATAGAATTGTTGAAATCTTTCTCTCATCTTCTCTTTGACGGTTTGCATCACTGCGTTCCCTGTGCAGTGCCCTGTGATCAATTGTAGATGAGGGTAAGATTTCAGCAATGAATCACAGAGAACAGATATATCTTCGTGTGTTTCATACTGATTTTTATCATCGCTATCCAAAAGGTGAGTTCCTCCAATATAAGCAATGACTTCTGAAGGGAGAATCTCATCACTACAACAAGCTGAAAGTGTGTTTGAAATGCCGTTATGGGTGCATGCAGAAAGGATGAGGAATCCTTTGTCTGTTTTCATACGCAAACATATTTCGTGATCAAAATTATCTAGCCCTTCCCCTTCAATTGTTTTGCTCAATAATGTCCTATTGGCTAAGGGCTTTTGAAATATTTCCGGAATTATGGCGATCACTTTTATATCCTTATTGATCATACAATCTTCCTCTATTAATCTAAATCGTGAAGAAATCTCCACTTCAGGCATGCTTATATCTCGCTTCGATCCTTTGCGAGAGGAGTAAAACGATCTGTTGAGCACATTTTTGGAGAGGTATATCTTTGCTTTTTTGTTCACTTCCAAAAAACTCTGAAGTCCTCCAGTATGGTCTTTGTGGGCGTGTGATAGAAATAGATAGTCAATGTCTTCTATTTTGATGTTTAGGTTGTTAGCATTTTGTTGGAAGTGGTCTGATGCTCCCACGTCTAACATGTACTTTAGCCCGTTTAGTTCCCAATATATACTAAGTCCATGTTCGGTGAGCAGGTTGTCTGCTGTGGGGTGGGAGTTGTTGTCAATAAGGATGGTCAACATACAGTTTGTAATTAAATAATAGTTCCTGTTAGCAACTATTTGTTCTTTGGCAAATATACAGCTTTTGCAACACTCTATTGTTATTCTGTTTATTTTAACTTCCTATTTGATGTCTTATTGCTATCTTATTTGCAAATAATTCTTAGATTTGTATTTACGTATTTTCATTTTAAATCAAAATAATTCTTAGGTATGAAAAAAGACACTGCCATTTTTGATATTATCGAGAAAGAATATCAGAGACAACTTCATGGAATAGAGCTTATTGCTTCCGAAAACTTTGTTAGCCAACAAGTGATGGATGCAATGGGATCGTGTTTAACCAACAAATACGCTGAAGGATATCCCGGCAGAAGATATTATGGCGGCTGTGAGTTTGTAGATCAAAGTGAGCAATTGGCCATCGATAGGCTAAAAGAAATATATAATGCAGAATGGGCAAATGTGCAACCTCACTCAGGTGCGCAAGCCAATGGGGCCGTTTTCTTGGCATGTATGAATGCAGGAGATAAGTTCTTAGGATTAAACCTGTCACATGGTGGACACTTGTCACACGGTTCGCCCGTAAACTTCTCAGGTTTGATGTTTACTGCGTTGGAGTATAATGTGAAAGAAGATACCGAGCAAGTAGACTACGATCAATTAGAGGCTGTGGCACGCAAAGAAAAGCCAAAAATGATTATTGCTGGTGCTTCTGCTTATTCTCGTGAGTGGGATTATGCACGTATCAGAAAAGTGGCTGACGAAATTGGAGCTATTTTCTTAGTAGATATGGCGCATCCGGCAGGACTTATTGCAGCAGGACTTTTGGAAAACCCTGTGAAACATGCGCATATAGTAACTACAACTACTCATAAGACTCTTCGCGGACCACGTGGAGGGGTGATTTTACTCGGTGAAGACTTCGAAAACCCATTCGGAAAGAAAACTCCGAAGGGCGAAACTCGCATGATGTCTTCGTTGCTTGATTCTGCTGTGTTCCCGGGAATGCAAGGTGGTCCTCTAGAGCACGTGATAGCTGCTAAGGCTGTTTCTTTCTTGGAGGCTTTGCAACCAGAATATAAAACCTATCAGCAACAAGTGAAGAAGAATGCTCAAGTGATGGCTCAAGCATTTATCGACAAAGGATATAAAGTGGTTTCGGGGGGGACAGATAATCATTGTATTTTGGTTGACCTTCGTACCAAATTCCCTGAATTGACCGGTAAAGTTGGGGAGAAAGTATTGGTGGAAGCCGATATCACAACCAACAAAAACATGGTTCCATTTGATAGCCGTAGTCCATTCCAAACATCAGGACTTCGCTTCGGAACTCCAGCAATCACTACCAGAGGGGCTAAAGAGCCAATGATGCAAGAAATTGTGGAAATGATAGATACTGTGCTATCTCATCCGGAAGATGATAAAACAATTAAATCAGTAAAAGAGAAAGTTAATTCCATCATGGAAGGATATCCGTTGTTTGCTTGGTAAGCACATAAAGGATTTAAATATCAAAAGGAGGATTGTTCTAATGAGCAATTCTCCTTTTCTATTTCTGGATGAAAAGGCTAAAATTGCTATCTTTAGGTAATACAAAAAAATAAAAGTGATGAAGAAGAAAAAAATATTATTTGGTTACGCCTTCAATAAGGAGGGTTTTGCTCACCTTGAAGATCGATTTGAGTTAATTTACCCAACAGAAAGTAAATTTACGAATGAAGAAATAATCAAGCTTCTGCCGGGAGTAGAAGTTCTTGTCCCTAACTTTTCGGCTGCCTCGTATGTAGGTAAGGAGGTGATAGATGCAGGCGTGGATCTGAAGCTGATTTGCAACTATGGAGTAGGCTATGATAATATTGACGTGCAATATGCTGCTCAAGAAGAGATAGTAGTTACCAACACACCTACTTCTGTGCTTGAACCTACTGCCGAACTGGCTTTTGCTCATATTTTGACAACAGCACGTATGATCGGTTATTTTAATACAAAGCTCCATAAAGGAGAACGAGTAGATTGGAGTCTCTTTGGCGATTTAGGTCTGCCTGTTTATGGCACTACTTTAGGGATATTTGGTATGGGTAGGATAGGTCAAGCCGTGGCTCGTCGAGCAATAGCTTCAGGAATGAAAATAATCTATCACAATCGTACACGTTTGGCTTCAGAGATAGAAGATGAATATTCTGCAACCTATGTCGATTTTGAAACCTTGTTAAAAGAATCAGACTTTTTATCGTTGAATGCACCATCAACAGCCACCACTAAGCATATTATCAGTACAGCTGAGTTTCAGAAAATGAAAAAGACTGCCATTCTGATTAATACAGCTAGAGGTGCACTGGTAGATGAACAAGCTTTGATCAAAGCCTTAAATGCAAAGGAAATAGCTGGAGCGGGCTTAGATGTTTATGAAAACGAGCCCAAAATATCTCCGGAGTTGCTGCAGATGGATAATGTAGTTTTAACACCACACATTGGAACAAAAACGATGGCTTATCGTTTAGATATGCAGAGGGAGGTTGCGAAGAATATTATCAACTTTTTTGATGGAGGGCAGTTAGATAAGGTGAATTAGATTGAGAATGTATGTGGCTGATTCTTGATTTTATCACATTCTCTTTCTTGTTTTGCTGGTAATGGTTTTATTTACAGTCAATTGTGTTAAGGTGGTGAAGCCGGGTTGATAATGAGTATGAAATAAATATAACAGCGATAATGCTCACAGTGTGGAGACTAGTCGCTGTTCTGGTGTGTTGTCTCAAGGGGTAGACGATTTCAACGGTGGCGAATTAGCTATTTATGAGCTGTCGAATGAGGTGTTCTCTGTGTTTTATTAAAAGAAAATAGTGAACAAACTCCCGATAGATAGGTTGTTATGAAGTCAAAGGATAAGCTACATATTTATTATTTTGGTCAAAAGGGGCTTAATCTAAATCATATGTTGTAATTTCGTGAAATTTTTAAGGGTATATGGCATCACAAACAGTCGTTTCATCAGAGCTAAAGCGTGCTCGCTTGGCAATCTTTCTTTTCTATTTTTCTCAAGGTATATGTTTCTCCAGTTGGGCTAGTCGTATTCCAGATATCAAAACATCTTTAGGATTAGGCGATGGCGCTTGGGGAACGATACTCTTAATGATCCCCGTTGGGCAGATCTGCGGTATGACGTTGTCAGGATTCTTAGTGTCACGTGTTGGTAGTAGAAAAATATTGCCAGTAGCCTTATTCTTTTATGTGCTTTCACTGCTGTTTGTAGGTCTTTCAGCGAATGAATATTCTCTGATCATGAGCTTGATAGCCTTTGGCTTTGCTGGTAATTTTTGCAATATATCAGTCAATACACAAGGAGTAAATGTGGAAACAGGCTACAAGCGTTCCATAATGGCTTCATTCCACGGAGGATGGAGTTTGGCAGGTTTCTTTGGCTCTGCTATCGGTTTATTGATGATCAATATAAATTTCTCACCTATACAGCACTTCTTGGTCGTTTCTGTCTTTGTATTCCTGATGCTATTCCTTAATTACAAGTATTTGCAAGAAGATGTAAAGAAAGAAAAGGTACACAGAGAGGATAAGAAAAAAGAAAAGCCGGAAAAGTTTCTTTTCCTATTGGGTATCATCGCTTTCTGTGGAATGGCTGCTGAAGGGGCGATGGCAGATTGGAGTGGTTTGTACTTCAAAGACATCGTGCATGTGTCGGATAATTTAGTGCCAATAGCGCTTACGGCTTATATGATCACGATGGCGAGTGCTCGTTTTCTTGCAGATCATTTTACTGAAAAATTAGGGCGGAAGAAAGTAATTCAAATCAGTGGAGCTTTAATTTTTATAGGATTGGGCTTAGCTGTCATCTATCCAAATTTGCTACTAACAACTATTGCATTTATGATTGTTGGTTTAGGAACGGCGAGCATCGTTCCCACAGTTTATAGTGTGGCGGGTCATAAAACAAAAATATCGACAGGCGTTGCACTGACCATTGTCTCCAGTGTCAGCTTTTTAGGATTCTTATTGGGACCTCCAGTGATTGGTTATATCTCCGAAGTCAGCAATCTGCGCATATCCTTTGGACTTGTAGCCCTCTTAGCAGCAGGCATTGTGCTGATGGGGAGCAGGGTTAGAGTTTTAAGAGAAGATTAAATCTTTGCTTGTATCCAGCTTAGCATTACGGTATACACCTTTTCTCTCACTTCTTTTCGTGATAGAACGAGATCATGCATCCCGTTTTTTATGGCTACTGTTTGCACATCACCCACTATGTTTTGAGCTATTTGTGCAATATGAGCAACAGAAAGCACAGCATCCATCGAATGCATTTGTTCATCATTTTTTTTATCTGTGATGGTAGCATCTGAATGTAAAACAAGTATCGATTGATAAATAGGGAAGGTGTGTTTCAATCGTTTGTGCCCCTCTCTGATGGCTCTTAACCACCCCAAAGAGATAGGGGGCACCGTGTTTGGCTTCCATTGGAGATCGTAATCCCACTCTCCTTTATAATCTTTGTGCAGGCTTTCCCCATATTCTTCGCTTAGTACACCACCAATCTCCATCGTGGGGAAGTATTTGCCAATAGTTGATGCAATAGGGATAAGCTTCTCAAGGATAGCTGATGTATTGAACTCAAAAAACGGGCTGTTGAGAATAATTCCATCAAATAACCGTCTTTTTGTATTGTCTTTTGCATATAAAGTAACAATCAATCCTCCGGTGGAATGTCCCATTAGGATGATGTTTTGATTTCCCGTTGATCGAATGATCATTAATGCTTTATCTATCTCTTCGTAGTAGGTATTCAGGTTTTTGATGTCATTGAATTTTTGATGAGGTAGATACGAGCGCCCGTATTTACGCAAATCTAAGGCATAGAGATTATATCCACCATCATTAAATTTGACTGCCATTTCTCTCTGAAAAAAATAGTCATTAAATCCATGAATATATAAAATGGCTGTCCCTCTGGGTTTAGTCGTTAGACGACGAACGAGGGTGGCGACTACCGGTCCCTCCTTGTCAGCCTTTAGAGGAATAGTGAGTTGCTCAAAATCAGTGCCTAATATATCTGTTTTCCAGTTCATAAATATTGATAGATGTTTTCTTGAAGGTACAAAAAAATAACGACTAGAAGGCAAGGTAAAGAAAATGAATTGGGCTAAGCGTCAAGTATTATATATCTTTTGTTCTATCTTTGTTTCTTCTTAAAGAACTAATAATTGTTACGTGTTGTTTTATCGGATAACAATCAGCAGGTAGAGAAGAGTATGTAAACTAAAGTATTGGGATATGAAGAAGCTAATCATAAGTTCGTTCGCTGTTTTGGCAGTTGTAGCCCTGTGGGTCAGTTGTCGTCCGTCTGCTGCCGAAAAAGAGGAAGCTAGAGTGCAAAGGCATATGACCCCCAATCCTATAGTTTGGGACACTATTTATATAAATAAGGCTGAAACAATAAAGTTGGATAGTCTGACAGAAAGCTCGTGCAGTGTCAGAATTGAATTTATAGTGCCTAAAGAGTATGAAAAAACGGAGATAGTGGCATCCATTCAGCAAGAGCTGAGCTATGCTTTGATAGATGATGAGGCTCTGCAAGAAGCTTTGTCGAAAGAAGTGTTGGAAAGATATGCCACAGATTATATTGCTGAATATATGGAAGAGGAGAAAAAAGATTTTTCTTTTTGGAAAAATTCAGCACCGCAGAGCGAATCCTATACGAAAGAAATCACCACAAAAGTACTGTTTGACGAAGCCAACCTGATATCCTATCAACTGCAAGTGATAGAATACAGTGGAGCAGATACCACTTCAGTGGTTTACGAAAATTTACTCTTCGATTTGGTCAACGGGCAGAAACTGAAAGAAGAAGATCTCTTCAGAGAAGGTTATAGAGAAGATCTAAATAAGGGGCTGATTGAGCAGTTGTTCAGAAGTAACGGTGTGCAAACAGTAGAAGAATTAAATAGTTTGGGCTATTGGGGTGCGGCGGATCTTGGATCGAACAATAATTTCTACATCACAGGTCAAGGAGTAAATTATACATACAATCCCGGCGAGTATGCTGATGCAGAACTGGGAGCTTTAAATATATTGATCAATCTGGATGATCTTTCGCGTTTAGGAATATTAAAGAATGAATCACCAATTTCTATTTTGTATCAAAAGGAAGAGACAGAACAAACAGAAGAATAAAAATGGACATAATATTAAAATATTTTCCTGATATCACGGAAAAGCAAAAAGAACAATTCGGCAAACTATACGATCTCTATGTAGATTGGAATAGCAAGATCAACGTAGTTTCGCGAAAAGACATCGAAAACCTATACACTCATCATGTGCTCCATTCGTTGGGGATCGCCAAATTGATCAACTTCAAGGATGGCACCACCATTATGGATGTGGGCACAGGAGGAGGATTTCCGGGTATCCCTTTGGCTATTCTATTTCCCAAATGCAAATTTTTACTGATTGATAGCATTGGCAAAAAGGTGAAGGTGGCAACAGAGGTGGCAGCGTCAATTGGGTTAACCAATGTAGAGACAAGACACTCTAGGGTGCAAGAAGTGAAGGATAAATTTGACTTTGTGGTCAGTCGTGCTGTGATGGCACTTCCTGAATTGGTTACCTTGGTGAAGAAAAATATATCTACCAAACAGATGAATGTTTTGCCCAATGGCTTGATCTGCCTAAAAGGGGGCGATTTAGCTGAAGAAATGAAACCTTTTAAGAAGACAGCCGAAGCAGATGAGTTGTCTATGTATTTTGAAGAAGAATTCTTCGAGACGAAGAAAGTAGTTTATGTATTGATATAAAAAAGAAGTGACTCCAAAAATTATTTTAATTACAGGTGCATCCTCCGGAATTGGCAAAGCCTGTGCCGAAAAGTTAGTAGCCGAAGGACATATTGTGTACGGAACCAGTAGAAAACCAGTGAAGTCGGACAAAGCCAATCTGACTTTCTTGCAATGCGATGTGACAGAAAGAGCGTCGGTGGATGCTTGTGTAGCACAAATCGTAAAAGAGCATGGAGGAATAGATGTGGTGATGAACAACGCTGGTGCTGGCATTGTGGGAGCATTAGAGCTGACCACCCCTGAGGAGTTCGATTTTCAAATGGATGTCAATTTCAAGGGAGTTTTTAATGTCTGTACAGCAGTTGTTCCTATTCTGCGGAAACAACGATCGGGAACAATCATCAATGTAAGTTCCGTTGGAGGTGTAATGGGATTGCCTTTTCAAGGACTTTATTCAGCCTCTAAGTTTGCAGTCGAAGGCTTCAGTGAAGCGCTCCGATTAGAATTACACCCCTTCAAAGTGAATGTGGCAATGATACAGCCCGGAGATTTCAATACAGGATTTACGGGACATCGGATGATTTCGAAAGCAACGCAGGAGCATCCCGAGTATAAAGATCAATTTGCAATCTCTCTGAAGTTGATAGAGGAAAACGAAAAGGGTGGAAGCGATCCAGCAAAGATCGCCAAACTGGTTTCCAAAATAGTAAGAAGCAGTAAGCCAGCCTTCCGACATCCCATCGGTAATATTGTAGAGCGCTTATCTATTTTTGTGAAAAGGCTTGTGCCCGGTAGATTCTTTCAGTGGATATTGAGAGTCTATTATCAAGTGAAATAAAGATTATAACAATGAAAATTAACACACTACTTTACATTTTATTTGCTTCGGTTCTTTTTTTCTCTTGTGGAAAAGAAAAAACGGCATCTGTGCTTGCACCTTCTATTATAGAAGAGGAGGCTAATATAAGTGAGGATGAAGATAAAGCCTTTGAAATTGTGCAACAAAATTTTGATAGCACACAGCTGGGTGCTTATACTATCCTCGAATATGTGCTTTTCACTAAGACGAGTACAAATTCTCGAAAAGTTTACACCTTGCCAGACGAGACCTCTCCTATGGCATTCGATCTCTATCAAGGCGATAGTATAGCTGTGATAGCCTCTGAGGGTGGGTGGATCAAAATACTTGATGTCCCATGGAATAGGATGATCGAGCGTCCAGCGCTAGATTATCAAGTGAAAGTGGGTTATGCTAAGCGAGAACAGTTGGGAGATATCAACGACTTGAAGCTGCCATTTGAGGATTTGCTTACCATCTCTTATTGGTCTGGAGGAGACGTGCAAACTAGAGTATTGACAGAGAGTGACACTTTGCAAGTGGAAGAAATCTCGGAAGAGGAATTCTTAAAAAATAAGAAAACAGTAAAGATACCTTTTGAGTTCAACGATACCATTATGGGAGGAGTGTCTAAACAGAATGGTGTGCTTACAATCTGTTGCAGAGATAAAAATATCAAACTGAAGGATGTTAGTTACGAAGAAAGCTTTGAAGGTGCTGCAGAATACACTTACCTAGGGAAGTGGGACGCTCTAAATTTACATGGTGTGCATAAGTCTGGCTACGAACATCTTGATTCATATCTTTACGATGCAGATACAGGAAAAAAGGTATTAACTTCCACTACCTTTTTTGTTGTTTCGCCTGATGGGAAATATATCGTAGATATGTGGGGAAATCCTTATGAGTCAGGAACTGAGTTCGCATTGAATAAAAGAGATTCTTCAGGCAAAATAGGACTAGTCAGTAGTTGGTTTTTCTCCAAGTGGGTTCCTGCTTTATCCTATCATGGCTCCTTAGACGATTACTACTTTGGTGGCGATGGGGCACTATATGTTAGGGTAATTTCCTCAGGTTTGGCAGGCACTTTTATGAACGAAAATCAGGGTGTTTGGCAATATGTCCGCATACGGCTGAATATATAATATTGTAATGTTCTTTTCTTTTTATATCTTTATTGATATATAATTTCCACAAAAAAGAAAAGAAGCATGAAGGTAAGAATATTTGAGTTTAATCCTGTTGCCGAGCATACATATATAGCTTACGATGATACCAAAGAATGTGTAATCATTGATGCAGGATGTTACTTTCCCGAGGAGCAAAAGCAGTTGCTAAACTTTATCAGTGACAACAGTTTGCGTGTAAAACATATCATCAACACACATCTACATTTCGATCATGTGTTTGGGATCAACCTCGTGACCCGTAAATATGGGTTAGGTTTAGAAGCTCATAAGGGCGATGAGCCATTGTTGAGCCAGTTCAAAGAGCAATTGCAGATGTTTGGCTTTCCCGACACAGGTGAGCCAGCCCCACGCATTGAAAAGTATCTTACGGAAGACGATGTGATCAGTTTTGGTAATCAAAAACTGAAGATCTATCATATCCCCGGTCACTCGTTAGGCAGTATCGTTTTCCACAACGAAGAAGCAAAATGTGCCTTTGTCGGCGATGTGCTGTTTCACGGTAGTGTAGGGCGAACCGACCTTGTAGGAGGAGATCACGATCAATTGATCACAGGCATCAAGAAAAAGCTAATGGTATTGCCGGACGAAACATTGATTTATTCAGGTCATGGACCTTCCACAACCATTGGCTACGAAAGAGAGAATAACCCATTTTTAGTATAAAAAACTTCAATGACTATGAAAGCTGAAAGATTTCAAGACCGTCATATTGGTATAAGCCCAGAAGACGAAAAGAAAATGTTAGACAGAATCGGTGTCAAATCTATTGACGAACTGATCGATCAAACAATCCCCAAAGACATTCGCATAGAGGGTGGGCTAAGGCTTCCCGAAGCTTTAAGTGAGCACGAGTATGCAGAGGAAATAGCACAACAGGCTGCCAAGAATCGTCAAGTGAGTTCATATATAGGAATGGGATGGTATGGAACCGTTACGCCTGCTGTGATATACAGAAATGTATTTGAAAATCCGGCATGGTACACCTCTTACACTCCTTATCAGGCAGAAATATCACAAGGTCGTTTGGAGGCGCTGATGAACTACCAAACCGTTATCAGCGAGCTTACCGGTTTGCCACTATCTAACTGTTCGTTGCTAGATGAAGCAACAGGAGGAGCAGAGGCTGTGACCATGATGTTCAACCTGAGAAGCCGTGATCAAGAGAAACGAGGAGCCAGAAAAGTATTTGTTGACAATAACATATTCCCTCAAACCAAGGCTGTAATCAATACCAGAATGCGTCCACAAGGTATAGAGGTGGTTTTTGGAGATTATAAAACAGCTGAGTTAGACGAAACCTACTTCGGCATCGTATTGCAATACCCTAATGGAGAGGGAAGTATCTTAGATTACAAAGAGGTTGTGGCTAAGGCACATGCATTAGACTGCAAAGTGGCAGTGGCTACCGATCTGTTAGCTCTTACTTTGTTAACTCCTCCGGGAGAATGGGGTGCAGATATAGCCTTTGGAAGTAGTCAGCGTTTTGGTATTCCAATGTTTTATGGAGGCCCATCAGCAGGATTCTTTGCCACGAGAGAAGAATATAAGCGACAAGTTCCGGGGCGTATTATCGGAATTTCTAAAGATGCTTACGGAAAAGAAGCCTATCGTATGGCGCTACAAACTCGTGAGCAACATATCAAGAGAGAAAAAGCAACCTCAAATATCTGTACAGCACAAGCTCTTTTGGCTACCATGTCTGGCTTCTATGCTGTATATCATGGAGCAGAGGGATTGAAAAATATAGCCAAGCGTGTGCACTCTGTAACGGCGTTGGTGGTAGATGAGTTGACAGAATTAGGATATAAGAATCTGAATGATCAATATTTTGATACCATCAAGCTAGCATTGCCTCAAGGTTTGAGTCAAGAAGACGTGAAACTGCATGCAGAGATGCAAGACATTAATCTTCGCTATTTTGAAGAAGGAGAAATAGGGCTTAGCTTCGACGAAACGTTGACAGAATATAAAGTTCACGAACTATTGGCAGTGTTCTCTATGCTTGCAGGCAGAGCGAAAGTCTATATGATAGATGATTTGCCGGAAAAGAACACGATTGATAAGAAGTTCCAGAGAACAAGTGAATTTTTAGAGCATCCAACTTTCAAGGATTATCATAGTGAAACAGAGTTGATGAGGTATATCACTCGTCTAGGGCGTAAAGATATATCTTTAGCGCACTCCATGATTTCATTAGGCTCATGTACCATGAAGCTCAATGCAGCCTCAGAGCTTCTTCCTTTAGGGCTTTCAGGACTGCAAAATATACATCCTTTTGCTCCAGAATATCAGGTGCAAGGATATACAGAGCTAATCTCGCAACTAGGAGAATATCTGAAAGAAATCACAGGCTTTGCCGGTGTCAGCTTCCAACCCAATTCAGGCGCTGCGGGAGAATATACAGGATTGATGGTGATTCGTGAATATCTGAATAGCATTGGTCAAGGTCAACGAAGCATTATGTTGATTCCTGCTTCAGCACACGGAACAAATCCAGCATCGGCTGTACAAGCCGGCTATACACCTATTACCACAGCTTGCGATGAGCACGGAAACGTGGTGGTGGAAGATATGAGAGCTAAAGCAGAGCAGTATAAAGATACTTTGGCTGGATGCATGATTACTTATCCATCTACGCACGGTATTTTTGAAGAAGCCATAAAAGAAATTTGTGACATCATTCACCAAAATGGAGGACAAGTCTATATGGATGGGGCAAACATGAACGGACAAGTGGGTATTACCAGTCCGGGAGTCATTGGTGCTGATGTTTGTCACCTCAATCTGCATAAAACATTTGCTATCCCTCATGGTGGAGGAGGACCAGGTGCAGGACCTATCGGTGTAGCAGAGCATTTAATTCCATTCTTGCCTCACCATCCGGTGACCAATGGTAGTGGTCTCAATACAGTGGCATCAGCCCCATACGGTAGTGCCGGAATTCTGCCAATAACTTATGGCTATATACGTATGATGGGTGCAGATGGTTTGAAGCGTGCTACGCAAACAGCCATCCTAAATGCAAACTATTTGGCTGAAGAATTGAAAGATACTTATGGTATTGTATATAGAGGGAAGCAAGGAAGAGTGGGACATGAGCTGATCTTAGAATGCAGAAAACTAAAAAAAACCTCAGGGATCACTGAAAGTGATATTGCTAAACGTCTGATGGATTATGGCTATCATGCACCAACACTATCTTTCCCTGTGGCAGGTACATTGATGATAGAGCCAACAGAAAGCGAAGGCTTTGCTGAGCTAACTCGTTTCTTAGACACGATGAACCAGATCTGGCAAGAGATACAAGAAGTGGAAAAAGGAGAATATCCTAAAGACGATAATGTCTTGGTAAATGCTCCTCACCCTCAATATGAAGTTACAGCTGATGAGTGGACACATAAATACCCTCGATCTAAGGCTGCATACCCTCTTCCATTTGTCAAAGCCAATAAATTTTGGATAGATGTTGCCCGTATTGATAATGCTTTTGGAGATAGAAATCTTGTTTCGTGCCTTTGTGATTTAGGATAAAAAATAGTTATTTAAAATTTTTTAGTAATTTGGATGCAGAGTGAAATTTAATATTAACTTTGTGCCCGCAAAACTTTATGAGAAATGCGATTTTCATCAAAATTATTTGGAAAGAAAGAAGATGCTACTGAGTCAGTTGATTTTGAAGTGTCTATGTCTTGTGGAAAATGTGTGCAGCGAGTGGAAGATCTGATGGCTAAAAACAAGGATGTTGTAGAAACCAGAATAGATTTGCCAACTAAGACTGTGTCATTGACGTACAAGAAAAATAAGACGGATGAGAATAAATTAAAAGGGTCAATCGAAGGTCTAGGATTTGACGTCACAATAAAATAAATAAAAAAATGAAGAAAGTTATTTTTACAATCATGACAGTTGCTCTATTTGCAAGCTGTAATGGAACAAAAAAACAAAGCGAAGGTCAAGAAAACGCAACAATTCAAGCAACAGAAGTTGTAACTCCAGCTGCGACAGATGGACACAACGCTCAAAACTCTTTGGATTATAAAGGAACATACCAAGGAACTATCCCTGCTGCTAGCGGTGACGGAATCGAAGTAGTTGTTGTTCTACAAGACAGTACTTATGTACGTACTTCTACTCACACTAAAGGAACTGAAAAACCTGTAGTGACAACTGAAGAAGGTAAATACACTTGGAATGCTGACGGAACAACTATCGTTCTAGAAGGAGCTCAAGCTGAATCAAGCAACCAATACTTCGTTGCTGAAGGTCAATTGATGACTCTAGACATGGAAGGTAAAAAAGTTGAAGGTGAATTGGCAGAAAGCTACAATTTGAAAAAACAGTAAGCATTTAAGCTAACATATACAACGAACGTAAAAGAGGATGCTAAAAATTTATAACATCCTCTTTTCGTTTTTTTATATACCATATTTTAGTGTTATATTGTAGAGAGATTGACAAGTGTTGCAAGTCTCTTTTTTGTTTTTCAGCATATGGCAATGACAGACTGGAATAGCGATTGAGACTTATAAGCAATAATGAATGTCTAAAACAACAGTAACAAGAAGTTTCATTTTTTTTAATAAGATATATTTATGTCAAAAGAAATTGTGATTCGTTGCCTCAATTTAGGAGGAGCTTATAAAAAGTTTCCGGCAGGTAGTAGTCTTTTGGATATTTTAGAAGCACTAGATCTGAAGTCGAAATATCCTATTATGGCAGCAAAAGTAAATAATAAGGTTGAGCCATTGGGATATAGAGCATATGGAAACAAAACAATAGAATTTATCGGTTTAGAGACCTCTATTGGAATGCGTACCTATGTGCGTTCGTTATGCTTTGTGATGGCCAAAGCCGTAGATAATATATTGCCCAAAGTGCAATTCAATATAGAGCATCCCTTGTCTAAAGGATACTTTTGTAAAGTATGGACAGAAGAGCCCGTAACTCAAGAGCTAGTGGATAAGATAAAGGCAAAGATGCGTGAGTATATCAAAGCAGATCTACCCTTTAAAGCTAGAGAAGAAGAAACGGATAGAGTTGCCGAACTATTCAGAGAGGTTGGAAATATAGACAAAGCAACCCTAGTGGAAACTACAGGGCAGCTATACTCTCAGTATTATGAGCTGGATGGATATATAGACTACTATTATGGCTGTCTAGTGCCATCTACCGGACATCTGGATATTTTTGAACTAGAAATTTTGAAGGATGGATTGTTACTTCGAATTCCTAATAGAAACGACCCAGTAAAACTTGAAGAGTATATTCCTCAGCCGATGCTTTATCAAGCGTATAAAGATCAGTTGGACTTCTTAGCAGTGCTAGGGCTAGACAATGTAGGAGATCTAAATAGAGCAATTGCTAACAATCAGATATCAGACGTTATTAAAGTGGCAGAGGCTTTACAAGAACGCTCTATAGGAAAGATAGCAGAGGATATTGTTTCTAAGATAGAAAAAGATGATGTGCATATTGTACTTGTTTCCGGTCCTTCTTCTTCCGGAAAAACAACTTTCCGTATGAGGATGGAAGTGCAATTGATGATCAATTTCATTAAGCCAGTAGGACTGTCTCTCGATGATTACTTTGTCAATAGAGTCGATACACCTAAAGACGAAAAAGGAGACTATGATTATGAATCATTGTATGCCTTAGATATCAAACAATTCAACGAAGACTTGTTGAGACTCTTAGATGGTGAAGAGGTGCATCTCCCAACCTATAACTTCACAACAGGTGAACGTGAATATAAAGAGGGAAAAGTGCTTAAGTTGCGTAAGGGTGATGTGTTGATCATCGAAGGAATTCATGGACTGAATCCTGAGCTGACAGCTTCTGTGCCAGATAATAAGAAATATAAAATATACATATCAGCTCTGACTGCTATTTCTCTAGACAATCATAATTGGATTCCTGCAGCCGATAATAGACTGCTGAGACGTATGATCAGAGATTACAGATACAGAAACTACTCGCCAATGGACACCATTTCTCGTTGGCCTAGTGTGCGTGCAGGAGAAGAAAAGTGGATTTTCCCTTATCAAGAAAATGCAGATGCTGTTTTTAATTCGGCTATGATTTATGAATTGGCTGCCCTACGTCGCTATGCAGAGCCGATCTTGGCAAGAGTGCCTAACAGTGCCCCTGAATATGCAGAAGCACACCGTTTATTGAAGTTCTTGTCTTACTTCAATTATATTCAAGATAGAGAATTGCCTCCAACTTCTTTGTTGAGGGAGTTCTTAGGGGGAAGTAGCTTCTCTTATTAAAATAAGAATGTTAACATAATAATAGGTAAAGGACTGATTCAGACTTGTGAGTTAGTCCTTTATTAGTAAAACGTAAATACTATGAAAAATGAAGGAAAATTGATAGGGTATAAGATGAATCAATATCCCTTTGCAACGAAAAAATATTGTCAGACGCTGAATTTGAGAGAAGACAAAGAACTGATAGCAGAGTATGTGAAAAGACATGCAGAAGGAGAGTTTTGGACTGAAATAGGAGAGCAGATGCGAAGAGTAGGAATACTGGACATGGAAATTTTTATTTCAGGAAATAAACTATTTATGATTGTTGAAACTCCAGAAGATTTCGATTGGGATAAGGCATTCGGCGAGCTAAGCAAAATACCTAAGCAAATAGAATGGGAGGAGTATATGTCTATCTTTCAGGATTGTGGAGAGGGGCTTTCTTCTACAGAGAAATGGCAGTTGATGGATCGCATTTTTCATATCTATTAATTGGTGATTCTTGTTAAAGAGACAAAATATTAGATTGAAAATTGGTCAATTTGATTTTTTTTATAATCTTTGTAACTCGTTAGAAATTAAAAAATAACAATATAAGAGAACAATGATTTTCATATCAAATAACACATATTGGTGGTGGCACTCTCAGTAAATCTAGTTGTGAGCCGTAAATTGGTATGAAAATTTATAAGATAAATTAAAAGCCTGCTGGAACTCACAGTAGGCTTTTTTTATGATACTTGAAAATTAAACAATAAACAAAATATAAAATTTAAGGAAAATGAGTAAGAAGATTTTACTAAGCGAAAACGAAATTCCAAAACAATGGTATAATGTGGTGGCTGACATGAAGAACAAGCCTCTACCTCCATTGCATCCAAAGACAAAACAACCGATGAAACCAGAAGATCTGGAGGTTGTGTTTGCAAAAGAATTGGTGAAACAAGAGTTGTCGCAAGAGCGATGGATCGACATACCTGAGGAAGTTCGTGAGCTATATAGAATCTGGAGACCGACACCTTTGGTCAGAGCAACGGGTTTGGAAAAAGCATTAGGAACGCCAGCTCATATTTATTTTAAGAATGAAAGTATCAGCCCAATTGGGTCGCATAAGTTGAACTCTGCTATTCCTCAAGCATACTACAATAAGGAGCAAGGGATTAAAAAACTGACAACCGAAACAGGTGCAGGTCAGTGGGGTGCTGCTTTGAGCTTCGCAGCATCAAAATTTGGTCTAGATTTGGATGTATACATGGTGAAGGTGAGCTATGAGCAAAAACCTTATCGCCGTATGATGATGCAAACTTGGGGAGCCAATGTGGTAGCTTCTCCTAGTAATACAACAGATGCTGGGCGTGCTGTGTTGGCAGAAAATCCGAACAACTCTGGTAGCTTAGGAATTGCTATTTCGGAGGCTGTTGAGGTGGCTGTGAAAGGTGAGAACTCTCGTTACACATTGGGTAGTGTGCTCAATCATGTGGCATTGCACCAAACAGTGATCGGCTTAGAAGCTGAAAAGCAAATGGACATTGCCGGTGAATATCCTGATATTGTGATTGGATGTTTTGGTGGAGGGTCAAACTTCGCAGGTATCTCTTTCCCATTTTTGCGTCACAAGCTAGTGGATAATAAAGGGATAAGAATCATTGCTGCTGAACCAGCAAGCTGTCCTAAACTGTCGAGAGGTAAATTTGAGTATGACTTTGGTGACACTGCGGGATTGACTCCACTGTTGCCTATGTATACGTTAGGTCATAATTTCCAGCCAGCAGATATTCATGCGGGCGGGCTACGTTACCATGGTGCAGGCACCATCGTTAGTCAGCTGAAAAGAGACAATTTGGTGGAAGTGCAAGCAATTCCTCAAAAAGAAACTTTCGAAGCAGGTGTGCTATTTGCTAATTCGGAAGGAATCATCCCGGCTCCAGAATCTACCCATGCCATTGCTGTTGCTATTCGCGAAGCATTGAAAGCGAAAGAAGAAGGAGTGCAAAAAAATATCCTGTTCAATCTTTCAGGACATGGTTTGATTGATATGGCATCTTATGATTTGTACTTGACTGGACAGATGCAAAACTATGCTTTGGCAGACGAGGAGATTGCCAAAACAGTAGATCAGTTGGAAAAGTTGGTATAAGGAAATTATCCGATGAAATAAGGAAAACGAGGGTGAGTCAATATCATTATGACTCACCCTCGTTTCTTTTTCTATCTAATAGAAGAATATTTATTGTATCAATTCTCGTTCTCTGTTTTTCACCTTAATATTTGTCATTACTATTGCTCCGAGAATGAGCAAAACACCTAACCATTGAAGCGATTGCACCTCTTCTTTCAAAATGAAGTGCGAGGATAATACCGCCACTGGCAGTTCGGCTGCACTCAAGATAGCTCCAAGTGATACACCTACTTTAGGCACTCCGATAGAGAAGAATAAAGGAGGGACGACTGTTCCTAAGACAGCAAGAAGTAAGCCCCATTTATATAACCCTGCAATAAGAGCTCCATCGAAGAAGAAGTGAGGAGGAAACACAATCCACGTTAAGATCATGGAGCCTGTGATCATCAATGCACTCTTCTGAAAAACAGGTCTATCGTTCCCCACACGTCCGCTGGTCATCAAGAAGATGGAGTAGGAGATGGCTGCTAAAAAGCCAAATATAATCCCCTTTGTATTTAGATGAAGAGTTTCATTGAAAACGCCACCGGCAAAAACTGTTCCCGTAAAAACGACTACGGCTGCCAATACTTGCATGCGATGTGGTTTTTTCTTGAAGACTGCCCACTCGATCAAGATGCTGATCCATAAGTATTGCATCAATAAGATGATGGCAATAGAAGCAGGAACAAGATTGACTGCCTGATAATAAAAGATTCCCACTAGTCCTGTAAACGAACCAGCGCAAATGATCTTCCACTTAGGTGTGATTTTTAATACTGTTGATTCACTCGTGTCGCTCTTGGGCGACTTGTTAAAAAGTACTTGTGCTGCATAGATGAGCCAAAGGATGGCCATTCCGAAGAAAGATTGGGTTCCTGTTATCTGCCCGACATTAAACCCTTCACCATATGCAGTTTTGACGATTGTAGAAAGTACTCCGAAGCTACATGCTCCGAGGAAGACAAATATGCCTCCTCTTAATTTTTGATTCATGTTTGTTTAATAAAAAATACGTATAAAAACCCTTACGATCGCTAGATTGTAAGGGTTTGAGTTGACAATATCGTCAGAATTTCTAATAAGTTGTATGTGTTTTTTATATTTTTTAGTTTTTTTATTTTAATTCAGTGATCCGCAACATGATATAGGGCTGTAGAGGTAAACGTATGTTTTTGTGCTTTATATCATATACTCGGTAGTCATTTACAGCACCAACTTCAAAGATGTCATCCACAGGTCTGATTGTCATATTCCAAGTGTCTATAATTTCCACTTTGAATTTCGTCCCTTGTTTTACGTTATTGTAATCAGCATTCTTGTTGGGAAGGTTGAACGTCCATTGATCTTTCATTTCTTTTCCAAAATAAACAAGATAATAATTCTCGCCGGCAGTTGCGGTGAAATGGTCACGACTAACATCAGCCATCTGCAAGGAGTTGGGAAGTTGGTCTATGATCTCTCTTGTAAATTGGATGCGTTTCCACGATTCGCCTCTCCACTTTCCTCCTTTAGCCCAAAAAATGGTATCAGAAGGGCTGTTGTACATATAGCATTCTCCATGGGTGACATAGATGCCTCCAAGTAAACCTTGCCACATCCGATGCAGCATCTCAGCACCACTCAAACGTCCCCATCGGCTTTCCAAGTTGCCTTCATAGCAGACCTCGTCCATGACAACGGGCTTACGATAAATATTGCGAAGAGTGGCAGCTCTTCCATAGTCTTCCACTGGAGCCTCGTCTTGGATGCTGGCATGTGTCAACTCCTCCATCCAATAAGGAAAATATTTTGCAGTACTACCATGGATAGAACATAAGTGACTGTAAGGATCTGAAGCCCTCACTTCTTTGATCAGCCTCTTCCAGTCGTCTTCAGTTTTAGATTTCACATAATCATATTCATTGGCCAACGACCACCATATGTTGTTGAACGAAGATAGGCGAGCACAGATATAGCGTATATAGGCCAAATTAGTTTCCTCGGGCATGCTGTCAAATCCCCAACGTCCTTTGTCGTAGGGGTGAAAAAGGATCAGGTCGGCTTCAATACCTAAAGCATTCAACTCGTCTAAGCGCTTCTCTAAATGTTGGAAATATTTAGGGTCGAAACGGGATAGATCGAAAGTAACTCGCTCTTTGGACTTCTCTTTTACTAAAAAAGGGTATAGCTCAGGCTCATCTTGGCATAGGTTGTAATTTTTAGGAAATACGCACATTCTTATTTTATTAAATTTAGCTTCTTCTAGTGAAGCCAGTGTCTCTTCTTGTATTCCCAGAGGCATATGTGTCCATGCATAGGCAGTTGTTCCTACGGGGTGGTAGACCTCGCCATTAGTATATTCGAAGGAGTGCCAATCTTTTACGCGTACAATTCCTTTATTGTCTTTTGCAGGCACAGACTGAAACGTTCCTTTTTTTCCTGACAAGGAGGATGAGTTGCTTTTAGTCTGATAGTGCCATGTGCCTACTTCGGAGGGCATGAAACGAATGATGTACTGTCCATCACCATCATAAAATCCAGAGACAAGTGTCTTTTCTTTGGACCCATCTAGCCAAAAATTAGCTTGGAAGTTTACTTCTTCGAAAGGATTACCCGATGACGGGCCTTTGAAAACTTGCTCAAATCGTCCCCATTGCTTTACTTCTGTTTGGGCAGTAGCAAGGATGGAGAAGAATGAGATGAAGCCAAAAATAGCAGAGCAAAGTATTCTTTTGTAATTCATAATAAAATAAGATTTAGGTTTGGAAACAATAAGCGATCGAAAATAATCGAAGCTAAACAAAGCTAAGAATATAAATGACAGGATACAATATTTTGAACAAAAGAAAAGGGCGTGATCAGTAGG
>CALKIV010000003.1 GCA_937995835.1 uncultured Dysgonomonas sp. | reverse complement strand
TACGCATCCTGAAGTAGATAAGTATTGGTTAGCAGCTTACAAAAACATCAACAATACTAATATGGTATTGGCTGCTTTAGATATCATTGAAGACGGGAACGAACGAAATGCCATCAAAGCTGAAGCATCGTTTATAAGAGCATATCATTATTTTAACTTAGTAAGATTATTTGGTCCACTATTTATTGTTACCGACAGGGTATCAGAAGAGGAGGCCAAAAGTAAGCAACGCTCAAGTGTAGATTTAGTATATGAGCAAATAATAAAAGATTTTTCCTATGCAGCTGATGATGAAGTGGCTGCCTTGCCCGAAAAACAGAGTGATGATAATCTAGGGCGTGTGAGTCGCTTGGCTGCTAAAGGAATGCTTGCTAAGGTATATCTGACCCAAGGAAATTTGGCAGAAGCAAGAAAGCTATTAGACTACATTGTTTCTACCGGGAAGCACGAACTTTTGGGCTACGAAGAAGTATTTTCGATAAACAATGAAATGAATAACGAAATATTGTTTTCAGTTCGATATAAATCAGGAGGATATGGTATCGGCTCTCCATTTGCCAACTATTTTGCTCCCACTAGTAGTGGTAATAGTATAGTCAATGGAGATGGAAAAGGATGGAATTTCCCTTCCTACGATTTAATGCAAAATGCCTACGAACCGAATGACAAGCGTAAGGATATTACTGTTAATACATTTGGAAATGCAACATGGGTGAAAAACTATGTGTGCAAGTATCTTTCATCTGTTTCTATTACTGAAGATGGTGAAAATGACTGGCCTATTCTTCGTTATGCTGATATATTGCTAATGCTAGCTGAGATAATCAACGAACAAGAAGGGCATGTCAATGCTCTACCACTCATCAATAATGTACGTGTTGTACATGGAGACTTACCTCCATTGACGATGATTAATTCACAAGAAAACTGTCGCTTGGCCATTGAAGCAGAAAGAAGAGTAGAATTTGCTTTCGAAAATCATCGTCTGTTTGACCTTATCCGTACAAACAGAGCTTTAGATGTACTGAATAATCAGATATTTGTAACAGATCTGGCATTCTATGACAGGTTCAAAGATCTGAAACCAGACCCTGCTCGTATTGTACAAAACTGGCAATTGTTGCTTCCTATTCCTCAACGAGAAATAGACACCAACAATCAAATCAGGATTTCTCAGAACTATGGTTATTAATTCCACAATTCATCAAAAGTGATATTATTATGAAAAAAACAAAACATATATTTTTGTTCTTCTCCATACTTCTACTGTCAATAGGCTGTAGCGAAAGTTTGGATATCAACAAAGATCAACTACAAGAAGACTTAGCTAGTCCTATTATTTCTTCATTTGAGCCCGCTTCTGGAGAGGTTGGAACTGTCATCAAAATAAAAGGAGAATACTTATCCAACATCAATAGTGCTACAATAGGGACGCAAAAAGTGGGTATCAAAAATCGTATTTCCGAAGAGGAAATAGAAATATTGGTGACCGCCAATGCAGAGTCGGGGAAGATAGTACTAAAAAATACCAAAGGAGAAGGAGAAAGTGCAAGTCCCTTTAGTGTGACAGCAATCGTACCTGAGATCTCAGAAATAAAAACACAGCAAGCTGGTGAAATGACTGTAGGTGATGAGGTGATAGTGGAAGGAGAGAATCTCAAAGCTGTCAAAAGTGTTGTGATCAATGATATGGAAGCAAGCATCACCTTTATAGGAAATAGCGAACTGAAATTCATTGTTCCATCTGCAACAGTAGGTCAACATTTTTATGTAGAGCTTGTGTACAGAGAAGTCGGTGAAGATAAAATAGTTAAAAGTGAAACGGATTATCTCATTGTTAGACCTGCTGGGAATCCTGTTGTAGACAATCCACCTGCTTCTGCACTTATCAATAGTGAATTGACACTTTCAGGTACTGATTTAGACTTGGTAGACAAGGTGTTCTTGGGAGATTTAGAGGTAAGCTTGACATCTAAAACAGCCACCTCTTTGAGTTTTATGATTCCAACTATTTATGGAGAAGAAACAACAGTGGATATTAAGTTCCTCTTCAGTGGAGACCAAGAAATTATTGGTATTAGTAACTTCAAGATTGAAGTGCCAATTATCTCTAACGATGTGTATTTCTATGGAAGTATGATTTTAGGGGCAGAAGGTACAGAAACTGTAGAAGGTGTACGCCACTTTATAGATCCTCGTAATGGTGGTAACTATTATACAGCATGTGACAATTATGCCGATATCAAGGCTAATACATTTTTATACATTACTAGTTTTACTAGTGGAGGAACTATTCAGCTGAACAATCCAAAAAATACCGATACGCAAGCTCTACGCTTCAAGTGCAATGGAACAGAGGTTATTCCAAAAGAGAAATTGACCAATATGGTAAAGTTCAGAGTCTTGAGCTCTAGTGGCGCACAAAATGTATATGCTGAAAAAGTAAGAAACAGAACTTTGGGCAAAATCTCACCGGAAATAGTGAAAGGTGACGGTATAGGTGACCCTACAACAAGTACACCTAGATTTGGAACCAACTATAAAGTAGGTGATGTGATTATGTTTGGAAAATATGACTCCACAGGTGTCACCTTGGAGAGTATCGGTTTTATGGAGGTAGTTACTGTGGCGATAGATGAAGCTGATTTAGCGAAATCGACGATGACAGTACATTGCTTCTTCCAAAAATAAAATTAAAATAGAATGATAGCTGATTGAAATAGTTGGCTATCATTCATTAAATTTGGCAGAACATGAAGAAACATCTTTTATACATAGTGGCATTGGCTTTTTTGACAACTACAACTCTCGATGCTCAGGTAGTAACTAGTGACAGTCAATTGGCATATACCAAGAGGAATAAAGATCAAATTGTTAATGGAGCTACTGCCTACAAGTCTCTGATAGGTAGAGCGAAAAAAGAGTTGGAAGTAGAGATTGTACCTGTAACCGAAAAGTCCATAATAGCCATTAGTGGCAACCCACACGACTATGTGAGTATGGGGCCTTATTGGTGGCCTGATGAGTCTAAGCCAGATGGACTACCATATATCCGACGAGATGGACAGCGCAATCCTGAAGGAGAAACTTTAGATAGAAATAAGATCAGTGTACTGTGTCGGACTGTATCCAATCTGGCATATGCTTACTACTTTACAGGTGAAGAGCGATACGCCTTCAAGGCCGTAGACAATCTGAAAATATGGTTTTTGAATGAAGAAACAAAAATGAATCCACATCTAAATTATGGACAAATGATTCCAGGGAGAAACAATGGAATGGGACGTGGCACAGGTATCATTGATACCTATTCATTTGTCGATTTGGTAGATTGTATCACCATTCTGTCCTCTTCTCAGGCCATGAATCGGTCAGATTTGAAGCAACTCAAACAATGGTTTTCTGATTATGTAGACTGGATGTTGGAGAGTGATTTGGGAAAAGATGAGAAGGCGTCGAAGAATAATCACGGTACAGCTTACGATATACAAGTAGCAGCCTATGCATTATTTGCCGGTAGAAAGGATATCACAAAAGAATATGCAAGTAATTTCTTAGAAACGAGAGTCTTTGCACAAATTGAGCCTGATGGGAAACAGCCATTAGAACTAGAGCGAACCATGGCAATGCACTACTCCATCTTCAATGTTGACCATATGCTTGATATGGTGGCAATAGGTAATAAGGTAGGCGTCAAATTCTTTGACAAGGTTTCTGAAGATGGACGCTCTATTCCTTCAGCCATCGATTACATAGTTACATTTTTAGGTAAATCGGAAGCGGATTTTCCATATCAACAATTTAAAGATTGGGATATGTGTCAAGAAAAAATCTGCTGGTTATTACGCAGGGCAAGTTTGGTAAAAAAGAACAAAGAATACGATAAGTTATTTGATCAATATGTTACTACAAAAGCCTCAGACCTCAAATGGCTATTTTATGCTAACTAAAAGAATACTTTTGTGAAAAATAAAGTTACCCTCATTACTATCTTGTAGTGAGGGTATTTATTTTTTATGCCTTTTGTCTAAATATTCATTATCGTTCTTTTCACAAAAAAATATATATTTGCCTTTTAAAGAAAAATAATAATATGAATATACGGTTCGCAAATTTGAATGATGTGGAAGCAATAAAAGAGTTAATCGCTCAATTAGGGTTTCCACATTCTTCTGAATTCATTTCCACGAAGTTAGAACAACTACTTGATAGCCCGAGTGATCAAATTTATGTTTACGAAGACGATACTATCGTTAAAGCGCTGATAACACTACATTTTTCTGTCCAATTGGCTTTCCATGGCGATTTTATGTCTATTGGATATCTTGTTGTAGATGCCAATAGCAGAGGACAAGAAATAGGGAAACAGTTAGAGGAGTTTGCTACACAGATTGCAAAGGAGAGAAAATGTTCGTTGATAGAGGTTTATAGCCAAGCTAAACGCATAGATGCTCATCGCTTCTATGAGAGACAAGGATATGCGGTGGCTGAAAAGTTTTTTAGCAAGAGTTTAGAAGCTTGATTTTCCATTGGTTTTCGGTTAAAGAATATCGTATCTTAGTGCTTTAATTAATTATAAAGCAAACATAGATGGAATCTCCTTTTAGAAAATATTTAAAGAAACATAATTACTCGAATTTCGATCTCCAAGCTGTCCTATTCGATATGGATGGTGTTTTGTTCGACTCTATGAAATGGCATGCCAAGTCGTGGAAACAAACGATGGATGAATATAATATAAACTCAAAGGCAGAGGAATTTTATCTTTACGAGGGTATGGTTGGTACACAGACCATTGATTATGTGATTCAACGAGAACTCGATAGACCAGCAACAGAAGTTGAAAAAGCCAATATCTATAAAAGGAAATCAGATTTGTTTGCAGAAATGAATGATGGTTCATTGATTCCTAATGCAGTGGATATGGTAAAACAAGTAGCTGAGAAAGGATTGTCTTGTGTAATTGTGACAGGTTCGGGGCAAGCAACACTTTTGGATAATGTGACCCGAAAATTTTATGGATTGTTTACTAAAGATAAGATGGTTACGGCTTATGATGTGGAGAATGGCAAACCACATCCTGAACCCTATCTTAAAGGGCTGATAAAGGCTGGAAATTTGCAAGCCAATCAAGCGATTGTGGTAGAAAATGCGCCCAGAGGGGTAGAGGCTGCGGTGGCAGCAGGTATTTTCACTATTGCTATAAATACAGGACCACTAGATGAACAGGTGCTTCATGATGCTGGGGCAGATATTGTTTTGCCTTCGATGGAAGCATTGAATGATAATTTTGGAGAGTATTACAAAATAATAAAAGAATTACGATGAGTTCGATTAATTATGATTTGAAGAAGATAAAAGCCTTTGTTTTCGACATCGATGGCGTCTTATCACCTAGTGTTATTCCGATGGATGCACAAGGAGCACCAGTGCGTATGTTGAATGTAAAGGATAGATATGCCATTGGTAAGGCCCTAAAGGAGGGCTTTCATATTGGAATCATTACAGGTGCTAAAACATTTCCTGTCAGAGTCTATTATGAAAACTTAGGGGTGAGACATCTTTATATGGACTCTGCAAATAAATATGTTGACTTTGAAGATTTTTTAACTGCTACAGGTGTCGAGATTGATGAGGTCGTATTTTCAGGAGACGATATTCCTGATCTTCAAATAGCAAAAAAAGTTGGCTTGTCTGTTGCTCCTGCTGATGCAGCTTATGAAATCAGAAATGTGGCGAAATATATTTCTCAACTCAATGGGGGAGAAGGAATCGCTCGTGAGGTAATAGAGGAGGTATTGAGAGCTCAAGACTTGTGGCTATAAGCTATTTCAAAAAGCTATTATAGATACTTTTACTGATTAGCTGATAGATATCTAAAGCATCTTGTTCTTTTAATAGGGCAAGATGTTTTTTCATTACATTGGTGTCGAAGCGTACTGCAGGACCAGTCTGTGCTTCATGTGGATCTAAATGATAAACCTTTCCGCATGTTTCTTTTATCAATGGAAGTAGCACTTCAAAGGGAATATTAGCTTTGTCGGTTAGATGTTTAGCCTGTTCATACATGTGATTGACAAAGTTGCAAGCAAATACAGCACTTGCATGAATATATATTCTTTTCTCCGAAGGTAGATTGTAAATCTTCTCTGACAAATCTTTTGCTAAATCTTCTATTTTATTTAAAGTAATATGATTACTTCCTTCGATGAATAGGGGAATTTCTGCCCATTGAATCTCTTTGTTCTTGCTAAAGGTTTGCAAAGGATATAGAACTCCATAGTCGGCAATTCTTGTATCAAAAATATTAGCTGGCATACTTCCGGCAGTGTGTAGCCAAATTCCTTTCGTATGAGGGATCTGTGAGATTAACTCCTCTAGAACAGAATCTTTTACAGAGAAAATATAAAAATCAGCACGATCAGTTACTGCCTTGATATCGGTAGTGTATGGCGCATTTACTTGGTTGGCAAGTTGTTTTGCAGACTCTGCTGTTCTACTATAAATTTGTATAATGGAATGACCACATTGCTGCAAGCGAAGAGCAAGATGTGTTGCCAAATTTCCTGCACCAATAAAGACGATTTTCATTTTTTAGCAGATAATATCATAGCTACGCCTGCAATAATCAAACCTGCAGGCATTAATAAATACGAATAGGTAGTGAGCCATCCAAAAACGAGATTCGCATTCAGAACGATAGCTATGGCTAAAAATACCCATGCTAAATACTTTTTAGGTTGGGTGGCTAGAAAAACAATGGCAGCGATGATGAAAAATACCCTTACACTAATTAAGGTATTTCCATAGGGAATCATTGCTAATATTCCAAGTTCTCGTAAAAGGAATAAGACACCAAAGATTAGTATCGTTATGCCATAGGGCATCATGTCAGAAGATTTACTTGTAGACATTTTTATTCTAAATTATTCGTTTTGTATTTTTCTATATGAAGTTTTTCCCATTGCAACTTTCCTTCATCAAAAGGGTCACGCTCCTGTGCTTTGTTCCCAATGGCAATGATAGACAAAACTTGCATATGAGGAGGAATCTCCAATAAAAGCTTTACATATTCTTCTGAAGAACTTCCTTCAGTAGTTTCTCTACCTCTAATTTGTACCCAACAAGAACCGAGACCAAGCTCTTCAGCTTGTAACTGTATCATCAACGAGGCTATGGAGGCGTCTTCAATCCATACATCGCTGACTAAGGGATCTGCTAAAACTATAACGGCTAAAGCACAATCTGCAATCAGCTTAGCTGCATGATTCTTGCAAGTTGATAATTGGTGTAGCGTCTCCTTATCTTCAATGAGTACAAATTCCCAAGGAGTATTATTTTTAGAAGAAGGTGACATTAAAGCTGCACGCATCAGCGTTTCCACTTGTGTGGGGGTCAACTTCTGGTCCGTAAATTTTCGAATGCTTCGCCTCTTTTGTATTAAATCTTTAAAATTCATTTTCTGAAATATTTATTCTTGCCAAATTTTTTCTATTTCGTTTTCCATATTCTCTGTGTTTATGACCCCTTGGGTACTATCACTTCTTAGTAGAATATTTAATGTTTGCAGAATCAATTTTACATCCAAAGCCAAAGAGTAGGCATTGATGTATAGCAAGTCATATTTTAACTTATCTCTAACAGATGTATTGTACCGTCCTTGCACCTGTGCCAAGCCTGTCAAGCCGGCTTTCACCCTGTGGCGCATATTATATTCAGGAAGTTCTTTGGCAAATTGTTCAACAAAGAAGGGGCGTTCTGGACGTGGTCCAACGATGCTCATATCTCCTTTCAGTACGTTGAAGATTTGAGGTATTTCATCCAGACGAGTGGCACGCATAAAGTGACCCAAACGAGTAATTCGCTTGTCCATTTCTTGTGCTAATACAGGGCCTGACACAGCCTCTGCATTCTCTATCATGGTTCTGAACTTATATATTTTAAAAATCTTACCACCTCTTGTTACTCTCTCTTGGACATAGAAAGCTGTGCCACCACTAATTTTTAAAATAAAATATAGAATGACAGTGGGAATAATAAATACGATAGCACCAACTAAGGCAATGCTGACATCAATAAACCTTTTGGCAGCTTCATTGCCTGATTGCATGCCAAGCTCTTTGACAGCCAACATGGGAGAATCATCAACCTGCATCATGCTGGCATTGAAGAGTAATATTTCTTTGTTCTTTGGTTCGTAGAGCGTACGCTTATCTTTTTCGATACAATATTTGATGATGTTCTGTTTACGATCTTCACTAACATCTTCAGTAATAATGGCTACATCACATTTGTCAATGCAATCGTGAAGTTGCTCGCTTTTATGATAACAGATCTTTCTCACATTTGCCCACATCCCTTTGGTGGTGAGTAGTTTTTGTGCTAGCTCTTTTGCTCTTTCTTCTCCTATAATCAATACTTTATTTTGCTCGTTTGCTCGCTGATAGAAGAGATTAGCAATCCAATACCAAAGTGAAATTACGATAATTTCGATGATGGTACTGAGGAACAAAATACTTCGAGGATATGCAAACTCTCTGACCAAGAAACTCATGGCCATGGTGAAAAATACCAAGATAATGATGATCAGAGAAACGGTATATGCCATCCCAAAGAAAGAAGTCTCTCTTGGTTTTTCTAAGTCAAATATCCGACTTAAGAGAAGATAACCTATCGCCATCCATGGATACACCTTTATAAAAGAGGTGTAATTTGTATAAAAATTATCTAAGGAGTCTTTAAATATATAGAAACAAAAGTAGTTTGCCCCAAATATAATAATCATATCAATGAGAGGCATCAGTACTCTAAAAACTTTATTAGAGAATATCTTTTTTATACTTTCAAGCATTTAGAAGTTTATATATCTAATTTAAATATTTATTTCTTTTTTGCTCTAGTTCCTTTTTTTGTTGTTTTAGCAGGAGTTGCCTCTATTATTGCCATACACTCTTCAAGTGTCAGCTCCTGAGGTTCTTTCCCTTTAGGGATTTTATAATTTTTCTTCTTGTATGCAATATATGGTCCATATCGTCCATTTAATATTTGAAGCTCAGCATCTTGATCAAAAGCTTTGATCAGTTTCTTTCTTTCAGCCTCTCTCTTATCTTCAATTAATGGAATAGCTTCTTCTAAGCTGACCGTATAAGGATCAAGATCTTTTGGAAGAGAAACAAACACGCCATCGTGTCTGATGTAGGGACCAAAACGTCCGATAGCTGCAGTGACTGTTTTGTCCTCATAGTCTCCCAACTTGCGTGGAAGATCAAAGAGCTTCAATGCTTCTTCAAGTGTGATTGTTGCAATAGATTGATCCTTGAGTAAACCTGCGAATTCAGGTTTTTCTTCATCCTCTTGCACTCCAATCTGAACCATAGGACCAAATCGACCGATTCTCACAGATACTTGGCGTCCAGTCTTGGGATGTTGTCCTAGAATTCGTTCCCCCACACGTTGTTCTTCATGTGTATTCATAGCCTCATCCACTGCAGGATGAAAAACGCTGTAAAATTCTTTAATCAGATCATTCCAATTGGTATTTCCTTCTGCTATTTGGTCAAATTTCTTTTCAATGGCAGCAGTGAATCCGTATTCCAATATATTAGGGAACGTATCAGTCAGGTAGTCATTAACGACAGTACCTATGTCAGTCGGTGTCAATCTATTTTTGTCAGCCCCGGTTATCTCAGTTTTATCCTTGTCCGTTATTTTACCTTTGCTCAAGGTTAGAACATTATATTTTCGCTTATCTCCTTCCAAATTAGCTTTCTCCACATACTCTCTTTGTTGTATGGTAGATATGGTTGGAGCGTATGTTGATGGTCTTCCGATCCCTAAGTCCTCTAACTTACGTACCAAGCTAGCTTCGCTGTATCTGGCAGGACGCTGAGTAAAGCGCTCTGTTGCAGTTGTCTCATTCATCTGAAGCACTTCATTGATTTCTACAGCAGGCAGAAGACCGTCTTCTTTTTCCTCTTCGTCATCATCTGTGCTCTCTAGATATACATTCAAGAATCCAGGAAACTTGATGACCTCTCCAGTGGCAACAAGCTTTTGCTTATCATTGGATATTCCAATTGTTAATGTTGTTCTCTCTAGCTCTGCATCTGCCATTTGCGATGCGATGGTACGTTTCCAAATCAGATCATATAATTTCTTCTCTTGTGCTGTTCCTGAGACTTGCACTTCAGACATAAATGTAGGACGAATAGCCTCATGCGCCTCTTGTGCTCCTTTAGCCTTCGTCGTAAATTTTCTGATTTTTACATATTCTTTGCCATACATATTGATGATTTGCTCTTTAGAAGAGTTTAGAGCAAGGTCAGACAAGTTTACCGAGTCTGTTCTCATGTATGTTATTTTTCCTGATTCGTATAGCTTTTGAGCCACACTCATGGTCAGTCCTACAGGGAAGCCAAGTTTTCGAGAAGCTTCTTGTTGTAGGGTCGAGGTGGTGAATGGAGCAGCTGGAGATCTCTTCGCAGGTTTTTTCTCGATGTTTTCTATTGAGAAAATTGCTGTTTTGAGTTTTTCCAGTAATGCCATAGCTTCTTCTTTCGTCTTCAGACGTTGAGGAAGTTCGGCTTTGATGGTCGAATTATCTTTTTGAAAAAGAGCTACCACACGATAAGCTGCTTCTGTTTGGAAGTTCTCTATCTCTCGTTCTCTCTCTACGATCAATCGTACAGCAACAGACTGTACTCTACCTGCAGATAAAGAAGGTTTTATCTTTCTCCACAAGAGTGGCGAAAGCTCAAATCCCACAAGCCTATCCAGAATTCTTCTGGCTTGTTGTGCATCTACAAGGTTTTTATCTATTTCTCTAGGATTCTCTATAGCATGTAGAATAGCATTTTTTGTGATTTCATGAAAGGCTATTCTTTTGGTCTCTTTCTTTTTAAGATCCAAAGCTTCGTACAGATGCCACGAAATAGCTTCTCCTTCGCGGTCTTCATCGGAAGCGAGCCATACCACTTCGGCACCTTTAGCTTCTTTTTTTAACTCACTGACTACTTTTTTCTTGTCATCCGGAACTTCGTACATAGGCTTAAAGTCATTTTTAATGTCTATACCTAAATCTTTCTTCTGTAGATCTCGTATATGACCATAACTAGACATGACTTTATAATCTTTACCTAAAAATTTCTCAATTGTTTTTGCTTTGGCTGGTGACTCGACTATGACTAAGTTTTTCTGCATATTTTTTTGAAAATTCCTATGAATTCTTTTATCGTACTTCGGGGGCTTTGGCTTAGAAGTAATTTTTTTTATCTATTTCGCCCGATGCAAAAGTAATCAAATTGTTTAAAATAACTATTTTAATCAAAAAACAATCTTCTACATCGTATGCATTATACACGCTAGCCAAGTCCTAAAGAAGAGCTTGGCTAGAAAGTTAAATTATTGTTTTTTTACCTGAAAATTATCAACTTAATAATATAGGTTCGGCTTTGGAATGAAAAAAGTTAAGACCTACTTCTTCAAATTTATATTTGTTTATGATATCTTTAATTGCTGTAGAAAACAATTGGAAATCATAAATAATAAAATCAATGTATGAAAAGTGATGACCTACAGCAGCCCCAATACAATTGGCAACGTTTTGAAGTCCGGATCTTTTTGAGACCTCAGTGCTGATGGTAGTATGAAGTTTAGCTAGTTGATCTTCTGTCAGGTTTGAGTTCTCATAGAACAAGAAGGCAAAAGTTACACCATTTCTTTCATATGTCTTGAAGCATTTGTCTTCTAGCATCTGAAAAGAATGTATTGGCATAATGCCTGAAGTGTAACCTGCTGAAATGTCTTCTCTTAACTTCCAGTCGTTTGATGTTTTAGGCGTTAGGCTGTAACTAATATAACTCTCCAACGGATTTCTGTTCTTTTGCCACCCGAAAGCCATGATAGCTCTATTGATTAGTCCTCTTAGAGCATCTATTTCAATAGCTTGCTCTTCTATTTTTTGATCTATGAATTGTATGTTCGAGACATAATCAATGCTATATGATTCGCCTATATGTTGATCAAGAAACTTGAAAAATATTGAGTATCTCTTAGCCTCATCCAATAGATCTAACTTAGGACTATAAATAAAGAGCTCTATTTTAGAATGCTGGTTATCTATCTTAGGATATAATATAACATCCGAAGGTTTTAGCATGACATCAAACATCACTGTACTATTGTCAGCTGAAGTTTTAAATGCTGATTTTGAAGAACGGAAATTCCAATATCTTTTTAGCGCATTAGGCGCTTGCATACACCAATAGTGGTACTGAATAAGTTTAACTCTATCGCCCTGAGGGGAAAGAGTTAGTTCGTATTTGTTTTTATTGTTGTTATCCGCTTCAACTTGAAAGCAGATTTCACTAAATGCGATTTTTAAGATACTTTCAGTAAATGCTAAAACAACAGATGGGTCAGCACCTTTGTTTATCATTTCTCTAATGATGTATTCATCTTGTGAGAAAGCTTGCCAAAATTCCAAGACTTTACTTCTGAATGAATTTTTTACCATTTGTATATTTATTAAATCATTAACCTTTACATAGAAAACAAAATAGATAGCAAAAGGTTGTGAAGGAAGAGGAGTTTTAGCTAGAATGTAGTTTTTTTTGTGTTTTTAAACATAATATACTTCATGGTTTTTTGTTTTAGATTATTAGGTGTATATATGAAGTAAAGAAGAGCTAGCATTACGCTAACTCTTCTCTTGATTTAAATATGTAGATGTTTTTAGAATATTATCTTGGTTTCGGGATCGTCGAAGAAAGCAAAACCTTTAGGCGAAACAGTATATTCTTTCATTACCTCTTTGGCGATTTCGAGAAAAGCGTCTAAGTCGTAAATCATAAAATCAATATACGAATAGTTCTGTCCAGTAGCTCCCCCTGTTGCAGTGGCAATGCCCTGTGGTGAAGTGATAGCTTCTATCTTATCTTCAATGTCGGCACGAAAGTTAACCATCTCAGATTGTTCAATCTCATGATTGTCGTAAAAAATATAGCCCATATATACTCCATCTTCTCTCAGGTCTTGCAGTGGAAAGATATCTTCATCTCTTAATTGTCGAATGATGTCGTAACTAGAGCTCCCTCCAATGAATACATCATCTCTTAGTTTTTCACTATCCTCCACAGGTGTAGCTTTATAAACCACATAGCTCGCTGCGGGATCTTTACTTTTATCCCAATCATGTTCCTCTATCAGATAGTTTATATATGCATGCATTTTGGCAAGGGAAACACTTTCTTGATCTTTCCTTTTAGGAATCTCAACGAAGTCCACTGTGCCAATATACTCCATTGTGTATAGCTCTCCGATGAAAAGATCGAGCATGATGAATAACGTATTAAATTTCATATTATCTTCCAGATCGTCCAACTTAGGAGCATATACTTCTATGTGTATTAATTTGCGTTCCTCTTCCAAATTGGTGTATACCGTAAAGTCTTCAGCTGAAATGTCTTTGTCATAAATACTCAAGACCATGCCTTCGTGTCCCATTGCAGGTTTGGCAGCATAGAAATTCCAAAGTTCGTTTACTTCGTCTGGTCTACGATTTAACAAGTATCGTATCTGCTTCAAAACGGTTTCATTACCATTTGGGGAGAGAATTAGTTCGTGTTTTGTTCCATTATGTCCGACTTCAAATGCTACATCAAAGAAAGCTGTCTCAATAATTGTTTTTAGTTCCTCTATCAAGTCGTTCGCTTCTGCTTTCTCATCTATCATTTTTCTTATGGTGGCTTCATTTTTTACGAAAATATTCCAAAAGTCTGTAGTTCGTTGTCTGAATGATTGTGTCTGTTGTTTTGTATTGTTCATATTCACTCTTTTGTATTTTACATCGTTTAATAGTCTCAATGTCTTGTTTACAAAAGAACAGAATATTTTATTGAAAACAATCTTTTTTCAAACGAAAAGAATCGAACGATTGACTAATGTCTTCCTTATAAAGAGTTATATATTAGTTGAGATGTTAAACAAAAAATGTTTACCTTTGTGCTTATTTTTTATCGGTATAGCCTTTTAAGCATGATTTGTAGCTCAATAATGTGAGCACCAATAGGCTAAGATGGATGAAGAACATTGATGTAGAAGTGACAGATTAAATTTAATGAGCAAAATGTCTAAGAAATTTACAGAATACAGTCAATTTAACCTTTCGGATATCAACCAGAGGATATTGGAAAAGTGGAGTAACGAAGATATCTTTCAAAAAAGTCTGGATATTCGTGAGGGAGCACCTTCTTTTGTTTTTTACGAAGGACCACCTTCAGCCAACGGTGAGCCAGGTATTCACCATGCCATGGCACGTACCATAAAAGATATTTTCTGTCGATATAAAACAATGAAGGGGTATCTCGTAAATCGTAAAGCCGGTTGGGATACTCACGGTTTGCCTGTAGAATTGAGTGTAGAAAAAGCTCTAGGAATAACCAAAGAAGACATTGGAAAGAAAATTTCGATAGCAGAATACAATCAAGCTTGTCGCGAAAACGTGATGCGCTATACCGACCGTTGGGAAAAGTTGACCAAGGAAATGGGCTATTGGGTGGATATGACTGACCCATACATTACCTACGACAGTCGCTATATGGAAACCCTATGGTATCTGTTAAAAGAATTATACAAGAAAAATTATTTATACAAAGGATATACTATTCAGCCTTATTCGCCTGCGGCGGGTACAGGATTGAGTACGCATGAGCTAAACCAACCGGGAGCTTATCGTGATGTGACAGATACAACTGCCATAGCACAATTTAAGATCAAAGCACCCAAAGCAGAGATGCAGGGGTGGGGTGAGCCATTCTTCATCGCTTGGACTACCACTCCTTGGACACTTCCTTCCAATACGGCTTTGGCAATGGGAGCAAATATCGATTATGTAGCTGTGCAAACTTACAACCCATACACTCACGAAAAAGTGACTGTGGTATGTGCCAAAGTGCTAATGGGTAGTTTATTCAATGCCAAGGCAAAAGATTTAGCATTAGAAGACTATAAAAACGATGGCAAAAATATTCCTTACAAAGTGGTAGGAGAGTGGAAAGGCGCTCAACTAGCAGGGATGGAATATGAGCAACTTTTTCCTTGGGTAAATCCTGGAGAGGGTGCGTTCAGAGTAATCTTAGGAGACTTCGTAACCACAGAGGACGGTACAGGGATTGTGCATATAGCACCTACTTTTGGGGCAGATGACTCCAGAGTAGCCACAACCAACAATGTGCCTGCTCTATTGTTGCTTGACAAAGAAGGCAATCAACGCCCAATGGTAGACCTGAAAGGTAGATATTTTAGTCTGGAAGACTTAGACCCTACATTCGTTGCCAAAAATATGAATGCAGACCTTTATAAGGAATATGCAGGACGTTTCGTGAAGAATGCTTATGATCCCACTTTAACAGAAAAAGATAGAACACTAGATATCGATTTGTCCATCTTCTTGAAAGAGCAAAATAGAGCTTTCAATGTGGCAAAACAAGTGCACAACTATCCTCACTGTTGGCGAACAGATAAGCCGGTGCTTTATTATCCATTAGATAGTTGGTTTATTAAAACTACTGCTTGTCGTGAGCAAATGATGGAGCTCAACAAAACGATCAACTGGAAACCGGAATCAACAGGCACAGGGCGTTTTGGCAAATGGCTAGAGAATCTTCAAGACTGGAATTTGAGCCGTAGCCGTTTTTGGGGTACGCCACTACCAATCTGGAGAACAGAAGATGGTTCGGAAGAAAAATGTATTGGCTCTATCAAAGAACTATACGAGGAAATGGAGAAAGCCATTGCAGCAGGATTGATGAAAGAAATTCCTTGGAAAGGATTTGAAATAGGCAACTTAGCGAAAGAAAACTATGAGAAAGTAGATCTTCACCGTCCGTATGTGGATGATATTGTGCTAGTTTCTGATTCAGGCAAACCAATGAAAAGAGAGACTGACTTGATTGATGTGTGGTTCGATTCAGGAGCTATGCCATTTGCACAAGTTTTCTATCCAAATATTGATAAAGGAGAATTTAATAAGATTTTTCCGGCAGACTTCATCGCTGAAGGTGTAGATCAAACACGTGGATGGTTCTTCACCTTACACGCTATTTCTACGATGATTCATGGTAAGGTTGCTTTCAAAAACGTTGTCTCTAACGGACTTGTTTTAGACAAGAACGGAGAAAAAATGTCGAAAAGTAAAGGGAATGTTGTTAATCCATTCGAAGCTATCTCTACTTATGGATCAGACCCCCTACGTTGGTATATTATTACTAACTCTTCGCCTTGGGACAACCTGAAATTTGATATCAAAGGAATTGAAGAAGTACGTCGTAAATTCTTTGGAACACTTTACAACACTTATTCATTCTTCTCTCTATATGCTAATGTAGACCAATTTACATTTGCAGAAAAAGAAATACCGATGGAAGACAGAACTGAGATTGATCGATGGATTATCTCTCTTCTTAACACCTTGGTAAAAGATGTGGACGAACTTCTTGCTGCTTACGAACCAACCAGAGCAGGGCGTGCAATCGCAGAGTTTGTGGACGATCACCTAAGTAACTGGTATGTTCGCTTGAGCAGAAAACGTTTCTGGGGTGGGGGAATGACACAAGATAAACTGTCTGCTTACCAAACATTGTATACTTGTTTGGAAACGCTATCGAAATTGATAGCTCCTATTGCTCCATTCTATGCAGATCAGCTTTATTGCGATTTGATGAGTGTGACAGGGCGTGAAGACTTTGAATCGGTTCACCTATCAGATTTCCCTAAATATGAAGCTGAGAAGGTAAACAAGCAATTGGAAGTAAGAATGCAAATTGCTCAAGATATATCTTCGATGGTCTTAGGACTTCGTAGAAAATCTGAGATCAAAGTGCGTCAACCACTTCAACGAATCTTAGTGCCGATCGTAGATCAAGAGCAACAAAGCAATATTGAAGCAGTTCGTGACCTTATCTTAGGAGAAGTAAATGTGAAAGCATTGGAATATGTGGGAGATGACTCGGGGGTAGTTGTAAAACGCATTAAGCCTGATTTCAAAAAGTTAGGGCCACGCTTTGGAAAAGACATGAAGATTGTAGCCAATGCCATACAAAAGATGGAACAAGATGCGATCAACAAGATAAGCAAAGCTGGAAATTATGATCTAACTATAGATGGACAAGTCTTCAACATAGAACTATCTGATGTGGAAATTATCTCTGAAGATATTCCAGGGTGGCTAGTGGCTAATGAAGGCTCGCTGACTGTGGCATTAGATGTAACTATCACAGATGAATTGCGTAAAGAAGGAATTGCGCGTGAGCTTGTAAATAGAATTCAAAATATAAGAAAAGATAGTGGATTTGAAATAACTGATAGAATAAATGTAGTGATTTCAGAACATGAAATCGTGAAAGGTGCACTATCAGAATATAATGACTATATTGCGAGTCAAGTTTTGGCTGACAGTATTTCGTCTGCCAAGGATGTGAAAGGAGAAGAGGTTGACTTGGATGAAGTGATTATTCAAATTTCTGTTAAAAAAATTATATAATCTGCACTTTACTTTTTAACTTTATCCTAAGAGTATTGTTTAAACTTTTTAAAACGAACAACTATGACAGATAACAGAACAAGATATACCGATGAGGAGCTTGATGAGTTCCGCGACTTGATCAACGAGAAGCTAGAAAAAGCTAAAGATGAATATGAGCATCTGCGAAGTGCTATTACAAATAGCGACGGCAATGATGTGACTGACACTTCACCAACTTTCAAAGTGCTTGAAGAAGGTGCGTCTACGCTTTCTAAAGAAGAAGCAGGACGTTTGGCTCAACGTCAGATGAAGTTTATTCAAAACTTACAATCTGCGCTTATTCGTATTGAGAATAAGACTTATGGTATCTGCCGTGAAACAGGTAAACTGATTCCTAAAGAGCGCTTACGTGCTGTGCCACATGCCACACTGAGTATAGAAGCTAAAAATAGTGGAGTCAAATAATATTGATATATAGAAAAGCTAAGAAGATGAAGAGAAACTAAACAGTTATTTGTTTTAGATTTTTCTTCATCTTTTCCTTTATGCCACTAAATCCTCTAAAATATTTCATTAAAGCAGTGCCGGTTAGGGACTAAAATTATGTCAGAAACAAAAATATCAAAGAATAGAATAATAGCTATTGCAATCATTTTATTGGTCTTAATTGTAGATCAAGTCTCTAAAATTTGGGTGAAAACCAATATGACACTTTATGATAGTATAGAGATCGCTAGTTGGTTCAAAATATATTTTGTAGAGAACAATGGTATGGCCTTTGGTTGGGAAGTTGGAGGCAAGCTCTTTCTCTCATTATTCCGAATCGTTGCCATTATTGCTATTGCTTTTTACTTGCATGTGCTGATTAAGAAAAGATATGCCACAGGATTCATCATATGTGTTGCATTGGTGTGGGCAGGTGCTTTCGGTAATATCATTGATAGTGTGTTTTATGGAGAAATATTTTCGCAAAGCTTACCATCGGAAGTAGCTACTTTTGTTCCTTTTGGCGAGGGCTATTCTAGTATCTTGCACGGTAAAGTAGTTGATATGCTTTACTTCCCTTTGGTTGAAGGCACTTTCCCTACATGGGTACCTAGCTGGGGAGGCGAAAAGTTTATTTTCTTCAGTCCTATTTTTAATATTGCAGACTCGGCCATCACAGTTGCCATCTTTGTAGTCCTATTATTTTATAGAAAAACATTCTCTGTAAGCTTAGAAGGAAAAAAATAAAAATTACATGATGAAGAGTTCACAAGCCATATTAACCTTGTTTTTTGTTTTAGCATTTGCTGTCTCATGCAGCACCAGACCTAGTGGAGTGCTTAAAGAGGATAAAATGATTAATTTGCTAAAAGATATGCATAAGGCAGAAGGAGTGTATAGTAAAGATAAAAGATACACTTCTTTGCAACAGAAAGATGCTTTGCTAGATGCTGTCTTTAGAAAGCATAAAACAACACAAGAGCAATTTGAGAAATCTTTGGATTGGTATGCTGAAAATATTGATCTCTATAATGAGATAACAGATACAGTGAGCGCAAGGTTGGAACGTGAATACAGAATCGATTCTGATCTGTTGAAGGATATGTATAAATATAAATTATCAGGGTTTACAACCATACTACCTGATTATATTGTTTTAGATAATAACAACCCCACTTTTCGCTTTAAGATTGATTCTTTAGAGATGAAAAACTTCGCTAAAGAAAGTTTCATGTTTGCTTTTCAGCCAATAGGTATAGATACATCTTTACACAAAATAAGAGCTATGCTTTATTTTACTTATGCTGATACTTTAGTAATAAAAAGACAGGAAGTAGAAGATGATATATTGTACACGCTGGAAAAACCTAATTTACCGGATAGCCTTTTGAAAGAAATCTCTGGTTATATACATATTAGGAATACAAATCAATTCACTCCTAAACTTATATTAAGCAATATATCCAATAACAAAGCCGGAGTAGTGAACAAATTAGACTCGTTAGATGTTCCTAAATCAGACAAGTTTGAACAAATGACAACAAATTAGTTTAGAAGGGGGATTCTCTCCTTTTAATTGCATTTTTTATAAAACATATTTCATAATGAAAAGATATTATTCACATTATACTTACATCTATCCTAACACATACCTAAAGGATAGTGTAGTAGAGTTAGACAATACCAATAACATTGTTAAGATATTTCCATTCGAGAAAGAATTAGAAAAGACTGAGTTTAGTTCAGGCGTTTTGTTCTTTGTTCCTAATTCAATGCGTATTAACCCTTACTTTGTAGATTATACAAAGAAGCAACTATTTACTGCTCTAGGAGAAGAGGTGCAAGAAGATGTTGAAGTTAATGCGGTGATTTGCAATGTGGAAGATTGATTTTTACAACAGATTTGTAATCTAAAAAGAGAGACTGCCAAGATAAATCGGCAGTCTCTCTTTTTTATCTTGTAAATGAAATAAGTTCTAAGCAGTCTTATTATTTTTTTTCTTTTTGCGTATTTGGATCAGTCTCCATACAAAGAGCATTATTCCCAATATTCCTAATCCTAATAGTACATAACAAACTTCGATAGGCAACTTTTCTTCCGTATAGCCTGCATACGATGCTGCAAATATCAGAATAGAAGTTAGAAGTATAATAACAGTCGGGTCCATATATCGAGCTCTACCCCGTAAGATAGTGAAAGGTAATCTTTTCTTCTTTCTTTTTTCGAATGCGGAATCATCTAGCTTGTAAAAGTCTAATACTTGTTTATAGGCTAAGTTAGGGAGGCTTTCAAATAGATAACCTGTGATCTGTTCAGTATCCTTATCGATGATTTCTAGTTTTCGAGACACTCGTTGATTTGTATGTATATTGATGGAAAATACAGAGCTCAATTTATTTTGTTTCAGATCTAGAGAAAAAACCTTTCCAAAAATATTAGTTGTACTTAAGCTCTCAGGATTGCATGTGACGCTTTTAATGAACTTTTCGGGACTAAGCCATACACAAACTACAAATGCTATAATAAGATATGTAAATAGGCTTATTAGCAAGACTGTATTGGTGACATAAGGCATAAAGTCAATAATCTTGTTCAGAATAGCTAAAAATATAACAAGAGCAAGTAGTGCTATAAATAAGGTGGAAAACACGAGAGCAAGATCTCTTAAAATTTGCTTTGGTGTCATTTGTACATCAATTTTCATATATTCTGCAGTTAGAAGTTTTCGTTTTACGTTTACTTTTTATGGTTCACTTCATTCTTGGGTGATATGATTGTGATAACGACAGAAGAATAAAGAATGGTTTATTGTTATAGTGTGCCTTTATGGTATGTAAGGGGTAGCTTCTGGGTATTTAGCGGTAAATGTACTCCAAAACTCTTCCCTATACTTAAAGGTGTATTTAAGACATTCGTGAGTATTTAGATTCCTTCGCGAGGCGTACTCCTTGACAAATACTTTAATCATTTCATCACTTCCCCAAAGTCGTCGGAAGTTATAAGCAGCTTCTTTACTTGTCACGTCCTTATCAAACCTCATTCTGTTTAGGTCAACAAGCCAGAAACCATATTTGTCTTCCTCTTTTTTGAATAAAATATTGCCGGGAGAATAATCTAAATGCAGAACTTTCTGATTGTGCAAAAATGCAGTGTATTTGGCAAAAGCTAAGATTAATGGCTTATGCTCTTCCAAACTCCCTTTCTGGAGTACCCGCATCTCGTCATCAAATTCTATTTGTTGACTTACATAGAAACTCTCTTGCAACCTTATACCAGCTTTGAACTCCATGTAGGCAATTGGTTGAGGAGTGTTAATTCCTCTATTAATCAGATTTTTAGCGTAATGATAAGATCGTTTAGCTTTCGAATCTCTGAAAAGAGTATATACAAATTGATTAATCAGGTGGGGAGTCCTAAAAGACTTCACATTGATACGAATGCCATTCATCTCAAAGGATTTTATCGTGTTCCTATCTTGATACACGATATCTCCTTCTTTCTGAAAAATATCAGGAAGCTTTATTAGAAAGTGTTTGTACTGAGTATAATCTTTATTGATTACCAATTTCTCTTTCAGTGATTTCCCCATCTAAGGTTAATTTTAAAATTCAGAAGTGAAATGGAATTTTATTTCTTTAAAATCCTGTTGAGCCATGTTTAAAACATAGCCTGAGTCTGCTAAGAACACATCTCTGCCTTCTTTGTCTTTCGCCATGTATTGAGCTTTTCTACGTTTAAAGTCCTCTAACATGGCTTTGTCTGCACATTCTATCCAACAAGCTTTATGAAGACTGATATTTTCCCATCTGCATTGTGCCCCATATTCATGTAAGAGACGATATTGGATCACTTCAAACTGTAGTTGGCCTACTGTACCGATGATCTTTCTATTGTTGAACTGGTTAACAAATAGCTGTGCCACACCTTCATCCATCAATTGGTTGATGCCTTTATCCATTTGCTTGGCCTTCATTGGATCAGCATTTTCGATATATTTGAACATCTCAGGAGAGAAACTAGGCAATCCTTTGAAGTGTAAATCTTCTTTCACCGTTAACGTATCTCCAATCTTAAAGTTCCCATTATCAGGAAGCCCCACAATATCACCGGCAAAGGCTTCGTCCACAGTTTCTTTTTTCTGTGCCATGAAAGCCGTAGGAGATGAGAATTTCATTTGTCTATTCAATCTTACGTGTTTGTAATTGACATTTCTCTCAAACTTACCAGAACAAACCTTAACGAAAGCGATACATGACCTATGGTTAGGGTCCATATTAGCATGTATCTTAAAGATAAATCCTGTGAAATCTTCTTCATCAGGTTTCACTGTACGTTCTACAGCATCTACCGGACGAGGGTAGGGCGCTGTTTCGATAAAATAGTCGAGTAGTTCTTGTACTCCGAAATTGTATAAAGCTGTTCCAAAGAATACAGGAGCTATTTTCCCTTTCAGATACTCTTCTTTATCCAAATCCGAATACACACCTTCTATCAATTCTAATTCGTCGCGAAGTGTGGTCGTTAACTCCTTAGGAATATATTTTTCAAGTTCAGGACTATTAACATCTTCTAAGTCTACGTACTCAGTACTATTAGTCTTGCCTTGTTTATAGAGGTTTAGTTGTCTGGTATGCATATTATATGTTCCCTTAAACTTATGACCACGCTCTATTGGCCACACCATTGGACGAACTTTTATTTGTAGTTCCTCTTCGAGTTCGTCAAGAAGTTCGAAAGGGTCTTTACCTTCACGGTCCAGCTTATTGATGAAGATCATTACCGGTGTATTTCGCATACGGCAAACCTCCATTAGTCTACGTGTTTGAAGCTCCACTCCACGAGCAGAGTCTACCACCACAATCACACTGTCCACAGCAGTCAGTGTTCGATAGGTGTCTTCTGCAAAGTCTTGGTGACCAGGAGTATCCAGGATGTTTATTTTTTTGTCCTTATATTCGAAGCCCATCACTGATGTAGCAACTGAGATTCCACGTTGCTTCTCAATCTCCATCCAGTCTGATGTTGCAGTCTTTTTTATCTTGTTCGACTTCACAGCGCCAGCCACATGAATAGCTCCCCCAAATAGAAGTAGCTTTTCTGTTAAAGTAGTTTTCCCTGCATCGGGGTGACTGATGATTGCAAATGTTCGTCTTCTTTTTATTTCTTCTTTAAGTGTACTCATTCAAGTATATCTTGGATATTTGTATTTTACTCTTCAATAATTTCTTCAAACCTGAGTTCAGGCGTAATGATGTATCGGCTGATAATAGTATCAGAAATTTCTTCCATTCCTGAGTAGTCCCAATTGATAGCCATAACTGTGATGGTATCTTTTGCAATGGTGGACGAAACTTTAGAATAATATTCCACATTGTCTTCATACGCCACTAAAAGACTGTCTGATATATTTTGGTCTACATATCCTAAGAGATATTCTGAAATTTCTCCACTGGATATCGTTTTTATAGTTAAAAGTTTTTTGTCAGCTTGATCTAATAATGTTTTCCCTTCCTCGTATTGAAAATCTCCATAAGCACCAATAAAGCTGAGATCGCCTAATTGGAGCGCATCAAATTCTTCATGAGAAAGTAATTTGCTCTTTTGATCAAGTTTATTCCAATTGTCGTCAAAAACTGTTGTAGGTAGTTCTACGACAAGAGAAGAATTCCCCTCTGCTTCTCCTTCAGAGTTATTTGTTGTTTGTTGTTTTTTTCCTCCACCACATGAAAATAGGATTGAGGTACACAACACTAGAGTGAATGATTGTATAAAAAGTTTCATTGCATTTGTTTTAATTCAGCTATACATAAGTTTAAGCTGTCCTCCCATTGAGGGATAGGTAAATCGAAAGCACTTTTTATTTTTGTTTTGTCCAATACGCTATATTGAGGGCGTTTGGCTTTCGTCGGATATTGATCCGTGTTTATTGGACTCACTTGGCAACTAATATTGGCTGCTTTGTGTATGGCTAACGTGAAATCGAACCAAGTAGTTTCTCCCTCATTGGAATAATGATATATTCCGGCTTTAAACTCTTTTTCTTCAGCATATTTCACGATGCTTAAGATGGCGATGGCTAAGTCTTTGGCATTGGTGGGTGTTCCTTTTTGGTCGGCAACCACGTTGAGCGAATCTCTTTCAGCACCTAATCGCAACATTGTTTTCACAAAGTTATTACCATAGATGGAGTATAGCCAAGATGTTCTGATCACGATGCTGTTTTCCAGACCACTAGCATCAAATAGTGCAGATTCTCCTTTAGCTTTCGATTTGCCATAGACTGATTGAGGATTGATACTGTCAGATTCGGTATACGGTTCAGCTTTTGTGCCATCGAAAACATAGTCTGTGGATACATGGATCACTTTTGCATTATTGGCCTTTGCAGCATCTCCTATATTTTGTATCCCTTCAAAGTTGACTCCATAGCAAAGCTCAATTTGATCTTCATCTTCAGCCTTGTCTACGGCAGTATAAGCAGCACAGTTGATAATGTATTTTATTTCGTTCTTTTTCACAAATTCATTAACAGACTTAAAATCTGTAATGTTGACCATTTGGGAATCAGCAAAGAATAAGCGGTACTGTTCTTCGGGCAATATATTCGCATTGCGTTGTATTTCTTGCCCCAATTGTCCGTTAGCTCCTGTTATTAATACATTTATCAAAGTATCCATCTTTTTTGTAATATTAAACAAATAAGAAACGAGCCAAATAAAATCTATTGCCCGTTTCTTATTTTATTTGTTCAATTATTGTACGCCACTAGTTTCTACTTCTCTCGAAATCTTTTTCACCAATCCTTGAAGCACGGCTCCGGGACCAACTTCTACAAAGTGTTTAGCTCCATCAGCAATCATGTTTTCAGCAGATTGAGTCCATTTTACAGGAGAAGTAAGTTGAGCTACCAAGTTTTCTTTGATCACTTTAGGATCATTTTCACCTTTAGTTGTTACATTTTGGTATACAGGGCATCTTGGAGCAGAAAAGTTTGTTGCTTTGATCGCTTCTTCCAATTCCACTCTTGCAGGCTCCATCAAAGGAGAGTGAAAAGCTCCTCCCACTTTCAACTTCAATGCTCTTTTAGCACCAGCAGCAAGTAAAAGTTCGCAAGCCCTATCAATTCCGGCATCAGTTCCTGAAATAACAATTTGTCCAGGGCAGTTGTAATTAGCAGGGACTACCACTTCGTCAGTGATGGTAGCACATATTTCTTCTACTTTTTCGTTTGACAGTCCTAGGATGGCTGCCATCGTAGAAGGATTTTGTTCACATGCTTTTTGCATAGCCAAAGCACGTTTATATACTAGTTTCAATCCATCTTCAAAGGAGATAGCATCAGAAGCAACCAATGCTGAGAACTCTCCCAGAGAGTGACCTGCAACCATGTCAGGTTGGAAGTCTTTATTCATTGTTTTTGCTAAAATCACAGAATGAAGAAAAATTGCAGGCTGAGTCACCTTCGTTTGTCTCAAATCTTCATCAGTTCCGGCAAACATTAGATCAGTGATGCGAAACCCAAGAATCTCATTGGCTTTTTCAAACATTTCTTTAGCCTCTGCAGATGTCTCATATAGGTCTTTACCCATTCCTACAAATTGTGCTCCCTGTCCAGGAAATACATATGCTTTCATAACTTCTTGATATTTTTTTAATAATGTCTTTATAAACAAGACTGCAAAATTAATAAAAATTACATTGATTGACTATATATCTGTAGATTAAAAGTGGGAACAAGATGAGCATTGAACTTCTCAGTTTTTCACAAGAATATATAAGTGATAGTATTTATTTTTAGTTTGACTTTAATGCTATTTATAAATTATTACCTTTGTTTTCAGCAAAAAGATATTACTAAATATTGTAATCTATTCTTTGCTAGTATTATATATCTATTTATTGCCTCTGTATGGTATGAAAAAGGTATTTGAACCTATTGAATAGATAGTTTATAAAAGACAAAATGATATGGCTGAATTTTTAAAACAAATGGGATTGAGGCTGAAAGGTCTTCGTGAGGCATTAGAACTTTCTCAAGAAGAATTTATAGCTCCATGTAATATTCCAATAAAGGACTACATCGCTTATGAAAATGGAGAAAAAGAAATGACATTGAGCATTTTAAGATCCATTTCAGAACAGTATAAAATTGATACTACCGTCTTGATGTTTGATAACGAGCCACGTATGAGTAGTTATTTCCTTACAAGAAAGGGTAAAGGATTATCTGTCAAACGTGTAGAAACATATAAATATCAGACATTAGCAGGTGGATTCAATAATAGGAAAGCCGAAATATTTGAGGTTACCGTTGAGCCTAGAGTGGGAGATTTGCCTTTGCACTTGAGTGCGCATGGTGGGCAAGAGTTTAACTTAATCTTAGAGGGCAGAATGAGAATTCAAATAGATGGTAAGGATCTTTTTTTGAGTGAAGGAGATAGTATTTATTATGATTCCAATAAGCCACATGGCATGCAACCAATGGACGGAAAAAGAGTGAAGTTTTTGGCTGTAATTTTGTAAAGTAGAAACATTTAAATAAACATGTTAGAAAATTTTTTACCTCAGACGGAGTTCAGCTCCACTGAAGATTTTGCTGCAAATTACCAATTGACTATACCAGCCAATTTCAACTTTGGGTATGATGTAATAGATGTATGGGCTAAAACAAATCCTAATAAAAGAGCTCTTTGTTGGACAAACGATCATGGTGAACATTATGATTTTACCTTTGCTGATCTGAAAGAACAAAGCGACAGAGCAGCCTCTTTTTTCCAATCGTTGGGTATTGGCAAGGGAGATAAAGTGATGCTGATTCTTAAGCGTCGTTATGAATTTTGGTTTGCCATCATTGGTTTGCACAAAATTGGAGCTGTGGCTATTCCTGCTACACATCTGTTGACACCAAAAGATATTATATATCGAAATAATTCGGCTAGCATTAAGGCTATTTTGGCAGCAGACGATGCTGTTGTTATGAGTCATGTGGATGCAGCAATGGCTGAATCGCCAACGGTGGAGTTTCGTTTGTCTTGCGGAGGAGAGCAGTTAAGAAAAGATTGGCTTTCTTTCGATGAAGGGTTGAAGGAAGCAAAAGCTTTTACAAGGCCGGAGCAAGTAAATAGCAATGAGGATATCATGTTGCTGTATTTTACTTCTGGCACAACGGGAGAACCAAAAATGGTGATTCACAACTTCGTATACCCTTTAGGACATATTGTGACTGCTAAATATTGGCATAACTTGCATGAAGATAGTCTCCACCTGACAGTCGCGGACACTGGATGGGCAAAGGCTGTTTGGGGTAAATTATATGGACAGATGATTGTCGGAGCAGCAGTGATGGTTTATGATCACGAGAAATTCAATCCGGTCGATATTTTAGAATTGATGCACACGTATAAGGTCACTTCTTTTTGTGCACCTCCTACAGTCTATCGATTTATGATCAGAGAAGACATAACGAAATATGATTTGTCGTCTCTAGAATATGCTACAACAGCAGGTGAGGCGTTAAATCCATCAGTGTTTGAGTCTTTTTATAAAGCAACCAATATCAAAATAATGGAAGCCTTTGGACAGACTGAGACTACACCAACCATTGTAACTTTTCCTTGGATGGAGCCAAAGCCTGGGGCTATGGGGGTGCCTAATCCTGCTTACGATATTGACTTGATAGATGCTGATGGGCGTTCAGTGGAGGAAGGAGAAGTAGGAGAAGTGATAATAAGAACAGATAAATTTAAGCCTACCGGGCTTTTTATGGGATATTATCGCGATCAGGCATTGACTGAAAAAGTATATAGTAACGATATTTACAGAACTGGAGATATGTCATGGCGAGACGAAGATGGCTATTTCTGGTTTGAGGGCAGAACAGATGATGTGATCAAAAGTTCAGGCTATCGCATAGGGCCATTCGAGGTCGAAAGTGCTTTGATGACGCATGCTTCTGTCGTTGAGTGTGCTATCACCGGTGTACCTGATCCTATTCGTGGACAGATAGTAAAGGCAACTGTGGTTTTAGCTAATGATTATAAAGATAAAGCAGGAGATGCTTTGATAAAAGAGATCCAAGATCATGTGAAGAAAGTAACAGCCCCATATAAATATCCTCGCATCATCGAATTTGTTGATGAACTGCCTAAAACAATTAGTGGTAAGATTAAAAGAGCTGTCATACGAGGCGAGCATAATGCGCGCTAATCTGGCTGAAAAATAAATTAATTTATTTACCTATTTGACAGTTAAATGTCTCTATACTTAGTATATAAGTCTGCAAAAGTTTTTATCTTTAGATATTAATTTTTGCAGATTTTTTATATTGGAAGCCAATAGGGGTGATTTGCAGAAGTGTTTGTTCTGAGCTCTTGAGCAGATTTTAGATCAAAAAATATTTATAACTGAATAATCTGACTCACATCCTTTTTTATGCTTTCTGATAGCCACTTAATGAAACACGATAAACTAAAATCAATATTATTATGAACGCTAAAAGCTTATACTATCTAGTCGCTTTGATGATGATTATTTTTGCAACATCATGTAAAGATGACGTCGACCACTCAATTATTACTCCTGATAAATTACCGGAAAGTGCTCAAACATTTTTGGAAAATTATTTTCCTACCAATAAGATTACTTCTGCCAACAAGTATAATCAGAATGAAAATGGCTCTGAACAGTTGTATCTAACTAAATTGACGGATAATATTCTAGTATATTTTGATACAAAAGGAGAGTGGCTTGGCATAGAGACACCCAAAGGATTATCTGAAAAGGGGAAAGAGGTTATCTTTGACAAACTTCCATCATATGTAGGTATCAAGGATGAATTTAATAAGCATTATGCAAATAATAAAATAATAGGTCTGAGTAAGGAGAATAATGATGAACTCAGTTTTATTTTAGATAATAACATGAAGTCATATATTATTTATACTCACGAAGGGTGGACTTATGCTGATATGTTTTTGACTGGTCGATATGAACTACCTAAAAAGATGGTAGATTTCATTAAAGGAGATTTGCAAACAACTACAAAAGCAACACCGTCATATTTGGATAAATATGTACTGCGATTTAGTGGTCATAGGGGATATATTTACAGATTTGTCGATTCAGACAAAACTTTTATTGACTTTTACGAAAATGGTGAGTGGTTCTATATCGACAATAAAGATAAGAAAACTATTAACCAAGAAAAAGTGAAAAAGATATTACCGGAAGATATATATACCACGTTGAGAAACAACTTTGCAGATGCTGAGGGTACTATAACTACAGTTGCTAGGCATAACAATGAATCTTTATATGGTGTTACATATAAGGAAAAGAAGTTTGCGCTTATCAGCAAGGATAACACTATCATAGAACCTCCATTAGAAAAAGCGAAGGAGTATATTAATAATGGTTTTAAGCCACAAGAAGAATTGACATTTGAGACAAGAACAAACACAGGTGGAGCTTATCATTTAAGGCATGCATTTATAGCAAAAGGAAAAAATACGGAAATAGCATTAGTGACAGACTATGAGGGCGCTATGAGGTCGATATCGGCAGGCCCTATTACCTCTTCGGGTGAGGGTGTTGTAGCTCTACCAGAAGCGATATTAAATACTATGCCTAAGGCTGCCTTAACCTATATGAAGGAGCATTATACTGCTGATAATCCAATATTGTCTATTCGGTATAATTACAGTAAAGATCAAAATGATATTTCTGATCGATTTTACTTTACAGTGTTAGTGCCAAACAATTTAAAGTTCATATATTTTGATGCTATAACTGGTAAGTTCATCGAAGAGTATACGGCTCTTGTTGAAGAAGAGTAGTTTTAAATTAAAATCCGATATTATATAATGAGCCACATTGCTCCTATTAGGACAATGTGGCTTTTTTATTGTTCTTTAAGGAGGAGGAAGGGAGACTGTTATAAAGTGAAAAAGATATCATGAAAGAGAACATAAAGTCCCTTTATTGTGTTTAATGATTAGAGTTACTACCATATAAAAACATAAAAGGTGTGCTTCACAGCTCACCTTTTACAAACCTAATCAAATTTTTATAATGTATCTAGCGTTGTTTTGATCAACCACATTATAAAGTTACCTCGTTAGAGGATTTTTTATTTTCTTTTCCGTATCTGTAATGCCCTATTATCTTAAAGTGAAATAGAACATTTTGCAATCTTTGTCCACTTGTGCTGTTGTGTACCATCAGTGGAGTACCGTAGGGGGATTTCTTGTTCGTGACAATCCCTATGTGTGGTTTGCTATTGTCCATTTGCCAAACCACTATATCACCAGCCTTATATGTTTCATTCTCTTGGTCAATAGGGAGTTCTACTCCTTTTCTAGAGAAGAATATTTGCAAATTGGGTACTCGTCGGTGATCGATATTTGTATCAGCTTCCGTTTGTCCCCACTTCTCAAGACCATAAGTTTCTTGGTTTTCAAGAATATCTTCATGTACCTTTTGTTGCAAGTCGATTCCAACTTTTCTGTAAGCTCTAATGATAACGTCTGCATTAACACCTAAATGAGAGGGAATATCTCCATTGGGATAGTCAATAGCAAAATATGAAGGATCATATTCTGTTTTTGTTTTCGTTAGTTCTATTGCAGCATTTGATAATTGATTGAAGAAATCATCCTCTGTTGGTGGATTCTGTGTGTATCCCACCAAAGTCAAACTGACTGCAAAGATCAAAGTCGTATACCTTTTCATATTATTTTCTTAATTCCTCAATAAGTTTCAACTTGCTTAAAAAGGAAGATTGTCATTATTCATACTTTGTCCAGAGGTGATAAAATCTGGTGATGTCGGTTGTGAAGAGTTTGGAGAGTCATTCATTCTCGATCCTAATGCAGGACCTCCATAGTTCATCCCCTCATCCACATTTTGAAATCTAGCAAATTCACTTTTGAATCGAAGTGTAACATCTCCTGTTGCCCCATTACGATGCTTGGCTATGATTACCTCGGCAAGGCCAATCAGTGAATTTCCTTTTTCATCTTCCAATATTTTATAATATTCAGGTCTGTGTATGAAGCATACCATATCGGCATCTTGCTCAATAGCTCCAGATTCACGCAAGTCGGAAAGTTGGGGTCTTTTCCCTTCTATTCCTGTACGTCCTTCCACTCCACGATTCAACTGAGATAGTGCAATGATAGGAATATTTAATTCCTTTGCCAATCCCTTCAAGGATCTGGAAATCATACTTACTTCTTGCTCTCTACTTCCGTAATTCATGCCACTGGCATTCATCAATTGGAGGTAGTCAATCATTATCATCTTGACATTATGCTCCCGTACAAGTCTCCGAGCCTTTGTTCTCAATTCAAAGACAGACAAACTCGGAGTGTCGTCAATGAATATGGGAGCGTCGTAAAGCTCTTTGATTTTATAGTCTAACTGTTCCCACTCATGAGGCAGTAGCTGACCATTTTTTATTTTCTCTCCGGGTATCTCGCAAGTGTTAACGATCAACCTGTTGACAAGTTGTACGTTGGACATCTCCAAGGAGAAAACTGCTATTGGATAATTGTACTGAACAGCCATGTTTTTGGCCATCGACAAAATAAATGCTGTTTTTCCCATCGCTGGACGAGCGGCTATGATAACCAAGTCAGAATTTTGCCATCCGGAAGTCATCTTGTCTAGGTCATCGAATCCAGTCTGCAAGCCACTCAGCCCCTCAGGTCTATTAGCTGCTATCTCTAAAAGGTCTAAAGCCTCCTTGATTACGGGATTTATTTGAGTTACGTCTTTTTTAACGTTACCCTGCGACAATTCAAACAATCTACTTTCAGCCTCTTGCATCAAATCTTCGATATCAGACGTTTCGTCAAATGCCTGATTGGTGATAGATGAAGAAAAAGATATTAGCTCTCTTGCTAAATATTTTTGGGCAATGATTCTTGCGTGATATTCAATATGGGCAGAAGAGGCGACTTTTTCAGTCAGTTGCGTGATATAAATCGCGCCTCCTACCTTGTCTAATTCACCTTCCCTCTTTAATTGTTCTACAACCGTCAATATATCAACAGGCTTCTGCTGCAAGTATAATGCAACAATTGATCTGTATATTGTCTGGTGAATTGGATCGTAGAAGCTTTCGGGTTTCAGTATGTCACTGACGAGAGAGTAAGCATCTTTCTCTAACATTAAAGCTCCCAATACGGCTTCTTCCAGTTCTCTAGCTTGAGGTTGTATTTTGCCTAATTCAGAAGTTATAGGATGATCAGGTTTTTGTTTCTTATAATTTCTATTACTATTATTCGCTGCCATTTAATACATCTAGTTATGTATATCATGAATCAAATACAAAGGTAGGTGTTTTTGTAAGAATAGTCGAATTTTATACCCCTAGAGCTGTTAACATTTACTGATTAAGTTTTCAATACCTTTTTGGTGGTTATAAACAAGTTATCAACAATAAAAGAGGGGTTGTTAACAAAAGTGTGATACTCACTTATTAATAAAAATGTCGTAATTGTTCTTTAACTATCATATAATGAGATACTATAGCCGATTGAATTAGGGTTTGTATTTAGCTTCCTTTAAAATTGTTTGAGGCTCAGTTCTAAGAATTGTTGACAAGGACTGTTTTGAGTTTTTAGAATATTGTTTCACTATTTGATAGCCTATCCATGCCCCCATTCTCATCGGTTGCTCGCCAAGTGATAGCTTTTTAGGCACTTCGTCAAAGTAAGAACTGATGATTTGCAGATCAGTGGCGTATAGTTGTTTCCCTTTTACAATAGTTTTCCAAACTCTATCTTCATTGTCTTCTGCTTTTTGCACTTCTGCACTTGTAGTTCCTATAATATCATTTTCTGCATAATCGGGCAATAACACAGAAAGGGCATAAAGTAGCTTTCCTTCTTCAATCATTTTGGACAAAAGATTTGGTGATTGTTTTTCTGCTTTGATAAAATCTGCAATTAACCATGCTTTAGTAAAATCACGAACGAGCATTTTAGGTTGCATCTGATAAAGTTGATAACCATCAAAAAAGCCCTTGTAGCCGGAGTAGTCAATCCCCAAATATTTGTCTATAGATAATGATATTGTATTATTAATATATATAACGTTTTGTCGATAGCCTGATACGTGAACTGAAAAATTAGGAAACCTCTTTGTTGCTAATTCACTCTGCGCTATTTTTAGCATTGCACTCAACTCGTGTTCATACGAACTCATATCATTATATTGTGCGACTGCATTTCGATAGAGATTTTTTAGAGTTGGGTGAGAAAAATATCTGCTCAACTCATCTAAAGTATTATTCTGTTCATTTCTAACAATGGTCTGTGCAAACGCAGGAAGAAATATTGAGTACTTCTGTGTTAATCCTTTACCTGTTTCACTAGAGGGAGCATCTAAATATTCTAGCAAGTCCTTGTCAAATCTAGCTATGATCACTTCTTCTCTTTCTTTTCTGATTTCTGCCCATGAAATATTAGCAGTCAAAAAAGTGAAAAGGAAAAGGAGTAGCAGTCTTTTAATATGTATCATGATTGAGAGTTATAATATGGAAGTAAATATACTCACTTCTATTTATATATAATGGTTATCTCTTATTAAACTAACTAACTGTTGGTTTTATTGTAACTAGATTAGTTTATTTATAGCCATATATTTCCATAAAGGAGTTGTGTGCATAGACTGTTTCATTTGATCTTTTAATAGAATTTCTTGTACTTCTTCCAATGAAAGGAGGATGACATCAAGGTCTTCAGTCGCTTCTAGGTTTTGATCAGCTACTTTCTCTATACCTGTTGCCAAAAAACAGTAGCAGAGGTTGGTGTGCGTTCCTGGATTAGCAGAAGTCACTGTTAGCAGTTCCCAGTTGCCATTGGAGTATCCAGTCTCCTCTAGTAATTCTCTTTTTGCAGATGCTAGAGGGGTAGCATCCGTATCGTCACACACCCCAGCAACCAATTCATAGGCTCTGAGTGCAAGTCCATGTCTATATTGTTTGATCATGACAAATTTATTGTCTTTGGTGATGCCTATAACGTTGATCCAATTGGGGTATTCTAGAACGTAGTAATTCGGAATTTCAGCCCCATTAGGAAGTCTTACATGATCTTCTCTTACTGTGCACCATGGCTCTCTTACCAGGTAATGTGACTTTAATACTTTCCAGTTTTTGTTCAAATTTTGCATTGCTATGAATTGATATTAACACTTTAGATCAAGTAAATGTAACGCTTTAGATTAGAACAGTAGTCATTATTATCAAAATATATATTCATATATAAAATGGTATCTTCCTTGTTTTATTCTAAATTCGTGGATAAATTGCAGAAGTGAAACATGTCAACTAGTAAATAAACCATGAAGCTATTCTATATAATTATTCTTTCATTCTTATTAGGCTCATGCATTTTTTCAAAAAAGACCGATCAGTTAGTATTGCAAAGTGATGCGATTGAAGAATGTGTGCAAAGTTCTAAAGTGGGATTTATTCGTGACTCCATGGTTGTAAATATGGAGATAGACGACTATCAGGTGTTTTATAGAATAAGTGAATACAAACATCATGCAGAACAATCTTTGCAGTCTCCGAAAGAAGATGTTATAGATAAAAGAATATTGCTAAATATTCAGAAAACGGATACAACAAGTATCTTGGCCTATAAAACTCTGGAAATAAGCGATTTTTCACCGGTTTTTGATGAAGACGATATGAATAAATACTTCATTGATAGTTTTTGTTTGAAAGAAGTGCATAAAGATTCTGTTGTTTTTAATGTGAAAATATGTATGTTTGAACAACAATTTTGCCAAGAAGTTGATTTGAAGGTGAAAGATGATGGAGCCATAGTCTACTCTTATTCGGTTGTAGACGAGTTGATTATGTGAATTTAAAATTATAAGAGAATCAAGAAATTGTAATTATGACTTATACACACGAAACTTTTAATGAGTGGATTAAGGAAATTCCTGAGAAATTAAACACAATAACAGGTGAATTTGCTAAAACCAATAAACTGAAATTGGATTACAGCATTCAGTCATTAGATGCTTTAGAAAAATGGATGATTAAGCAATATGATGTTGCAACAGACCTGAAAGACGAAGAAGAGCTTTGGGATATGCTGGCACTTTATGTTGGTGAAACTTATATGAAGCATATCGGAGGGGAGTGGTATTTTGAGGCAGAAAACCCTAAAAGTTTGCTTTATCAAGAGATTGTGATGAAGTATATAGAAGATGGAGAGCCTGCCTATCGCTCAGCAAGAATGCTTTGCACATCTTGTATCAGCAGAAAAAAAGGAACACTAATAAGCAGTACACTGAAGAAGAGCATTGAGCGAGTAGACTGATTTTTAGACCAAGAAACATCTGTATACTAAGTTTCCTAACCTGAGTTAGCGAAAAATATCTTATTATTGCATATATTTGCTAGATAGAAGTATGTCTTTATTATATCAATAATAAGTAGATTCTGCATGACAGAGAAAAAAAACAGCGAAAAGAAAGGATTAAGAGTTTTATTATTAATCGTTCTCGCTTACGCATTGATCGTAACGGGTGTTGTTATCTATGTCAAATTTGACAAGGAAGGTTATTTCAAAAAAGATGACATAAAAAACACTGAAGCTACTGTTGAAGAGATTGGTAATATAGATTTGTCAGAGGGCTTGGAAGATTCTGTTCTCTTAGAAGCAGATGTAATGGATGAGCCAACTGAAATAGTCAAAGAAGATAGCGCTACAAAGAAAGAAGAAGTCGCTGTTCCTCCACTGGTAACACCGATTGAAGAAACGGAAGAGGATCTTAATCAAGATCTGGAGGCAGTAGATTTTGACTACACCATAGCAGATGTGCCTGCACGACCAAGACCTGAAAGCGTCTCTAAGTCAGAAGACACAGAGATAAGTGATGAAGAGGTGTTGAGTGCTACGGATCTAGTACTAGAGGTTGAGAGACCAAAAAGCTTTTTTGAAAAGGTAGTTGCTTATTTCTCTAACCTTTTTTCTTCTGATAAGGAAGAAAAAGTAGAAGTGCAGCAGCCGGTATCTCCTGAATCGGAACAGCTTGTCGAAGAATTAAATAGTGAGATAGAAGAATTGAAATCTAGGTTCACTTTCGTATCTGATAAGAATGGAACGACTTGGATTGATCATGTCGACAAGTCAGAAAGTAATAATCAAAATGGATTCTACATTTACATGGGAGTAAATCCACAAGGATTCGTATATAATAGAATAGTGCTACAGTATAGTGGTAAAGAATGGATAGGATTAAACAGCATATTGTTGCAAACTGATTTAAGTGATCAAGCTTCTATCATTGATGCAAAAGGGGCTCAGCAACGTAAAGAATTTGTTGATCTGAAAGTGAAAAATGAATGGGTAGACTTGCCTCCAACAGCAGAAAATAATGAACTGCTACAAATTGTGTCAAAGGCCAATACGGTGAAGTTAACCTTTATGGGAGATCAAAAAAATGTAGAGTGGATAGTCTCAGAACAGGAACTGTCAGCACTGAAAGAATCAATATATTTCTATGAGTTATTGAAAAAGAAAGAAAAGATTAAATAAAGATCTAAGAATCACTATAGTATAAACACAGAAAACTGATCGTATTTTCTGTGTTTTTTTATGTTAGGGAATTAAAAAGGAAGCATAATTCAATAATCTAAGATTTTACTAATTTGCTTTTATAACTTACCTTTGAATAAATATAAAAAATAAGATATCTAATGAAAAAAGTATTTAGTTTATTGTTATTTATAGCTGTATGTGCTTTGTCTTCAGCACAACAGTTCTCGTTGTACGATATCACAAGTGAGAAGTTTGCTCCAAAAGGAGTACCTAGCTTGGTATCTTCTCCTGATGGTGAATTTTACTATCAGGCCAATGAGCAACACACTAAGATCGTAAAATATGCATACAAAACCGGTGAGGTAGTTGCCACTATATTTGATGTCACAACAGCTAGAGAGTCTACCATCACATCTTTTGACGGCTTTTTGCTAAGCCCGGATGAAAAAAGAATATTGATCTATACAGATAGTGAGCCAATTTATCGTCGTTCGTTTAAAGCTGTGCTTTATAATTATGACATCAGACGAAATATGCTCTCTAAGTTGACGAACAATTCAGCAAAACAATCTGAGCCAAAGTTTTCTCGAGATGGACGTATGTTGGCTTATGTGGCTGACAATAATATTTGGTTGGTAAAGTTCGATTTCGATACGGAATCGCAAATAACTAAAGATGGAGAATTGAATAGGATTATCAATGGAGCAACAGATTGGGTGTATGAAGAAGAATTTACAGTAACCAGTTTGATTGATTTTTCAGCAGATAACTCATTGATGGCTTTTGTTAAGTTTGACGAATCGCAAGTGAAAGAGTACTCGATGCAGATATTCGATCGTCAATTATATCCTGATTATTATAAATTTAAGTACCCCAAAGCAGGTCTCAAAAACTCATTCGTGCGTTGCATGGTATTTGATATCGATGCTAAGACTACTCGGGAGATTCCATTGCCTAACCATGTGGAATATATTCCTAAAATAGAGTTCTTTGCACAAGGTGATAATCTGGCTGTGATGACATTGAATAGAGAACAAAATCATTTTGAACTTTACTCAGCAAATGGGCGTAGCTTGGTTGCTCGTAGCATTTTGCAAGAAAAAAATGAGCGTTATGTAGATTCAGAACTCTTGAAGCAAACCATATTTTTCAATGATCAATTTGTTTATCCTAGTGAAGAAAATGGATATGTACACCTATACCTTTATGATGTAAATGGCGTGAAGCAACGCCAGTTGACTACTGGGCAGTTTGATGTTACAGCGCTTTTGGCAGTTGATCCTGTTAAGAAAATGTGTTATTACCAAGCAGCTGTAAAATCACCTCTTCAGCGAGAAATCTACAAAGTGGATATGGTAAAAGGCACTGTTACTCAGTTGTCAGCAAAGGGTGGAACCAATAGAGCAACGTTTGGTGCTAATGGAAAATATCATATAAATAATTATAGTAATACTACAACCCCTGATTATATAACTTTAAATGACGAAAATGGTAAAGTATTGCGGGTATTGGAAAGTAATGATGAGCTTTTGAGGAAGTTACAATCTGAACATTCTTTACCAAAGAAAGATTATATGACTGTGAAGGCTGCAGATGGAACTCCACTCAACGCCTATATGCTAAAACCTGCAAACTTTTCGTCAGCCAAGAAATATCCATTGGTGATGGTGCAATATAGTGGTCCTGACTCACAGCAAGTGTTAGATCGCTTCAATTTTGATTGGACTTACTACTTGGTTTCACAAGGTTACGTGGTGGCTTGTGTGGATGGAAGAGGAACTGGAGCAAGAGGTGAAGATTTCAGAAAATGTACTTATATGAATCTTGGAATCTATGAATCGGATGATCAAATAGCAGCTGCTAAGGCTTTTGCGTCTTTGTCATTTATTGATGAAGATAAAATAGGCATTTGGGGATGGAGCTATGGAGGTTATAATGTATTGATGAGCATGAGCCGTGGAAATGGAGTATTCAAATCAGGTGTCGCTATTGCCCCTGTTACGGATTGGAAATTTTACGATACGGTATACACAGAACGTTTTATGCGTACCCCTCAACAAAATGATATGGGATATGAGAATGCTTCAGCAATCAAATTGGCAAATAAACTGCAAGGAAATTTATTGATCATCCATGGTTCGGCAGATGATAATGTGCACTTCCAGAATACAATGGAATATACTAATGCCTTGATCAATGCTGGAAAACAGTTTGATATGTTTGTGATGCCTGATAGAGATCACTCGATGACTGGCGCATTAAATAGAACCTACTTATACAATAAGGTGATCAACTATTTTAATAGAAATATGTAAGATCATTCAAGTAAAAAAACAGGGAGCAGACTTCATAGTCTGCTCCCTGTTTTTTTTAGTTTAAAACCTCTTTTAGCGAAATGTTCTTTAATATCTCACAAGCTTGTTCCACTGTTGCGATATTTTTAATACTAACGGATCGTTTGTCGTTTACCTCTCTCAATTCGCATAGGCGATGATTATCTTGGATAAAGCTGAGTAGTTTGTCAAAAGCTTTGGACTGATAGTAAGGTGAGTCTGTATCATTGATCAGGTGTAGATTCATCTTCTTTTTCTTCAAAACTACTTTTTCTATACCTAGCTGTTTAGCTAAAGTACGGAGACTAACCACACGAATCAACTCTTTGCCTTCGTTAGGAATTTCGCCGAATCTATCTCTGAGACGAGCCGTGAAAGACTGAATTTCTTCTTCGTTATTCATGTTGTCAAGCTCTCGATATAGCATGATCCTTTCAGAATCATTCGGAATATATTGAGCAGAGAATAAGAGTTCGAGATCACTTTCTATTTGCACATCTTCTACAAAGTTATCGCCTTCTATTTTGCTTCCATCTTTAGATTCAAAATAAATATCAGAAAACTCCTCGTGTTTCAATTCGTTTACAGCCTCAGTTAATATTTTTTGATAAACCTCATAACCAAGGTCAGCTATAAATCCACTTTGTTCAGCTCCAAGCATATTCCCAGCCCCACGTATATCCAAATCTTGCATTGCAATATGAATACCATGCCCCAACTCTGAAAAGTTTTCAATTGCTTGTAGACGTCTTCTTGCTTCATCAGTCAAGGTATGTAAAGGAGGAGCTAACAGATACGCAAATGCTTTTCTGTTACTACGTCCTACACGCCCTCTCAATTGGTGCAAGTCGCTCAATCCAAAGTGATTTGCATTATTTATGATAATTGTATTCGCATTAGGAATGTCAATTCCAGACTCCACAATGGAAGTCGCGATCAGCACATCATATTCATGATTGATAAAATCCATAATGATACCCTCCAGTTTTGCAGGATCCATTTGTCCATGACCGATAGCAACACGTGCGTCAGGCACTTCTCGTTTCACCATTGCCTCCACTTCGTGAATATTTCGTATTCTGTTATTGATGAGAAAGACTTGCCCATTTCGGCTCATTTCAAATTCAATAGCTTCTCTGATAATATCAGAATCAGAAGTGTGTACCTCAGTCTGTATAGGGTATCGATTGGGTGGGGGAGTGGTTATCACAGACATATCTCGTGCACCCATTAATGAAAACTGCAAGGTTCGTGGAATTGGAGTTGCAGTTAGTGTAAGCGTATCGATATTCACTTTCATCTGTCTGAGTTTCTCTTTGACTGACACGCCAAACTTTTGTTCCTCATCTATAATCATCAGCCCAACATCTTTAAACTCCACATCTTTGCCCACTATGCGATGTGTTCCAATAAGAATGTCTATTTCACCTGCTTTTAGCTTTGCTAAAGTGTCCTTTATCTGCTTTGCAGTTCTGGCACGGCTGATGTAATCTATTTTACACGGAAAATTTTTCAATCGCTCAGAAAATGTTTGAAAATGCTGATAGGCCAATACGGTAGTAGGCACTAGCACAGCTACTTGTTTGCCATCTGCCACAGCTTTGAAAGCTGCACGAATGGCTACTTCTGTTTTTCCAAAACCGACATCACCGCAGATCAGCCTATCCATAGGTTTTTCTCTTTCCATATCAGCTTTCACATCAGCAGTAGCCTTCATCTGATCGGGGGTGTCTTCGTATACAAAAGATGCTTCTAACTCATTTTGTAGATACGTATCTGGAGCAAATTGAAACCCTTTTTCTTCTCTTCGTTGTGCGTACAGTTTGATCAAATCGCGAGCAATATCTTTTACTTTCGATTTTGTTCGCTCTTTCATCTTGTTCCATGCACCTGTACCTAGTTTATTGATGCGTGGAGGTTCACCCTCTTTCCCTCTATATTTAGAGATTTTATGTAGTGAGTGGATGGATACAAAGATGGTATCACCATTGAGATAGGTCAATTTGATCAGCTCTTGCATTTTGCCATTGATGTCCGAACGCATGAGACCTCCAAACTGTCCAACTCCATGATCGATATGCACCACATAGTCTCCAATCTGAAACTGTTGCAATTCCTTGAGAGAAAGTGCAAATTTTCCCGATTTTACTTTATCGGACTTTAGATTGTATTTATGATAACGATCGAAGATTTGATGGTCAGTGAAACAACAAACTTTTAGTGTGTCATCAATAAATCCTTGCGATAAGGTTTTAACAACGGGTTCGAAAGTGATGTTGTCTTCCCTGTCTTCAAATATTGACTGTATTCTGGCATGCTGTTTTTTGCTATCGCTAAGAATATAAATCTGGTATCCTTTATTCTGATAAGACTGAAATGTTTCTGCTACCAAATCGAAGTTTTTGTGAAAACTTGGTTGTAGGTCAGTCGCAAATTCAATTACAGCATCAGGCGTGTGATATGCTTTTGTTCCAAAATGTAGGTGCTTGAAATCTGTAGATAAGTTTATAAATTCAGCCCTATTAATCAGTTTGTCTTGAAAGTTTTGCTCATATTCAGGGTTGTCTAAGATTGTAGTATCATTGTAGTTGGCATCAATCTTTTCGGCAGTCCAAGCAAAATCTTCAAAGGCAAGGATTGTATCGTTCGATAATAGTTTAAGAATAGGCTCCTTGTCTAAATCTTTCTCATGAATATTAGGAATGATCTGAACAGCCTCTAGCTTCAGATCCGAAAGTTGTGTTTCTATATTAAACGTGCGAATTGTGCTAACTTCATCTCCAAAAAAGTCAATTCGATAAGGTAGATCGCTTGAAAAAGAGAATACATCAATGATACTTCCTCTCACAGCATATTGCCCCGGTTCGTATACATAATCTACATACTCGAAACCAAATTCATCAAGCATCTCAGAAACGAAACCTCTATCAACTTCCTCGTCTACCTTTATATGTAAGGTGTTTTTTTCTAAAATCTCTTTTGCTACCACCTTTTCAGCCAAAGCTTCAGGATAGGTAACCATAATAAAACGCTTGTCACCTTGCATGCGAGTCATCACTTCGGTGCGTAAAATCTCATGCGAAGCATCAACCTGTCCATACTTGATGGCTCTTTTGTATGCAGAAGGGAAGAAAAGGACAGCATCAGAGTCTAGTATCTGAAGTAAATCGTGATAGAAGTAACCAGCGAGTTCTTCTTCATTTAATACAAAAATGAAGTTGTTATCACTTTTCAGAAAAAGGGTAGAGGCTATCATAGCATCAGCCGAGCCTCTTAATCCTTTTAGATATATATTTTGGAGTTTGCCATTCAACAATTTTAAGATAGGAGCTATATTCTTATGATTGTTAAACAGTGCCTGAAGTTGCTTTAATTCCACGACGATGATTTTATGTTTGGTTTGCAAAATTACAATATTCTGCAGTTTTGGGCAAACATCCTCTTACTCATCTGAAAAAGAAAGCACCTTTTCGTTTTATGCTTTTCTTGCTTTTACAAAATATCCATAGCAGAGTAGCTCGTCAGAGCCTTTATCTTTTTTTGCTTTGGAAGCTAAAAGGCGAATGAAAAGAGTTGTTATTATCTTCTGAAAGATGCTAAGTCCTTTCCCGGTATATTTTATAGAAGTGCTGTTTACCCTTCGGGCTTCTTGAGCAAGATACTCGAAGAAAGTGCCATTAGAGACTGAGTCAATCTCTTCGAAACCTAATAAATTGAGGCAATCTTGGTAATAGAATTTGCTGAATCCTGTAGAGAAAAAATAAGGAGCTTGATGGGTTAAAGAGCAAAATGGAGCAGTGATAATTAATACTCCTCCCTTTTTTAGTAAACGGCTAAATTCCTTGAGGGCTGCATTAGGATCTGGCAGGTGTTCCAATACCTCAGAGCATAAGATAGCATCAAAACTAGCATCTGGCTCAGGGATGTTGGTTATGTCAGAAATAATATCTAGTTCACCATAGTTCCATTGATCATTTTGAAGTCCGACAATATCATCGGATGGCACATAAGCTGCAAAATCTTGAGCTATATACTGGAGGTGAGAGCAGTACTTTTTGAACTGTTGTGTTCCAGCTCCCGCATCAAGCAAACGGATGCCTTGGGGTAGGGCTTCTAGCTGGTTAATCACCCATTCTCTTCTTTTTTCGTGATTGTTTTCTCCTATTTGGGGTAAAACTAGATCTCTGAAACTCATGTATATTATTTATAATGCAACTTAATAGAGATGCAAGCTACAAAAAAAGTAGGAACCTAAAGAATATTTATAGTTGTTTGGTTTTACCTATTTTGTAAAAAACTGATTCATAGCCTACTTTACTTTATTAGCCGAAAGAAGATCAATGGCGATGTAGACAGTTTCTTCATTTGGTTTTTGAGTCCAATTGTATACTGGAATCTTATCGACAGAGTCTTTTAGGTCAATGACGTCGTCGTTGTTCAAATCTCTGAGTTTGACATTCCCTATTTTGGGCCTATATCCTTTAGCCAAATGTGGTAAGTTATATTTTTTGCTGTTTTGAAGATCTTCTTCAGAGGAAAATATTCCTTCTACTTGAAACTTATTTGCCAATGTCCGTTCAGCCTCTAGAGGAGATATGATATTGCTCATCAATTTATAGTCCTCATTATACTTTTGCACTGAATAATAAAGCATGGGCATATTGTGTTTGTACACAGCCTTCCCATCTTCGCCTGTTTTCAGAATATCAACAAGTTTATAGCTAATTTTACCTTCTGTTCTATTAGCACTCCAAATGCTTATTTCAGCATCAATAGACACAAATGCAGCTGAAGCCGACTTTTCTGAGTAATCTTCATTACATTCATATACACTAAATATTGTGGTGTAAAAGTTGTCTTCAGGATGAATACTTTCTTCTGAACAAGAAGTGAGCCCGATAAAAATTAGCCAGATGGCTGAGAATAAGATAGGTGCTGTTTTCATATTCCACTGTTTATGTTGGTATGGTCTATTAATCACACTGTATAAATATACAACAAAATAATGGATATATTATTGTGTTTGCCTATCTATTTTATTCTAATTCAGATTCTTGATCTTCCCATTCTCCTGCTTTTTCTTTTCTGTAAGCTTCCCAACCATATTGTAGATAGTAGATGGAGTTGAGAGATGGATCTGCTTTAATAATTTGCTCTAAGTTAACCATTTCTATTTCTTCACTGTCGTCATCTTCATCTTCCATAAAGAACCAATCACCTTCTTCGTCATGGATCACATACTTCACGGTCGCTCCTTCTAATACTCTTTTTGTGGCAAAAACACCTAATTGCTTAGATTCATAAAACCAGAAGTCTAGATTTCTGTCTAATAGAGGCTGAATAAACTCTAGTTGCTTGTCAAATTTTTTATCCCATGGAAAGTGTTGCTTCTTATCAGGCCACACCAATTGCAGAACAGGAAAATCTGTATTACCATAAAACCATTTTCCATATCCCAAATATTCTTCATAAAAGACCTTGTTGACCTCTATAAAAGCGACTTCCACATCTTCTCCCAAAAAACCTTTGTAGGTTTTCCCTGCTTCCAGAGTTTGTCCATCTTCGATTCTGTCTTTCACATTGTTAAGTAGCGTTTGTAGCACCTCTTGTGATAGGCCAAAACAAATCACCTCAGGGTGTTCCGATTGTTGAAAGAAGCCTATTGTATATGAAAACGAAGGCATATAGTTGTCTCCAACAACTTCCATTATTTGGCAACCAAATTCGTCGATGTTATCTTGTATCGCTATGCGATCTTGCTGGTCTGTTGTCATGCTTGTAATATTAAAATAAGTTGTAAAGATACAAGTATTTTACCATATGGATGATTGTGTTTTGAATATTTGAATTATTAATTTTACCTTTATCAGAATAAAAATAAGACAATATTTGTATGCGAAATTTATTAAAACTAGCTTCTCTTGGTTTGCTGATTGGTGGTGCTATGCTGACTTCTTGCAGTAAGGATAAGCCTATTTACATGAACTCAAAAGAAGGATTGACCGGTGCTCAAGAAAAAGTCTTAAAACTAGCTGATGGCGCACAGATTGATAGTGTAAGTTTGCGATCAACTGCAAGAAGAAGTTTGCTGAGTAGTATGCATTTGCTTTTGACAGACGAAAAAGATCAACGAGAAACGAAGTCTGTAGTGGAGTTTATTCCAAGTAAAGAATTGAACCTGAGAGAGGACTCTCATATCGCTAAAGATGCTTTACATTCCTATAAACTCAATCTAGTTTCGCTGGCTGAACCCATCGAAAAAGCAAAAAATATGCTCCCAACAGGTTTTACCTACAAAGATGTCAACAGGATTATGTATGCTGCTAATGTTTTCGAAGAAACCTATTATATTGTTCTTGAAGTGATTCCTCAAGAAGAATATGAGGAGCATGAGTATGTAGACGAGTTTTTTGCACAACCTGATTATTTAGGTAGCCAACTGCCAGAATCGCCCGGTGAACTTACTTCAAATAAATATTATATAGTGACTTATGTTCTGAAGAACAATGATCTTCAGATGGTGAAAAAGTAAAAGCTTTATTTAGCGTAAGTTTATGGATGTAAAATATATATTTATACTTTCCTTGTTGTTGTATCCTGCAATCGGACTCGTTTTGGGGTATCTGACAAGAAATACCCCCATATTGCGACGATGCATTATAATTCCAATATTCGTTATTGGTACAATTGCCATCATCGCTTCTTTCTTCGGACTCTCTACTATTCATACGGAGATCGATTTTGTACTTTATGCTTCTGTATATCTCTCCTTATCACTGGGGATGTGGTATATCTTTTTTAAGAAAAGTAGGATCTTGGCAGCTATCCTAATGTTAATAATCTATCTTTCGGGATATGCCTTTAGTCTTGCACTGCCTCTTGTAGGCGATATAGCTCCCAAAACAGCAATAAGACTAGGAGATGATATCGTATATAAGGAACGAGCACTAGATGCTGAATTTGCAGGCAAGCAAGTTGAAATATTTAAGGTTTATCATAATTTCTTTGAAAAACGAATAGCAATCAGGGTTTACAAAAATGATGCCCCTGCTTTTGTCAATGATATGTTAGAGGTGAGATATTCTCATGAACAAAGAAAAGTGTATTTGTCGATTCCTGATGATAAAGAAAAATATATTTATACTTTTCACGAAAAATTTGATGTCAATTGGACTGATTCCATTGATGTTACCCAATCATATATTATACCTTAGTAGACTTGGGCTTGTTTCAATATGCAAAGAAAGCTATAAAACTGTAAAAACAAATTGTACATTTGCTGTCGCAAAGCCACGGTGGCTTTGTGTTAATTTAATTTTTATAAAATGAAGCAAAAACATTTGTTTTCTAAACGGTCATTCCGTTTTAGGAAGTTTGCACGCAAATCTTACAGTGCCTTTAATAGCATTGGTAAGGTGGTAAGCATTGGAGTTATTCTCGGAAGTGCTTTAAGTATGTTAGGAGGAACCATGCTGGCACAGGGTAGCAAGACGGCTCCACGAACACAAGTAAAAGAATTGGATGAAGTTTTGGTGACAGCCTCCTTGTCTGAACTGACATTAGACGAAGCCACTCGCACCATTGACATTATTCCTGCATCTGCTATTGAGCAAGCTCCCGTCCAGAGTATCAATGATCTGTTAAACTATCTGGCATCCGTAGATGTGATGCAACGAGGTGGGCACGGAGTTCAAACAGACTTATCTATCAGAGGAAGTTCACTCGATCAGGTCGCCATCCTGTTAAATGGTATCAACCTTACTAATGCACAAACAGGACACTATTCCCTTGATTTCCCAATCAATCTTTCCGACATCGAACGTATTGAAGTTTTATATGGTCCATCGGCACTCATTCATGGAGCATCAGCTTTTTCGGGAGGAATAAATATTATTACAAAAAAAGACGTAGCTGATAAGCTCTTTGCTAAGATAGAATCAGGCATGCACGAATATCGTTCGCTTGAAACTCGTGGAGCTCTAGCCATTGGCAATACGATCAATTCTGTTTCTGTCGGCTATAAATCGTCTAAAGGTTATATTGATAATAGTGATTATGATCTTTATAACTTGCTTTGGCAAACGCGATTGAATTTGAAGGAGCAGAATAATATTGATGTGAATTTGGGCTATAATAGTAAGAAGTATGGCGCAAATACTTTCTACTCAGCTGCATATCCCAATCAATACGAAGATATCTCTTCCTATCTAGCCACTGTCAAAGGTAGCTTTGGTAAGCAATTGAAATTTACGCCGGCTATTTATTGGAATCGACATCATGATAACTATCAGTTAGTCAGAAATACATCTGCTGGAGAGAATTTTCACAGAGGAGATACCTATGGAGGAAACTTTACTTTATCTTATCAATCGAAGGTAGGAAGCTTCTCGCTGATGAGCGAATTGAGAAAAGATGAAATAATGAGCACTAACCTTGGCAAACCTATGGTGGATGCTCATCGAAAATATACAATGTATGATGCTCGTACCAATTGGGATACAGGTTTAGAATATTCTTTGAAAGTGAAGCGCTTTACAGCAACGGCAGGTTTATTGTTAAATAATAATAGCTTCAATTCAGATAATTTCAGATTACTGCCCTCTACAAGTGTGGCTTATTTCCCAACCTCTAAGGTGAAGATCTACACCTCATGGAGCAAGTCTCTTCGATTGCCGACATTCACTGATTTATATTATAAAACGCCTACACACGCAGCTAGTAGCGACCTATTTCCTGAAAAAGTGCAATCAGTAGAATTAGGATTTAATTTCAAGAATCAGCTGTTTGCTGCTCATCTGGCTGGTTTTATGTCTTTTGGGCGCAATATGATCGACTGGGTGAAGGATGTACCGGAAGATGAAAAGTGGAGGTCTCTCAATCATAGTAAAATAGATACACGAGGAGTAGAGGCCGGAGTGAAATTTAATCTTGATCAATTGACTTCTGCATTAGGAGAGGACGCTAATTTGAAGGTCGATTATAGTTATATTATTCAAGACTTGGATTCCAAATCGTTGATCTCTCTTTATGCTTTTAATTATCTTAAACATAAATTGACCGTCAACTTCAATCATAAAATATATAAAGGATTGTCTGCTAGTTGGTTCTTTAGACTTCAAGATCGCAATGGAAGTTATATCGAGTATGTGGATTATAAGCCGGCACAGGCCAAAGCTTATCCACTATTCTCATTGCTTGACTTGAAATTGAATTATCAAATAAAAGATCTTAATCTGCATCTTAATTTGAATAACTTGTATAATACGGATTATTATGACTTGGGAAATATCCCTCAACCAGGTTTTTGGCTCATGGGTGGGTTGAGCTATACATTGAAGTATTAAGGTATAGTTATGATATAAAGAATAGATAAACTAAAAGTGGGAAGGATTTATAAACAATCCTTCCCATTTTTTATTTTCTGTATCCATAGTGATAATCAGTTATATATGACAGCGAATCATTTAGATAAGTATATCTTCTTGAAGGTACCTTCTTTTCATTCCATTCGTAAGTGTATCGTTCTATCTCTCTCTGTAGGATGACTTTCGCACTATCATTTTGTTTATATACTGCTGAAATAATTGAATCAACATATCCTGTTTCACTATTATAGTATGTCTTTATATGTGGTGCACGCTCTTTGATATTCACGGGAATTTGTTGAACTAATCTACCTGCTCCATCAAATACATCTATTCCTTTTACCTGTAAGGTATCTGTCGTAGAGTCCACTTTATATATTGTACGTTTCTTTTCAGAATAAGATAGGGTAGAGGCGTCTTCTAAATATTTTTCAGGGTCAAGATAATGTCTGAAAAGCCATTCTTCCTTGCCTTTTTTGCGGTTCTTTAGCCTGCTAAGAGTCACCAGAGGTTCTGTTCCCTCGGCTTCTACCAATGTGTTTTTTGCTACAGGTAGCGAGTATTTGTCTCGCGTTATTTCTTCTTTTGAAGTTCTAACGGCTCCTTTTAGATAAGTAGAGGAAACGGTCATGGAGTGATACCCATTCAGATCATACCACTTGGTTGTTTCGTCATACAAGTCTCCGAGTTTTGTTGAATCGTTTTGTTGGAGCACCAAATATGTTTTCAGATTCATAGTGTCTATGGCTACAGGGCAACCGTCATACATCAATTCTTTCTGATATTCGGGTCTAAAGTCATTTGAACAACTATAAAGAAATATGGAGATAATTAGCAAATATTTTATGTGATGTATCATAATAGGTATAAAATAAAAAATCTACAAGATTCGAAGGTACTAAATCTTGTAGATTTCTCAATATGATGTGTATTATTCTTTATGCTGTTAGAAGGTCCACTCTTTGCTAGTCTTTACATTCTTTGTGTTTGAGGGTTGTGGCTTTGTCCCTTTTGCTCCCGTGTAATACGGCATAACTTCCGGCAGATGTTTGTTAATTTCGTTGACACGTGTCCCGTCAGAAGGGTGGGTACTCATAAATTCAGGAGTGCCTCCAGATCCACCTGCAGACATTCTTTGCCAAAATGCAGCTGCATGTGATGGATCATAGCCAGCCATTGCCATGAAAATTAACCCCAAATGGTCAGCTTCCAACTCATGGTTACGTGAGTATTTTAACATCACACCTTGACTTCCTAGCCCATAGAGGGTAGACGCTGCTTGCTGTGCGACTCCTGAAGAGGATGCAACAGCTGCAGAAAGGATGGCAGAGCCTTTGGCTCTGATGATTTCTTGACTCATACGTTCGTTAGAGTGTTTGGCTACGGCATGAGCGACTTCATGTCCCATAACGACAGCCATGCCTGTTTCATCTTGGGTATACGGTAAAATACCTTCGAAGACCACAATTTTGCCTCCTGGCATACACCAAGCATTTACTTCATTACTTTTTACTAAGTGAAATTCCCATTTATAGTTTTGTACTTCGTCAGCCAGACCATTGTTTTTGAGGTAGGTTTCCACTGCTGTGGCAATTCTCTTTCCTACTTTCTGAACAAGGGCAGTTTGTGCGGCATTATTAGACAAGGGAGCATCCTTAATGAATGCTCCATATTGTTGAAAACTAGCAGATAGTATCTCTTGATCTCCCACCAGATTTAATTGTTTTCTACCTGTTATAGGCACGCTGGTACAGCCTGATAGAATAAATAATACGATACTAAGTATTGCTATTTGTGTTTTCATTGTTTGTTTATTTATTTTTTAATAAGTCTCTAATTTCAGCCAAAAGTACTTCTTCTTTTGTTGGTTTTGGCTCTTCAGGTGCCACAGCTTCTTCTTCCTTAGGGCTATTTAGCATATTGATTCCTTTGATTGCAAAGAAGATTACTGTCCCGATAATTGCAAAGTCAAACACTGTTTGTAGGAATGCTCCATAGTTTAGTGTTACGGCTTCAGCTCCCTCAGCTGCATCTTTTAGCACGAAACTCAATTTTGAAAAATCTACTCCCGCTATCAACATTCCGATAGGAGGCATGATTACATCACTAACCAACGAGGAAACAATCTTTCCGAATGCACCACCAATGATAACCCCAACTGCCATATCTACGACATTACCTCGTAGCATGAAGGCTTTTAATTCTTTTACTATTGACATGTTTTTATAGTTAAATATTCTTATTTGTAAATAAACTCTATTGTTTATTAATAAACAAATTCTATTCGGTTTTGTTTATTTTAATTTTCAAAAAGCAATCATTTTCCCAGATTACACTATCAGTATGGTGATGGTCTAATTTCAAAAGTTGGTTGATTTTATTGTAGCTGATAGGAATGGAATCAGCACATTGTTTGCCAAAATATTTTCCTTCTATGTTTATATTTTCCTTAATAAGAGAGTAAGAAAGTGCATATAAGGTACTATCATAGTTGATGAAAAAACTGATGGGAGAACTTTCGTATGTCTTTTGGATGAAATAATTAGACTGTGCATTTTCCTGTATTAAAATATTAGGAATTGATCTGTCACTATGTATAAAGTCTTCTATTTGTAAATAATCTAGACTGATAGCTAATACACCATCTTGCAATAGAGCAACCATAAATTTATTTTGGGGAAGAGAGTAAAAATAAATGTTGCGATTATCTTCTTTGCGTTTTGTCGGAAGGTGATAAGGCGCAATTTGATTTTCTATAATAGTTTTGATCTGTTTTTCTTGCTCTTTGGTCACTCTGCAAAGGAGCAGATTTTCTTCTGACTTTTTCTTTATAATTAGTAATGGGTAAGTGATGTTTTCGTTTATGGCATTTATAATAAAGCTGTTTGTACTATCTAGTACAAAATATTCCTCAAAATGATGATTACGACTAAAATTTACGACATAATCAGCATCGTGTGGTATGTAGTCATAGATATTGGTAGCCAACACCCTTCTGTTGTAGCTAATGGTTTGGAATAGATTGATTCCATAGCCACAGGCTAGCAAGAAGAGGACAACCAATAAAGAAATTTTGATAAAGGTTCTATTCATCATGCAAACTTAGATGAGAATAAAGATTGCACATCTATAATTATAATGCTTCTGTCAAGGTTCAAATTTAATACTAAAAAAGTGTTATTCAAATAAAAAGTAAAGAGGTTGCACGATTGCAACCCCTTTAACAATCTATTGTTTAGAAAAGCTTATTTTTCACTTTCTAGTTTTAGAGTTTTTGTTGTTTGATCGCATACTTCTGTTGGCCCAAAATATTGAATTGGTCCTGGATATACATATGCAGTTTCTACAGCCCATTTTTCTCTGTTCTTTTCAAAGAATTTGAATGGAGCTCCATCTAATTTAACAAGAGCTTTTTGAATCACTGGTTTCATTTCTCCATGACGACGCTCCATATTCATCATCATTGTTGTAGGTACACCACCAGCTATCCATTCATTAGCAGAAGCTGTTGTGTTTCTCACCGATGACATATAGCCTGTTTTGCCCGCACCTATAAGTGCAGAAGCTGTGTATCCTAAAGAATAGCAGTAGTCAGCATCAAAGTTAGAAGGAGCTGCGCAACGTCCTTCATACCCGAAGAAGTGTCCTTGTTTAGCAAATTTACCAACATATTTCCCTTCAGCTTTCATCTTTTTCAATTTAGCTTCTACCATGTCAGCTAAAAGCTTTTCAGTTTCGATCAATGAAACTTGAACGTTTCCGTGAGGGTCACGATCTAGAGTCAATTGGCGTGCGACACCTTCAGGTAGGCTTTCGAAAACAACTTTGTTTGTATCGCTTAGGTGGCTAGCAACGTATGCAAGTTGTTTGTCTTTTGCTGTAGCATTAAATTCTTCTTGATTATGTGCTAAGAAATCATTCAATTCTGAGATCAAAGCTTTCATAGCAGGAATGAATTCTATCAAGCCTTCCGGAATGATTACTGTTCCAAAGTTGTTTCCATTTTCGGCACGTTTAGCAACAACATTTGCAATGTATGTTACAATTTCATCTAGTGATTGACCTTTTGCTTCTACTTCTTCAGAAACTAAACAAACGTTAGGTTGAGTTTGCAGAGCACATTCTAGTGCGATATGCGAAGCTGAACGCCCCATTACTTTGATGAAGTGCCAATATTTACGAGCTGAATTACAGTCGCGTTGAATGTTTCCAATTACTTCTGAATACACTTTACAAGCAGTATCGAAACCAAATGATGCCTCAATCATTTCGTTCTTAAGGTCGCCATCAATTGTTTTAGGACAACCGATAACTTGAACTCCTGCATTGATAGCTGAATAGTATTCTGCTAGAACACATGCATTTGTGTTTGAGTCGTCACCTCCAATAATAACAAGAGCTTTAACATCCAGTTTTTTCAAGATCTCTAATCCTTTGTCAAACTGCTCTTTTGTTTCCAGTTTGTCACGACCTGATCCTATGATATCGAAACCACCCGTGTTGCGATACTCGTCAATGATGTCAGCAGTCAATTCTTGATATTTATGATTAATAAGTCCACCGGGACCCATTAAGAATCCATATAGACGGCTATCTTTATTCATTGCTTTAATACCATCAAAAATACCAGCTATCACATTGTGACCTCCGGGTGCTTGACCTCCAGAAAGAATCACACCTACATTGATAGGAGCATGGTTTGTTTTTTCTGATGATTCAACAAATTTTAAAGTGGGCATGCCATAGGTGTTAGGAAATAATTTCTTCACTTCAGTTTGATCTGCAACAGATTCTGTAGCTGCGCCATTTTCCACTTTTACTGCGCCATATAATGCCTTAGGCATTTTTGGCTGATAGGCTGCTCTAGCCACTTGTAATGCACTTTTTACCATTAGTTGATTAAATTTGATTGATTGTTGTTTATTTATATATGTATAAATGAATTTTCAGATTCTTCTATTTGTTCTCAAATTTCGCTATTTTATTTGAGAAAAAAAAGCCAGAAAGAACCTTCATGGTTTCTTGTTGTACAAAAAGATAGTTTTTCTTTAAAAAACGTCCAATGTGGTGCTTTAGAGATAATATGTTTCAAAAAAACAGGGGGCAGGCTCGCTTTGATTTCAAAAAGATCGATTAAGGTCAGTTTTGCTTACATATTGAAATGAGAGATTTGTCATATTGCTCTTTTAAATGCTTAAATTAACATATTTGCATTATGATTCACTGTTTAATTAACATTAGTTAACTTTAAAAATATCATATTGAAAGAATAATGATCTATCTTTGAATTAGAAATTAAAACCAAACCAAAAAATAACAGGAGGGATTAGTCATGAAAACAAAATTATCATTTTTATTTCTAGTAGGTATGCTTTTTTCTATAAGCATCTTTGCAAGTGATCCTGAAACTACAACTTATAGCAATATACAAAATACTGAGACAGGAAGCATAAAAGAATTTACAACTTTTAGAGCAAACTCAACAGAGCCAATTCAAAAATCAACATATAGATATGACTTGGCAGGAAATATACAAGAAAAAGTTGTTTATAAATGGGATCTAGATCTAGGATGGATCGGTGCTCAAAAATTAGAGTATGAGTATGACCAAGCTTCACCAAACAAACCAGTTGCTATGAACTTTAGCGAATGGGATGCAAGAAAGAAAGATTGGAAAGCTAAACAAAGAAACGAATTTGTGAACAGGGGCGATGGCTCCACATCGGTAAACGTTAGACAATAACAATCTAGCAAATATATTATGAACGATAAGAGTTCAGTCACATCTCTGACATGTGATTGAACTCTTGTTTTTTATGTATCACACTTATTCGTTTGAAGTAGTAATTTGCTCAGAAAAATAAAAAAGTGAGCTTAATTATTGTATCTTTGATTGATTTTTTGAAAATGAATTTTAAATAATTAAGAAAATAATGAACTTTAAAACACTACTCGCCACATGTTTAGTAGCTCTGTGTGTTACTTCATGTATTAAGGAGGAGGCTCTAAATAGAGAAGCAGATATTTTATCTGTAACTATTGAGGACGACGGCTTTCTTGTAGACTTACCTAATGCACACACCAATGAAATATCTTTGGTAGTGGATGTAGATAAAGCAGAGTTTAAAGCCAGATATCAATCTGGAAAAATTATTCCTACGATTGAGGTATCTCCAAAAGCAACCATCAGTCCAGCGTCAGGAGAGACTGTGGAATTGAGTGATTACAAGTATATCTATACTGTGACTTCAGAAGAGGGGAGAACAAAAGACTATGTAGTAGAAGTCATCCCTTACAATCCATTGATTCAAGGATTTGAAGATTGGTTGATCGTTAACCCTAATTCAAAAAGGCCTTATGAAATACCTAAGGATCCGATGTGGGTGAATGCAAATCAGGGAGTGAATATATTGTATAAAGGTGATTTTTTTCCAACAAGAAGTATTGATCAATGGCGTCCGGGTTCAGGAGGACGTAAATCTGTGTTGCTAGAAACCGTTAGAGGAAATAGAAACTCAGAAGTAGGGGTTATGGATATTCCTGTATATGCAGGAAGCATGTATAGAGGTAAATTTGCCATTAAAGATGCTTTGAAAGATCCTCTTTCTACCACTTTGTTCGGACAACCACATCCTAAGGATTTAGGAAAACCGTTGGTGCTTGTTGCATATTATAAATATAAGTCAGGTTCACCTTATTTGAGTTATGAGGGTGGAGTAAAAGATATAAAAGATGTAAAGGAAGATTCGAAGCGCAAAGATGAACCCGATATTTATGCAATCTTGTATAAAGTGCCGAAGAATGCAGGTAAAAATGTTTATCTGACTGCTAACGATATTAAAACTTCTGATAAAATAGTAGCAACTGCTATTTTAGAGGATACTAGTGAGAAAGAAAATTGGGAATATCTGACATTAAAATTTGATTATAAAGAAGAGGTGAATTTTGATCTTCATGATTATAAATTGGCTGTAGTTCTATCTTCTAGTACAGATGGTGCAATGTATCAAGGTGCAGTGGGTAGTCAGCTCATTGTGGATGATTTGAGAATCGTTTGCGAAGAAGATGAAGACAAAGATGATTTCCTAAAATAATAATGATACATTTAAAACGACAATAATGAAATTCAATAATTATATCATCGTTATCCTAGCATTGCTTTTGTGTTTTACATCTAAAGTAGCAGGGCAAGAGAAAGCCAAAGGAGAGTTCAGCCATAAAATAGTAGTAGGTTATCATCTAGGAGGAACAATGCCTATACCTTTGCCACGTGAAGTGAGAAAGATAAGTAGCTATTGGCCCCAATTTACGCCACAGTTGGGGTATAATATATCCTATCAGGCAGGTGAAAGATGGTCATTAGAGAGTGGTATTACCCTTGACTGGAAAGGAATGGGAGCAAGAGATGAAGTTAAATATATGTATACTAAGGTGATATATGGAGGTGATGAGATCCAAGGTTACTTTACGGGAAAAAATGAAACTCGTGTTAAGATAGCTTATGCCACTCTTCCTGTTAGAATTGCCTATGATCTGAATCCTACATGGAAAATCAGAGGAGGAGCATATGTTTCATATCGTAGTAGCGCTGAGTTTTCGGGTACTGTTTGGGATGGTTATCTTAGACGTGTTGATGATAATATCAACGATATCATTAATAGTGAAAAAATAGATATCCCTAACAAAAATGATGCGACATTCGACTTTGGGAAGGAGATGAGAAACTTTGATATGGGAGTAAGTCTTGGCTTCGAACATATTTTCCCTGGAAGATTTGGCATCTATGGAGATCTTACTTATAGCTTGACTCCTATTTTCCCGTCTAGTTTTACAGGTGTGGATATGAAAATGAGAAATATCTACTTTGTTATAGGAGCTAGTTATAGACTATAAATAAAATAAACTTATCAAGCTTTAGCATGATAAGAGGATCGTACAAGTGGACCGCTTTCAACATGGGTAAAACCCTTTTTGAGAGCGGTTTCTTTTAATTCCTTGAAAACATCAGGGTGGACGTATTCTGTCACAGGATAGTGTTTTCGTGTGGGTTGCAGGTACTGACCTATGGTCAGGGATCGGCAATTTACATTTAATAAATCATCCATCAGTGTGAGAACCTCTTCGATAGATTCTCCTAGACCTAACATGATACCTGATTTTGATTTTAAGCCATTTTCAGCAAAGCGCTTCAGTACAGATAGACTAACATCATACTTGGCCGCACTGCGAATCTGAGGCGTCAGGCTTCTGACCGTTTCCATGTTGTGAGCAATGACATCGGGCTTGGCAGAACAAACCAAATCGATAAGTTCGACTTTTCCTTGAAAATCAGGAACCAGAACTTCTACGGTTGTCTCAGGATTTATTTCCCTGATCTGATTAATTGTTTCTACCCAATGCTGAGCTCCCATATCTTGCAGATCGTCTCTATCTACCGAGGTGATGACTGCATGTGTTATTTTCATCAATCGGATAGACTCTGCTACTCGTTGGGGCTCGTTTCCATCAAGTTTCAAAGGTTTGCCAGTTATTGTATTGCAAAACTTGCAAGAACGAGTGCAAATATTTCCAGCAATCATAAAAGTAGCTGTGCCTAGTCCCCAACACTCGCCAATATTTGGACATTTTCCGCTAGAACAAATGGTATGTAAACCATGAGATTCTACGGTTTGTTTTGTTTGGGCATATTTATTGTTTCCTCCTAAGTCTACTTTCAACCAGTCAGGCTTTCTTATTCTATCCTTCATTGATGATATTCTATTTAATTCTTCAAATATAATACAAATAAAAGCAAAAGGGAGTAACAAGAATAGTCTTGTTGCTCCCTTCATTTTTTTAGTTACCTCTTATTACTTGTGTTTCAGTTGGAAGGTCAAGTATAATAGAAGTATGGTAAGTGCAATCATATAGATGGGCATAACAAGGGGCGAGCCTGTATGAAGAAGGCTCATGCCTCCAGTAATAAGGCATACCATGGCATAATACATTAGCCCAAGATAAGCTCCCGATATGCCCAAACAATGCTTGTAATCTATCAGTGCATTGCTTAAACATGATGGTAGAGCTACACCAATACCCACCATTACTAGAAATATTCCCAATAAATACCCCATGGCATTGATGATAGGGATGGATATAAATAAAGCTGAAGATAGAAAAATAGCCAATCCTATTAGCATGATGCTATATCCTATTTTCATAACCTTGGTGTAATGCATCTTGATGACTAATTGTTTGCCAAACACAGCGCCTATGAAGCTAGCAACAGCTACTAAAACACCTATGCTACCATATTCTGTAACGCTAAAGCCTAGGATGTTGATGAAAATAAAAGGAGCTTCACCATAGTAGCAAAATATGATTCCATTGATGATTCCAATTAAACTAGCGTAAATCCAAATATGTTTGTCTGTTAGCATTTGTTTTGCGATAGACCTCAGGTTATGCTTCGTTTTTTGTTGGGGTGCTGTTTCGCTAAGGCAAGTATAAGTGAATACCAAAGCAAGCAAACCAATAAGAACTAAGTTGACAAAAACATAGCTAACACCACAATATTGCGCAATGATGCTTCCCATCAAGGGACCAATGGCTGGAGAAAAGGCTAGTACGGCAGATATCTTAGCAAACATTTGTGGTCTTCTGCTGTCGTCATAGCAGTCTCTCATCACTGTTTGGGTTACAATTGACCCTGCAGCTGCTCCTGCAGCTTGTATCACACGAGACAGCAATAGGAGTTCTACATTATAAGATAGTAGGCATCCAATAGATCCCACAATATACATTACTATACCATAGAGCATGGATGGGCGACGTCCAATCTTATCTGATAAAATACCCCAAAGAAGTACACCTAATGCAAAGCCAAAGAAGTAGATGCTTAGCGTTTGTTGCATCTCATTTCCAGTCGCATTTAGATTTTCTGCCAATTCAGGCAGTGAAGGAGTATATATTGTTTCACTAATTTGTGGAAAACCCACTAGGAAGATAAGAAGCCATATCGATGGCTCTTTAAATATTTGTTTCATTTTTTTTGAAAATAATGTCTTAACAAGCTTCTATCAAAATCAAACGAATGACATGATAAAGTCTTGATGTAATAAAATTCATTTTACAGTTATATTATTCAATCCTTATTGAGAGATAAAGACTGAACAAGCAACCTGAGAAGTTGTGTGCAAAATGAATCTAGCTTATTTTCAAATAGAAAAACATAATATTTATTTTTTATGAGTGCAAACTTACTATTTTTTTTATTAAATATGGAAATTAAATATAAATAACTTATTGTCAGTGTTTTACTGAGGGTGATGTTTTGTGTAGTTTTATATATTAACTAAGGCATTCTGGCTATCTTGCAAAGAATCCCAAATATTATTGCTTATATTTGGCAGATAGTATCATTGTGAGAAACATTGAGCGAGGATCAAAAAAAAATGGAAACAGAAAATAGCAGAGTTGAAATAAATGAGAATCTATTGAAGCAGTTATTTGATCTGTATACAGATTCATTGACAGAGTTTTTGTCATATTATACAAGAAATCAAGCTCAGATAGAAGACGTTATTCAAGAAATATTTATTCGGCTTTGGGAGAATAGAGCTGAACTTAATATTTTTTATATCAAAACTTACCTATTTAAGTCAGCCCGAAACCTTATGCTCAATACGCTTCGGAATGAAGAAAATAGAAATATGCTACTTGAACAATGGGCAAATGAACTAATCACAGAAAGTGAAGCAAAGGACTGCATCAATATGCACGAATTTGAACTTCTCTATAAAGAGGCTGTTGAGAAGCTTCCTTCCAAATGTAAAGATATCTACAAACTTAGCAGAGAAGAAAAACACTCGTATAAGGCAATTGCTCAATTGCGTTCTATTTCTGAAAAAACAGTAGAAAATCAGATGTCTATAGCACTAAAAAAAATAAAAGAGTTTTTACTTCATAATTATAGTCAAAAGACTGTTGGTTATGTTATTATGATTACGTATATGCTAAATGAAATGGCATAAATAAAAAATAATATAAAAACTTTGTTTTTCTTTTAGGGGTTTTTCATTTCTTGCGTGTCTATTATATAAACGCTAGAAGAATCTACGATGAAAGAACCCGAAATTCCATATAAAGAAATTGCTGCTTACCTCAAAGGTGATTTGTCTACTACAGATAAACTGTGGGTAGAAAGTTGGATGGCTGCATCATCTGCAAATGCAGAAACATTTGAAGCGTTAAAAGAAGAATGGAAATATTTAGATGAAGAACATGTTGTAGATATAGATAAGGACAGAGTGTGGAATCTAATCCATGAACATGTTCTTTTGCATCCATCAGCAAGCAATAAGCCTTTTATAAAGAGAAGTTTTGTGATAAAAGTTGCTAGTATAGCAGCTTCTGTGGCACTGTTAATCGGAGCGATAAGCTCATTGCTGATTAAAGGCTCAATAGACACTATTAATCGTGAGCAAGCTGTTACAAAAATAGAAACCCCCGAAGGACAAAAAATGTTGATGACTCTGCCTGATGAAACAAAGGTATGGCTCAATTCTGGTTCAATATTATCATATACTGAAAATTTCAACAAAAGCGATAGAGAAATATCTCTGTGTGGAGAGGCTTTTTTTGATGTAACACATAGTGCGAAAAAGGAATTTATAGTAAAAACAACATCGGTAAATGTTGTTGTCAAAGGAACTACTTTTGATGTCTCTGCTTATGACGAGGATCCTTATGTTGGGGTTTCACTAGTCGAAGGGAAGGTAGATGTGATGGATAGAAATAACAATCTGTTAGTAGAACTAGCTCCCAACGAAAATGTGAAAGTCAATAAGTCGAGTCTACAATATGTGCACACTAAAAACATCAAAGATGCATTTCCTCTTTGGACAAAAGAACAACTTGTATTCTACAATGTAGACTTGTTCGAAATGACTAGAAAAATAGAAAGATGGTATGGAGTGGAAATTGATTTAATAAATCCAGTCATCAGCCAAAAGTATACGTTCTCTGTCAAGACAGAATCGATAAGAGAATTGCTTGAATTATTCAATAAAATAACACCAATAGAATACAGTATAAATGGAAAGGAGGTAACTATTAGATGTAAGTAAAATTGCAAATGCAGTGTCTCTTAACACAAGGCACTGCAAGCACAAAGATTAACCTAAAGCTCAAAAACAATTAATACTATAATTATGTTAAAAAAAACACATTTTTTTTGCTTGGTGCTCATCCTATTTGCATCCCAAGCCATAGCTCAGAGTGGTAAGACGACTAGCATGCAGCTAACGAATGTAACACTCAAAGAGTTTTTCAAAGAAGTAGAAAGCAAAGAAGGCTATTCCTTCATGTATAGCAATATAGACATAGATGATAGCAAAAAAATCACAGTTTCTGCTAAGTCAGCGAGCATTAACCAAATTCTAGATGAAGCCTTCAAAGGGCTTCCCATAAACTATGAAATAACAGCAAATAATAAGATTGTCTTAAAGAAAGCAAATGCAATTGCTCAGAATGAATCAACACGCAAAGTGACTGGAGTAGTGATTGATAATTTAGGTGATCCTATTATTGGTGCTGCTGTCATGATAAAAGGGACTAAGACAGGTTCTACAACAGATGTTGATGGAAACTTTACAGTAGATATCAGTGGCAATAATGCAGTCCTATCAATCCAATATTTAGGCTATCATTCTCAAGAGGTCTTAGTAGGACAATCTTCTAGCTTAGAGATAAAGCTTTTAGAGTCAGATCAAGCACTTGAAGAGGTGGTCGTAATCGGATACGGAACGATTAAGAAAAGAGACTTAACAGCTGCAATTACTTCTGTAGAGTCTGATAAAATATCTACTAAAGCTGCAACAAATCCTGCAGAAGCACTACAAGGCGTTGTGTCAGGTGTGAGTGTCTTAAAGTCAAGTGGATTAGCAGGTTCTGAAGTTAGTATAAAAATTAGAGGAATTAATACTTTTGGTAGTAATGAACCTCTGTATATTATTGATGGGTTTTATGGTGATATTAACAACTTAAATCCAAATGATATTGAATCTATTGACATCCTAAAAGATGGTGCTGCATCTGCAATATATGGTTCCATTGCAGCTAATGGTGTTGTGATAGTAACAACTAAGAGTGGTAAAGAGGGTAAAGTAGTCGTTGATCTCAACTCTTATGCCAGTATGAGAAAAATCGCTAAAAGGGTTGAACTGCTAGATGGTGAAGGCTATGTAGCTGTGCATGAGCAAATGTATGAAAATGCAGGAAGAGCTTTGCCTAGCTATGTACTTAATCCGGGAGTTAGAGGACAAGAGCCTTATAATACAAATTGGCAAGATGAGGTGTTCCGTACTGGGGTTTCACTCAATCAGAGTGTTTCTGTTAGAGGAGGTCTGAAGGATACCAAATTTGCTCTCTCTGCTAACGTTACAGATGATAAAGGTATACTTATCAATAATGATTTCACTAAACAAAATGTTAGAGCTAAGATTAGCACAAAGAAAAACATTTTCACGATTGATGGAAATATGGGATTCAGAGCTAGTAAGCAATCTAAACCTTATATTCCATTGATGGATACTTACATGATTTCTCCTCTTGTACCTGTATATGATAAGGAAGCTGAAGGTGGGTATGGTCTTACAAACCTTTGGAAAGATATGGCTAGTAACATCAATCCTATCGCTAATACGGAGAATCGAACAGGATGGCAGAAGAGACAGCATTTTGATGGCAGTTTCTCTGTAGGTGTTGATATCATGGAAGGACTGAATTTTAAGACAAGTTATGGTTATAGAGGTAATAACTATCAGGATTATGAGCACTATCGTAAATTTACAGCAGACCCTAAATCTCCAGTACAATATCCTTTCTATGAAGAGCAAAGAGGTTATTGGGAAGAACAAACATTTGATAATGTATTGTCTTACAACAAAGAAGTGAATGAGCACACCTTTAATGTTATGATCGGGACATCTATGAACAAGGAACAATCATCATGGAGTCAGGTTGGAGTTGAAGGTAAAACTACCATTTATTCTGTTAGCAATGGAAAGCTAGTGCATACGGAAGAACCTGCAGGATTTCCTAATCAAGATTTTATGACTATTAATGCCGGTAAAGGAGGGACTTTCTCTGGTAGTGGAACCAAATACAGATACAACAGAATGTCATATTTTGGTCGTTTAAATTATAATTTCGGCTCTCGTTATTTATTCCAGTTTTCAATGCGTCGAGATGGGTCCTCAAAGTTTGAGTCAAAGAATAGATGGGGTACATTTCCGTCGTTTGCAGCAGGATGGAGAATCAACAATGAATCTTTCTTCCCCCAAGTGGATGCGATCTCTAATCTGAAATTGAGAGCCAGCTGGGGTAAATTAGGTAATGAGGTTGCATTAGGTTATTATGATTCATATTCAAGAATGTCAACATCAAATACCCTTTGGTTAGGTAGTGTTCAAGGATCAGGAAGTAACCCATGGCTGGGGACTATTGCTCCAGGGCTTGAAGATAAAGACCTCAAATGGGAAACAACAGAATCTATTAATATCGGATTTGATTTTGGATTCTTCAACAATAAATTGAATGGAACAATCAATTACTACAATAATACGACTCGTGACTTGTTGATTGCAAAGCCACTTTCTGTATCGTCAGGGTTGGCAACTCCGATTTTGAATGTTGGAAAAATGAGAAATCAAGGAGTAGAGTTTGATATCAATTATGCAGACAAAACTGGAGAAGTGAGCTATAATATCGGAATGAATTTGTCATATCTGAAAAATGAAGTAGTAAGAATGGCAGATGCGACCCAATTTTATGAAGGTACAGGACTAAACAGAGGGGATGCCCACTTTGTGAATAGAACTCAACAAGGACAACCTGTAGGAGCCTATTTCTTATATACAACTGATGGAATATTTCAATCAGAACAAGAGGTGAAAGCACACGTTGACAGGAAGGGTAACCCTCTTCAACCATATGCAAAACCTGGAGACATACGCTTTAAAGATGTCAATGGAGATGGTGTAATTGATGATAACGACAAAACATTTATGGGTTCTGGAATGCCTAAGGTAGAGGCTAATATGAATCTAGGAGCTTCATACAAAGGATTTGATTTCTCTGCCATCATTGGTAGTGGATGGGGGCACAAACTCTATAATGGAAATAGATTCTACTTTGAAGGTATGGCAAGTGGTTCTAACTTCATGGCAACAACGTTGAATGCTTGGACAGTTGAAAACCCAAATACAAGTATGCCTAGAGCTGTTTTAGGTGACCCTAATGACAATCGCAGGGAGTCTGATAGATTCCTAGAAAAAGGAGACTTTATTCGTTTGCGCCAAGTTCAATTAGGCTATACACTTCCTCCTCATGTGTTGAAAATGCTAAGAATGGATAATCTAAGGTTCTATATCAGTGGAGAGAATCTTGCTACTTGGACTAAGTATGATGGTACAGACCCTGAGTTTGCTACAAGTATTTTGAATACAGGGCTCGACAGATTTGTATTCCCATTCACCCGTTCATACACATTTGGTATGCAACTAACATTTTAACCTATAAAGAAAAGAAAGATGAAAAAATATATAAATATAATCATAGCACTTTCGCTCTTGGTATTTTCCTCTTGTTCCGATCTTTTAGATCAGGCACCCCAAGACGAGCAAACCTCAAAAGATTATTGGGTTGACACAAAATCTGCAGAAAGTGGATTAGCTGCTGCTTATTCGCAAATAGAAAGCAGTAATGCAGCTTATGTTTTTGGTGAGGTACGATACACAGTAGAGCCTTTCAGAGAAGATATGATAGCAGCAGGACCTGATGCTTATGGATACCCAGATTGGTTGCAATTGGCAGAGTTTACGTATAACAATGCAAATACTCAAACTGTAGTTTATTGGGAGGATGCTTATCGTGGCATTATGCATAGCAATCAAGTATTGGCAAAAGTGCCCGCAATTGAAAAAATAGATGCTAAATATAAAGACGAAATATTGGCTGAAGCAACTTTTCTTCGTGGATATTATCACTTGAAGTTACTCTTGAATTGGGAGAGAATTATTGTTCAAAGAGAATATGAAGCACAAGAGAAGAAAATTGATAAAGAACTATCGCCAAGAATAGAGGCTTGGGAATTTATTATTCAAAATTTTATTGATGCAGAGAAAAATCTTCCATTGAAACAAAATGCAGATCGTTTAGGACGAGCAACCAAAGGTGCAGCTCTATCCTATTTGGGATATGCATATTTAACGAGAGCTTATGAAGAACCAAGCAAAAAGGCTGAGTTTTTGAAAAAAGCAGAAGATGCATTCATTCAAGTCAAAGGCTATGAGTTAGTAGAAGATTTACTTTCTATGTTTAATGGTACTAATAAAAATAGTTCAGAGTCTATCTTTGAAATTCAATTTTCAGACAATACTAATGGTGGAGCATATTATAGACATTACTTGCATAAGTTTGTAGGCTGTAGTCAACTTGGAGGCTGGGGTGGAATACGACCAAGTAAGAGCCTTCTTACAGAGTTCAAGAAAGAAGGGAAAATAGCAACTACCGGACGATATGACACCAGAGCCTACAAAACGCTTTATTTCGATGATGACTACTACAGAGATCCGTCTACAGAGATGGTTTACGGGTATAGTTTTGATGAAGTGTTCATTCAACCAGAAAAGGGCGATAAAGTAGAGTTTATTGAATTCCGCAAGTATTTGCCACCTACAGAAGAACTGCTATATAGATCAAACAGTGCCATTAATGTTCCATTGATGCGTTTTGCAGATGTTAAACTGATGCTTGCAGAAGCCTATAACGAACAAGGTAAACCTGAACTAGCGATACCCCTAATCAATGATGTGCGTAAGAGAGCTGATATGCCTGATATGGAAGGGACATCACAAACAGCTGTGCGTGCTCAAATAGAGCATGAACGAATAGTCGAATTTGCTCTAGAGAATACTCGTTTTTATGATCTTAGAAGATGGGGAAAAACACAGCAAGCACTTCATGCAATTGGCAGAACTAATTTTGATCCTGAAAAGCATGATTTTTATCCAATTCCTCAACGCGAGATCAGTACTAATAAAGTACTGAGAGAGCAATTGGAAAGAGAAAAAGAAGAGGCTGAAAATAAATAAAAGAATAACAAAAGATGTTTATAGTCTTTGGAATAATGATAACTGGTATAGTCGCAGGATATTTCCTGCGACGCATACCAAATATCACCATTATAGGGAAACTTATTACTGGATTTATATTTCTTCTTCTCCTGTTTCTTGGAATATCAGTAGGAAAAGATGAAATGATAATATCCAACCTGTCCACTATTGGTGTGCAAGCCTTGATCATAACATTGGCTGCCATCATGGGAAGTGTAGCTTTGTCATGGATAGTTTATGTGCGTTTTTTTAAGAATAAATGACGTCCATCTTGACCAAGTTATAACATTAGTAGTATCACTTTAAAAATATTAATTGTATGAAAGGTAGCCTTATCATATTGGGATTCTTTTTGGTCGGCTGTACTGCAGCTTATGTCAATTCAAACTACTTTACCGTCTTGCCTGATGTAGTGTTGGAGAACGATTTCAGCATCTATATCCTCTATGGTTTGATGTTTCTTGTAGGGCTCAATATTGGCTATGATAAGGATATGCTCAAAACATTGAAAGCAACAAAGCCTCATATTGTTCTTGTTCCTCTAGCCACATTAGTGGGAACTTTATTGGGCTGTGCATTAATCAGTATTGTGCTACCTAAATACAATGCCTTCGAATGTATGGCAGTGGGCTCTGGCTTTGGCTACTATTCGCTTTCTAGTATTTTTATCACACAATACAAGGGAGCTGAATTGGGTACTATCGCTTTGATGTCTAATATTATTCGAGAACTATTTACACTTCTTATGGCTCCCATTTTAGTATTATATTTTGGCAAGTTAGCTCCTATTTCGTCAGGAGGTGCAACAACAATGGATACCACCTTGCCTATAATTACTCAATACTCAGGTTCTGATTTTGTGCTTATCGCTATATTCCATGGCATAACCCTCGATCTTTGTGTACCATTTTTGGTCACATTCTTTTGTTATCTATAACCATAAAAAATAAAATAGAATGAAAAAAATCACATTGTTTGTCTTCTTATCTTTGTATGTTCTCACGGCATTTGGGCAGAACAAGCATACAGACAAGGAATGGCAAAATCCACAGGTTAACCAGATCAATAGGTTGCCTATAAATGCTCATTTTGTGCCTTATGCTAAGAAACAAGATGCTACAGATAGAGCCAAAACTAACGATCGCATAGTGTCGCTGGATGGAGTATGGAAGTTCCATTATTCAAAAAATCCAGATTCCAGACCAACTGATTTTTATAAATCCGATTACAATATTTCAGACTGGAAAGATATAAAAGTACCGGGAAGCTGGGAACTACAAGGCTTTGATGCGCCAATCTATACTGATGTGGCATATCCTTTTCCTGCTAATCCTCCTTATGTGCCTACAGACTACAATCCTGTGGGATCCTATAAACATTCATTCAATGTACCCGAGAATTGGAAAGGTATGGATGTAATTCTTCGTTTTGGAGGGGTAGAATCTGCATTTTACTGTTGGGTAAATGGGAAACTTGTTGGCTACAGTGAAGATAGTCGCCTGCCTGCTGAATTCAATATTTCAGAATATTTGCAAAAGGGAGAAAATGATTTAGCTGTTGAGGTATATCGTTATAGCGATGGTTCTTATCTTGAAGGGCAAGACTATTGGAAATATAGTGGTATCGAGCGTAGTGTGTCATTAGTAGCACGTCCTAAAGTGAGAGTAGATGATTTTATTCTTAAAGCAGACTTGTCTGACGACTACACTGATGGCTTATTTTCCCTAGACATTGTGTTAAACAAAGCTGACAAGAATGATGTGCAAATAGAAATTCTTGATGGAGGAAAAGTAATTTACCAAGAAACAAAAAAACAGACAGGAAAAGAGACGACCTTGTCTTTTGCTAAGACATTTAAGAATGTAAAGAAATGGACTGCCGAAACTCCTAATCTTTACACTTTAAATGTAACTACTATGAAAGGTGGTGGAATAAGTGAAGCATTCTCCCATCGCTTTGGATTCAGAAAAGTGGAAATGAAGAATGGACAGTTTTTAGTCAATGGTTCAGCTGTCATCATGCGAGGTGTCAATAGACATGAGCACGATGGAGTGACAGGACGTACAATCACAGAAGAAAGCATGATAAAAGATATTGAACTGATGAAGCAATTCAATATCAATGCTGTGAGATGTAGCCACTACCCGAATATTGAGCGCTGGTATGAGCTGTGTGACGAATATGGTTTATTCCTAATTGATGAAGCAAATCTTGAGACCCATGGCATGGAGCTTGTTAAACTAAGAACTTTAGCGAATGAAGATAATTGGTTACACGCTTATCAAGAGCGAGTAGAGAGAATGGCTCGTAGAGATAGAAACTATACTTCTATCGTTACTTGGTCGCTTGGAAATGAATCAGGTTATGGCAAGAATTTTGAAGCTGTATATCATTGGTTAAAAGCTTTTGACACTCGTCCTGTGCAATATGAAGGATCTAGAAGAGAAGGAGTCTCTGACATTTATTGCCCTATGTACGCACGAGTATATCACTTGCGTGAGTTTGTGAATATTAGACAACCTCGTCCTCTTATTCTTTGTGAATATGCACATGCTATGGGAAATAGTGTTGGAAATTTGAAAGACTATTGGGAACTGATCTGGAAGCATGATCAACTGCAAGGTGGGTTTATCTGGGACTGGGTAGATCAAACTCTTAAAACCAAAGACGAAGAAGGAAATGATATTTGGGCTTATGGTGGCGATATGGGCTTTGTTGGTATTCCAAACGACTCTAACTTCTGTGCCAATGGATTGATCAGAGCTGATAGAAAATTGGCTCCTCATATTTGGGAAGTGAAAAAAGTGTACCAACCAATCCATTTTGAGCCAGCTGCCTTTGCAGATGGGAAAATAAAAGTGACCAACCGACATGATTTTATCAATCTTGACGATTTCGATTTCGAAATGCTTGTTAAGGCTGATGGAAAAGTTGTTGCACAAAAAACATTTGAAGTAAAAGGATTGCCTGCACATCAAAGTCGTGTTGTAGATGTACAGATCCCTAATTTTACACCGCAAGCAGATACAGAGTATTTCTTGCACGTTAATGCTCTCTATAAAGGCACTCATCCCATGATAGCTAAAGGACACTTAGTGGCAGAAGAGCAATTTTTGCTACCCACTGATGAGGTAGTTACAGTAGCAGAACCTATCAGAGGTAAGGTGGAAAGCAACGAGACGAATGAGACTATAGGAGTTTATTCAACCAACTTTAGTGCAGAGATCTCTAAGTCAAACGGTCAATTAGTATCTATCAAGCATAATGGGAAAGAGTATCTACAATCTGGTTTGACTCCAAACTTCTGGAGACCATTAACTGACAATGATGTGGCGAACAAATTAGGCATAAGAGCTGCTACTTGGAAAGAAGCAACAAAAAACATGACACTGGAAAGTGTTGTTGCTACTCCGAGAGAAAACTTAGTTGAAGTGAAAGTCGTATATGATTTGAAAGAACAACAATCCAAAATACAAGTAAACTATCTTGTTTTCCCAAGTGGAGTGATAGATGTAGATTATCACTTAGAAGTAAAACGAGGAGATCTACCACAGATTCCAAGAGTGGGAATGTATATGGTGATGAATGCTGAATACGATCAAATGACATGGTTTGGTAGAGGTCCTCACGAAAACTATTGGGACAGAAAAACATCTGCCAATATAGATTTGTATAAAAAAGACGTTTGGAGTCAATTTGAACCATATATCCGACCTCAAGAAACGGCAAACAAAGCAGATGTGCGTTGGTTTGCTCTTCAAAACAAAAATGGAGAAGGATTACTTTTCAAAGGAAAACAAGAATTGAATGCTAGTGCGTGGAATTTCCCAATGGAGGATATTGACTATGTACCATTTAATATAAAGAGAAAACATGGAGGTAGCATCAAGAAAAAAGATATGGTTTGGGTAAATATTGACTATAAGCAAATGGGAGTTGGAGGTGACAATACTTGGGGAGCTCAAACTCATCCCGAATACACCATCACACCAGAAACCATGAGCTATGGATTTACCATCATACCTGTAAAAGCAGGTAGCAACTTGGTCACTGAAAGTAAAAAATCTTACAAATAAGTTTTATAAGAAATGAAAAAAATAATGAACACTTTTTTTAGGTTAATCTGTGTTACTATTTTATTCTCAGCGTGCTCTCCCAAGGAGAGTACGCTTGAGGATATATCGCTCAATTATCCTAAATTATTGAATATAACACATACGGCGCAAGAGCATCCTGCCAGAGGACAAGGATATTTCACTGATCATGGTTCGTGGATGGGATTCACTATGCCAGAGAAAGATAGTAAAGTTAATGGTTTTTGTGGTCCATTCGATCTAGACAATAGACGTTGGATCTGTCAATCCTTCTTACAAGTAGGTTTTGTGGATGCTAAGCCCTCAGAATTCATACAAGAGACAGCAACCTATTATCCAGGTAAAGCTGTTATCCAATCATCAGTAAATGGTATAACACTGACTCAGCGTATCTTCTTTGTTAATGCTAAACATGCTCTATTGCAATGTGAAGCAAGCGATGAAGTTCCATTTCAGCTAACAGGTTCTATGAATGCCAGAGAAGATGAAACCTTGGTTTCAGAGAATAATGTTGTAGAGTATAAGATGAAGGGGGGAGAAATGATAGTGGTTACTTTCCCTAAAGATGTCAACATCGAACTGGATATGGATACCAAGCAATATTTGGTCAATACTGCTAAAAAAGCAAAGACGATTGATGTTGTTATCTCTTATTTCAATACAGAAAAAGAATATCTAAATGCAGACAAAAAGGAAGTAGCCTCTATTCTTGATAATCCGACTGAAACATATAGAAAGTCAGTAGATCGTTGGAATGGATATATTACTAACAATCTGCGTGCAGATATGCCAGAAGCATATAACAGAATAATGGTGAAGGCAATGATGACCCTAATGAGCAATTGGCTTAGTCCCAAAGGAGCTTTGTTTCATGATGGAGTAGCACCTTCCCATGCCATGGGATACTTCGTTGGCTTTTGGGCTTGGGACTCGTGGAAACATGCTGTTGCATTAGCTCATATTGATCCGGAATTAGCAAAAAATCAAATACGTACCATGTTCGATTATCAATCAGAAGAAGGGATGATAGCAGATTGTATCTATACTGATGTGAATGAAAACAACTGGCGCGACTCTAAACCACCTTTAGCAGCTTGGGCTGTCAACGAAATTTATAAGACCACCGGAGATAAAGCATTCATTACAGAAATGTATCCGAAGCTGGTGAAGTATCATGAATGGTGGTATAAATATAGAGATCATGATGGTAATGGTATCTGCGAATTTGGAGCAACTGATGGCACATTAGAAGCTGCAAAATGGGAAAGTGGAATGGATAACGCCGTGAGATACGATGATGCTAAAATGCTTAAAAATTCAGAAGGGGCATGGAGTTTTGACCAAGAGTCGGTAGACCTTAACGCTTATCTTTGCTATGAGCAAGTATTGCTAAAAGAAATGGCTGACCTGTTGGGTGAAAAGTTTGACGTAACGAACAGAACAGAACAAATAAGAGACTATTTTTATGATAAAAAAGATGGTTACTTCTATGATAAGAGAATCAAGGGTGATTTCATTAGAGAGCAAGGTCCGGAAGGATGGACACCTCTTTGGACGCAGATAGCTACTAAGGAACAAGCTCAAGAGGCAGTGAAAATTATGTTCGACTCCACGAAGTTCTCTACCTATATCCCTTTCCCAACTGTGGCTGCAGACAATGCTAAGTTTACGCCAAATGGTTATTGGAGAGGTCCTATCTGGCTAGATCAAGTTTATTTTGCGATTTCAGGATTGCGTAAGTATGGTTATAGTCAAGAAGCTGACAAATATACTGATCAGGTATTTACTCGCCTAGAAGGACTGAATGAAGATGGGCCAATACATGAAAATTATGAAACGAGCACAGGCAAACGCTTGAAAGCACCTCATTTTAGTTGGTCTTCTGCTCATTTATTCATGATGTATCAAGAATATGGCAAACAACAAGTTGATTAAATAATCACACTACTAATTAAATTCGTTAACTTGTCAAAAGTGCTTTAGAAAACATTCTAAAGCACTTTCTTTATATATATTAATGGTGATGATCCTCGTCTGATTCAGCTTTGTCCTTATGTATAGTTCCATGAGGATGTTCAGGTTTTGCATAAATTGAATATAGCTTTAATGGTTGATCTCCCTTATTGATAATATTATGCCATTTTCCTGATGGCACAAAAATGGCATCATCATCACCAGCTTGACGAATATATGTCAACTGATCCTCACTGTCTCCCATTAATACTTCAGCTTCACCTTTTTCGATACGTAAAAACTGCTCAATATCGTCATGCATCTCCAGCCCGACTTCGCCACCTACAGGTATTGACATTACGGTCAACTGTAGATTGTCGCCAGTCCATATTGTGGAACGAAAATCTTCGTTTGCCAATGTGTAATCTTCAATGTTTATAACCAGTGGATTCGTTCCATAGTCTTTTAATACGACTTCGTTTTTTTTGCTATTCTCTGCAGCTTGAGCACCCTTATCATTTTTATTAGATGGCTGACAAGCAAATACGCCAATAAGGATAACTCCTATAAAAAATAATTTTCTCATAATGTATTTAATTTTTGTGATCTGTTTTTTTATAACTAGCGATACAATATAAGTATTATTTATGAGATTCGGGGTGAATTATTACTAACTCTGTTATTATATAGATATTTATTTTACCCTTTTGACCAAAAAAGAACTACTCGATAGTAGAGTAGTTCTTTTTTCAGTGTAATGTTATTTATGGTACCTGTCAATAATAATTGTTGATACCTAAATACGTTACCAACCTAAATTTTGTTGCATTAGTGTTTCAGTACCAAAAGCTGTTAGAACGCTGTTAGGAATAGGTAATAGTTTATATTTTCCCCATGCGTCGCTTATTGACCAACTTAATGTATTGCAATATTTAATGCCACTATCGTAGCTGATTTCATAATTGTTTGTTTTCTTATAGAACGCATGAATGTCTGTGCGTAACTGTTCAGTTGTTGTATTTGTAGCTAATAATGGTTTTCCCTCAGCTTTTAATAATACATTCATGGCTTGTATTCCTTCAGCAAGATTGCCTAGTTCACAGCTTGCCTCAGCTAGAAATAGATATAAACGAACGGCATTGATTTCAGACTGTTTAAAATTAGAATTAAGACTTATTCTCCCGCTGTTGATTGCTTGCTGAGCGAGATTACGTGTATGATTATGATTCTTTTGCAATCTGTATACTAGTATCGAATTTATATACTCGTCAGATTTGTATTTAACAGAGTCTGCTGTGTGATCCAAAACACTGCTGTAACTATTTAATATAAAATCATCTATATTTTTAGAAGAGGTAGAAGGCATATTTTCTAATTGATCGGTCAGTTGTAAGGGCACATCACCAAACGCATTCCTTAAGCTTAGAAATAGATTAGCTCTAAATCCTTCTAGCTCCATGCGATCTTCTTTCTCTGTTGCACTATTTTCCATAACGATATTAATCTTTCTTATTGCTTCATAAGTATCATGCCATAAAGTATCTACCATCTTGTTAGAAGGAGAAAGAGATTGGCGGGACTCCCGTGTGGAATAATTATTATCTAATCGTGCGAAGAGTTCTTCTGCATCATCGTAGGCATCGTATGCCATATCTATTGTAATGTTCTCTTTTTCTGGTTCATCTTTAGGAAAAGTGTATGATTTTCCAACAAGATGGAGAATTTGATCTTCTGAGAGATTTTTTAATGGGTATTTATCCATTGTGTCATTGCTATCTATAACACCGTCTGCATTGATGTCCATAAATCTCAGTCCACCCATAACAGCTTTATACTCTTTTTGTATTGGAGAGGTCTCAACCAGCTCTTGAGAGAAAAATAATCCTTGCACGAAATAGCGTTGATATAACATGCTAGAAGTGTCTGTCTTTACAAGGAACTCAAGATCATTATCTTCTTTGTAGGTAAAACGAGCTAGACCATCTTTGTCTGTTTTCAACTCTTTTATTACTTTATCTTCTTTGTAGATTGTGATGAGTGCATTTTCAGCAAAACCTAAGGCCTCAGACGCATTTTCAGGTGACCAGTTAGCATTGATGTTCATGACTCTGAATAGATACTCTTTTTCTTTTATCACAGCCGTATCTTTGGCTTGAGGTATGATGGAGTCAGTTACAAAAACAATACTTTTACCAGCAGTCATCGATTTACCCAGCAATACTCCATTGATTGCTATGGTTTTTTCAGCCTCAGAGTATTTGATAAATAGGGTGTCTTTACTGAGAGCAACAATATACCTTAGTTTTTTCAAGGCATCGAGTGGGTGGTGCCCTCCAATGATGTGTCGTAGAGTTTCATTGTCTTGTTGCACAGTGTTTTTTGCATCTGTAGCTTTCGTCGTAGGAGCTTTTGCGTCTTGCTTTGTTTTGTAAGCTAGAATGGTGAACTCTTTCTCTTCAAATTTTTTTGCATCTACTTTAGCTAGAGCTTCTTTAAATGTTGATAGTTCTTTGTCATTCCCGATTAGATCAATGACTTCTTCAATTTGTTTCTCTGCTTCCAAATTTGGAATATCCTTAGGAGGAGTTTCATTTCCACTGTCAGAACAAGAGTAGACAAAAAAGAATAACGAACATAGTAGAAGTAAATTTCTTAGATTCATGAATTTAATGAATTGATAGTTAATGATGTTAGATATATTTCCAAAGCTCTAAGCTGTTAAAAAATGGCTAGAAGCTTCTTTGTATTTGACTTTTGTTTGAATGAAGTATTAGTATGTAATTAAGCATTCATTATATATTTGTATATGTTTCTATTTAGTGAGGTGGAGTGATAAAATGATACAGTTTGTTCCATGTTTTTTTATATATTGCAATATTCCGATATTTTTTAATAAAAAATAACACGGCTTTCCGTTGTTTTTAATAAATATGAAAGGCTTACATTTGCACTCGAGCTAAATTCTAGAAAATGAAACACGAAACATTGCATCTTAACACAGTCTTGATTGCAGACGATCATCGAATTGTCACAGAAAGAATCTGTGATATATTAAATGAGTTTTATAAAGTCGATAACTTAATGGTATTGAACAACTCAGATAATATGGAACTCAGAATAACTGAAAGTGATGCTGATTTATATATATTAGATCTTGAATTCAAATATATATCTGGATTTGATTTGATCAAATTGTTAAAAAGTAAGAAACCGGATTCAAAGATTATAGTCAATACAATGCATGATCAAGTTTGGACTATTCATCAATTGCAACAGATGGATGTAGATGGAATTATTCTTAAATCAGAACCTGGTCTATCTTCAGAGTATTTCAAAAATGCCATAGATACAGTAATGCAAAGTGGATATTATTACTCTCCATCGATTGAGGATTTGCAGCATAAGATAAGTAAATACAAAAAACGATTGCGAACGAAGCAGAGTATACCAACAGAGGCAGAACTAGCAGTACTTCGATATATCGTTAAAGGACACACCTCAAGAGAAATAGGTGAGCTTCTCTGTATATCAGAAGATACTGTGGAAGGGCATCGAAAGAATTTATTTCTCAAATTAGGTGCTAGAAATGTGGCCCATCTTGTAGCTATTACTTATCAAAACCGTTTACTGGAATAATAACTACTACTTTGCATCCGTGGTTTATTCTAGAGGTTACTTGGAGGCTTGCTTTCAGGCTATTACATCTTTCTTGTATAATGTGAAGCCCTATACCTTTATTTATTTTTGATGGATCAAAACCTATACCGTCGTCTTCTACACTTATCTTAACTTTGTTCTCTGTTGATGACAAACGAATAGTGGCTGTTGTAGCTGATGAATGTTTGATAATATTTCCAGTACACTCTTGGATGATGCGATATATTTCATGTGAAAAAGAAGGAGAAAGTAGTTCCAGATTATTTTCATCTTCAATTAGTAATTGAAATTTTATGTGGGTCTGCCTTTCAACAATAATCAAGTGATTGTATAAAATGTCAAGTATTGATGCATATTGAAATTGAGGAGGCATCAGGTCGTGTGAAATATTTCTTATCTGAGTATGTAAATCTATCATTGTATTAGTAATATTAGTACTTATGGACTTGGTTCTGTTCATCTCTAGTGTTGCCGCATACAATTCATTAGCGATATTATCATGCAGTTCTTTGGCTAGTCTAGATCGTTCAGCCTCTAATCCATCTAGGTAGTGTCGCATTTGAGTAGATTCCATTTCTTTAAGTTGTACTTGATATTTATATTCTTTTTCTTCCATTATCTTATCTTTCAAAATGGCTTCTTTTTCTCTTTGTTGTTTCTTAATTCTGAAATAAAGTATGATTAATAGTAAGAGAATGACTACTATTACTGATATTGTTATTAAGAGCATTCTATTGTATAATAGGGCTTGTTGGCGTTCGTTGAGTTGACTAATTTCAAGATCTTTTTGCACTGTCTCGTATTTTATTTCGAGCTCTTTAGTACTTTTGTACTGGTTCGTTTCGTTTATCTTTTTCTGTACTTCGTTTCTCAATTCTTCATAATGTAGTGCATTCTTATAATCTTTTTGTGCTGTATAAGTTTCTCTTAATATTCGATAAATATCGTAGTATGTTAAGTTTGTATTACCAGAATAACCATTTATTACATCTAACGTTTTGAATGCTTGATCTTTTGCTTTGTTGTATTGCTTTTGATTGAATAAAATTCTAGCTTTTACCTGCATATTCTTAGTGAGTGAAAGTGTGTCAGTAGGTTGCAGTAATTGCGAACTTTTATCTATTGTAGCTAGAGCTTTTTGCCATTGATCATTGTCTTTAACTATAATTACATCTGCAAAATTAGAATAGTATAGTGACATGGATGAAGCATTTTGTTTCTTGAACTCTTCATTATGTGACTCATAAATTTTCACAATTTTTTCATTATACAGATACACAGAGTCCAAATGCTTGTAATATTCTTCATCACTTAAATTTATATCATTTACGATTCTAATGTGATAGGTTGCAATTACAGGAAAGGTTAAGAAATAAGCGTAAGGAGTGTCTATTTGCCTTGCAATATGAAGCATTTGATCTAAATTATTTTTAAAACCAATAAAATCTTCATTAGCATTGTAGATAGCACAGATCTTGTATAGTATTTTTAATTTAGTGATTTCAGAGTCTTTTGTCTTATCACAGTATAGCATTGCAGTCCAATAGGATTCTAGAGACTTTAATTTATCTGTATCAAGGTGAAAGTTTCCAATATAATAATGTAATGTAGCACTCAGGTTATCGTCTGTTGAAGAGTTTGCATACTTTAACGCGTTCTTAAGATTCTCTTCTCCTTTTTGAAGTTCTTTAATCGTTAAATATGTATTACCTAAGTTGCTGTATAGAAATACTAATGTGTTGTTATCTTTCTTTACAGCATTGCTTGAGATAATTTTATTCAAAAGAGCAATCTGTTTTTCAGAAGAATAGTCTGATGCTTTATTGATAAAATCATATTTTGCTTTAAATGAAATGTTTTCTTGATTTAATACGTAAACTATTGAATCATAAGGAACGGTTAAACAATCTAAAGTGAAATGCTCAGCCTTGTGAGCGTGGAGTGAGTTTAATAATAAAGAGAGTAGAGAAACAAGAATAAATCCTTTCTTCATAGTTAGGTCGTTAGTTATGTTTAGTGTAGAAATTAGGTTGTAAATCTAACGATAATAATTGATATATGTGATAAATCTTCTAGTCTATGGAAAAATCACTCCTTATATCTTCTTCTGTATTCATTGGGCGAAATTTCCATCTGTTGTAAGAACATTTTAGAAAAATGAAAAGGATCATAAAAACCTAATACAAAAGCAATTTCTTTAATCTTTAGGTCGGAGAATTGGAGATAGCTACATGCCCGTTGTATTCTTAATTGGTTATAATACATAATGGGCGAATAAGATGTGCCTTGTGTGAATAAAGTAATTAGATGAGACTTAGAATAGTTTACATGTTTTGCTATATCGTCCAATGTTATTTTATTTTCTAAGTTATCCTTCATAAATATGATACATTGCTGAATTATATCGTCAACTTTTACTTTTTTGATTTCTCTATATTGTCTAAGGTATTTGAGAGAAGCTAGGAAATATTTAAGACAGTAGCTTATATACTCTAGGTTGTCAGGTTGATATCCCATCTCTAGGTTCTGAAACATTTCTTCAAAAAGCTGAAAACGGTCTTGTTGCCGGCTTGTGTCCGTGTCGTCTATTTTGATCACATTATTAGTCATAGAAGTAAACATCTCTGCATTAGTTCCTTTAAAATGTAACCAATATATGCTCCAAGGCTTTTGGTTATGGGCTCCATAGCTGTGAGGATCTCCCGATGGGATAATATAAGCTTGATTTCTGTTCAATTCATATTCTATCCCATTATGATTTATCCATCCACAACCATCTTCACAATAAATCAGTATATTTTCTGGTCCTCCTTCAGGTCTATCCCGATAGTGATTTTTGGCATGTGGATAATAACCTATATGTGTTAAATATAATTGTTGAGTGATTACATTTTTTGTTTGATACTCTCTTATATTATAAGGAGTGACAATAGCTTTTTCCCCCTTAAAACCCTCTGCCTTTGCTTCTGTGTGTTCTTGCATAGCTTAAATGAATTATGTACTATTCAAAAATAGTTATTTTTTACATGCTTATGGTCTGATCTTACATTTTTTATTGATGCTTTTTACTGTACTTTTACAATTGTAAGATAACTACTGCTTTTTTTAACTAAATAATACCATACTAACATGCAAAAGCATAGCACTACGTACCTTCATTCAATAACATTTATTTCAGCCATGGGAGGACTACTCTTTGGATATGACTGGGTAGTAGTAGGAGGAGCAAAGCCTTTCTACGAATTATTTTTCAATATTGCAGATTCACCATATATGCAAGGGTGGGTGATGGGTTGTGCCATTCTTGGCTGTTTGCTAGGAGTTATGGTGTCAGGAAGCCTATCGGACAAATATGGACGTAAGCCTCTAATGTATACAGCAGCAGGCATTTTTATTATAGCGGCAGTAGGCACGGGAATGGCAAATGATTTGACGACTTTTATATGTTATAGAATTCTTGGAGGAGTGGGGATAGGTATAGCATCTAATCTTTCGCCAATGTATATCGCTGAAGTGGCACCAGCAGAACAAAGAGGTAAGTTTGTGTCGCTCAATCAGCTGACAGTTGTAATAGGGATTTTATCTGCACAAATCGTTAATTGGTTAATTGCCGAACCAGTTACGGCAGGAGAGAATATTCTTGCATCATGGAATGGTCAGATGGGGTGGAGATGGATGTTTTGGGCAGGTGGAGTTCCTGCTGTGTTTTTTCTGTTTCTTTTATTCTTTATTCCCGAAAGCCCTAGATGGTTGGGTATAAAAAATCAATACGCAAAATCGAACAAAATATTCGCTCGCATCGGAGGTGTTGCATATGCCACCGAACAGATAGAGGTGCTGAAAGAAGCTGCTAACAAAACTGTCGAAAAGATCCATTTCAGAAGCTTGTTTAAAGGAAGAATGCCCCGGATCCTTCTTATTGGAATTGTAATAGCTGCTTTTCAGCAATGGTGTGGAATAAATGTAATATTCAATTATGCAGAAGAAATATTCTCGGCAGCAGGCTATGGTGTTTCAGACATTTTGTTCAACATCGTGATCACAGGAGTAATAAACGTAATTTTCACCATTGTTGGCATGTATACAGTCGATCGTTTAGGTAGAAGATCGTTACTATTATTTGGGGCAATAGGGCTCGCACTGATTTATACTGTATTAGGAGCCTGCTATTATTTCCAAATATCAGGAGTGGCAGTATTGATATTAGTTTTGATGGGAATAGGCTGTTATGCAATGACTTTAGCTCCTGTTACGTGGGTTGTGATCTCTGAAATATTTCCTACACGGATAAGAGGTATGGCAATGGCTGTTGCAACATTCTCTCTCTGGACTGCTTGTTTTGTGTTGACGTATACTTTTCCTCTGCTCAATTCAGGCTTGGGGGCATACGGTACATTTTGGCTCTATGGTGTAATATGCGTTCTTGGATTTTTGTTTATCAAGGCTCGATTGCCTGAAACTAAAGGCAAATCGCTAGAACAAATTGAAGAAGAATTTTCGAAATAAACAATCATTAAAAAAATAATTTAATCACATTTCAAAACGTTGTTTTACGAATTTCAAAGAAATTTTTCTTTGAGATTAGGGAAACTCGTCTTAAAACTGACTAAAAATGAATGAACTAACAAAGTATTTAATCAAACCAACGGTAACCCAAAAGGGTGACATCAGAGCATGGGAAGAGGATATTTTTCTACCCACTTATGATGCTGGAGAATCTGAGAAAAATCCGATTTTCTCCGAAAAAAGAGTTTATCAAGGAAGCTCAGGAGTTGTATATCCTTATTCAGTTATCGAAAAAATATCAGACGAAAAGGTTGATAAGAAATACAAGGCTTTATTCATCGAAAATGAGTACATTAAAGTAATGATCCTTCCCGAATTAGGAGGGCGTATTCAGATGGCTTATGACAAGGTGAAAAATAGACATTTTGTATACTACAATCAAGTTATAAAACCAGCTTTAGTTGGGCTTATTGGTCCATGGATTTCGGGAGGAATAGAATTCAACTGGCCTCAACATCATCGTCCAAGCACTTATATGCCAACAGACTACTCGATCGAAAAAAATGAAGATGGCAGCATCACCGTTTGGTGTAATGAAGTAGAACGCATGTTTAGAATGAAAGCCATGCAAGGTTTTACATTACATCCGGGCAAATCTTTCATTGAGATAAAGGTACAAGTATACAATCGTACAACATTTCCTCAAACCTTCTTATGGTGGGCAAATCCTGCTGTTGTGGTTAATGATGAATACTATTCAGTTTTTCCACCTGATGTGCATGCTGTTTTTGATCACGGTAAAAGAGAGGTTTCAAACTTTCCAATCTCAACAGGAGAATATTACAAATACGACTACTCAGAAGGTATCGATATATCGAAATATAAAAACGTACCTGTTCCCACTTCTTACATGGCAATCAAATCTAAATTCGACTTTGTAGGAGGATATGAGGGTGGAGAAGTAAACGGAGGGTTGCTCCATGTTGCAAACAACAATATATCTCCGGGGAAGAAACAATGGACATGGGGTAATGGTGATTTCGGGCAAGCGTGGGACAGAAATCTAACGGATGAAGATGGACCATACATAGAGTTGATGACGGGTGTGTATACTGACAATCAGCCAGATTTTACATGGCTACAACCAGGAGAAGAAAAATCATGGTCGCAATACTTTATGCCTTATGCAGAAGTAGGATATGTTAAAAATGCAAACAAAGACGCAATTGTTAATGTAGATATAGAAGACGGAAAAGCAACGATAATTCTTTATACCACTTCGGAAATTAAAAATTTAAGAATCGTTTTAAAAGACGTAAATGGAAAAGTTTTTGTCGACGAAAAAGCAAACACATCTCCTGCCGATGTTTATAAGAAAACCATTGCTATAGGAAACTTATTGCCCGAAGAAGTTGTTTTCGACCTTTACACCGAACAAGGAAAAGAGTTGCTGCACTATCAAGCCGACAAACCTGAAATTGTATCCACCCCGGACCCTGCAAAAGCAGCCAAAGATCCAAAAGACATTGCATCGATGGAGCAATTGTTCTTAACAGGACATCACTTGGAGCAATATAGACATGCAACATACAACCCGATAGATTACTATGCAGAAGCTCTTCAACGTGAACCAGGAGATATTCGCTGTAATAATGCTATGGGACTTCTATTGCTAAGAAGAGGGAAATTTGCAGAAGCAGAACAACATTTCAACACTGCAATAGCAACTCAAACGGATCGTAATCCGAATCCTTATGATGGTGAGCCACACTACAATTTAGGATTGAGTTTATTTTTCCAAGGGAAAAAAGATGAAGCCTACAAAGCATTCTATAAAGCAACGTGGAATGCAGCTTGGCAAGACAGTGGCTACCTTGCATTGGCTCAAATTGATGCGTCGAAAGGTCTTTGGGAAGATGCTTTGGATAGAATAGACAGAAGTTTGATTCGCAACTGGCACAACCACAAAGCACGTCAACTGAAAGCATCTATCTTGCGAAACTTAGGAAGAAAAGAAGAAGCAATGGCTTTGATCGAAGAATCTTTAAAAATAGACCTATTCAACATGGGGTGCAGATTTGAAAAATACTTGCTTACAAATGACAGACAGGTATTAGCTGATATGGTTACGCTTATTAGAGGAGCAACTCATCCTGCACTAGAATATGCCTTAGACTATGCTGCCGCAGGAATGTATGAGGAAGCAATCAAATTTTTGAAAGCAATCATTACAAATGAAAATGACGTATACCCGATGGTATACTATGCAATAGGATATTTTTATGCTCGGATTGGAGACGATAAAATAGCCTTAGACTTTTATAAAAAAGCAGCTACCATGTCGCCCGAAAAATGTTTTCCAAATAGAATAGAGGAAACATTGATACTGAAAGATGTTATAGCTAAAAATCCAACAGACTCTTTTGCTCCGTATTACTTGGGCAACTTTTGGTATGGTGCTCGTCAACACAAAGATGCTGCCGAATGTTGGGAAAAATCAGTAGAACTGAACAATAAATTTCCAACAGCTCTGAGAAACTTGGCTCTGGCATATTATAACAGATTGGACAGGCAAAGTGAGACAACGCAACTATTAGAAACAGCTTTTGAATTGGACCAAACTGACCCACGTGTATTTATGGAATTGGATCAACTCTATAAGAAACAAGGCAAGAGTCATGCAGAAAGATTAGCTTTTCTTGATAAACATATAGACTTGGTAGAACGACGAGACGACATGATCATAGAGCGTATTACGTTGATCAATCAACTGGGGAGATACGAGGAAGCAATGAATCTGATTGCAGCATATAAGTTTCATCCATGGGAAGGTGGTGAAGGAAAGATCACCAAACAATACGCTGTTTGTCGTATAGAACTTGCCAAGAAAGCAATTGAAAATAAACAGTATGATGTAGCAATCAAACTGCTTCACGAACTAGATGAATATCCTCACAACTTGGGAGAAGGCAAACTTGCCGTAGCAGAAGAAAATGATATTAACTATTACAAGGGGTTAGCATATAGAGGAGTTGGAAAAGAGGCACAAGCAAAAGAGTATTTTGTGAAAGCAACCATCGGCTCTAAAGAACCTAAACAAGCTTTCTTCTACAATGACCCTCAGCCAGATAAAATCTATTATCAAGGATTGGCATGGGCAGCACTTGGAGACAAAGCTAAAGCTAACGGACGCTTCCACAAGCTGATCGATCATGGAGAATATTATCTGTTCAAAGATTCGAGAATCGACTACTTTGCAGTGTCACTGCCCGATTTAGCAATCTGGGAGGAAGACTTGAATGTTAGAAATAAAATTCACTGCAATTATGTAATGGGACTCGGACACTTAGGACTGGGCAATATTGAAAAAGCAAGAGAGTTCTTAGAAAAAGTGCAAGCACTGGATGTTAACCATCAAGACAGTCAACTAATTTTAGCTGAAATTATAAATTAATAAATTAAAGATCATGAGAAAATATCTTATAATCATTCTATGTAGCTTTTTTTCATCTGCTACCTTTGCCAATGAATTCATCGAAGTAGGTACAAAGAATACCAGCTTATTGTTCAAAGTAGATGATGCTAAGAGACTACAACAAGTGTATTATGGGAAAAAGATAAGTGATCAAGAGGAGCTGAAAAAAGCTCCTCTTAAAAACTTTAAATCCTATTCTACCTTTGGAACAACACATGTTTTCGAGGCAGCCTTGCGTGCTGTTCATTTCGATGGAAATACTTCAACCGAGCTATCCTACCTTTCTTCAAAAAAAGAAGTAAATGGAAATATCATTCACACAATGATTTCCATGAAAGACGATCATTACGATTTTTTTGTAGACATACATTACAATGCATATCAAAATGAAGATATTCTAGAACAATGGGTTGAGATACGCAATGCAGAGAAAAAAAGAGTGACTCTACACAACTTTGCTTCTTCAGACCTGTCGTTTGATGCTCAAAAGTATTTTGTGACCCATTTTCACGGAGACTGGTCGGATGAGATGAACATGGCAGAACAAGAGTTGACAGCAGGTATTAAAACAATTGATTCTAAGCTAGGTGTAAGAACCAACCAATTCACACATCCATGTTTTCTACTCTCAGTAGACAGACCAGCTGAAGAGGGTTTTGGAGAAGTGATAGGAGGTACATTGGCATGGCCGGGAAGTTTTCAATTAACATTTGAAGTAAATAACAATAACAATCTAAGGGTTTTGTCTGGCATCAATCCTTATGCTTCGGACTATCATCTGGAAAAAGATGAAATATTTACCACTCCAAAATTTTTGTTCTCATATAGTGATTCAGGAAAAGGTGAAATCACACGTCGTTTTCATCGTTGGGCACGCCAGTATGGAATCAGACATGGTAATGAAACAAGAGATATATTGTTAAACAATTGGGAGGCAACATATTTTGACTTCGATGAACAAAAATTGACTCAGATCATAGATGATGCTTCAAAAATGGGATTTGAGCTTTTTCTTCTTGATGATGGTTGGTTCGGAAACAAATATCCACGTAATGCAGATAATGCAGGGCTAGGGGATTGGCAAACAAACACAAAGAAGCTACCAAATGGTATACCATATCTTATAAATGAATGCAAAAAGAGAGGATTGAAGTTTGGTATATGGGTAGAGCCTGAGATGGTAAACCCCAAAAGTGAACTTTATGAAAAACATCCCGACTGGATAATTTCTCAGCCTTTCAGAGAAAGAACAGAACAACGAAATCAGCTTATTCTAGATATGAGCAATCCGAAAGTAAAAGAATTTGTATTCAATACCGTTGACAAAATATTGCAAGATAATCCGGGTATTGATTATGTGAAATGGGACGCAAATCGCTATGTGTTCAATTCAGGATCATCTTACCTGCCCGCTGACAAGCAGTCACACTTGTGGATTGATAACAGTAATGCTCTTCTAGAAGTAATGAACAGAGTGAGCACAAAATATCCAGATATCACCTTCATGTTGTGTTCGGGTGGGGGAGGACGCATTGATTACGGTTCGATGAAAAATTTTGATGAATATTGGATTAGTGATAATAATGACCCTCTGCAACGAATTTTTACGCAATGGGGAGCGCAACATTTCTTTCCTACTGTAGGACTAGCCAGCCACGTATCTGTGTCGCCAAATCATATATCAGGTCGTAGCACCCCGTTAAAATATCGCTTTGATATCGCTATGGCTGCCAAATTAGGAATGGATTTGCAACCTGTACAGATGAATGAGCAAGAGAAAGTGTTTTCAAGAAATGCAATCCAAACGTACAAAGAAATCAGAAACACTGTGCTGCATGGTGACCTATATCGAATATTATCACCATACAAAAACAATCGCACAGTATTTATGTATGTCAATGAAAATAAAGACGAAGCTATTGTTTTCAACTTCTTGGTACGCAAAAATATTAAATCGGATACTCAAACTATTTACTTGAAAGGCTTGGATCCGAAAAAGCAGTATACAGTAAAAGAAATCAATAAAGAAGCCGACTGGTCTCGCTCAGCTGAGTATGAAGGGAAAGCTTTTTCGGGAGAATATCTAATGACTGTGGGAATGACTTTTCCTATCTATAATGAATACGAAAGCGTTGTTTTACAAATAAATGCAATCTGATGAAAGCTATTTATTATTACATAATAGCAATACTAATCACTTTTCCTGCCACTGCTTGTGGCAAGGAAGGGACTAGTATTGATGTGTTATCTCCTGATAAACGTTTGAAAGTGTCTATAGACGTAAGTGACTCTATCACCTACAAAGTAACTTTTGCTAATAAAGAAATAGTCTTTCCTTCTGTAATAGGCCTTCAATTAGAGGATAAATATTTAGGATACAAAGAAAATATCATAGACAAAACATCGCAAACCGTCAATAACACTATAAAACCATTGTATGGTAAAACGAACTTGTTGACAGATAATTACAATGAAACGAAGATTGATTTTGAAAACAACTTTTCGTTATTGATTAGAGCTTACGATGAAGGAGTGGCCTATCGTTTTGTCACCGACATGCAGGGAGAGATAATTGTTGAGAACGAACTGTTTCATGTAAATATCGATCCCGAAATATCGGCAACAATTGCAGAAACAGACAATTACACTTCGTGGGAATTGATGTATATAGATTATGAATCAGTTTCATCCATTGCTGATGGCAAAAGAGCAATCACGCCCGTATTGTTTTCGGACAATAAAAGCGATATAAAGATAGTAGTTGCAGAATCTGATGTCAGAAGTTATCCCGGAATGTACTTGGTGAAAGATAACAATAACTTTAAATCAAACTTTGCTCAATATCCTGATAGCACAGCTTTGGGCAGTTGGGGCTTCGTTTCTGTTGTACAACGAACAAAAGATTACATTGCTAAGCTTCCAGGTAAACACAACTTTCCATGGCGTTTGATTATTGCCACCGATGATGATCGTACCCTGTTGACCAATCAACTGGTTTACAAGCTTGCTACTCCACAAATATTGACTGATACTGATTGGATAAAACCAGGAAAAGCAGCATGGGAATGGTGGCACGACGCGATGTTGCCGGGAGCTGACATCCCTTCAGGAATGGACAATAGAAATACGGCTCTATATAAACATTATATCGACTTTGCCGCAGAATATGGTTTAGAGTATATGATGATTGATGCGGGCTGGTCGCACATTTTCAATTTGGATGAGGTAAATCCAAAAGTAAATATACAAGAAGTGATCAAGCATGCAAATGCTAAAAATGTAGGAGTTTTTCTTTGGTGTACGGCAATGGCTCTTACTGACGACAAAATAGATAAGTATCTAGAGTTGATGCACAATTGGGGAGCAGTGGGAATAAAGGTTGACTTCTTTGACAGAGACGATCAATTGGCAATGGACTGGTATGAAAATGTGGCAAAAAAAGCAGCACAATATAAGCTAATGGTCAACTTTCATGGATGTAGCAAACCAACAGGACTAGATCGTGCATATCCAAACATAGTGAACTACGAAGCAGTTCGAGGATCGGAATGTAACAAATGGGACTTGACAGCCAACCCCACACATCATGTCACATTTCCATTTATACGTATGCTGACAGGTACACTCGACTATACTCCTGGGGCTATGCGTAATTCATCCCCTCAACTATTTAAACCTATGGATCCAGGCTACACCTTGGCACAAGGAACCCGAGGACATGAGTTGGCGATGTTTGTCATATACGATCAATATTTTGCTATGCTTTGCGATTCTCCTTCGGCATACAGAGAAGACAGTAAAATGATGGATTTTCTATCCAAAATTCCCACATCTTTTGATGCAACAGAAGTGCTTGCTGCAAAGGTGGGAGAATATATACTGATGGCAAAGCAAAAAGGTGACGAGTGGTATGTGGGTGGTATGACCAACTGGACAGCAAGAAACTTAACTGTCGATTTTTCTTTTCTCGATAAGAATGAAAAATACAAAATGGATATTTATAAAGATGCATCAACCTCTAATTTATGGGCTACTCATTATGTTCATGAAACCTTAGATGTGGATTCATCTACAGTTCTTGATGTGGCTCTGGCTCAAGGTGGTGGGTTTGTTATCAGAATTTATAAAACAAAATGAAAACCAATAATCTAAATATGAATTAAACATAAATTAATGTACCATGAAGAATCCAATTAAAATACTTTTTATTTGTATACTATCTCTTTGGTGTGTTGAAGTAGCCATTGCTCAGCAGCATTCAGTTGCTTCGCCCGATGGAAAATTAAAATTGACCGTTATAACTGAAACTAATCTCAGTTATAAGGTTGATTATAAAGGGAAAGAGATGATTAAACCTTCTGAAATTTCAATGACTTTGCAGGACGGTAAAGTCATCGGAAAGAATGTTACAGTCATTGACGTGGAAGAGAATACCGTAAATCAAGCAATAGATTTAGTTTACGGCATTTCAGAAACTATGTCTGAACACTACACAGAGAAAACCATCAATTTTCAAGAAGACTTTTCTCTTGTTATCAGAGCTTACAATGAAGGTGTTGCCTATCGTTTTGTTACAAAACTGGGAGGTGATATTATCGTAAAGTCAGAGCAAGCAGAATTTAATATTGTAGAAGATCCCGCAACGTGGTATCCTCTGGCAGATGACTTGATGCGTTCTTTCGAAAGAGCTTACGTACATTTTGACAAAGTCAGTAATATAAATAGCGAACACGGAGCTACTACTTCTTTTGCTATAACTCCCACGCTATTTTCATATGACAAACACGGAGTTCGACTTGTGATAGGAGAGTCTGATGTATCTGATTATCCAGGACTTTATATAGATCGTGCTAGCCAAAACTCTAATCAGTTGGTTGGTAAATGGGCAGCATATCCAAAAAGAGTGAGCGAACCCGAAAATATTTATGCTTATCACAGAGTAGAAGAAAGATACGACTATATTGCTGCAACTCAAGGAACAAGGTCATTCCCGTGGCGAGTTGTTATTGCTACAGATGATGATAAAACTCTACTGACCAATCAGTTGATCTTTAAACTAGCCCAACCATTACAATTGACTAATACTGATTGGATAAAACCCGGAAAATCTGTATGGGAATGGTGGCATGATGCAATATTAGAAGGAATTGATGAATCGTCTAAAGTAAGCCTTGAAAAATATAAATATTACATTGATTATGGGGCAGAACATGGGTTTGAATATTTGACGATGGACGCTGGTTGGGATGCTAGTTTTGCAGCAGATGTGGTTAAATATGCGGCTACAAAAGGAATGAGAGTTATTGCTTGGGACTTTATAAATATGCCGATAGAAGATCCCAATAGACTTAATTATCTAAAATCACTCGGTATAGCAGGAGTCAAAGTTGACTTGATAGAAAGAGACGATCAAATATCAATGAATTGGGTAGAGACCCTTGCCAAACAATGTGCAGAGAAAGAATTATTGCTTGTTTTGCATGGTTGTCCTGTGCCCACAGGTCTTGAACGAGCATATCCTAATATTATAAATTATGAAGCTGTTAGAGGAGCCGAATGTCTAAAATGGGATGACACGGCCAATCCCAATTACCACGTTGAATTTCCATTTATCAGAATGCTTGCAGGCCCACTAGACTATACTCCGGGCTCTATGAGAAATGTAACTGTTAATGAATTTAAGCCAATTGGTAAAGGTATTCCTAATAGTATGGGGAGCCGCTCTCACGAACTTGCGATGTATATTATGTATTACCAACCGATGGCCTATTTCTGCGATTCGCCTATCGAATATGCAAAATATCCTACTATATCTAAGTTCTTTGAAGTCCTACCCACTGTATGGGATGAGTCCATTGCATTGGATGCCGTTGTTGGAAATTATGCTGTGATGGCAAGAAGAAAAGGTGATGATTGGTTTGTAGGAGGGATGACTAATACAGAAGCAAGAAACTTTAAAGTTGATTTTTCTTTTTTACCTCTAGGAACTACCTATACTGCCACTATTTTTAAGGATGCTAAATATTCTAAGATTAATGCCAAATTGCAAGATGTAGAAGTCGTGGAAGTAACAAGTTCCACTATTCTAGATATTGCGGCAAGCGATGGAGGTGGCTTTGTCATTTACCTTAGCAGCGAAGGCAATGCATTAACCGAGAAAGAGGAAGAAACTGATGATGTGAAAGAAAACATAATTGTTTATTTGGATGAATCAAGATCTAACCTTATTATAAAAACAAAGGTCGAACAGATTAAAAATGTACAAATATTCGATTCACAAGGGAAACTTGAACTAAGATTCTCTCCCGATAGATTTACTGATCTAAAAGAACAAAGTATAACTGCGTTAAGCCTCTCAAATGGTGTACACTCTGCTATTATTGTTACTGATAAAAAAACTCATAAAGTGAAGTTCGTCAAATAGAAGTGAAAATGACATATCACTGAAATGAGTAAAGAAAATCATGTAAGTTAAATACAAGAACTACAATCAAAAATATAAACATATGAAAAACAGATTATTATTAATAATCAGTATGCTGTTTGTTGCCGTTAGCGCAACTTTATCTCAGACAATTGAGGTTCGAGGTATTGTCAAAGACAATATAACGGGAGAAGAATTGATAGGAGCAGCAATAGTGGATGGCAGTAATGCTAAAATAGGAACAGTCACTGATGTTGATGGAAAATACACAATCAAAGTAACAAGTGATGCAACTCTAAAAGTTTCGTATATAGGTTACCTTCCCCAAGAAATTAAAGTAGGAGGAAGAAATGAAATTGATGTTTTATTAAAACCTGAAGAACAAAGCCTAGAAACAGTTGTAGTGGTAGGGGTTGCCATGAAAAAAAGCGATTTGACCGGAGCTGTAGGAAGTATCTCGGGTGAAAAACTTCAAGAGTTACCCGTAACAAGTGTTAATGAAGCTTTGCAAGGTCGAGTGGCTGGAGTTTTTGTCAACAGAGACCCTACCCCCGGAGGTGGAGCATCGATCAAGGTAAGGGGAAACAACTCTATTGCTTTTGGTCAAAATCCGATTTATGTAGTAGATGGCTTGGTGATGGAAGATGGCTTTAATATGATCAGCCCCGAAGATATTGCATCTATCGAAGTGTTGAAAGATGCATCTGCGACTTCTCTTTACGGGTCGAGAGCAGCCAATGGAGTCGTTGTTATTTCTACAAAACGAGGGGAGCGTGGAGGAAAAATAAGTTATGATGCATGGTTTGGATTCTCTAATTTCTTAAATAAAATGTCGTTAATGAACACCACTCAACTTAGAGATTTACGCCTTGATGCTTATGCAAATGTGCCAGGAAATTTAGCTGAGTTTGGACTTACCAGAGAAGAATATATAGAATATATGATGCTTCCCGATAATTACGGTGTATTCTCGAGATACGAAAAAGAAACTTTGTCTAATCACAAGTCTTACAATTGGCTAGATGAAGTAAGTGAAAATGGATTTGAACAGAACCACTCACTAAGTTTCTCTGATGCAGATGATAAGGGAGCATATTACCTAAGTTTCAATTATGTTAATCAAGAAGGTCTGATTGTTAATTCTGATTATGAGCGCTTCAATTTCAAAGTGAATATGGAAAGAAGTATCAGACCTTGGTTAAAGATTGGAACTAACACTTCCTATGTTAGAGGTACTAAAGGTGAAGTAAAAGGAGAAGTGTTTTGGAATGCTTTTTTTGCTAGCCCCTTCTTAGAGCCTCAAGAAGATCTTCATAGAATAGGTTGGCAAGATGATATGTCGGCAGGTGCGTTTAATCCTTTACAAATGGCTAAGATAGATGGAAAGACAAGAGAGAACAGAACGATGTCAACAAACTTTATAAATATAAATCCTATCAAAGGCCTTAATATTCGTAACTCTGTTTCCATCGACTATAGAGATTGGCAGCAATATTGGTATACTCCGAAAGGAATAGGACAATCAGGAGTAGATGGAGTAGATGGAATGGCATCTCACCGTAAAGATCATTGGATGAATTGGCAGTATGATGGTTCTATTTCGTATGAAACAACCATTAATGAAAAACACAGAATTTTTGGAACAATTGCAGCGAATGTATCCAAAAACAAATATGAAAGAAATCAAATAGGAGTAAACGGAATTCCTGATGATAGACTCTCGTACTATGAGTTGGCCGCAGGAGCCAACAAAGATAAGGCTGATTACAATTCTTTATTCAATCAGAGTAGTTTAGCCGCCTTTGTTCAGCGTTTTAACTATACGTATGACAATAAGTATTTTGCAACGATCACCATGCGTCAAGAAGGATCTTCTAAAATATCACCCGAAAATAGATGGAGTAATTTCCCTTCCTTTTCTGTTGCATGGGATGCCTCGAAAGAAGAATTTATAAATAAAGACTACTTTTTTGATCAACTGAAGTTAAGGCTTGGCTATGGAGTAGTGGGTAATCAAGGAGTTCCATTATATGCAATTTATAGTTTGTATAATTCTAAAGTTACAGGAACTCCCCCAAACACCTCTGTTACCTATCCATCAGATGGTAGATTGGGTAACCCTAATCTGAAGTGGGAGAAACAAAAGCAATTCAACATTGGATTAGACATTGCAATCTTGAAAAACCGTTTATCACTAACAGCAGATTACTATCATATAACCAACAGTGACTTGTTGATGCAAAGGTCACTACAAACAATAACAGGTTATACTAACACAATTACAAATGTGGGAGAACTAGAAAACAAAGGGATGGAATTTACCCTGAATGGTACTATTGTTGACTCCCAAGACTTCAAATGGCATGCTTCTGCAAATATTTCTTTTAACAAGAATAAGATTAAAAAACTGTTTGCCGATGTTGATGTGATATGGAAAAAAGGAGGATGGACAAATTCTGATATAGAAAGAGAAGGAAACTTATTTTTAGGAGAATCGTTAAATTCAATTTATACTTACAAATTTGATAGAATTATACAGGAGTCTGACATGGACTATGTAAACTCATTAGATCTACAAGGACGAGTATTGGAACCTGGAGATATCTTGCCTTTGGATCTGAATGGAGATAAAATAATTAATGATAAAGATAAAGCGGTTGTAGGCAATACTGACCCCAAATATTGGGGAGGGTTTTCTACAGACATGAGTTATAAAGGTTTTGGACTTAATGTTGTATTTAATTATTCAGTAGGAGCAAAGAAGTTGAGTGGATTATATGAGTCATTGATGAGTGGCAATGGAGTGAGTGCTGCACATACAGACCTATTAAACCGATGGACACCTGAAAGCCCAAGTTCGAAAATACCTCGTGCATACAGAGATGCAGGTGATAAGTTCTCCTATGGAGCCACCGACCTTAGTTTACAAAATGCCTCTTATTTGAGAATGGGTGTAATTACTTTGTCTTATGACTTTTCAAAGAGCCTTATAAACAAAATAAAGATGGAAAATGTAAAAATATATTTTACCGGAAATAATTTATGGACTGTTACAGGCTTCAAAGGATTCGACCCCGAAGTTGGAGATTGGTATCCCCCTTCTAAGATGTATGTTCTTGGAATTAAAGTTGGTTTCTAAATGAAAAATATAAAACTACAAACGTATGAAAAAATATATAATAATGCTGCTGACAACAGTTTTTCTATTGAGTAATTACTCATGCAGCGACTTCTTTGATAATAGTCCTAAAAGTCAATTGACTGAAGAAGAGGTATATGATAGCATCGAAAGTATAGAAAGAGTGGTGGATGCTCTATTTATCAAATGGAGAGATCTCAAAAAAGATAGACAAGGTTTGATGTTTTTATTAGGTCTAGACGAAACACAACAAGGAGCCTTCCAAGTGAAATCCGAAGCCGATCAAGCAGGATTGGATAAATATAATACAGCTTTATCTCCCGATAATAAGGCTCTTACGTCCGAATGGGACAACAGATGGTTGATCCTAGCTCAAGCAAATATAGCTGTAAGTGTTCTCGAAAGTTTCAACAAAGAAACAACCGAGGAAGAAGTGTTAGCTAAGAATTCATTAATGGGGCAAGCATATTTTATCAGAGCAGCTCTTCACTTCGAAGTTTCACAATATTGGGGAGAGATTCCTGTGCTAGACTTTGCTGTCATTTCTGAAAATGGAATGGGAAGGCAACCTCTACCAGTGGTATATGCTCAAATTATGAAAGATCTGGAGGCGGCTGTTGATTTATTGCCTCCTACACAAAATGATCCACGTAGAGTGACACAAGCTGCAGCACAGACGCTGTTAGGAAAAGTGTATATGTCTGCTCCTCATGAGAGTAAGTTGAGAGATTATACCAAAGCCTCCGAGTATTTGAAGATGGTTATTGACAATCCTAAATATAAACTAGTAGATAATTATGCTGACTTATGGGATGTAAAAAAGCCCAATAGTGTAGAGTCTATTTATGAATTTCAGTTCAACAATGTAAGTCCAGATCAAAACCAAATACAGTGGCAAACAGGATCACGCTCAGTGGCAAATCTAGATGGTAATGCTTATTTCGGAGGCTATGATTTAATCTTGCCCACACAGTATGCGTATTCGTCAACAAGTGCAGGAGGAGTATGGGAAGATGGTGACTTGAGAAAAAATGAAAGTATAAGATATGACTTTACCTACAAAGGACGAACTCCTACTGTAGATATATCATGGATGGGGGGAGATGAGCTGGATCCACACATTAAGAAATATGAGGATATTCGTGTGGATGGTGTAATGAGTTTTTGGTACTCCGGAAAAAATGTTTTTTATCTACGTTATGCAGATGTGCTTTTGAGCTATGCAGAATGTCTCAACGAATTAGGACAAACTTCTACTGCTGTTGGTTTAGTGAACGATGTAAGAACTCGTGCTTGGGGTGGAACTCTGCCTGCTGATAAAAAGTGGAATTCGGGAATGTCGCAAGACCAATTTAGAAAAGATATCTTAGATGAACGTATGCGTGAACTAGCTTTCGAAGGTTGGAGAAGAATTGATTTGTTGCGTACAGGTAAATTTGTAGAACTGATTAAAGCTCGAAATAAATGGGCTAAACAAGAAAACAAAATCCAGAATTTTCATCAGAGGTATCCTATTCCTAGTACAGCAATGCTAGATGATAGTGAAATCACTAAAGAGGATCAAAATCCAGGATATAATTAATAATAATAAGAAGCATCATGGTTAATATTGAAGTCATAAAAGAGACCTATTACAATCAACAAAAAATAGTTCTAATACGAATAGTCAATTCCTCTGGAAGCTATGTAGAACTAACAAACTATGGTGCTTCTATTGTTAGTATTGTAGTGCCCAATAAGAAAGGAGAGCTCGGAAATGTGATTTTATCTTACAACAAGTTGGAAGACTACTTTACTGATTCATATTATATAGGAGCTACAGTTGGACGATTTGCCAATAGAATTTCTAATGCTAAGTTCAGTCTGAACGATCAAACTTACTTTTTGGATAAGAATGATGGGGATAATTCTAACCATGGAGGATTTCATGGATTCAATACACAGGTTTATAGTTATAGACTTGGCGAAAATGAAGTGACTTTTATCCTGAATAGTGAAGACGGAGCTGGAGGTTTCCCTGGAAATTTATCTTTAGAAGTAACATATCGGTTGGCCTCAGATTGCGATACGTTATCTATTGAATATAAGGCAGTGGCAGATCAATATACTCCTGTCAATTTTACTAACCATAGCTATTTTAACTTAGCTGATACCAAGCAAAATATTGGAGAACATCATCTGAAAGTGAATTGTGATAATCATCTGGAAATGGATAACAATTTTCTTCCGACCGGAAAGTTATTAAAGGTGAAAAATTCGGCATTTGATTTTGTAAAGCCTGTGTCTATTGAAGGTAATAGTAAGTTGAAAAAAGATAATTTATTAGGTTATAATGCATATTATATTGCTCCTGACGACTTGCCTAAAGGTTCGCCACTTGCTACTCTATACGAGAAAGATTCGGGGCGAGTCTTAGAAGTATCTACTTCTATGTCTGGTATACAGCTTTATACTGGAGATTTCTTAGACAATGCATTTCTTCCATTCGAAGGGGTGTGTCTCGAAGCTCAATATTATCCAGATGGAGTCAATCATTCACATTTTAAATCATGCGTTTTGACTCCTAATGAAGTTAAAGTGGACAGTATAGAATATAAATTTTATTGCATCTGATTGTCAGATTGCAGATTAATTAATGAGATAAAAAAGATGTTATGAAAAACATAATAATAACAACTCTTGTAATATATAGCTTTTTGATGTCTATCGGAATGGTGGCACAAGAGCAAAGAATGAACCCCATACATGTGGCAGTTCCTTCACTTAATATTTCTCCGGATGCTCGTGGAGGTGGAATGGGGGATCTTGGTGCAGCAACTACTCCTGATGTGTACTCACAATATTGGAATCCTGCCAAATATCCATTTGTGTCTAGGAATAAGGAAATTGCATTTTCATATACTCCTTGGATGCGAAAAATAATGAATGATGTGGCACTGATGAATGTAGCGTCTTATTTTAAAATAGGAAGCGAAGACAATCAGGCTATTAGTGCCTCGTTCACTTATTTTTCGCTAGGTGATGTTGACATGCGTGACGGACAAGGTATTTTTATGGGAACAGTTGCTCCAAGCGAATTTGCTATAGATCTCGGCTATTCTAGAAAGTTGACACAAACTTTTTCGATGGGGGTTGTGTTGAGGTATATTCGCGCGGACTATTCGAATGGAGAGAATGATCTGTCAGCAGGCAATGCTTTTTCAGCTGATATTGCAGGATATAATGAATCTTATCTGACGATGGGAGATACAGAGGCTATGTTAGGACTGGGCTTCAATATTTCTAACATAGGTACAAAGATGTCAATGAATGATATTGATGGAGTTCGTTTCATCCCTACCAATCTGCGTTTAGGAGCCTCGTTAATGTATCCTATAGATGACAAACATAATCTTTCAGCGAGTGTGGATTTAAATAAACTTTTGGTTCCTACACCACCAGATCCAACAGCAGAAGATTATGATAAAAAATATCAAGACTATATTAATACTAGCTCTATTGGTGGGATCTTTAAATCGTTTGGCGATGCACCATTTAGCGAAGAGTGGAAAGAGATAAATTGGTCTGTTGGAGCAGAGTACAACTATGATAATATGCTAAAGCTAAGAACAGGTTATCACAACGAAGCATCTTTCAAGGGCAATCGAAAACATGTGACTTTTGGCGTGGGCTTTAGATATAGTGCATTTCAATTGGATGGTGCTTATATATTGGGCACATCTAGTCGTAATCCATTGGATCAGAGTTTTCGTCTATCTCTTTCTTTTGATATAGATAAGCTTGTTGGTTTCTTTTAGATAACAAAAGTTATCAAGAAGAGAATAAGAGGTTAGATTTTTTAGCCTCTTATTTTTTTGGATAAATCCGAAAAAAGTCTTTCGTTTCCAATATTATAGGTTTTGAAAAAATAAA
>CALKIV010000002.1 GCA_937995835.1 uncultured Dysgonomonas sp. | reverse complement strand
GCAATCCCATGTAAAATGCCAATTGAGGATTGTTTTTATATTTAAACTCATGAATGACTTTTTGTAGCCCTCCAGTTTTGTAAAAATAGCAGAAAGCAGCAGCGCGATTGAAAATGAACTTTCCAGCTAATGCGTCTTCCAGTTTATTTTCTTCTTGCTTGTGATAGTGTGTTTTGGGTAGTGCGGACAGGCATTCGAGACAAATGTGTTCTTCAGCGTGCAAGAGCCGATTTTTACAGATGACGCAGAGAGGAGGAAAGAAAAAATCTAAAATACTTTTCCACATAGGACTAGATGTTTATTCTTCATCATATTTTCCAGCCAAAAGCTTATCTACACATTGGATCACATGATCCATTGAGAAGCCTCTGCCAAGTGCAAAACGCATCAGTTTGGTTTTTCGATCATAGTCATCTTTTGCTTTTGTAGATCGATTCTTAACCTTCAATATATGAATCAATTGTTCTTCAAAATCGTCTTTGTCCAATTCTTCTAAGATGGGGAGATAGTATTTCTCTTCTACTTGCTTCTTCCGAAGTTCATAGATTATTTTTTTCTCACCCCATTTGTTGTATTTTACTTTGTCATTGATAAAACTTCTACAATATCTGTTGTGGTCGAGATATTTTTCATTTTGCAGTCTTTTGATGATTCTATTCTGCTCATTTTCGGGTAGCTCCCAATTGATCAGCTTTTTTCTGACATCAGATTCGCATCTTTCAGCTTGCGAACAATAGGCAGCCACTCTGTATAGTGCTTTTTCTTCTGAAAGTTTCATTCGCCTAAAGTCGCTTTTGTCATTCTGTCATTCCCAGAAAGATCCTTGAACAGAGTTACATCTCTATATCCTAACTTCTCGAGCATACTTACAGTTTCTTGCCCCTTATCTTTATGAATCTCAAAATAGAGCGTCCCGTTAGTCTTCAATAGTTGTTTGCCAACTTCTGCTATCCGTTTGTAAAACATCAGCGCATTATCATCAGGCACAAAGAGTGCTAAGTGGGGTTCATAGTCTAGCACATTCTTATCCATCACCTTTTTCTCTGATTCTAAAACATAGGGTGGATTGCTGACGATGATGTCATATTTTTGATCTAAGGGGACATCCTCAAAAACATCCATCAGGAAGAATGATACCTCCACCATGTTTAGCTCTGCATTCTGAAAAGCAATTCCTAATGCACTAGGTGACACATCCCAAGCATCTACTTGAGATTTTGGAAGGTTCGCAGCCAAAGAAATGGCAATGGCGCCACTGCCTGTGCCAATATCTAAAATGTTTATTTTCTCGCCCTTAGATGCATTTTGCAAGATTAGTTCTACTAATTCTTCAGTCTCAGGTCTAGGAACCAATACATCAGCATTTACCTGGAAGGGAAGAGAAAAGAACTCACATTGTCCCACAATGTGCTGTATGGGCTCATGTTGTTTTAGCCTTTCCACAAAATCCTCTACTGTTTGCTGTTGTTCTTCCGTCAAGGTTAGATCCTCGATCAGAAGAGGAGAAAAAGAACGTTTTGAAATATATTCCACAATAATGCGAATGAAAGATTTAATTTCGCTATCCGGATATATTTCTGCTAATGCTTCTTTGATATAGCTAACGCTAGACTTCATGCTCATTCTTCTATATCTTCATCATATTTTTGATACAAGAAGTCGTTGTAAGGATATATTTGGATAAATATTTCTTTTACTTTTTCGTAAAGTTTATTTCTCAACTCATCTACGTTTGTTTTGTCTTTTGCAGAAATAAAGATGCAGTCGTTAGACATTTTACTCATCCAGCTCTTCTTTAAGTCTTCCAACGATAGATTGTCTTTGGTCATAGGACTCAAATCGTCTTCCTCTTTTTCGATATAAGTGAAAGCATCAACTTTGTTGAAAATTAATATGGTAGGTTTTTCCTCTTTGTCTATCTCCAGAAGAGTTTTTTCCACAATTTCTATTTGCTCTTCAAAGTTGTGATGTGAAATATCTACCACATGCAACAGTAGATCAGCTTCACGCACCTCGTCGAGTGTTGATTTGAAAGACTCGATCAAGTTAGTTGGCAATTTTCGGATAAAACCAACCGTGTCAGAAAGTAAGAAGGGAAGATTTTCTACTACCACTTTTCTCACAGTAGTGTCTAGTGTGGCAAAAAGCTTGTTCTCAGCAAAAACCTCCGATTTACTCAGGAGGTTCATCAAGGTAGATTTACCCACATTGGTATAGCCCACAAGAGCCACACGTACCATGTTCCCTCTGTTTTTTCGTTGGGAAGCCATTTGTTTGTCAATGGTTTCCAAATCTTTTTTCAATTTAGAAATACGGCTCAACACAATTCGGCGGTCGCTTTCAAGCTGAGTCTCACCGACACCACGCATCATAGCACCCCCACCTCGCTGTCTGTCCAAGTGAGTCCACATACGAGTTAGTCGTGGCAAGAGGTATTGATATTGAGCAAGTTCTACTTGAGTTTTAGCATGTGCTGTTTGAGCGCGCATGGCAAAGATGTCAAGAATCAAACTTGTTCTGTCTAATATTCTTACCTCTAATTCTTTTTCTATATTTCGCAATTGATTAGGAGCTAATTCATCATCGAAGATGACCACCTCTATCTCTTTTTCTTCAATATATTGTTTTATTTCTGCCAATTTCCCTGTGCCAACAAAAGTGGAAGTGACAGGCATATCCAGCTTTTGAACAAATTTTTTATCAGGCTTAAATCCTGCCGTTTCAGCTAGGAAAGCCAATTCGTCAAGATATTCTTTCACTTGCTCTTCGGTTTGCGAAGGAGTGATTATGCCCACAAGGATGGCTTCAAATGTTTTTGTTTCAGAAATTATAAAATCTTTCATAGGTGAAAGTTGTATTTTTTTATTCGATTGTTTTCTTTTTTTTAGAGTCTGTTGCCTTAAAAAGGCAGACTAACTCCGTACAAAGGTATGAAAAAGTGTTGGTCCTTAACAAAAATAAGAAGTAGATTTCATCTTGATTCAAGATTATATGATGTTGAAATACTTAAGTCTATATACATCATTTACTTTATTTTGATTACTTTTGCTTGTTCGAATTCTATTGGATTAATCGAATTGCATAGAGATTTCAGCTTATGGCTTTACGTGATTTTATTTTTTGTGTATTATTATCGTTTGTAACAGTTCAACTACAAGGTCAAGCATCGAGTTCAGAGTATACTTTGCCTTCTAACATCAGAGATGTTCATTGTTCTTATCAGGGCAAGGACTTTGCAATGAGTATTGCTGAAAAATATAGGTCGTCCGAAGAGGTGAGTACCTATTATCCTGCTGTTGTGGGCGACTTGGATGGTGATGGTTATAGTGAAATACTTATACCTGGAGGGACGCACAACGCGTCAAACATTATCTATGTTTTTAATCATAAAGCAGAGTTGATAAGAAAAATAGACTTGCCTACAGGATTGGGTATGCGTCTGGATTACGACTCTGTTATTTTGTCTGACCTCGACAATGATGGTAAGGGAGAAATAATTGTAACTGCTTCACTGGGGAATAAGTTGCTCGTTTATGATTATGAAGGCAAACTGTTGGCACAGGCTGACTATCCAGTACCTTTTCCTAAGACAGCAGGGGTTGCCGATTTTAATAAGGATGGTAGACCCGAGATATTTGCTGGTTCAAGAATTTATAGTTTTGACAGAGATCGCGGTCTGACTTTGATTGTCGATTCTGGGAATAAATTCTATGAAGCTACTGTTGCTCAAGATGTGACAGGAGATGGTGTTCCTGAACTTGTATCCTTAAACACTGTATATAGTGTAGATATCAAAAGCTTAACCAATCCATCACTAAATAAAATAAAGGTAAAGGTTACTTGCGACGAATTGGCAAGTAATGGTTCTTCTACCTTATTCAAAACTTTTGCTTTAGCTGATTTAGATCTCGATGGTAGCTTAGAAGTGGTCACAGTAATGCCAGTGAAAGATGGAACAGCTGACTATCGGCTAGAAACTCGCATTTGGGAAACTTCAACAGGAAAAGTCAAATATAGACTCAATCTTCCAATTCTTTTGGGAAGTGATGTGGCTAATCCAGAGAGCAGAGCGATAAAAAATTCTTGGCCATTTATTGGCGATACTGATGGTAATGGTATTCCCGACATTGTATTCATGGGAGGTGTTAATGCTAAGGGATATACGTCTGTTTATCGCTTAGAGTATAGCAAGGAGCAAAACGATGTTGTAGAGAGGGTAAAGAACAATCAGTTTAATGATTTTTCATCCATGTGCACTAGTATGAGCATGTTTGACTTTAACAATGATGGAAGAAATGAGATTGTTTATCGAGATGAATCTTCATTATTTATCTTAGATGGAGCCACTTTGGCTGTCGAGAAAGAAATCAAAGATTGTTATTCAGGAACGGGTTGGGAGTATCCTGTGATTGCTTCTTTGACGCCCGATAACGAGTCTTTTGTGATTATGCCGAGTGGGGAAAAAGGAGGAGCTGTTTCTGGAACACTTCGTGTTTATGGCGCAGATACAGCCAATGGAAATAAACCATGGATGGTTGCCCGTAAAGTTTGGCATCAATACTCATTCTATCAAAACCAGATTAATGATGATTTGACAATTATTGCCAATCCTGCTCCTTTAAATCACACATTGGTTTCAAAGGATGGGACTAGAACACTTCAGCCGTTCAATGGGCATATGTTGCAATTGGGCATGATTGATCCTGTGAATCTTGTCACAGTACATCCTGCTGCTGATATAGTAATAGGTGAATATGATTTTGGATACGACCGAAAAGCAGATAAGTTAATCTTAGACCTTAAAGTTGGTAATAGTGGAGCCGTGAATGTAGAGTCTGAGGTAAAATTGAATGTATATACTGAAAAGTCAGGAAAAGAGATACTTATAGAAACTTTCTTGGTGAGTGAAAAACTAGGAAAGGGAGAAACGCATACAGTACAATTTAGTATAGATGATTTTTCTAATTATATGCCTTTTGATAAGCTCTTTGTAAGGGTTGGAGAAGATGTTCTCGATTGTGATGATGAGAACAATAAATTTATTATTACTCCAGAAGAGATTGGCAATGTACTCTATGTGAAAAAAGGAGAGAAAGGCACAGGATTGTCATGGTCAAAAGCCATGGGAGAACTGTCAGAAGCATTGAAAAAAACAGAAGAAAGAAATAAAAAATACCCTAATTCGCTATCGCAGATTTGGGTTGCTAAAGGTGCTTATTTGGGCAACTACTTGATGCAAGAGGCAGTAGATGTCTATGGCGGATTTGTAGGTAACGAAACAAAGTTAGATCAGTCTCAACCTTTGAGGTATCCTACAATTATTGATGCACAACACGAAGGAAGACCCCTGACACAAGATAGAATTTTCAAAGAGCTTACTACTTGGAGAGGGTTCACACTTCAAAATGGGCGAACAATAGATTGTGGAGGTGGCGCATACTTGCTCGAAGGTGGTGTGCTAAGCCATAGTGTTGTAAAGAATAACTCAGCTGCTCAAGGGGGCGGAGTTTGTATTGACAATGCAACGCTAATGAATTGTATTATAGAAAGTAATACAGTTGTTAATGCTAATACCAGCAGAGGTGCAGGAGTGTATGCAGTAAACAATAGCCGAATTATAAATAATACAATCGTAAAAAACACCATTCAGGCGCTAATTGCTACAAATAGTATTGGGGCAATTACTCAGGCAGAGGGTATAGGAATATATGCTTCACAGAGTGGTGTGTATAACAATATTATATATGGAAATGTGGCTAATGATGAAGTGAGTAATCTTTATTCGGACAACAGTACAATAGAAGCAAATCTAGTGTCAGAGGATGACTCGATAGATCCATTTTTCAAAAACTATAAAGGAGGAAATTACCAATTATTACCTATTAGTCCGGCTTTGAATAAATGAAGTAATAGTTTGATTGCTAATGATTGGACTACGGATTTGGATGGTGTGCAACGTATATATGCAGATCGTGTAGATCAGGGAGCGATGGAGTATCAAGACAAAGAGCTAGCATTAGGTAAAGATGGGTCATTTTATGTTAATGAGAAAAAGGAAGGCAACGGCTCTGACTGGGAAAACGCTTTGAATAATCTTACAGATGCTCTGATAGGGGCAAAACTGTTGAATGAGCATACGCCAAGTATGGTGAAAAAGATATGGGTGGCTAGTGGAACATATCATGGCAACTTCGAAATGGTAGAAGGAGCAAATTTGCATGGAGGTTTTGCGGGATATGAGACCGACTTCAATAAAATAGATACTGTTGCCAATAAAACCTATATAGACGCCAGCTATGAAGGCAGGGCTTTGACTCAATCCGTAGATTTTGAAGAGCCAACAGAGTGGGCTGGAGTTATCATTCAGAATGGATATACTTTAGGAGTTGATGAGGATGTGTATGGAGGAGGTGCGTATCTAAAGAAAAATGGAGCACTATGCTATAGCACTATCAGAGGAAATAAAGCAGTTGCTATAAGCAACTACAATCAAGTTAATGCTTACGGAGGAGGTGTGTATCTTGCAGAAGGAGCAAGCTTAAATCAATCAACAGTCAGTGGAAATGTTGCTCAAATCTCCGATGAATCGGGAGGGAAAATACTTAATGGTGTGGCACAAGGTGGAGGTGTCAATAACCTAGACAACAGATTAACTTATTTAGTTGTTATAGACAACAAAACGATAAGTCAGACGAATACTGATGGGGCAGCAATGTTCTCTTCGGGAGATATTATCAATAGCATAATAGCAAATAATGTCGGGCAATCTGCCATCTATTTATCAAAAGAGAATAAGATAATTAACGGTACAATTGTAGGCAATAAGGCAGATCATACCTTATACGGAAAGACAAGAGGAACTCTCCAAAATAGTATTGTTTATAATAATATAACTTCTGAAACCGATTTCTATAATATTGATTTTAAAGAAAATAATAACTTAATCAATATCGATCCCGCATTTAAGGACGGAAGCTTTCAGCTGGAATACAAGTCTCAGGCGAGAGCCATTGGAAATGCAGCAGCTTTTCCTGAAGACCTAACCGAAGACCTAGCCAACCGTTCACGCTTCATAAATCTAAAAGAAAATGTACGAGTGATAGATGCTGGAGTCTATCAGTCGGATATTAAAGTTGTTTCAGCTACAGAGACGGTGTTAGAAGTTCCGTTTGGAACAACATTTGAAGATATTGGATTAAAAGATAAAATATCTTCTATCTTAGAATTTGGTTATGATATTGAAGCTACTGTAACATGGGGTAAGGGGAGTTACAATGAACTCCCTGGTAGATATACTCTTGTTGGAGACTTGAGCAATTTGATCAATGGAGTGGTTAATCCCGATGAAGTGCAAGGAACAATTGACGTTGTAGTGAGGCTTAATCATGTAGCTGATATCGAAGGTTTGACGATCAATAGCGAGGACTGGTTAGCGAGATTGGATGAAGATTATCTGATTGATTGTGCATATACTGACCGTACAATTCCGATAAGTATAGATCTTCCTTATTTTGCGACCATATCTTTTGCTCCGGAAGTTCAATTCTCTAAAGAAGAAAACACCGCTTTGGCTACGCCTGATATAAGCAAGCCAGGTTTTCATCGTTTAGTAGCAACCGTAACTTCGCAAGATGGGAAGACGCAACGTGTCTATCCAATGACTTTGGTAAAATATTTTCCGTTTTGGAGTATCATAGAGCAACGCTGGAACAATACGTTGGTGATCAACAATAATGAGACTACCAATGGAGGATATGAGTTCAAGTCTTACCAATGGTATAAGGATGGAAAAGAAATTGGAACGAAGCAATATTATTCAGCAGGACCACGAAAGACAGATCTTTTGGACGAAAAGGCTCTTTATCATGCAAAAATGGTAGATGTCAATGGTGTAGAATATTTCACATGTGCCGATAGTCCTGTGCTGATGAACTCCGGCTTGAAAGTGTCTCCTAACCCTGTGAGAAGGGGTGAGAAGATAACAATAGAAGTGCCATTGAAGGAAGGAATGCAAGGCACTGTTTCGCTATATTCTCTTTCAGGACTGACAGCAGTGAGTCAAGAACCATTGACAGGAGAGATTACAGAAATTATAGCACCAATCAATCCGGGTATTTATATTCTGAGAATTTCTTTAGAAGGAGGAGTAAGCGAATCGCTTAGAATGGTTGTTTATTAAGAAATATACGATAAGAGATGAAGAATACAAGAATCATAATCATTTCACTGTATGCACTGCTGATGTGCTTGACAGTAAAAGCCCAAGAAGACTATCCAAAACACGAATTTTCAGTTGGAGGCTTTGCTGGCATCATGTCATTAAAACATGATCTGGAGCAAGGAACATCGAGTGACAAGTTAAGTGGAGGAATCGGCTTAGGATATACATACTTCTTCTCCAAAAATATAGGGTTAGCGACTGGCCTGGATTTTGCTTTCTACAACCAAGATATTAAGTTGGGTGAGGTGTCAGGAAGTCATCAGGCTTTCGATTTAGAAGTTAGAGAAGACTTTGAGTTTAGATATAATCTCAAAGATTACACTGAACAGCAAAGTGCTTTTTACCTGAATATTCCCATTATGATACACTATCAATTTGCTGAAACAGAAAACATGATTTTCTATGCAGCAGCAGGAGGTAAAATAGGGTTGCCAATAAATGGGAAATATAAGAGTATAACAGGCAATTTAAAGACAGAAGGTTATTATCCTCACAATAAAGATCTGATCGATGATGTTCCGTTCAGAGGTTTTGGAGAGTTCCCCGTTAGTGCCAATGAGGATAAGATAAAATATAAAATGTCGGTAAGTTTAGCTTTCGAGACAGGAGTAAAGTGGAAACTACCCAATGAAATGTTTCTTTACACAGGTGTGTTCGTAGATTATGGATTGAATGACATCAAGAAAGAAGATATGGGACGAAAGCCTTTGGTACAATATAATCCACTGAATCCGGAAGATCATGTGTATAGTGGAATCCTTTCTTCCTCTAATGAAAAAGAAGGGCAAGAAAACACTTTCGTTAAAAAGATCAACACCATGGGCTATGGTCTCAAAGTGCGTCTTGCCTTCGGAAAATAAAGAACAGCGACTCTGAAATTACTTCAGAATCACTGTTACTCCTTTAGCTCCATGTGCTCCTACAACTAAAGCCTGTTCGATGTCAGCAGTTTTTGATGGTCCTGAAATAAAGATTCCAAAAGCCTCCTGATCAAAAGGTAGTTGCTTGTATGCCTCATGCATATTATTTAGGATCTTCTTTCTATCAAGAACGATGACCAAATATTCGGCAATGAAATAAATAGCTCGTTCCTTCACATTTTGAGGAATCCATACACAGCCATTTTCAGCTACGCCAAGTTCACCCTCTATAACACCCAAATCTACATTTTGAAGTTCATGTGGCTGATTAACGTTGTCAGGGCTGATGGTTGCTATTGACACTTCTGCAAGTGAAGATGCAATGTTTTTTGCTTCAGGATATAAAGCCTTTATCTTTTCATTTATATCCTCATTCTCGTCCAAAAAGATGGCATCACCACCTACAGCTTTGCTGGTTTGCACAAATTGATCTACTTTGTCAGCATACTGTATGCCATTGATAGCTATTTCAGGCATATCATATTGCTCATGTGTATGCTTCTTTATATTCTTTAATATTTCTGCTCTACTGCTCATGGTCATTCTTTGTTTTTAGCTTTCACTTTTCCTTTTTTCCACATTTCAGAGAAGGATTCTCCAGCAAAATGAGGGAGTTCACGTCCTTTACCCCAATCGTTTAGTCCATTATATTTCATAAATCGAGGTAGGTGATTGATGATTGGTGCTAATTTTAGCCCCAAGCGAAATAGGCTAGGGTGAGTGAATAAAAATTTCATCCCTTTGGACATTACCTTCTTGGTCGAATCAGCTTTGCCAAAGCCATCTAATTTTTGTCTCCATCGGTAAATCTGATCAGCAAGATCAATCTTTACAGGGCAAACATTATTGCACGAATAGCATAGCGAACAAGCTGAAACGTTGTCATAATACTTGTGAGGAGCTTTTGCCATTCCTAGGTTGATGCCAATAGGACCGGGAATAAAATAAGTATAAGAATAGCCTCCACTGCGACGATAGACAGGGCAAGTATTCATGCATGCGCCACAACGAATACATTTCAAGGTTTGAATGTGCTCTTTATTGCCTATCAATTCGCTTCTGCCATTGTCTACCAATATGATATGCATTTCACAACCTATGCGAGGGCGACGATAGTGCGAGGTGTAAGTCGTAACAGGTTGGCCTGTTGCCGAGCGAGCGAGTAGGCGAGTGAACACACTGAGTGCATCGTGACTTGGAATCACTTTCTCTAAGCCCATCGATACGATATGTAATTTGGCAAGTGAGGTTCCCATATCAGCGTTGCCCTCATTGGTGCAGACCACTACATCTCCTGTGTTGGCCACCCCAAAGTTGGCCCCTGTCATACTTGCATCCGCTGTCAAGAAGTCATTTCTTAAACTCTTTCTAGCTGCTCGTGTAAGGTATGTCGGGTCGCTATTGTCTTTTTCTGTTCCAAGTTTCTCTTCAAAAAGTTTTCCTACTTGTTGACGTTTTAGATGGATCGCAGGCAACACAATGTGGCTCGGTGGTTCATCCTTCAGTTGGAGAATACGCTCTCCCAAGTCGCTTTCTATTACATTTATTCCTTTTTCGATGAGGTAAGGATTGAGTTCGCACTCTTCGGTCAGCATGGATTTACTTTTTACCAATTTCTTAACCTCATGTTTTTTAAGAATATCATAAACAATGCGATTGTGTTCTTCTGCATCCTTTGCCCAGTGAACAATTGCGCCATTGGCTATTGCACATTTTTCAAACTCTTCGAGGTAGCGATCCAGATGAGTGACGGTATGCATTTTTATTTTGGCTGCCGTTGCTCTCAGATCTTCCCATTCAGGTATGCCCATGGCTAGGCGATCTCTTTTTTCTCTAACCTTCCACAGCGTTTCGTTGTGCCATGTTTCTTGCTCTTTGTTGGCAATAAAGCGTTCTGCAGCTTTTGAATGTTTTGTACTCATAGTCCGGCAGTTAAAATTTGAACAACATGAATAAACTGAATAGGCATTTTTTCTCTTTTCACAATCCCCTCCATGTGCATCAAACACGAGCTGTCTGCCCCTGTTATATATTCTGCTCCTGTGGCAATATGGTTTTTTAGTTTGTCTTGCCCCATACATACTGACATGGCAGACTCTTCTACAGCAAACATTCCTCCAAAGCCACAGCACTCATCTACCTTGTCTGGTTCTACTATTTCGATGCCTTCTACTAAAGAAAGCAAGTCCTTTATCTTAGAATATCGAGGAATATTCAACTCGCTGGCAGAAGAAAGTTTTAACTCTCGCACGCCATGACAGCTGTTATGTAAGCTCACTTTATGAGGAAATTTTCCCGGTAAAGTTTTAGGTTTAATGATATCGTGCAGAAACTCACATACATCATAAGTCTTTCCAGCAGATTGGCAGGTGTGTCCATGTTTTTCCATTATTGCCGGATTGTTGAATTTTATAAATGATGCACAACTTGCTGAAGGAGCCACCACATAGTCGTATTTTTCAAATAATTCGTCAAATTTTTGAGCTAAAGGCAGTGCTCCATCCTCGAAGCCAGCGTTGGCCATTGGCTGACCACAGCAGGTTTGATCTTGTGGATATTCTACATCTAAGCCTAGATAGTCTAGAAGCTTATAGGTTTGAACACCTACATCCGGATACAATGCATTGACATAGCATGGTATAAATAGTCCGATTTTCATTTTTAGTTGATTTAGTCCCTTAAAGGTATTGATTTTTTGAAGGAAGACAGGTGTGTTTTTTTACTTTTTATCAAATATGCGTACAAAAAATTCACAGAGTTCTACATATGGATTTGTCCCATCGTAATTGGGTGTCCATCTAGTGACAAAGTGATACTGTTTATCTTTATAGCCTTCCACAATCCATTCTTCTCCATCGAGACCAAATGATTGCTCATGTGTGGGCATCTGCCAAAAAACGGTCTCATTTAGCTTCTCTTGCAATGTATTCCTCTCTGTGTTAGTGATCGCTTTTGTTTCCTCTTCTACGAGATGTCCGGAATGATAGCCACCTTGTCCATTAGTCCTTTTTTTAGTGATAGAGATATTTTTACCATCTTTTTCCACTCGATAAGAATAGGGATTAGACCATGTGCCTAAGTTGGTATATCTGTATATCTCGATGTTTGCCTTTTGTATATCTTTTAATATAGGCTCTTGTAGTGCGGTTAAATGTTTAGAGTACCATTCGTTTTTAAACGTGTCCAATTGATTTTCTCCAGGATCAGCGTCTTTAGAGCTTATAGGAAAATAATATTGAGTGCTACAAGACATAAAACCAATAATGGTTAATGTTAGAAGATATTGGAATTTCATACTTAATAATAAAAGCAGAAAAGACTCAGGGTGAAAATAGTTCTGAGTCTTTTCGATAAACAATGTATATTATTAATTTTTGGTTTCAAGATATACTACATGTGTTTGTAGATATTCTTCCAAACCATGTTTGCCATCAGCACCACCAATGCCCGATTTTCTCCATCCTGCATGGAATCCTTGCATTGCTTCAAAGTTTTCGCGGTTGATGTAAGTTTCTCCAAATCTCAAAGAACGCATTAATTTAAATGCAGTCTCCAAACTTTCAGTATATACAGATGAGGTAAGTCCGTATTCACAGTCGTTTGCCCATTCAATAGCTTGATCAATATCAGAAAACTCTACGATTGGAAGTACTGGTCCAAAGGTTTCTTCCTGTACGATTGACATTTTTTGAGTGGCTCCATCTAGCACGGTTGGTTCAAAGAAATATCCTTTAGTACCGATACGTTTTCCTCCACAAAGAATTTTACATCCTTCTGCTACAGCTTTGGCTACTTTTTCTTCTATTGTTTTCAATGCTTTAGCTTCCACTAGAGGTCCCATGTCGAGGTCTGCTACCTTATTTGGATCGCCCACCTTCACTTGTTTCATGGCTGTGACAAGTTTCTCAGTAAATTGAGCTTTCACATTTTTGTGTACATAAACTCTTTCAGCACAGTTACATACCTGTCCTGTGTTGATCACCCTAGAAGCCACAATCGCTTTCACAGCTAAATCAATATCTGCATCATCCATAACAATAGCAGGAGCTTTTCCTCCTAACTCTAGAGATACCTTTGTGATATTTTTTGATGCTGCCGTCATAGTATGTACACCAGCCTCTACGCTACCCGTTAAGCTGACCATGCCTACTTTAGGATTAGAAGCTAATTCGCTACCGATCACCGATCCACGTCCCATCACCATGTTGAATACTCCTTTTGGTAAGCCCACTTCTTCCACTATTTGAGCAAATACATAAGCATTTTCAGGAGTAATTTGACTTGGTTTCACAACGATAGTGTTTCCTGTTAATAATGCAGGTGCAGCTTTGCGAGCAATCAAGAAGAAAGGAAAGTTCCAAGGAAGTATTCCGGTAGTCACTCCAATAGGTTTCTTAAATAAGAAAATACTTTCTTTAGGTCGATCGCTTTGGATAATTTCTCCTTCATAACGGCGTGCCCATCCTGCCATATATTCAAGGTAGTCAGCTGTGAATAATACCTCCACGTTGGCCAAACCTTGTGTTTTTCCACCTTCGCGAACGATGATGTCAGTCAGTTCTTTTTCTCTTTTTCTGATGCCTTCAGCTATTTTTATCAGATACGCACCTCTTTCTACAGCAGGGATTTTTTCCCATGCATATTGAGCTTTTTCGGCGGCATCTATTGCTTTCTTTGTTTCTTCTAATGTGCCTTCAGGCATCTTGCAGTTTACTTCTTCGGTAGATGGGTTCAAAACATCTATCCACTTGCCTGAGGAGTTTTCGACGAATTTGCCGTCGATGTACATTTTTAATTCTTTCATGGTTCGCTAGTTCTTTTTATTTAAATTATTGATTTAAGTTCTCTATTTGTATTTCACCTTAAGAAGGTGTCTAACAGTGTTATTTTATAAAAATACGAATTATATTTAAATGGGGGCTTTGATTTTTGACAGAATAAGTTTAATAAATATAAAATAGTTTTAAAAGAAACAATATTATTGTTCTACTTGGCCAACTTGATCATAAAGAGCAAAAAAAAAATAGGATTGTCGTTAACGACAATCCTATTTTTTATATCACCTTGAGATATTCTACTTTACCAGAAGTACCAGTAGAATAGACCACAGCTAATGACAACACCCAATGAGGCAAGAACGTCCCATCTGTCCCAGCTTCTCCAGATTTGTTTTTTATAGTCACTGGTAAATGTAATAGCATCCACTTGTTGAGCAGTTGGTTTCGGTGTGAAGAATGACACCACAACCATCAACACCATGATGAAGACAAGCAACCAGATTTCAAAAATCAACCAGTTGGTTTGCCAGAACCATGTTGTAGCCTCCCAGTACCATCCTGTCATAACATCGTGTCCACTGTTGGTGAAGATGTTAGTCAATAGACGCACCATACCAATGATGAACCCGACGATCATACCTGCTTCACCTGCTTTCGGTGTAATTCTCTTAGAGAAGATACCAAGAGCAAATACAGCAACCATAGCAGGGGCAAGAAGTGACTGAATGCCTTGTAGGTAATCGTACAAGCTACCTAAGCTCATCATGATTGGAATCCAAATGATACCAAGCACTACCACTACAGCTGTAGCAATACGACCTACCATTACATAAGTACTTTCGCTTTGATCTTTAAACTTAGGTTTATAGAAGTCTTCAGTGAATAGTGTAGCACATGAGTTGAAGAACGCTGCCAAAGAGGCTACCAGAGCAGAGATGAATCCGATGGTAACGATTCCTTTAACACCTGCCGGCAAAACAAATTTAACCATTGCGCCGAAGGCTGTGTCGGGATTTTCCAATGTGAAACCACTATCTGGACGTGCGGCCAATGCAGCAGCCACCATTCCCGGTATCAAGAACATGAAAACCGGTAGAAGTTTGAAGTAACCAGCAGCGATAGTTCCTCTACGCGCACGTTTCATCACCACTTCGTTAGATTCTCCTTTTTGTTGTCCCAATACACGTTGAACGATGTGTTGGTCAGTACACCAATACCAGAAACCAATAATAGAAGCACCGATAAATACCCAAAAGCCTGGATAGTCATCATACAATGGGTCGCCTGTTTCGAAGTGAAACATATGATTTGTTCCATAAGCATGTCCATCGGCTCCTACGTTTAGCGTTTTGGCATATTCCATCATAGAAGTCCATCCGTCAGCAATGCTACCATAACCAAGGGCTGATAAACCTAAGAATAATACGAGGAATGAACCAATGATCAGGATAGGAGTTTGAATGGCAGAAAGCGTCATCACCCCTTTCATCCCACCTAGAACGGTGAAAATCCCAGTTAGAACAATCAGTCCGATTGCACCATACCAGAAAGGTAGGCCAAGGAGACTCTCCATAAAGATACCACCAGTAAAGGCAGTAACACTCACTTTAGTTAATACGTATGCAATCAGCGTGATGATGGATAACCAAGATCCTGTTGCTGGCGTATAACGATATTTCAGGAAGTCGGGCATAGTGATGATCTTGCCCATCTTATTGTTCATCAATTGATAGAATGGAACAAATAGCCATCCTAAAATCAGAATCATCCAACCTTGCATCTCCCAGTGTGCCATTCCTACACCAGATTTGGCACCAGTTCCTGCAAGACCTACAAGGTGTTCAGACCCAATATTTGCAGCAAAGATAGCTGCTCCAATGATATACCAAGGCTCTCCTTTACCAAACAGATAGTCTTCGCTGCTTGCTCCTTGTTGTAGACGTTTGTCTTTTTGCACTGAACGCCATACCGCCCAAGAAACAGCTAGTATGCCGACTACTATAATGACCCAATCGAGCCAAATAAATTCATGTGAATTCCAGTTCATAGTATGAAGTTATTGTTATTTTGAAAATAATTCGGTTTCAGTAAATTTGCCCAATTTTTGGTATTCTTTATAGATCTTCATGTATTCTTCATGATTCTCTTTGATTGGGTGGTATTCAAGAGCAAAGCCTTGACCCATCTTAGCTTGCGCTTCTGCAGTCGTTTTGTATACTCCAGCAGCAACAGCAGCAAACATAGCAGCACCTAGTGCACATGCCTGATCAGACTTAGCCACCTTGATAGGCATATCCAATACGTCAGCCAAAGTTTGCATAACTAATGGAGATTTCAGAGAAATTCCACCAATACCAATAACAGAGTCTATTTCGATTTTATTTTCTAAGAATCTATCAACAATAGCTTTAGAACCAAATGCAGTAGCTTCTACCAATGCTTTGAAGATTAGTGGAGCGTTACTAGCTAGGTTGAGTCCTGTGATTGTTCCTTTTACCAACTGATTAGCATCCGGAGTTCTTCTTCCGTTCATCCAGTCGATAGCCAATACTGTGCTTTTAGAAGCAGGGATATCAGCTGCTGCTTTGTTTAGCTCAGGAATAATCTGATCAAGAGTTTCTTCAATCAGTTTTTCTTTAGTGGTGTCATCTATCAGCTTAGACTTAGCCAAAATGTTTTCGATAGGCCAAGCCACAAGATCTTTGAACCAAGCATAGATATCTCCAAAGCCAGACTGACCAGCTTCTAGTCCAATCATTCCTGGGATAACAGACCCATCTACCTGTCCACAAATGCCAGGGACAAGTTTGTCTTTCATGTCTTCGTATGAAGCAACCATGATGTCGCAAGTAGAAGTTCCTATCACACGCACGAAAGTCTTAGGTTGTATTTCAGCTCCTACAGCTCCCATGTGGCAGTCAAAAGCTCCTACACCAACTACAACATTGGTGGTTAGACCTAAACGTTTAGCCCATTCTTCAGTCAATTTTCCAACTTGCTGATCGCTAGTGAATGTTTCAGTAAAAAGATTTTCTCTATACCCTTTCAATAGAGGGTCAATTTGCACAAGAAATTCCTCAGGAGGTAATCCACCCCAATCGGTATGCCATAAGGCTTTATGTCCTGCAGCACATCTACTTCTTACAACTTCAGTAGGTTTTACTTTGTCTGTTAAAATTGCTGGAAGCCAGTCGCAAAGCTCTATCCAGCTACAAGCTGTATCTACGATGGATGCATCTTTTCTTAGTATATGAGCCATTTTAGCCCATACCCACTCGCTAGAGTAGATTCCTCCTTCATATTTTGTGTAATCAACATCTGCTTTTCTTGCCAGATCATTAATTCTTGTAGCTTCTTCTATTGCTGTGTGATCTTTCCAAAGAACGAACATAGCGTTCGGATTTTCTTCAAATTCGGGGCGTAGTGCCAATACCTGTCCATCTTTGTCGATCAAGGCAGGAGTACTACCGGTGGTGTCAAAAGAGATCCCCACAACGTTTTCTGCAGTCCCTTTAGGTGCTTTGCTCAGAGCTTCTTTTACAGACTCTTCCATTGCCTCAATGTAGTCTAGAGGGTGGTGTCTGTATTGATTGCTGTGTGCATCACAATACATCTCCTTCATCCATCGTTTATAGTATTTGACAGATGATCCAACTTCTTTTCCTGTTTCGACTTCAACAATTAAAGCTCTACACGAGTCAGAGCCATAATCTAGTCCTATAGTATATTTCATATAGTATATTCCTATTTTAATACAGCATAGCCACCTAGGTAGCTATGCTGTGTTTAGTTTTTTATCTCAATGCTTTGTTTAGCATATAATATACTTCGTTGTAACGAATGTCTTGACGGAATTGACGGATGGTTGTATCCTTGTCAATGATCAACATTTCTATGTCAGCGATCTCAGCATAGTCTTCCATCATTTCAGTTGTCAATGCGAAAGAGAAACAAGAGTGGTGAGTTCCACCTGCAAGAATCCAAGCACCTGCTCCGATCTCGAAGTTAGGCATTGGTTTCCAAAGTGCACAAGCTACCGGTAGTTTTGGAAGCGCTTTAGGCTCTCTTACTTCCACTTCGTTAACGATCATACGGAAACGGTTACCCATATCTACGATAGTGGCTGCAATACCTTCTCCTTTATGAGCTTGGAACACAAGACGAGCACATGTTTCAGAATCTCCAATTCCCAGGTAGTGAACTTCTATACGAGGTTTTGTTCCTGTGATGTCTGGGTTGATCTCTAGCATGTGTGATTGAAGGATAGTACTGTTTTCTCCATCAAAGTTCAACGTGTAATCTTCAAGGAAAGATTGTCCACCAGGCAAACCTTGTCCCATCACCCACATTGTACGAGTTAAAGCAGCAGATTTCCAGTCTCCTTCAGCACCAAAACCATAACCTTCAGCCATCAAACGTTGAGAAGCGAATCCCATCAATTGTTTCAAGCCTTCAAGTTCGTTGAAGCTAGTTGTAAATCCTTTGGCTCCTTTGTCTTGTAAGAAACGGCGAAGTCCAATTTCTTGAGCAGCTGCATCACGTACAAACGAGTGCTTTTCTGCACCTTTTTTGCAGTCATCGGCAAAGTCGTAAACTTTTTCGTATTCAGCAATAAGTGCATCTATTTCTTTATCGGTCACTGCATTAACGTAAGGCACTAAGGTAGCAATAGGAGCATTGTCTACGTGGTATCCTAAACGAATTTCAGCTTCTACTTTGTCTCCATCAGTAACAGCCACATTGTTCATGTTGTCACCGAAACGAACGATAAGCATATCTTGTGAATCAGCCCATCCAGCACACACACGCATCCATCCAGCGATTTTGTCTTGTGTGTCTTTTTCTTGCCAATAACCTACTACCACTTTGCGAGGTTTGCGTAGACGGCTTGTGATATGTCCAAACTCACGGTCACCGTGTGCTGATTGGTTCAAGTTCATGAAATCCATATCGATTTCATCCCATGGAATTTCTTTATTGAATTGAGTATGTAGGTGAAGCAATGGTTTTTTATAATCCATCAAACCATGTATCCACATTTTAGCTGGTGAGAAGGTATGCATCCAAGTGATCATACCAACACATTTAGTGTCGCCATTGGCAGCACGCATAATGTCAGAAATCTCTTTCGATGAATTAGCTGTTCCTTTGTATACAACTTTGATAGGAAGAATTCCTGAGTCGTTCAGCCCTTTTACAATTTTATTAGAATGATCATCTACTTGTACCACAGCGTCACCACCGTATAGCAGCTGAGCTCCTGTAATAAACCAAACTTCGTAATCTTTGAAAAAATCCATGATATTTATTTTTTAATTGTTATTTAATTGTTTACTCTTTTCTTCTAAAATTATTGCCCGTAATAAGCACCTGGTCCGTGTTTTCTGAAGAAGTGCTTTTTGATCAATTCTTCATTCATCTTCAAGTTAGGGTTTACGGCAAATGATATAGATGCCATTTTTGCCACTTGTTCTAGCACAACTGCATTGTGTACAGCATCGTGCGCATCTTTTCCCCATGAAAATGGACCGTGATTCTGAACCAATACTCCCGGAGTGAAATCCGGATTCATATCTTTAAATCGTTCTATTATTACGTTTCCTGTCTCCAGTTCGTATGCGTTTTCCACTTCTGCAACAGTCATCTGGCGCGTGCACGGGATGTTGTCTTTGAAGTAGTCGGCATGTGTTGTTCCTATATTTGGCAGATCAATGCCTGCTTGTGCCCATGCTGTGGCATATGTGGAGTGAGTATGTACGACTCCTCCAATATTCGTGAAGGCTTTATATAAAGCGAGGTGTGTTGCAGTATCGGACGATGGTTTTAAATTTCCATCTACTACTTTACCATCCAGATCAACCACCACCATGTCAGAGGCTTTCATTGTGTCGTATGAAACGCCCGATGGCTTGATCACCACCAAACCTTTTTCTCTGTCTATTGCGCTAACGTTTCCCCAAGTGAAAATCACCAGTCCATGACTCACTAGGTCTATATTAGCTTTGAAAACTTCTTCTTTTAATTCTTTCAGCATGATACGGATATATTTTATGTTTTAGCATTAAAATCTTCATAAGTGTACGGAGTACACTTGCAATATTACAAATAAGTAAACGAATGTATGCCTTGTTTTAGCATGTTTAAAAACATGTTTCCGGCAAAACATTAATTTTATGCTTGCTATGTGGTTTTATTATTTTTTAGAGGGAAAAGTAGAATCCACCTTTCAGAAGTTCGTCGTATTCTTCTTTTTTGAACTTGTAGTAGTATGCTCCTCTTCTGGAGTTTTCCATGTCCTTGTCTTTTTGTTTCTCAAGGAGATTCATTGCCAATATCTTTTTTCTGAAATTACGTTTGTCCAATTCAGTTTGATAGATGGCTTCGTATAAGCTTTGCAGTTGAGGTAGTGTGAATTTTTCAGGCAATAAGCTGAAACCAATTGGTTCTGATGATGCTTTCTTTTTTAGTTTATCTAAGGTGTCAGCCAAAATTTGGTTGTGGTCAAATACGAGCGAGCCCACTTTGTCCACCTCTATCCATTCAGCATCATGTATTTTGCAAAGATTTTCGTCAAAATATTGAATGTCAATCAAAGCGTAATAAGCGATTGAGATCACACGATCAGCCGTGTCACGCTTCACATCCCCATAGACGCCCACCTGTTCCATGTACATATCCTCAATGCCTGTATACTCTTGCACAACTCGGGCAACGGTGTCTGCTAAGTTTTCTTGGGGACGTATGAATCCTGCCATCAGTGAGTTACTTCCCTTGTAGGGTTCAAAACGTCGTTTAGATAGCAACAAATACAGTTTGTTGTTTTTGAATCCAAGAATGAGACAATCGACAGATACGTAATGTTTGTGATGCTCTTTATAAAAAGGTGAAGTCATTTTGGCTTATAATTCTACGGTTGTTTAAGACAAAGATAAATGTTATTTGTACACTTATGAAATGATTGATCTTAATTTTAATCGTATCAAGCTCAATTTTGTTGAGGTAGCACTTTGTTTTTCGGTACAGTGGCCACAAATTCTTTAAGATAAAAGGGTTCGTAATAAGCTACATCCACAAAGTTTTTCGCCTCATAAGCCTTGGAGGCAAGAGCTATCATATCTTTTGCTCTAGGATAGATGTTTTCTAAGAAAATGGCATTGGTAGAAGTCAGCACTTCTTTGCATTTGTCGGCTCCGTTGCCAAAGAAGGCTATTTGTTGTTTGTTTAACACATCAGCAAAAGAGTTTTCGTCCACAATGTCGGCAGTGGTTTCTTCCTTTTTGTTCAGTGTGTTATCAAAAATGGTGTCATATACTTCCATTCTTCTGGCATCAATCATCGGGCAGAGTAGGGTGGAGCTATCAAGTCCACTTTCTTCGTTAACACGATAAGCCATGATTTTCAATGTTTCGATAGCTATCAATGGTATGTTTAGTGCATAGCAAACACCTTTTGCTTCAGATACCCCAATACGCAATCCGGTGTATGAGCCTGGGCCAGAGCTAATGGCTATGGCATCAGGAGACAGATTCTCTTTTTTAAGATGAATGATAGCTTCTTGCACAAAAACTCCTAAGAGTTTTGCATGTGAAGGTCCATCAGTGTCTTCTTTGTAAAAAATGAGTTCATCCTCATTGGATACTGCTACAGAGCAAACGTTGGTTGCTGTTTCTATATGAATGATACAAGACATATTCTTTTAATAATTCTTCAAGAGCATTTTCGTCAAGCAAATGTGGCAAAGCAAATTTATTTGGACCTTGCTATTACGAGAAATGACTAATGAAATTAAGATACAAAATTAATAATTTTTATTAAGTGTCGGTTAATATTTTATTGGTATTAAACATAAGACAATTCTTTTTGTTTACCTTTGATAGATAGTGCACTTCGTTTTGGTAGTCTAAATCTACCTTAAGTGCAACTAACCTAATGTATAATAATACCTAAAATATATGGCAAAAAAAGCAAGACAGCCTAAGGCTCCTAGAAGAAGAAGTAAGAAAGAAATAATAAATTCAGTTGCCAAATTCTTAAGTGATAATTCAGAACAATCATATAGCTTAAAGCAAATAACTGACAAGTTGGACTATAAGCGTTCGGCTGAAAAGCAGATTGCGCTTAACGTGCTTCATGACTTGGTGGAAGAAGCTTTTATCATAGAAACGGGAAGAGGGAAATTTAGAGCAAATACGAGAGCCAACCTGATGCAGGGACGTTTTGAAAGAAGAAGTAATGGAAAAAACTCTTTCATTCCTGACGATGGTAGCGGAAGTATATTTGTGGCAGAGCGAAACTCGGCTCATGCAATGGATGGCGACAGGGTGAAGGTGCAAGTGCAGGCTGCAAGAAAAGGCAGAGAACCAGAGGGTGAAGTGGTAGAAGTTTTGGAAAGAAAGCGTACTCAATTTGTGGGTGTGTTGGATGTCCAACCCAACTTTGCTTTTTTGGTGTTAGATAGTAAAATCTTAGCAAATGATATTTTTATCCCTAAAGACAACCTGAAAGGTGGTGAAGATGGAGATAAGGCTGTGGTGGAAATCGTAGAATGGCCATCGAAAGCCAAAAATCCGATAGGAAAAGTGTTGGATGTGCTTGGTAAATCTGGTGATAATACCACCGAAATGCATGCTATCTTGGCTGAATATGGTCTGCCGTATAAATATCCGGAGAAAGTGGAAGAGGCAGCCAATAAAATATCTGATGAGATAACAGAAGAAGAAATCAAAAAACGCGAGGATTTCCGTAATGTGCCAACTTTTACGATAGACCCTGCATCTGCTAAGGATTATGATGATGCATTGTCGATTCAGCAATTGAAAAATGGACTTTGGCAAGTGGGAATTCACATTGCAGATGTGACGCATTATGTGCGCGAAGGTGATATTATTGATCAGGAGGCTGAAAGTAGGGCTACCTCTGTTTACTTGGTAGATAGAACGATTCCGATGTTGCCCGAAAAATTGAGTAACAACCTCTGTTCTCTTCGTCCCAAAGAAGATAAACTTTGTTTCTCTGTAATTGTAGATCTTGATCATGATGGCTATGTTCGACATTCGAGAGTGGTGAGAACGGTGATTAACTCTGATAGAAGATTTACTTACGAGGAGGCACAAGCAATCATCGAGGGTGGAGATGGAGATTACAAAATGGAAGTTTTGAAGTTAAACGAACTAGCTAGGATCATTCGTCAACGCCGATTTGATGATGGTGCAATTGCCTTCGATAAACATGAAGTCGGTTTTGAACTTGACGAGAAAGGAAAACCAATTGGAGTATTTTTTAAGTATGCAAAAGAATCTAACCAGCTGATTGAGGAATTTATGCTTATGGCAAACCGTACGGTTGCTGAAAGTATTGGTGCTGTGGTTGGAAAAGAAAAAGCAAAAACGTTTGTCTATCGTATACATGATAAGCCAAATGTGGAAAAGATGGAAAATCTTTCAGAGTTTATCCGTCGCTTTGGCTATTTGTTGAAAACGGATGGCAGCAATATTACAGTAGCTCAATCGCTCAACAAGCTGTTAGCTGAAGTGAGTGGTAAGCCAGAAGAAACACTGATTTCTACAATCGCTGTGCGTGCAATGGCAAAAGCTGTATATTCTACACAAAACATAGGTCACTATGGTTTGGCTTTCGATTATTATTCTCATTTTACAGCGCCGATCCGTCGTTATCCTGATATTATGACGCATCGTTTGTTGGCTCTTTATGCCGAAGGGGCAAAAAGTGCAAGTGCTAGAGAGTATGAAGCCAAATGTGAGCATAGCTCAGATATGGAGCAACTAGCTGCAACGGCAGAAAGGGCATCCATCAAATATAAGCAGGTGGAATTTATGTCTGACAAGCTTGGTATGGAGTTCGAGGCTGTGATTTCAGGAATTACTGAGTGGGGTATCTATGCAGAGATCAATGAAAATAAATGTGAAGGAATGATTCCGATCAGAGATCTGGATGATGACTTCTATGAGTTCGATGAGAAGAATTATTGTTTGCGTGGTCGTCGCAATAAGAAAACGTATCAACTAGGTGATGCTCTAATGGTGAAAGTAGCTAGAGCAAATCTAGAACGCAAGCAGTTGGACTTTGCATTGGCAGATAGCAATAAAAAGAAAGCATAATTGTTCTAAAGGGCAATTGTGAGTTCTAAAATATATGATTCTACTTTTTCCAGATGAGCGTTAAGCCATCTCGAATAGGTAGAATCGTTTTTTTTATATGCTTTTATAATAATAGCTTGGCGATGTAAAAGGGGTAAGATTATCCGAACACATCAGCTTTGTAAAGTGTTTTCCATGTAATCTTCTTGTTTTTGTTCACAGAGTATTCTAATAGATAGTAAATTCCAATATGACCATCTTCGCCTTCAGCTAATACATACTTTGTCCCAATCATCATTGCTGAATGTATTCTCATTGTGCCACCCAATATTCCATCCTCGATGAAGAGTGTTTTGTTGTTGTAGAGATCTCCTAAGATTTCCTTTTGCGGATTTTTGAATCCCATTTCTTTCAACTCTTCTATTTCATATTTACCAAGCCAATCTGATGGCTGCACCACCTTGTTGGTGTTGATTAAGATATCACACTCTTTTTGTAACGAGTAGATAGAATCGATCAGAACATAAATGCTGTCTTGAATTTGAGCTTCTATATTCCCCAGTTTTTTTGTCAGGCTATCTATTTGGAGATAAGATTTGTCAAGATCATCTGTCAGCTTTCGATTTTCTATCCTAAGTTCCTCATGCGCTTCTGTGTGTGATTGCCCGCATCCCATCATAATAAGTAGAATGCTAATTAGTAAGTATATAGAGTGTTTAATTCTCATCTCCTCGTCTTATTTTTTCCAAATTAAAGTCAAGCCATCTCGAATAGGTAGAATCACTTTTTCTACTCTTTCGTCTTTCGCAATCATATCATTAAAAGCTTGAATGGCTATCGTTTGTTTGTCATTCGCTTTTGGTGTATCCAGCACTTTGCCATCCCAGAGGGTGTTGTCAGCAATGATAAGACCACCTTGTCTCACTTTCGGAAAAATAGCATCATAATATTCGATGTATGTTCTCTTATTGGCATCGATGAAGACTAAATCGAATGTCTTGTCAAGAGTGGGGATGATGTCCAAAGCATCACCAATATGCAAATGGATTTTATCTTTCAGTTTAGAGTGGTAAAGGTGTTTCTTGATGAAATCTTCTAGTTCATCAAAAACCTCAATGGTATGAATTTCTGCATTTTCGCTGGCACCCTCTGCTAAGCAAAGAGTAGCGTAACCTGTGTAGGTGCCAAGCTCTAGGATATACTTTGGCTGTAATAATCTGCAAAACATTTTTAATAATCTGCCTTGTAAGTGTCCCGAGATCATGCGAGGGTGCAACAAGTTGGTGTGTGCATCCCTGTTGAGGTTTTGCAAAAGCTGAGGTTCTTGATCTATATGATCCAGAATGTATTGCTCTAAATCTGATTCTTGTTTTAGTTGCATCTTATTGTTTATACTATTATGATGGAGTAATTTCCAAAAATACTTATATTATTGAAGTGTAGAAAGAAAAAGAGGGTATCTCTTTTGAGACACCCCCTGATTGTATATTAAGTTAGCTTTAGCTAATCTTATTCTACTGGAATTTCGAAATCACCAGAGTCTACAACTTTTCCTACATTGTTGATTTCTAGGAATGTTGTACCCTTGCTTTGTCCGAAAGATCCACTTAGGTAAGCTACGTCGTCTTTCTTAACAACAACATTCTTTTCAAGAAGGTAGTTCAAAGTTTTCAAGAAATATTCTTGGTGTTTACCAGTTGTGTATCCTGTTTCATCTTGGAATGATGCATGTACACCATAAGATAATGACAGGTAACGAGCTACTGTATCTTTTGCACAGATTGCATATACTGGAGCTTTTCCTCTAAATGCTGCAATTGTACGAGCAGTACGACCAGAGAAGCTGTCAGTGATGATTGCTTTCAATCCTAGTTGACCAGCAGCTTTTACTGTTGATTTAGCAAGGAAAGAAGTTGTATCGTATTCAGAATCTTTGAATGGTACAGGTATTGCATTTTCTAGCAACATAGATTTTTCCGCAGCTTCAGCTACTTGAGCCATTGTGCGAACAGCTTCTACTGGATATTTACCATAAGCAGTTTCTCCACTAAGCATCACAGCATCTGTTCCGTAGTATACAGCGTTAGCAATGTCGGCAACCTCTGCACGTGTAGGACGAGGGTTTTCGATCATTGTGTGAAGCATTTGAGTGGCAACGATAACTGGTTTTTTGTATTCAATCGCTTTACGGATCAATAGACGTTGGATTCCCGGGATTTTTTCTTGAGGTACTTCAATACCTAAGTCTCCACGAGCAACCATTACACCATAAGCATGTTGGTAGATTTCGTCGATATTGTCAACACCTTCTTGGTTTTCAATTTTAGCGATGATTTTGATGTCGCTATTGTGTTGGTCAAGAATTGCTTGAACGTCAAGAACGTCTTGTTTATGTCTAACAAAAGAGTGAGCGATGAAATCAGCACCATGTTTGATAGCGATTTCAATACTTCTTTTGTCTTTCTCAGTGATAGATGGAAGATTAATTGCTACACCAGGAATGTTAACACTCTTGCGACTACCTATTGTTCCTGCATTTTGAACTTCAGCCACCAAGTGATCTGCATTTTTCTCTACAATCTTAAGCTCAGTTTCACCATCATCAATAAGAAGCATGTTACCTACATTCACATCAGTGACAATGCTTGGATATGATACAGAAAGTTGTTCTGGAGTAGAAAGGATATTGATATCTCCAATAACTTTCATTTTGTCTCCGGCCTTAACTTCAATTTTTTGTCCACTTGCAGTAGCTGTAGTACGAATTTCTGGTCCTTTAGTATCCATCATGATACCAATAGTTTTAGACACAGCGCGCGTATTGTTCATTACTTGCACAAACCCTTCTTCGGTCATGTGGGCAGAGTTCATTCTCACCACATTGATACCTTCGTCATAAAGAGATTTGATGAAGTCAACATCACAACGCAAATCCGAAATTGTAGCTACAATCTTAGTCTTTTTGTTAGTCATAAATTTTGTTAGTTTATTTTTTTTATGAATGATTATTTAGTTATTCTGTTTTTTGATTGATGAAACATTGTATTGCTAGGTCGTAAGAGAATAGTCCAAAGCCAATGATGGAGCCTGCACAAACAGGTGCTATCAGTGAGTTTTTTCTAAATTCCTCTCTAGCATGTATATTAGAGATATGAACTTCCACAACAGGCGTTGTTACCCCCGATATTGCATCACGGATGGCTACAGAGGTGTGAGTATAAGCTCCTGCATTGAGTATAATCCCATCTAGGGTGAAGCCTACTTCATGAATCTTGTCAATCAGTGCCCCCTCGCTATTAGACTGGAAATAGGAAATATTGCAGTCCTCCTTGAAATTTTGTTGTAAAAATTCTAAATACTCCTCGAAAGAAGTATTTCCATAAATGGTTGGTTCGCGTTTCCCTAACAAGTTTAGGTTAGGACCATTTATTATTATTATATTCATATTATTCAGTCACTTGGTGTGACAAACCTAAAAAACTTGAATTATCCCCACAAATGTACGCTTTTTTCTTAATAGTTCCCTAAATAAGTAGGGCTAAAATATGTTATCTATTTTAGCTTATTTACTAAAAAACATTTTATTACTTCTTTTGCTATCTGGACTTTACAATATTAAACACCAGAAAGTTTACAAGGCAGAAAGCGCTATTTGAATATCTTGTCTTAAGTCTTCAAAATCCTCTAGTCCAACAGACAAACGCAACAGATTGTCTTCTATACCCATCACTGTTTTTAGTTCCTCTGTGAATGTCCCGTAAATGGTGGAGTGGGGGTGGATGATCAAACTTTTGTTATCAAAAAGGTTGGTTGCTCGTCGTATTAATCTCAAATGATTCATAAATTGATAACATGCCTTCTCTGATTCGAGGTTGAAAGTTAGCATTGCTCCCGGGTTCCCCGAAAATAGTTTGTCAGAGATTGCTTTATATGGTGAGCTTTCTAGCTTGGTATATGAAACTTTTTTCACCTTCTTTTCTTGCGATAGGAAAATTGCCAGATCGTAAGCTGATGCTGACATTTTGTTATATCTTAGTTCTAGCGTTTCCATCCCCAAAGCTTGTAGGTAGGCTGTGTCTGCATCCATGCATGCTCCAAAATTGCGTGCAATCTCACGTTTTATTTTAAACATAAAAGGTGAGTAAGAAGGGTGTGGAGCAAGCTTGCTGAGTTTCTTGTTAGCCGACCAGTCGAATGTGCCATAGTCTAAGATGGCTCCTCCTATGCTTGTTGCTCCACCTGAGATATATTTGGTGGTAGAAACAACTTCGATATCCACTCCTGCCTTTTTAGCATCAAAGCCACACCAAGGGATGATGGTGGTGTCTATGATCATTGGAACTTTTTTGCTCCTCAATAGCTTTGATATAGAAGGTAAATCAGCCACCTCCATATGGGGGTTGGTGATCAACTCGCAAAAGAATGCACAGGTGTTGCTGTCTATTGCTTTTTCTATCTCAGAGAGATTGTTTGTGTCTACAAATCTCACTTCTACTCCAAAGTCAGCAAGGGTAAATTTTAAGAAAGAAAAAGTATTCCCAAAAATATGTGGTGAGGCAACGATGTTGCTACCAGCATACGCAACGCTCATCAGTGTGTTTGATATGGCTGCCATTCCTGAAGCTACCATCATGACATTTTCTGCGCCAGAAGCAGTCATGATCTTGTTTTCAAGATTTTCAACAGTTGGGTTTGTGATACGTGAATAAAGATGAGAAGGAGTCTCTTCCTTATTCTGGAAAGCCTTTGCAATACTCTCTGAGTCTTGAAACTCAAAAGCAGCATTGCGATAGATAGGCATTGCTATTGCTCCATGCACATCAGCTTGGTTGTAAGGTTGTCTGATGATGCGAGTGCTAAATTTTAGGTCTTTTTCCATTGAGATATATTAATTTCTATGTAAAGATAGGATTTTTAGAATATGGGATAATATTCAAAGGGGGGAAAATTTAAGGATTTCAATCTTTTGAAGAATAATTGACGGCTAAAACTGACATTTTGTCGCAAATTAAGGTTTGGCTAAAATTTTGCAACTAACTAGATGTGAGAGCAAACAAACTAAAGTATAAAACAAAACAATAAACATATGAACTTTAACAAATTTACAATCAAATCGCAAGAGGCTGTTCAACGGGCTATAGAACTCGTTCGCAGCAAAGGGCAACAATCTATTGAGCCAGCCCACTTGCTACTAGGTGTGATTTCGGTCGGCGAAAGTATAACAAACTTTCTGTTCCAAAAATTAGGGGTGAATCAAAGCCATCTGCTTTCGCAGGTGGAGGCACAAGTGGATATGTATCCAAAAGTATCGGGTGGTGAGCCTTATTTGAGTAGGGAGTCTAATTCAGTGATCCAGAAAGCAGAAGATCTAGCTAGGGATATGAATGATCAGTATGTCTCATTAGAGCATCTGTTGCTTGCTATTCTTACAGTGAAAAGTGCTACTTCTCAGACAATGAAGGATGCTGGGATGACAGAGCAATTGATGAAAATGGCTATCGGTGAATTGCGTAAAGGAAACAATGTGACTAGTCAATCGGCAGAAGATACCTATCAGTCACTAGAGAAATTTGCTACTAACCTAACACAGCGTGCGAAGGATGGTAAGTTAGATCCCGTGATTGGTCGTGATGAGGAAATCAGAAGGGTGTTACAAATCTTATCAAGAAGGACAAAGAACAACCCGATCTTGATTGGTGAGCCCGGAACAGGTAAGACGGCTATTGCTGAGGGGTTGGCACATCGTATAATGAGAGGTGACGTGCCAGAAAATTTGCGCAGCAAGCAAATATACTCTTTAGATATGGGGGCTTTGGTAGCAGGAGCGAAATATAAAGGAGAATTTGAAGAACGTTTAAAGTCTGTGGTCAATGAAGTGACCCAGTCTGAAGGGCAAATTATCCTCTTTATAGACGAGATACATACGCTTGTGGGTGCAGGTAAAGGAGAGGGAGCAATGGATGCTGCCAATATTCTGAAACCAGCTTTGGCCAGAGGAGAGCTGCGTGCCATTGGTGCAACAACTTTGGATGAGTATCAAAAGTATTTTGAAAAAGACAAGGCACTCGAAAGACGTTTCCAAGTGGTGATGGTGAATGAACCAAGCGAAATGGACGCTATTTCTATCCTTCGTGGTATCAAGGAACGTTACGAAACTCACCACAAAGTGCGTATCAAGGACGATGCTATCATTGCTGCTGTGCAATTGTCTAGTCGATATATTTCAGACCGTTTCTTACCCGATAAGGCAATTGACTTGATGGATGAGGCTGCTGCCAAATTGCGTATGGAGGTGGATTCGGTTCCTGAAGAAATAGATGAAATTAGCCGTAGGGTGAAACAGCTAGAAATAGAGCGTGAGGCTATTCGTCGAGAAAACGACAAGGAAAAAGAAAAAGAGCTGAGTGAAGAGATTAGTAATCTGAAAGATGATGAAAAAGAACTGATGGCTAAATGGCAATCGGAGAAAGATGTGATCAATAAAATTCAGCAAAACAAAGCTGAGATAGAGGATGCTAAGTTTCAAGCAGAAAGAGCTGAGCGTGAAGGTGACTACGGAAAAGTGGCAGAGTTGCGTTATGGAAAAATCAAAGAACTAGAGGCTGAAATTCAGAAACATCAAGCCACGTTAGTGGGGATGCAAGGAGCTGATGCTATGGTGAAGGAGGAGGTAGATGCTAATGATATAGCAGATGTGGTTTCTCGTTGGACAGGTATTCCTGTTAATAAGATGATGCAGAGTGAAAAAGAAAAATTATTGCATCTGGAAGAGGAGCTGCACAAGCGTGTAGTTGGTCAAAACGATGCTATCTCAGCCGTATCTAATGCTATCCGTCGTAGCAGAGCCGGTTTACAAGATCCTAAACGTCCGATTGGTTCGTTTATCTTCTTGGGTACTACCGGCGTTGGTAAAACAGAGTTGGCAAAGGCGTTGGCAGAATTTCTTTTCGATGATGAGAATATGATGACACGTATTGATATGAGCGAATATCAAGAAAAATTCAGTGTCAGCAGATTGATCGGAGCACCTCCGGGATATGTAGGTTATGATGAAGGTGGTCAATTGACTGAAGCTATTCGTCGTAAACCTTATTCAGTGGTGTTGTTTGATGAGATTGAGAAGGCACATTCTGATGTGTATAACATTTTGTTGCAGGTGTTGGATGATGGGCACTTGACAGATAACAAGGGTCGTGTGGTGAATTTTAAAAATACGATCATCATTATGACTTCTAATATGGGGTCAAATCTCATAAGAGAGAATTTTGCAACAATGACTCCTCTAAATCATGATGAGGTGGTTGAGAAAACAAAGAATCAAGTGCTTGATATGTTGAAATCAACTATCCGTCCGGAATTCTTAAACAGAATTGATGAGATTATCATGTTTGAACCTTTGAATAAGGAACAAATAGAAGAGGTAGTCGGTATCCAATTGGAAAGCATCAAAAAGATGTTGCGTGAAAATGGGGTGACGTTAGAATTTAGTAAAGCAGCTGTTGACTTGATTGCTGACTTGGGCTTCAATCCTGAATTTGGAGCTCGTCCAGTGAAACGTGTGATTCAAAACACAGTACTGAATACTTTGTCAAAACAATTATTGGCAGGAACAGTGGATAAGTCTGTCCCAATTAGTATAGGAGAAAGCAATGGTGAACTGACATTCAGTAACTGATTGTAGTCCCCTTTAAGATCAAAAACGCTCAAGTAAGTTTATTCTACTTGAGCGTTTTTATTATATATATTATGGAAAGACTCGTTTAGATTGTTCCTTGAGCCATCATTGCTCTAGCCACTTTCATAAATCCTGCCACATTAGCACCTTTTACATAGTTGATGTAGCCATCAGCCTCAGCACCATATCTTAGGCATTGACTATGAATATTCTCCATAATCATTCCTAGTTGTCTGTCCACCTCTTCGGCTGTCCAAGAAATGTGCATTGCATTTTGGCTCATTTCTAGTCCTGATGTAGCTACGCCTCCAGCATTGGCAGCTTTTCCGGGTGCAAATAGTGTTTTGTGTTTTAGGAAAACATCTATAGCCTCCGGTGTGCATCCCATGTTAGAAACTTCTACCACAGCTGTCACGCCATTGTCTACTAGCATTTGAGCATTGTCTCCATTCAGCTCATTTTGGATAGCGCATGGCATAGCGATATCTACTTTTTGTTCCCAAGGTTTTTTCCCAGGGAAGAATGTTGAGCCAGGGAACTCTTCTGCATAAGGAGCAACTACGTCGTTCCCAGAACTTCTTAGTTCTAGCATATAGTCGATCTTTTCTCCGGTAATTCCATTAGGGTCGTATATGTAGCCATCAGGACCAGAAATGGTAACCACCTTAGCACCCAAGTGCGAAGCCTTAGTCACAGCGCCCCAAGCCACGTTCCCAAAGCCAGAAATGGCAACAGTTTTTCCTTCTATCGATTTGTTTGCTTTCTTCATCATTTGTTGTAGAAAGTAGAATGCTCCAAAACCGGTAGCTTCAGGTCTGATTAGTGATCCACCGAAGTCGATACCTTTTCCTGTAAATGTACCCGTGTGTTCTTGTGCCAGTTTTTTATACATTCCATACATGTAGCCAATTTCGCGAGCACCAACACCAACGTCTCCTGCCGGAACATCTTTGTCTGGACCGATGTTTCTCCATAGCTCAAGCATAAAGGCTTGGCAGAATCTCATGATCTCAGTTTGAGACTTTCCGCGTGGGCTGAAGTCTGCACCTCCTTTGGCTCCACCCATTGGGAGGGTAGTCAATGCATTCTTGAATGTTTGTTCAAAGCCTAGGAATTTAAAAGTAGATAAGTTTACAGATGAGTGAAATCTCAGTCCTCCTTTGTATGGGCCAATGGCATTGTTGAATTGTACTCTATACCCTACATTCACTTGCACGTTCCCTCTATCGTCTACCCATGGCACACGGAAGATGATAATCTTGTCAGGTTCGATGATTCTCTCAATGATCTTGGCTTTTTCAAACTCAGGGTGTTTGTTGTACTCTTCTTCAATAGTGACAAGTACTTCTTTTACAGCTTGTAAAAATTCTGGTTCGCCTGGATGTTTTGCTTCCAGCATAGTTAGGATGCTCTCTGTTCTCATTTTTTTCTTTTCTTGGGTGTTTTTTTTATCTTTATTCTGTTTTTATTCCATCTTTAAAAGACAAACATAAGCAATAAATGTAATATTGCGTCATTTTGTATTGGGTAATTGCTAAAGAGTAGGATTTTAATATACGCTATTTAGAGGCGAGTGTCAGAAAGAATCAATTATTCTAGGTATATTTGTTTACAAATTTAAACTAAATATGGCTAAGATAAAAGATATAGCAAGGCTGATAAAGAATAATTCGAGAACTCTCCCTGTTAATAAGGTGGAGTTGGAAGAGGCTTTGGATATGCTAATAAATAAGGTGTTCTTTCCAACTTTTGATGTTGCTGAGAGTGAGGTGGAGTTGCGCTTATCCTTTTTTAAGAATATTTTGTATAAAAACTTTAGGGTGGTAATGGCTGATGATGCAAAAGCAGAACAGGTGTTGCGTGTTTTTTTGGATACGTTGCCAGAAGTGCATGAGCGTCTTTTGGCCGATGCTAAGGTGTTTAATGCAAATGATCCAGCTGCCAACTGTGTAGAAGAGGTTATTTTGGCTTATCCGGGTTTTTATGCATTGACGGTTTATCGTTTGGCGCATGAGTTGTATAAGTTGAAAGTGCCTATTGTAGCACGATTGTTTTCTGAGTATGCACATGCTAAAGTAGGCATTGATATCAATCCGGGTGCTGTGATTGGTGACGGTTTTTATATCGACCATGGAACGGGTATCGTGATAGGGGAGAGTACTGTTATTGGCAAGAATGTAAAGATATATCAAGGGGTTACTCTTGGTGCACTGTTTGTTACGAAGAATTTGTGCAAGCAAAAAAGACATCCAACTATTGAGGATAATGTGGTGATCTATGCCGGTGCTACTATTCTTGGTGGTGATACAGTGATAGGTCACGATTCGGTGATTGGGGGGAATGCTTGGTTAACAAGGTCTGTGCCTCCTTACTCGTCCGTAGTGCCAAATGCTAAGGTTACTATCAGAAATTCTATAGAAGATCATGATGTATTGAATTATCAAATATAATAAGAAGTACTTTTAGAACAGAAGAGGGCTGATAACAATAGATTATCAGCCCTCTTCTGTTTTATCTAAAATTCTTTTACTTTTTTATGCTAAACTTATGGATTGTTTTGCTTCTGAATTTGTCTCCTGCTTTTAGGATTACAGTAGGGTATTCAGGCTTGTTTATGGCGTCAGGGAAGTGTTGAGTTTCGAAGCAAACAGCACTTCTAGCAGGGTATTTGTGTCCAAGTTTTCCCGCAAAGTTGCCAGTCATCCAGTTGCCTGTGTATACTTGTACACCGGGTTCTGTTGTGAAAATATCCATTTGGATTCCTGTTTTAGGTGACACGCAGGTTAATCCGTGAGCAAATTCACCTACTTTCTTGTCAAAAATAAAGGTGTGATCGTACCCATTTCCGAAGCGGAGTTGCTCAAAGTCTTCTTCTATTCTTGATCCAATTGCGTGCTCGTTGGTGAAGTCGAAAGGAGTGCCAGCCACAGGCGCAGGGTCTCCATAAGGGATTGCTGTGTCGTCGGTAGGCAGATAAGTCTTAGCATGAACAGTCAGCAGGTGATCGTAAACACTAGGGTCTCCAGCACCTGAAAGATTAAAGTAAGAGTGATTTGTTAAATTGATGATAGTTGTTTGGTCAGATCCGGCTTTATATTCTATTTCGAAAGAATTGTCGTCTGTCAGGCGGTAGGTGATTTTGGTAAGAAGGTTGCCCGGAAATCCTTCTTCTCCATCCTTTGATAGATAGGTTAGTTTTACGGTTTGGTTGTCTAGTTGTTCCATGTCCCAAACCACGGCGTTAAAGCCTTTTATACCTCCATGCAGGTTGTTAGGTCCATTGTTGATTGCCAGATTGTACTCTTTGCCCTCTAGCGAGAATTTTCCATTGGCGATTCTGTTTCCTGTTCGTCCACATACGGCTCCAAAGTAGCGTTCTTCCGAATTTAAGTACTCCTTTAGGTTGTTGTGTCCTAGTACCACGTCCACTAGTTTTCCATTTTTGTCTGGAATCATGAGTGAGACTATTTTAGCTCCATAGTTTAGTACAGTCATTTCTGCGCCATTTCTATTGGTTAGTACAGCCAATCTGGTCTCTTTTTCATCTACCGATCCCTCGAAATCTTTTGTAGATAATCCTGATTTTGTTCTTTCCATGATGTAAAAGCGTTTTAGGTATGTTATTATTATATTTTTATTGAAGAGGTTTTTTATCTGTTTCGAAAAATATTAGAAACTTAACAAGGTATCCGTAAAAAGGTTGCTGTTAAGTTATACTTAAAAAACAAGATAATCAATATTTATTCTACTTAATTTAAGTGTTAAAGGTAGGGTAAAGATATTGTTTATCCATGCCTCGATGTGTATAAGTTTCAAAAAGAAAGTGAATCCTAAATTAATCTATTAAAAAAACCAAAATAATCTAATAACTGCCTTTTATTTTGTTTCTTTGTAGGATATTTTAGGATTGCTATACCTAATGGTGTCGCAGGGGGCTGAAAATTGTAGTACATATATTTTAAGATGTCAGAAAAGAACCAAAGTCACTCTATTTCTTTTTTTACAACAGGAGCAATCACTATTGTGAGCATTGCTCTAGTGTTGATCCTTCTAGGACTTACTGCCCTTGTTGGGATAACAAGTAAAGGTCTGGCTGACTTGTTGAAGGAAAATATGGGTATTACCATAGAACTAGCCTCTAGTACTCCTGAAGCAGAGATTGTGAAGATGCGAAAGAAGTTGGAAAACAATGAGTATCTGAAAACAGTCGTATATATAAGCAAAGAAGAAATAAAAAAAGAATTAGTAGGTAATTTGGGGTTAGATCCTGAAGATGTTTTGGGATTTGATCCTTCCCTTAGCTATTTTGTGGTCAATGTGAAAGGAGAATATGTTACTCCCGAAGGGATGATCAAAGTTAAAGATAGCCTACGAGGAGGAACAGTTATCCAAAATGTAGCTTACAGCGAAGATGCGATAACCAAAGCGAATGAAAAATTGTCAGTCATAGGAACAGTGTTGTTGTTGCTGACGGTTATATTGGTTTTTATTTCTTTTACTCTGATAAGAAGCATTATTCAGCTAAATATTTATTCTAAGCGATTTTTGATCAATACGATGCAACTGGTGGGTGCCACAAACTCTTTTATAAGGAAACCTTTCGTGTGGAAGATGATTTTTAGTGGTGTGTTTGCAGGAGTATTGGCAAGTTTGGCTATAACCGGTATAGTGTATTACATGACAGAAGTATTTCCGGAAGCTATTACGATTTTTAATACACAAGAATTGCTAATTGTGTATGGTATTGTGCTTCTAAGTGGTATTGTTATTTCTGGCTTTGCTACCACGTCCGCAGTCAATAGGTATCTGAAGATGAGCACCAGTAGGCTGTACAGAGCTTAGTTGAATATAAAAGAGAACGTTTTTTAATTACTTGAAATATTACATGGAAAAAATAAATTTCGCATTTGGACAAAAAAACTATATCATATGTATAGTTGCCATCGTGCTTATTATCCTTGGGTTTGTGTTAATGACTGGTCCTGCATCTACAATAGAGCACGGCTTTGAGCCAGATATCTTCAGTACTAGACGTATAACAGTGGCCCCAATGATTAGCTTCTTCGGTTTCCTTTTGATGATTGTAGGAATTTTATTTCCACGACCTAAAGGGGCAAAGGATGAACTAGCCTCAGATCAAAAGAAGAACTAACAGAAATTTACAAAAAATAAGAAGCGATAGATGAGTATTTTAGAAGCAATAATCATTGCTATTGTAGAAGGGTTGACAGAGTTTTTGCCTGTTTCTTCTACCGGACATATGATTATCACACAGGGTGTTTTAGGAATTAAGAGTGACGATTTTGTTAAAGCATTCACTATTATCATACAATTTGGAGCAATCCTTTCGGTGATAGTTCTTTATTGGAAACGATTTTTTCAATCGGTAGACTTTTATTTGAAACTATTGGCAGGGTTTATTCCAGCTGCTGTATTAGGTTTCTTACTAAGTGATTATATTGATGATCTTTTAGAGAATGTATATGTAGTAGCAGTTATGCTAGTCCTTGGGGGGATCGTTATGTTATTTGTTGATAAATGGTTCAATAATCCTGATGTGAAAGAAGATGAAGTGCAAAAAATGACGTATAAGAATGCCTTCATTATCGGTCTCTTTCAATGTATAGCAATGATACCGGGAGTGTCTCGTTCCATGGCTACGATCGTTGGGGGGATGACACGAAAATTTACACGAAAAAATGCAGCCGAATTTTCATTCTTTCTGGCTGTACCTACAATGGCCGCAGCAACAGCTTATAAAGTATATAAATTGGTAAAAGTGCCCGATGCCGGACTTTTTGATTTCGATTTTAGCGTCCTAGTGGATAATATGGCCGTGCTTTTGATTGGTAACATTGTAGCCTTTGTTGTGGCTATGGCTGCCATCAAGTTTTTTATCGGCTTTATTACTAAATATGGTTTCAAACTGTTTGGATGGTATAGAATCGTTGTAGGAATATTAATTTTGATCCTACTAGCTGTAGGTGTTCACCTGGAAGTATCTTGATGATGAATTTTATTGACGGAGAAATATTATATTTTAATAAACCTCTACACTGGACATCTTTTAAACTCGTAAAAACTCTGCGCTACCAATTGTGTCAGCACCTGAAGGTGAAAAAACTGAAAGTAGGACATGCAGGTACGCTAGATCCACTAGCAACGGGGGTGATGATTCTGTGTACGGGGAAGAAGACCAAGCTGATAGAAGAATTTCAGTATCAAGATAAAGAATATATAGCAACCATAAGGTTGGGGGCAACCACGCCCTCTTTTGATTTGGAGACCGAGATCGACCAAGAGTGGACGATAGATCATCTGACTAAAGAAATGGTGGAACAAAAGGTGCAAACCTTTGTAGGCGAGATCTGGCAAGTGCCGCCAGTGTATTCTGCTGTAAAAGTAGATGGTAAGCGCGCCTATGACTTGGCAAGAGCAGGCAAAGAAGATATTGAACTAAAAGCCAAATTATTGGTTATAGATGAAATAGAGTTGTTGTCGTGCAACCTGCCGGAGATCAAAATCAGGGTGGTATGTAGTAAGGGTACATACATCAGAGCACTAGCCAGAGATATTGGCGAAGCCTTAGGGGTGGGTGCACATCTGACAGCCTTGGATCGCACAAGAATAGGCACAGTGACTTTAGACCAATGTTTGGATGGAAGTCAGATCGCCGAATTTGTTGATTCGGTGATGAATAAACAAGAAATAAATAATAAGGAATAAATATGAAGCTTTCACAATTTAAATTTGATCTGCCAAAAGACCTAATTGCATCTCATCCTGCTAAGTTCAGAGATGAGTCTCGTATGATGGTTTTAGATCGCAAAACTGGTAAGATAGACCACAAGGTGTTCAAGGATATTATTGAATATTTTGACGAAGGAGATGTCTTTGTGTTTAACGATACAAAAGTTTTTCCAGCTAGACTTTATGGAAGCAAAGAGAAAACAGGAGCTACCATTGAGGTTTTTCTTCTACGTGAATTAAATGCTGAAACTCACTTGTGGGATGTTTTAGTTGATCCGGCTCGAAAAATTCGTATCGGCAATAAATTGTATTTCGGAGAAGATGAGTCTGTGGTTGCTGAGGTCATTGACAATACAACTTCTCGCGGACGTACACTACGTTTTCTTTATGATGGAGACTCGGAAGAGTTTAAAAAACAATTATATCAACTAGGAGAGACTCCTATCCCTAAATATTTTGGACGTAAAGAAGAGAAAGAAGATAAGGAGCGTTATCAAACCATTTTTGCAAAGAATGAAGGAGCTGTAGTCGTTCCTGCTGCTGGTCTGCACTTTAGCAGAGAGCTGATGAAGCGTTTCGAAATCAAGGGGGTTGATTTAGCATTTGTAACATTGCATTCAGGATTGGGTAACTATCGTGAAATTGATGTGGAAGACTTGACTAAGCACAAGATGGACTCTGAGGAGTTGATCATTGGTCGTGAAACTACCGAAATTGTGAATAAGGCTATCGAGAAGAAAAAGCAAGTGTGTGCCGTTGGTACTTCTGTGATGAGAGGTATTGAAACATTGATCCCCACTGACGGACTATTGAAAGAATATGCCGGTTGGACTAATAAGTTTATTTTCCCTCCTTACGATTTTCAAATTGCCAATTCTATGATTACAAACTTCAATCTTCCTAAATCAATTCTTTTGATGATGGCCGCAGCCTTTGGAGGATATGATGAGGTGATGAATGCATATGAGGTAGCAGTAAAAGAGAAATATCGTTTTGGAGCTTATGGAGATGCTCTGTTGATCATCTAAAAGACTTATGCAAATAGAAAAGATGCACGATGTTTATCTTTCCTTAGGAACAAATTTAGGAAAGAAAGAAGAAAATATTTTGCAAGCTTTGAAATATATTAACGAGCGGGTAGGCATAGTGTTAGCCTATTCCGCTTTTTATATTACAGAGCCTGTGGGGTTTGAGTCGGAGAATAAGTTTGTGAATGCAGCTTGCATCGTTTTAACAGAACTCCCCCCTTTAGATTTATTGGCAGTTACTCAACAGATTGAAAAGGATATGGGTAGAGAGATGAAGTCTGTAAATCAATCTTATACAGACCGAATTATCGACTTGGATATTCTACTCTACGATGATCTGATTTTGAAGGAGGAAGAGTTAGTGCTTCCACATCCACATTTGCATGAACGTCTTTTTGTGCTAGATCCTCTAGCTGAACTTGCAGGCGATTATGTCCATCCCATATTCAATAAGAGTATTGCAGAGTTGAGGGAGGAGTTGATTAAAAATCAATGAACCTCTGCACTATGTACAAAAAACACTGATTCGGCAGATTCACTTTCAATGTGATATCGATCTGATGCTGTAACAAAATAATATAAGCCATACTCCCCTACATTTGCCGGAAAGCTGTAGCTATTCTTGCGTAGGTTAGCAACTAGCAGCTTACTTGCATTTTCACTCTCTAAAGCGTCCTTCGTTCCCCAGTAAATATTATACGTATAGCGCTCATCGTCGCTTGGTGCTGTCCATTCTATGTTTAGATAGCCTTTCTCGTCTTTAGTTACTCTTAGGTTTTGTGGTTGGAGTGGTTGCGAGTTTTTTAGCCATGTCATGGGTGGTAGTTTGGCTGGATGCTTGTAAAATAGTTCTATACTGCTTTTTATCCCTTTCTTGTTTTTGACTAATTGTTCCGTTCTGAAGAAAGCTTGCCCGTCAGTTTGTTTCTCTCTTATAAACTGTAGCTGATCTTCAAGGAGGCTCAGTGACCAGTTTTTTTCACTCTCTTCTAACTTATAGACGGCAAGTCCGGGAACGATGGGGCGATTTTTTTCTCTATTCCATTCTTCAATATAGGGGTAGAAGTCATTACCCTCGAAGTATAGCATCGGAAAAAGGATATCGTGTTTGCCCTCTGCTATCCACCGTTTAGCATCTTGATGTACTGTTTCGTAGCCTGTCCAGTCGTAGTTGTTAAGTGGTTTATACTTTCCAATGGGGGCACTGCTTACCTGTACCCATGGTTTAGTTGCTTTAACGGCATCATAGATGGCATAAACTATGTTGGTGACGTTGTCTCGTCGCCATTGATCTTTGGGTTTGCCATTGCCATACTTTTGGTAAGTGTCTTGATCTCTAAATTTGCGAGCATCGTCAGGATATCTGATATAGTCCAGATGTATGCCATCCACATCGTAATTGGTGGTAATTTCTTTGGCAATAAGCACCAAGTGATTTTTTGTTTCAGGTCTTCCCGGATCCATAAACCAATGAGCTCGGTCTTGTTTGTAGAAGCTAGGATGTTTTTCCAAGATAGCTCCTCTTTTCGATCTTCTGATGCTCTCTACGGGGAAGGTCGTTATCCAAGCGTGGCATTCCATCCCTCTTATGTGACATTCTGCTATGGCAAAGGCAAGAGGGTCGAAACCATTACTACTATTGAAATAAGGGCTAGGTTTTTCGAGTGTCGAACGATAGAACACTTTCCCTTGAGCACGAGCCTGAAAAAGAATCACATTAAATTTTAGTCGTTGCAATTCGTCTAATATTTCTCTCAGTTCGTTCTTTTGAGCTTCTACACTTTGGCTCTTCGGCCAGTCTAGTCGCCAATTGGTGGTCAGCCATGCTGCACGAACTTCTGTGGCGGGGCTTGTCTGGTGTCGTTGCTCTTGTGCCTGTACTTGAAGCGTGACGAAAATGATAATTAGGCAGAGTAAATATCTCATGTAAATATTTTGTGTATACTATAAACCACTGAAACTAACATCATCGAATACAATAGATGGTATCTGGCTGGAGATGTTTTTTCGAGGGTTGTTTCCTATTTCTACAATTTTAGTCCACAAAGTTAGCAGATTCCCTGTTATGTTCATCTCGCTAATGGGTTTTGTTACTTTGCCATCTTCAATCAGAAAGCCTTCTACCCCGAATGAGAAATCACCGGTAGAAGAATTTGTATTACCTCCATTGAAGCCAGTGACCCAGATTCCTTTATTTATTTCTTCTATCAATTGCTCGTGAGTCTTGTTGCCTAGTTGTAAGCACAAACCACTAGAAGAAGCGATGGTTGGCGACATTCCTAATTTAGCTGAATTGTAGGTGTCAATAAAGTAAGTTTTCAGTTGTCCTTTGTCTATAATAATTCTTTCGCTAGTTGCCACACCCTCTCCATCGTAAAGGCGAGAGCCTATTTTGCCCTTTTGGTGAGGACGGTCAACAATCGTCAGTTTTTCTGAAAATATTTTTTGATCCAATTTATCAAGCAAAAAAGAGTTTCTTTGCTGAATGGCTCCTCCTGACATTGCCGAAATGATAGGGGAAAGTAATCTACTAGCAGACATATTGTCTAAAAGCATGGTATATTTCCCCGATGCTATTTTTCCTTGTCCCACCCTTTCCAAAGCTCTGCTAAGAGCCTTTTTGCCAATTCCTTCTTTTTGAAGTTTATCCCAGTGTGTAGCTACATCGTACCAGAAATCTTCGGCACGGGCATCGCTAGAGGTTTTTAGAGATACGCTGACCATCAAGCTGTAAGTGGTTTTGTCTGTTTGTGCCTCAAAACCATTGCTGTCAGCTATATACACACTGCTAATGGAGTCGGCATACGAAGATGAAATGGAGATGATGTCAGGATGGCTGTTGAGTATTTCCTCTGAGGCTTTTTTTGCAATATTCAGTTTCTTATCTGTAGGTATGTTGAAGTATTGCTGATCCACAAGTTCTAAATCGATGTTGTCAGTATAGTATCTTTCGGGTGATGGCAGTTGTCTATATTGGTCTTTTGCAAGATATCTAACAGAGGCTATCCCTTGTTGAATAAAGGTTTTAAGCTCTTCTTTTTCTAGTCTGTTGGAGCTGAAGTTTCCATACTTTTGGTCTACAAAGAGTTCAATGTTCAAACCATTTTCGGTACTGCTTTCTAAGTTTTCAAGTTGCTCATTTCTGAACTCAAACGAATTGTTTGTACTGGCAACTAATACGATTCTTACAGCGTCAGCACCCTGCTCTAGAGCGTATTGCTTGCACCAAAGTGCTATTTCTTTATTTTGGGCTGAAATGATATTCATTTTTTACTCTCCTCCTACTGTTAATTTGTTTACCAAGACGGTTGGAATTCCATATCCCACAGGAATACTTTGTCCTGATTTGCCACAAGAGCCCACTCCTTCGTCTAGTTTTAAGTTGTTGGCTACCATGCTGATATCAGTTAGCGTCTGTGGTCCGTTACCGATGATATTGATGTCTTTGATGGGTTGGGTTAGTTGTCCATTTTCTATCATATATCCAGTCTTGACGAAGAACGTAAAGTCGCCAGCGCCGATCTGAACTTGTCCATTGGTGAAGTCATCCACAAAAATGCCTTGTTTCACCGATGAAATAATGTCTTTTTCGTCCATTTCTCCATTCTCCATGTATGTAACTCTCATGCGGGGTAGAGGCATGCATCTGAACGATTCTCGTCTGCCATTTCCTGTCGGATTTATTCCATAGTGTTTTGCACTAATTCTGTCATGTAAATAGCTTTCCAGAATACCGTCTTTTACAATATAGGTCTTCTGGCTAGCGACGCCTTCATCGTCAAAGTTTATAGCTCCTCTAGCTTGATTGACAGTGCCATCGTCTACCACGTTGATGTTTTTAGCACAAATTTCTTTGCCAAGTTTGTCGGAGAATATTGATGTGTTTTTTCTATTAAAGTCGGCTTCGAAAGCATGACCTATCGCTTCATGAAGTAATATCCCGGAGCCACCTGATGCCATTACTACGGGCATTTCTCCACCCTTTGGTTTGGTGGCTGTGAACATGAAAGAAGCTTTTGCTACAGCCTCTTTTGCCAAAGTGTTTACAAGCTCATCAGTGAGAAACTCAGTGCCCATCCTAAAAGAACGAGAAGATGTGCCAGTCTCTATTTGTCCATTCTGTTCCATAGTGCATTGTGCATACATAAAGCACATGGGTTGATAATCAGAGCATAGGATGCCTACTGAGTTGAAAAAAAGAATCTGCGAAGAAGAATCGTTTAATACTGCGATAGATTTAGTCGCTCTTTTATCTAAAGAAAATATCTTACTGTTTAGATTTTGTAAAAAATACTTCTTACTGTCAACAGTTGCATCTATCCACGGTTGCTTTATTTTGTAATGATTAGCAAAGCTTTGCCTGTCTATTTTTAGAGGTGGAAATTGTTTGGCCGATGACGCTATATTGGCAGCCGTTTTTGCCGCTTGAAGCATGTCTTCCAGATTGGTGTTTTCCACAAAAGCGTATCCCGTTTGATCTCCAACGACGGCACGAATGCCAACCCCATAGTCTATGTTTGAGGACACCCTGTTGACTTCTCCATCCTGGAGCGTCAATCTATTGGAAAGCGTATGCTCGAAAAAAAGATCGGCATAATCGGCTCCCTTACTCATGGCTGTGGCGATGACCTGTTGGAGCTCGCTTGTAGTAACCTGAAAATGTTTCAGGGTAGCATCTGTATTTTGGTTATTCATTTAATTTCAGTGATTAAATTGTTCTCTTCTTCTGTTTTGAATGCTTTTAGTTGCAATAGAAAAAGTATTCCGGTGGTTACTGTCGCCAAAAAGTCGGAAAGAGGGAATGCATACCACACACCTTCTATGTTCCAGAAATGAGGCAAGATCAATAAGCTGGGAATAAAGAATAAAAGCTGTCTGGATAAGCTAAGAAAGATGGACTTCTTCACCATCCCTAAACTTTGGAAAAAACTGGTGACTACAATCTGGAAACCTACCAGAGGAAGCATGATTGTAGTAATCTTCAAAGCTTCAGAAGCCGCAATGGCAAGGTTCTCTTTAGGATTGAAAGGTCTGACAATCAGATCGGGAATAAAAACTCCAATGATTAGCCCAACAGTTCCGAAGGCTATCCCCACTTTGATGGTGTAGATCAAGGCTTCTTTCACACGGTTCATTTTTCTTGCTCCAAAGTTGTATCCAACGATGGGTTGCATACCTTGTGTTAGTCCGGTGATCACCATGATGATAAGCATTACAAGGGTGTTCATGATGGTGTAGGCGGCAACTTGAGTTTTGTCCCCATAGCTTTGTAGCTGGTGGATGATGACAAATGCTACAGAGCTGGCAACAAGTTGTATGAGGAAAGGAGACATCCCAATGCTAAGGATGGCTTTCACTATTTGAGAGTCGAATTTGATGTTTTCACGTTTCAATCGAATATTGCTGGTGTGATTCAAAAAGTGATAGAGCACGAAACATGCCCCCACAAACATCGCAATCACTGTGGCAAGGGCAGCTCCCATCATTCCCCACTTGAAAACATAAATAAAAAGAGGAGCAAGAGCAATATTGATCATCACTGTTAGAAGCATGGTGTACATGGCTTTCTCAGGATGACCGGAAGCACGCATCATATTGTTGAAGCCGAAACATATCGTAGATAGAATACTCCCCGGAAGAAGGAAAATTAAAAATTCATGGGTGTAGTCAAATATTTGTCCCTTAGCCCCTAACTTTGTGAGGATGGGGTCTAGAAAGATAATCAAAAGGGCTGACACTGTTATGCTTATTGTTGCTTGTAGAAGGAGTGCATTGCCCAAGATTTTTTCGGCACTTTTCTTATCTCCTTGTCCCATGAAGATAGAAATTCTACTGGCTGATCCGGCACCTACTAGCATGCCTATGGCTGTAATAATTGTCATCACGGGCAGTGCTATTCCTATGGCAGTCATGGCATCATCGCCCAAGTCATTCGCATTCCCGATAAAATATCGGTCGATGATATTATAAAGGGCATTTACCGATGTGCCTACGATTGCCGGTAAGGCGTATTGCCAAATGAGCGAACTCATTTTTTTGTTTTCTAAGTCATGTATGCTAGCTACTTTTGTCATATTTTAAGCTCTATAGTAGTTTTAGTAGTTACTTCTGCAATATCTTTAAAACAGGTATCTCTTGATTCTGTTCAATATGTTCAGAATGGGTTTTAGGAGAAAAGGATGTTCTCCTTTGTCAAATTCGATTTGCAAAGATACAAAAAACTATTTTTAGAATAGAATCAGAGTAGTTCTGTAATTGTGTTGGCTGATGAAAATAATGAACACTTAACGGATGGGCTGTGGTCTCTCTCTGCTAGAAGCTGTCTGGGGTTGAGAGAGGCTGATGTCTTCTTTTCGAGAGAAGGTGAATATTGCACTCCTTGTAAAAGTAGCTTGTTTTTAGGATGTCCCAAATCGTCTTCTAAATGCTAAAGATATGAAAATTGAATTCGAAGAGGAGGTATTTATTGCCTAAATAAATCTACATTGAAATTATATTTAGTAGATTTGTAGGTTGATTTGATAAAGAAGCTTTCGAGGAAACTCTAATAATAGAGCTTCGAAAATTAAAATATTTAACTGGAAAGAATGGATTTTTTAGATTTGAGTGAACAGGAAATCATCCGTCGTAAAAGTTTAGACGAGTTGCGTGCTCTAGGGATAGAGCCATATCCAGCTGCATTGTATGATGTAAATGCATATACTGACGACATAAAAGCTAAGTTTAAGGACGATGACGAGAAACGCTATGTGACTATCGCCGGACGTGTGATGGGACGCCGTGTCATGGGGAAAGCTTCTTTTATGGAACTTCAGGATGCAAAGGGACGCATCCAAACTTATATCACTCGTGACGATCTTTGTCCTACTGAGGATAAGGAGATGTACAATACAGTATTCAAAAAGATATTAGATATTGGTGACTTTGTCGGAGTAAAAGGATTTGTGTTCAGAACTCAAATGGGTGAAATCTCCGTACATGTTGAAGAGTTGACCGTTTTGGCAAAAGCTCTGAAACCACTACCTGTTGTAAAAGAAAAGGACGGGCAAACTTTTGATGGGTTGACTGATCCTGAAATGAGATATCGTCAACGTTATGTAGATTTGGTGGTAAACGAAGGAGTAAAAGATACCTTCATCAAGCGTACAAAAATATTCAATGCTATGCGTGAATATTTTAACAAGCAAGGATATTTGGAGGTGGATACGCCGGTGTTGCAAAGCATACCTGGAGGAGCTGCTGCTCGTCCGTTTGTGACGCATCACAACACGTTGGACATCCCAATGTATCTTCGTATTGCCAATGAACTATACCTTAAGCGCTTGGTTGTAGGAGGTTTTGATGGTGTTTACGAGTTCTCGAGAAACTTCAGAAACGAAGGAATGGATAGAACCCATAATCCAGAATTTACCGTAATGGAAATTTATGTAGCATACAAAGACTACAACTGGATGATGGAGTTTACTGAAAATATGTTGGAACACATCGCATTAGAAGTGTTGGGTAAAACAGAATTTGAAGTAGGTGGGAAGACTATCAATTTCAAAGCTCCATTCAAACGTGTGACCATGATACAGTCGATCAAGGACTTTACAGGAATTGATATCACCGGCATGAACGAAGCTCAATTGCGTGAGGTTTGCGACAAAGTGGGTGTAGAACATGAACCTAGCATGGGAAAAGGGAAATTGATAGATGAAATTTTTGGAGAAAAGTGTGAAGGAAATTACATTCAACCAACATTTATCACTGATTATCCTATCGAAATGTCTCCATTGACCAAACGTCATAGAAGCAACCCTGAGTTGACTGAACGTTTCGAATTGATGGTGAATGGGAAGGAGTTATGTAATGCATACTCTGAGTTGAACGACCCTATCGATCAATTGCACCGCTTCGAAGAGCAAATGAAGCTTTCGGAAAAAGGTGATGATGAAGCGATGTTTATCGACAGGGACTTTGTTAGAGCCCTTGAATATGGAATGCCTCCAACAGCAGGAATGGGTATCGGAATGGACAGATTGGTGATGTTGCTGACTGGTCAGACCACCATTCAAGAAGTGTTGTTCTTCCCTCAAATGCGCCCTGAAAAGGTGGCTAAGAAAGATGCTCCTGCAAAATATGTAGAACTAGGAATTGAAGAAAGCCTAGTGCCTGTGATTCAAAAAGCAGGATACCTTTTGGTAGAACAATTTAAAGGAGGCAATGCTCAAAAAATAAGACAAGATTTGGGGAATGTGAATAAAAAGCACAAACTAAATCTCGAACTACCATCGGTAACAGATATCGAAGGCTGGATTGCAAAATTAAACTAAAGGGAAAAGCTCACCTAAGTAATTGGGCTGAGCTTTTTGTCTTTTTAATATAAGAAACAAATGAAATTTCCAGGTCAGATAGCAATTTTAGGTGGCGGCACATGGGCTACGGCTTTAGCCAAAATTATGTTGCTTCACGAGAAGCATATCAATTGGTATATGCGTCGTCCAGAGCAGATAGAAGAATTTCAGAAGTTAGGACGAAATCCTTCATATTTGACGAATGTGGATTTCAATGTAGATAGAATAACCTTTTATTCAGATATCGTTGAGGTCGTAAAGAAATCCGATACGCTTATTATTGCCATTCCTTCACCTTTTCTCAAAGGACATTTAGAAAGATTAGGAAAAGAAGGGCTGAAAGATAAGTTTATCCTGTCGGCAATCAAGGGAATTATTCCTCCTGAAAACTTGTTGGTAACAGACTACGTAATGGAAGAATATGATGTTAGTCCTAACAATATTGCGATTGTAGGAGGACCTTGTCATGCAGAAGAAATAGCTCTTGAAAAACTGACTTATCCTACCATTGCTTGCGAAGATAGAACGAAAGCTGATCAGTTGGCGAAGCTTTTCACCAACAGATTTATCAAAGCATCGGCCTCTACTGATGTGGTAGGTATAGAAGTTGCAGCAGTGCTGAAAAATGTATACGCTATTGCTTCAGGAATATGTCACGGATTGAAATATGGAGACAATTTTCAAGCTGTGCTGATTTCCAATGCCATCAGTGAGATGGAGCATTTTGTAAATACCGTATCTCCAGAGAAAAGAAATATCAAAGACTCTGAATATCTTGGAGATTTGCTTGTTACAGCCTATTCAGGCTTTAGCAGAAATAGAACATTCGGTTCGATGATCGGTAAAGGATATTCTGTAAAAGCTGCTCAAATGGAGATGCAGATGATTGCAGAAGGTTATTTCGGAACGAAGTGTATCAAAGAGATGAACGAAAAATACAATGTAGAGATACCTATTGTAGATATGGTGTATCGTGTGTTGTATGAAAATTGTACAGCTCGCCAAGAAATTAAAGTTTTGAGAGAACAGGTTTTGAGATAATGTCTTAGGATCTAATAAATAAATTATTCCTGACAATAAATAAAGTTTTGCAAATAAAAAGATTAAGTATAAACGATTAATTAATTATAGTATACTGATATGGAAAATAACATTAAACTAGACTATAGTAAAGCCCTTGGTTTTGTAGATCAAGCAGCTATCAATGCTCAAGCTGAAAAGGCGAAACAATGTAATAAAGCATTGCATGACGGTACTGGCAAAGGAAATGATTTTCTAGGTTGGGTGAACTTGCCTTCATCTATCACCTCTGCTCAGTTGGCAGATATTGAAGCAACAGCAAAATCGCTAAGAGAAAAGTGTGAAGTTGTTGTGTTTATTGGTATTGGAGGTAGCTATTTAGGTGCTAGAGCTGTAATCGAAGCTGTGTCAAACTCGTTTGACTGGTTGCAAAAAGAACGAAAAAATCCAGTAGTGTTATACGCAGGAAACAATATTGGAGAAGATTATATCGTAGAACTTCTTGATTTCTTAAAAGATAAGTCTTTTGGACTGATCAATATCTCTAAATCAGGAACTACAACAGAGCCTGCACTTGCTTTTCGTATCCTAAAAGCTGAACTAGAAGGTAAAGTAGGCAAAGAAGAAGCTAAGAAACGTATTGTAGCTATCACAGATGCTGCTAGAGGTGCACTCTTTACATTGGCAACAAACGAAGGATATAAGAAATATGTTATTCCAGACAATGTAGGTGGTCGTTACTCTGTATTGACTCCTGTGGGATTGCTTCCAATAGCTGTTGCTGGCGTAGACATTCGTCAACTAGTTGCAGGAGCAGTGGAAATGGAAAAAGATACAGCACCAAGTGTTCCACTTGAAAAAAATATAGCAGAGCAATATGCCATTGTAAGAAACGAGCTGTATAAGAAAGGTAAGAAAATAGAAATTTTAGCAAACTTCCATCCAAAAATGCACTTTGTAGCTGAATGGTGGAAACAGCTATACGGAGAAAGCGAAGGAAAAGACCACAAAGGAATTTTCAATGCAGCTGTAGACTTCACTGCTGACCTTCACTCTATGGGACAATGGATTCAAGAAGGTGAACGCTCTATCTTCGAAACTGTGATTTCGGTAAAAGCTCCTAATCATGCTTTTTTAGTGCCAACTGATAAAGATAATCTTGATGGATTGAATTTCCTTGCAGGTAAACATATTGATTATGTGAACAAAATGGCTGAACTAGGAACTCAATTGGCTCACGTAGATGGTGGAGTGCCAAACTTGAAAGTAGAGTTGCCTAAGTTGAATGAATATTATCTTGGACAGTTAATCTATTTCTTCGAAAAAGCTTGTGGAATCAGTGGATATCTTCTTGGAGTAAATCCATTTGACCAACCGGGTGTAGAAGCTTACAAGGCTAATATGTTTGCTTTGTTAGAAAAACCGGGTTATGAAAAACAATCAGAAGAAATAAAGAAACGTCTGTAACAATGGCTGTAAAAGAAATCACATTGCCATTGTTTGGTAAAGTCAAGCTTGAACAGACAGACTGGGAGTATCAGTACTTGGGGAGTTTATCAGAATATGAGTTTGGAGAACTTCTTGTTGATATAGATGTAAACTTCCAACAAATAAATGATACTAACATCAAAAAAGTTAGTCAAGTTTTGAATGATCTGGAAAAGATCAGCCAACTGGGCTCGGATTTTCTTGCACAAGATTTTGAAGCCGAAGGGGAAACCAAGAGATATATCAACGAATGGGATCAAGATATCTTCGACCAAATCTTCACAGCCGAAGAATTGGAAGTTTTTATTCAAAATACAGATAACAGTAAAAGCAAGCAAGAGCGATTTCTGTCATTGCTTCGACTAGTGAGAGTTGGAGTATATGCAGAAGGTGATGATGATTTCCTCGTTCTTGACTATGCCTTTGGGCGAGACTACGACAAAGGATTCAGAGACGATATGCTTGTGCTGTATATGGATAAAGATTACAAGGTTTGTGAAGTGTCGACAGAAGGTTGATTGACTTTCGGTAAAAGACAGAAACGTAAAAATACTGAATGGATAATTCGGAAAATATAATTTCAAAGAAATACTTGCTGGGCATGTCTATGGACGAGCTCCAGCAAGTTGTTTCTATATGCAAATTGCCCAAGTTTGCAGCGAAACAAATAGCAGATTGGGTTTATAAAAAGAAAGCAACTTCTATTGACGAGATGACGAATATTTCATTAGCCAATAGAGAAAAACTTTCGGAAGCATACGAGGTTGGGCGTTATGCACCTGCTGAGAACCAAACCTCGAAAGATGGAACAGTGAAATATCTGTTCAAGACAGCAGAAGGAAAGCTGATAGAGTCTGTAATGATTCCTGACAAAGAACGAGTGACGCTCTGTGTGTCTTCTCAGGTGGGCTGTAAGCTAAACTGTCATTTCTGTATGACAGGTAAGCAGGGCTTTCTTGGAAATTTGACCACAACAGATATTCTAAATCAGATGTATTCCATTGCCGAATCCGATGCTTTGACCAACGTCGTTTTTATGGGGATGGGAGAACCATTGGATAACTACGATGCTGTGAAAAAAGCATTAGAAATCATTACTGCTGACTACGGTATGGCATGGAGTCCCAAACGGATCACAGTATCTACGACTGGAGTCTTGCCAAATTTAGCACTCTTTCTGGAGGAAAGTGATGCTCATTTAGCCATCAGTATTCATAGCGCTGACCCTGAGCAGCGAAAATCGATAATGCCTATCGAAAAGGCCTATTCCATTCAGGAAGTTGTAGACCTATTGAGAGAGTATGACTGGAGCAAACAGCGCCGTTTGTCTTTCGAATATATCATGTTTGCAGGCTTTAACGATACGTTTCGCCATGCAGAACTACTCGTGAATATGATTAAAGGTCTGGATTGTAGAGTTAATCTTATTCGTTTTCACCAGATTCCGAATGTGGAATTGAGAACATCTGATCAAAGAACGATGGAAGCCTTTAGAGATTATCTCAATAAAAGACATATTACTGCCACTATTCGCACCTCTCGAGGTGAGGATATTTCAGCAGCTTGTGGCATGTTGTCGACAGAAAAAGGAAAAGCGAAATAGCTAGATCAATACGAAAAGGTGGTAAAATTGAAATAGAGTCTTTGAGCGTTCAAGAATTTGTTACCTTTGCACCTGAAAAGGAAAACCTCTAGGAAGAGAAAGATAATAAAAGAAGAGGTAAGAATGAATTGAAGGTATCTACAATATTTGCCTCATTATTTTGTTCTTAATATATAGTATGGTTGCTAAAATGCAAGAGGTTTGAAGGCTTGTCGAGAGCAATCGGTGGAGAAATATCAGCAAGGATGAATTGATTTTTATTCCACCACTAATATCTTCTGAAGATGAGGAAGATAATGAATAAGATAGTTTTATAATAAAAGAATATGATAAGAGTAGGAATTACACATGGAGACATCAACGGGATAGGCTATGAAGTTATCCTAAAGGCTTTTGCCGATTTGCGCTTAGCCGAGATGTGTATCCCTGTGATTTATGGTTCACAAAAAGTAGCTTCGTATCACCGAAAAGTGATGAATCTGCAAGCTGTGAATCTGAATCAAATACCAGACACCAGAACAGCTGTTGCTAATAAAGTAAATATTATCAACTGCATTGATGAGAAGGTAAAGATAGAACTTGGAGAATCGAGCAAAGAGGCGGGTGCTGCTGCACTATCAGCCTTAGAAAGAGCAACTGATGATCTGAAAAAGAAGTATATAGATGTACTTGTAACTGCTCCTATCAATAAAGATAACATACAAAGTGAAGATTTTCACTTTCCTGGTCATACAGAGTATTTAGAACAAAAGTTTGCAAATGAAGGAGACAAAAGTCTGATGATTTTAGCTTCTAACGAACTGCGTGTAGCTCTAGTGACAGGTCACACAGCTCTTTCGGAAGTCCCTCAAAAGGTGACTAAAGATAAAATAAAAGAGGCAGCAAGAATATTCAATCACTCTCTACGAAGAGACTTTAGAGTCGGAAAACCTCGCATAGCAATCCTTTCACTCAATCCTCATGCTGGAGAAAATGGACTCCTAGGTTCAGAGGAAAATGATGTGATCATTCCTGCTATCCGTGAATTGCAAGACGAAAAGCTACTTTGCTTTGGTCCTTTTGCTGCAGATGGCTTTTTTGGTTCAGGCGACTTCAAAAGGTTTGATGGTGTACTTGCTATGTATCACGATCAAGGATTGGCTCCTTTCAAAGCGCTTGCTATGGAAGAAGGTGTAAACTTTACGGCAGGTTTACCAATTGTTCGTACTTCGCCAGCACATGGCACAGGATATAGTATAGCCGGAAAAAATGTAGCATCCGAAGAGTCATTGCGTCAAGCAATCTACATGGCTATCGATGTTTATAATAACAGGAAATTTGATGATGAGGCTTATGCTAGTCCATTGCAAAAACTTTATGTGGCAAGAGGATCTGACAACGAAGAACTAGATTTGTCAGGAAATGATAATGACTAAGCCACATCTCGATTATAAGATAAGATGAAAACGATTAATTATGCAATAATAGCGGCAGGAGAAGGCTCTCGCTTAGTGGAGGAGGGCGTGAAGTTGCCGAAACCATTAGTGAAGTTGAATGGCAAAGAGATGATCCGTCGCTTGATTGATATCTTTCTTGCAAATGATGCTAAATCGATTAGCATTATTGTGAATGAAGAAATGACTTCGGTGCAAGAATATGTTCAAAACTTGAGCCTAGATATTCCATTGAATGTGGTTGTAAAATCTACGCCAAGCTCTATGCACAGCTTTTATGAGTTGAGAAACTTTCTTCGAGACAGTAAATTCTGCCTTACCACAGTGGATACAATCTTCAAAGAAGATGACTTTAAACAATATATTCAAGCATTCATTGCAGATCAAACTTCTGATGGTGTGATGGCTGTAACGGACTATATTGATGATGAGAAGCCTCTTTATGTAGATGTGGATAACGAAGATATGACAATTCAAGGATTTTTGGACTCTGCAGCAGACTGCCAATATATTTCAGGAGGAATCTACGGATTGACACCAAAAGCGATCGCCACATTGGAAGGATGCATAGAGTCAGGACAATCACGAATGAGAAATTTCCAACGTCAGTTAGTGAAAGACGGTTTGCAATTGAAAGCACATCCATTCACTAAAATTGTAGATGTTGATCATGCAGAAGATATTGCAAAAGCAGAAAAATTCTTACTTTCTTGAAAGTAAGTCGATAAAGGGATGAAAAAACCAGAAAAAATAAAAATAGCAGGAGTAAAGCGTAACACGAAATATTCTCCTAACCACATCGGAAACGATGGGAAAATATTCAATTTGGTGGTAGATCATTTGGTCGAAATGGGGTACGATGTTGAAGAGTTTACTGAGTCTGAATTTGTATTGGGTAAAGTAAGTGCAAAACATATCTTCAGTATGGCTAGAGACAAAACTACTATATCAGCTTTGAAGAAAGCAGAGAACAAAGGAGCAATGATCGTTAATTCTGGTTATGGAATAGAAAATTGTGCTCGCGAAAATATGACAAAACTGATGTTGCAACATAAGTTGCCACATCCCAAAAGTATAATTCTCAATGTAGATGAAGATCCAAGTGAAAAATTGGAGAAAATGCGAGCTCCAGCCTATTGGATCAAACGAGGAGACTCTCATGCCATACATCGAGAAGATGTATCTTATGCCAGAAATGTGGTGGAGGTGACTTCTATACTACAAGAATTCGGGTTGAGAGGCATCCCCAATGCCGTAATCAATGAGCACTTAGTGGGCGATTTGGTGAAGTTTTATGGAGTAGCAGGTACCGATTTCTTTTATTGGTTCTATCCTTTCGATTTGAGTCATAGTAAGTTTGGACTAGAGGCTATCAATGGTGAAGCACAAGAGTTTAAATTTTCTGTTGAGGAACTGAAAAAAGCTTGTGACAAAGCTGGCGAGGTGCTGAATGTACAGGTATATGGTGGTGATTGTGTAGTGGATAAAGATGGCAGTTTTAAAATCATTGACTTTAATGATTGGCCTAGTTTTGCTCCATGCAGAGAGATTGCGGCACCAAAAATAGCTGAGTGTATTCACAAAAAAGTTTCAGAAAGCCTGACTGAAGAAAAAAATGGATGGTTTTTTAGACTATTACACAAGCTAGGACGATGAGCAAAAAAACTAAAATCTATATTATTATAACCATTTTTCTGGGTTGTCTTTTCATGGCCATTGGCGTATACTATTGGTATGAATTGTATCAAACAGAACAAGGGTTGAAGCAGGGAATGCTTCCTTATATTTTATTGAAAATCTATGAAGTAGCCGGCAAATGGGGGGTGGCAGGTTTTTACTTCCTCTTCTCTGCGTTTTGCTTTTGGAAAGCATATAGCGTAAAGCGAGCTAATTCTTACGGACATTATTCAGATAACGAAGAAGATAAATGACAACAACAGACAAACCGACCCTTGAGTCGACTCTAAAATCAACCGACACCGAAGAATTTATTGATATATATTTTTATCGTCCCATAGGCTATCGTTGGGCACTCCTCTTCCAAAAGCTTGGAGTTAGTCCCAATGCTGTCACCATCGCAAGCATCTTTCTTGGTGTGGGGGCAGGTGTTTGTTTCTACTTTCAGGAACTTTGGATTACACTATTGGGAATATTTTTATTGGTTTGGGCAAACTCCTATGATAGCGCAGATGGACAATTAGCGCGAATGACCAAGCAGTTTTCTGCATTAGGGAGAGTTCTTGATGGCTTTGCCGGAAATCTATGGTTTGCATCTATCTATATTGCAATTTGTTTGCGCTTATATCCTGAATGGGGTATTTGGATTTGGGTGCTTGCAATCGTAACCGGAATTTTCCATTCTAAGCAAGCAGCAATGGCAGACTATTACAGAAATGCTCATCTACTTTTTCTAAAAGGTGAAGAAGGAAGTGAGTTAGATAATACTTTTGAGCTGAAAGAAAAAAATCAAACTTTAACTTGGACAGGTAACTTTTGGGAGAAATTAGTCTTAACCTTCTATACCAATTATACCAAAGGACAAGAAGATTTATCTCCGGGCTTGCAAGAAATGTTTAAAACGCTACGCGAAACTTTTGGAAGTGTTTCTGCTGCACCACAAACTTTTAGAGATGATTTTAGAACGAAGAGCCTTCCGATGATGAAGTGGACTAACATCTTGTCATTCAATACACGAGCGATAGCACTCTTCGTTTCGGTTCTGATTGGTTGGCCGTGGCTTTACTTTGTTTTCGAGTTGATCGTTTTAAATGCTATCTTTGTGCATATGATTTATACGCATGAGAAGTTTTCGAGAAGTTTCTCTGAAGCCGTAAAAGCAGGAAAATACAGTTAAACGAAAAGTAGATGTTTGAAGTAGAACAGATCAAAGGAATAATCTTTGACTATGGAGGAACGATAGATAGCAATGGCGAGCATTGGGCTTGGGTTATCTGGGATGCCTATCAAGCACATGAAGTGCCAGTGTCTAAGGAACAGTTTAAAGAAGCTTATGTGCATGCAGAGCGATTCTTAGCCACTAATTTAGTGATCTTGCCGGAAGATAACTTTCATGTGTTGCTCCAAAAGAAGATCAAGATACAAATAGAGTATTTGATCGATAAAGGTTTTTTAACAGAAGGAAAGAAAACAGAAGAATATTCTATTGGAATATCGAAACAATGCTATACCTTCGCTAGAGAAATTATATCTAAAGAAATACCATTGCTCAAATCTTTGAAAGAAAAGTATCCAATGGTGTTGGTCTCAAATTTCTATGGCAATGTCCAAGCGGTGCTTGGTGACTTCAAGTTGTTAGATTTCTTTGATCAGATCATCGAGTCAGCAGTTGTGGGGGTGAGAAAGCCGGATCCTAAAATCTTTACACTAGGTGTTGAAGCCCTAGGATTACCTGCCGAAAGTATTGTTGTGATAGGAGATTCCTATGAAAAAGATATAATACCTGCCCAAAAAAATGCTTGTAAAACTATTTGGCTGAAAGGTCAAGGATGGGGCAAAGACAACGAATCTGCAACGGCAGATGTTGTAATAACGGATTTTGTGGAGCTAGAAGAGATCTTTAAGCTGTCATAAGTTCGTCGAAATGATAATAAACGTCGCGTTGATGATGTGTCATACTTTAATAATGGAAGTTGAGCGCTTGTTCAAAATAGCACTTAACAGAAAAGTCCGGGTTGGAAGAACAAAATAAAGTAGCATTATTATCAAAGTGATTTTATTATACAGATCGTTTTCAGCAGTCTACATACATTTCCCAATGTATATGTATTACTCCAAACGGTCGTGTTAAAAGGATGCTGCGGGTTGCAGAAAAATTTTAAACTAAAAAACAAAAATGGGAAAAGTTCAAATTAAAGAAGCCAAAGGAAAACTTGGTGTTCTTGTTGTCGGAATTGGTGGAGCCGTTTCATCCACTTTTATTGCAGGTACATTACTAGCTCGTAAGGGTGCAGGTGTGCCAATCGGTTCAATCACACAATTGGCGACTATGCGCCTAGGTAAAAGGGAAGAAAACCGATTCCCTAAAATTAAAGATGCTGTGCCTTTAGCAGACATGAAGGACATGGTTTTCGGAGGATGGGATCTATTTGAAGAAAATCTATATGAAGCATCTGCTTATGCAAAAGTGTTGGATGAAAAACACTTGAACAATGTGAAAGATGAACTAGCTGCTATCAAACCTATGAAAGCAGTATTTGATCAAGAATTCGTAAAACGTCTACACGGTACTTGGGTGAAGTCAGCTCCTACAAAATGGGATTTGATGGAACAAGTAAGAGAAGATATCCGCAATTTCAAAAAAGAAAATGGATGTGATCGTTTGATGATGATTTGGTGTGGTAGTACAGAAGTATTTACTCCACTTGGAGATGTTCATAAGACATTGGCAGCTTTTGAAAAAGGAATGAAAGAAAATCATCCTGCAATTGCTCCATCTAATATTTATGCTTATGCTGCTTTAGCTGAAAACGTTGGGTACATCAATGGTGCTCCTAACCTTACAGTGGATATCCCAGCTATGTGGGAAATGGCAGACAAACATCAAGTGCCTATCGCAGGAAAAGACTTCAAGACTGGTCAAACAATGTTGAAAACTGTTCTTGCTCCAATGATCAAAACTCGTATGTTAGGTCTTGAAGGATGGTTCTCTACAAACATCTTGGGTAACCGTGATGGTGAAGTTCTTGACGATCCAGGATCATTCAAAACAAAAGAAGAATCAAAACTTTCAGTTATTGATAATATTCTTCAACCGGAATTATATCCAGAGCTTTATAAAGATTACTACCATAAAGTTCGTATCAACTATTATCCACCACGTGGTGATAATAAAGAAGGATGGGATAACATCGACATCACAGGATGGATGGGATATCCTATGCAGTTGAAAGTAGACTTCCTATGCCGTGACTCAATTCTTGCAGCTCCACTATGTCTTGACTTAGTATTGTTCATGGACTTAGCACACCGTGCTGGTATGTTTGGTATCCAAGATTGGCTATCATTCTACTTGAAGAGCCCAATGCACGAGCCAGAAAAGATTGCAGAGCATGACTTGTTCATTCAATATGTGAAGTTAAAAAATACTTTACGCCAAATGTTAGGTGAAACAACAATCGATTTTATCGACTAATTTCATTAGCATTTAGTAAATAAATGATAACTTAAGGGAGCCATTCTTATATGGCTCCCTTATTTTTTTACTCATGTAAGTTTAAGCTTAAATCATAAAAATGAAAATATATAAAGTAGAAGAGATGACTCAGCGTGTGGTTGTAGCCTTCGAAAGGCTAATGCCACAACTAGCAGAGGATCTAAAAGCTCCATCCGAGGCGTATCTTGAGAAGATGATAGATAGAGAAGATGTTAATCTGTTTTTGGCAGAGCTTGATGATGAGATTGTCGGTACGGTTACACTGATTATCAATGAAATGCCTTCAGGCAGAAAAGGGCGAATAGAAGATGTGATTGTTGATTCAGCTGCGCGAGGCAGAGGAGTGGCAAGACAGATGATGGATGCTGTTATTGACTTTGCAAAAGCCGAAGGTTTGGAAAAAATAGATCTTACATCAAATCCAATAAGAGTTGCTGCTCATAAACTCTATGATGCATGTGGCTTTGTAAAACGTGATACTACAGTTTTTCGCTTGGAGATAAAAAACTAACTATCACGATATTCTTTTCTATACTCGCTAGGGGTGAAGCCTGTATGCTGTTTAAATAGACGATTGAAATACGAGATGTTATCAATCGAAAGATGATGTGCAATATCTTGAATCGGATCATCAGTTGAGATTAGCAACAACTGGATGTGTTCCATCTTTTTAGCATTGATGTACTGAAGTGGAGTGCGCTTTAGATTGGCCTTAAAAAGACGTATGAAGTGATCTTCAGACACACAGGCAATATTTGCTAAGATGGGTATTGTGAGATTTTGATCAATGTTTTCATGGATATATTGTAGACACTTGACTATTCTGCTGTCCTTATTTCGTGTTTTAGTACTAGCTCCCATAAAGAAAGACGCAATAAGTTGAGATAAAATTCCCTGAGTTTCTATTAGAGAATGTAAAGGCAACTTTGTATTATCGGCAATATAATGAGAAATCGTATGTGGATTGTCGTATGCTTGAGGATCAATGTTTTGCAAGTCACGCTCAGGGTTGATAGTCAATAATCTATCCATCAGGTCTAAATGAAGCCTTGAAGCAGGTACTTCTAGAGGGAAATTATACTTGTCAAAAATAGACTCTCTTCGGATTGTTCTTTCATGAAAGTGCACATAGTAATGATGAAATAGTCCTATACTTTTATTACTATGGAGGGTAAATGGTGGGATTAAATATAACTTATTAGGGTAGAGGTCAAAAGTTTTATCTCCCATTTTAATTTTAGCAGTGCCGGCTGTGACGTAATAAACTCTGGCAAAAGGACTACACACATCGTTCCAATTCCATTGCTCATTGGGCTCTATAAATCCAATATTCAATAAGGTGAGATTCAATTCTTTTTCTATTACCATCTGTCGGTATTTAATTTGTTGTGATTACAAATATATAAAGATTTACAGACTGTTATGCACTTATTCATTTTTGGATGTCGATAAAGTACAATATTGATGCCGATTATTTAGTGTTTGTTTTCGAAAAAAAACGCTAGCTTTGGGTTATACCATGCTGTAAATAAAGAACTGAATTTTATATTCAAGAAAAACATAATATCAATTATTTTATGAGTGCAAACAGATTTAAAGGCGATTGGCCTAAAATAGGAATCCGTCCTGTTATTGACGGACGTATGGGAGGTGTGCGTGAATCTCTCGAAGATCAGACCATGAATATGGCAAGGAGTGTAGAAAATTTACTATCATCCACACTAAAATATCCTGATGGAACACCTGTTCAGTGTGTGATCTCAGACTCAACAATTGGCCGTGTAGCAGAGAGTGCTGCGTGTGAAGAAAAATTCAGAAAAGAAGGTGTTGGCGTTACCATAACAGTTACGCCTTGTTGGTGCTATGGTAGTGAGACAATGGATATGGATCCGCACACCGTGAAAGCTGTTTGGGGCTTTAATGGAACAGAGCGTCCGGGAGCTGTATATTTAGCAGCGGTTTTGGCTGCGCATGCTCAAAAAGGATTGCCTGCATTTGGTATTTACGGAGAGCATGTGCAAGATGCTACTGATACAACAATGCCAGAGGATGTTAGAGAAAAATTGATCCGCTTTGCTAAAGGAGCTTTGGCAGTTTCCACTATGCGAGGAAAATCTTACTTAGGAATAGGTGGAATGTGTATGGGTATAGCTGGCTCTATTGTCAATCCTGAATTCTTGCAAGAGTATTTAGGTATGCGCAGTGAGTCTATCGACGAGGTAGAAATTATTCGTCGAATGGAGCTTGGAATTTATGACAAAGAAGAATTCCAAAAAGCTTATGCATGGACAAAAGCCAACTGCAAAGAGGTTGTAGATACAATTAATACTGATAAGCTGAAGAAGACGGATGAAGAAAGAGCTAAGGATTGGGAGTTTAGCGTGAAGATGACGCTTATCGTTCGCGACTTAATGATAGGAAATCCTAAACTCAAGGAGATGGGCTTTGGAGAAGAAGCACTTGGGCACAATGCTATTGCCGGAGGTTTTCAGGGACAGCGTCAGTGGACGGACTTTTATCCGAATGGCGACTTTACAGAAGCAATTCTAAATTCGTCTTTCGACTGGAACGGAAGACGTGCACCACATATCTTAGCAACAGAGAATGATGCGCTTAATGGTATTACAATGCTGTTTGGTTATCTGTTGACTAATAATGCTCAAATTTTTGCAGACGTGCGTACCTATTGGAGTCCTGAATCAGTAAAAAGAGTGACGGGAAAAACGCTAGAAGGTGTTGCGCAACATGGTATGATTCACTTGATCAATTCAGGGGCTGCTACATTAGATGGTAGTGGACAGCAAAGCGATGCTCAAGGTAATCCAACTATGAAGCCTTTCTGGGATATAACAGATGAGGAAGCTCAAGCATGTTTGGATGCCACATCGTGGGTTCCTGCCAATCGTGGTTATTTCAGAGGAGGAGGATTTTCTTCTAAATTCTTGACTAAAGGAGGAATGCCTTGTACAATGGCTCGCTTGAATTTAGTGAAAGGACAAGGACCTGTATTGCAAATTGCAGAAGGTTGGACTGTGGAGTTGGATCCTGCTGTTCATAAAATATTGGACGATCGCACAGATAAGGGATGGCCAACAACTTGGTTCGCTCCTCGTTTGGATGCTGCTAAAGATAACTTCAAAGATGTATATTCTGTAATGGCTAATTGGGGTGCCAACCACGGAGCGATTAGTGCAGGACATATCGGAGCTGATTTGATCACATTAGCTGCGATGTTGAGAATCCCTGTGAATATGCACAATGTGGCTGATAAAGACATCTATAGGCCAAATGTATGGGGTTTGTTTGGAACAGACAAAGAAGGTGCTGATTATCGTGCATGTGAAGTGTACGGTCCACTTTATAAATAAAATATACTAAAAAGAGCTTGGCAGAATAATTCTACTTGAATTATCTGTCAAGTTTTTTTATCTTCAACCTTATGATTAAATGCAAGTATTTAATATTGTATTCCAAAAAACCGTAGCTTGCAGTGATAGTTGTGCTTGGATGGACACCTAAATAGCTCTACGAACTTAAATCTATTGCTCTTCTATTGTGAGTAAGAAAATAATACCCAAAAATAATGAAAAACAAAGAATCTCTTTTTGTCGGTCCTCAAGGGCAGAATTATGCTTTCCCTTTTATACTGGTTACAAGCTTGTTTTTTATGTGGGGCTTTGCACATAGCTTGCTTGATATACTGAATGCACATTTTCAAGATTCATTACAACTTTCTAAAACTCAATCTGCAGCTGTGCAAATGTCTGCTTACGGAGCATATTTTCTAATGGCTCTTCCTGCAGGTGTCATTGCTCGTTTATATGGATATAAGAGAGGTATTATTGTAGGCCTTAGTTTGTTCGCTATAGGTGCTTTCTGCTTTATTCCGGCAGTGGATATCAATGAGTTTTGGGCGTTTTTGCTCGGATTACTGATTCTGTTTGCAGGATTAACTTGCTTAGAAACTGTGGCAAACCCCTATACTATTGTTTTAGGTCCTCCTGAGACATCAGCAAGTAGAATTAATTTAGCACAGACCTTCAATGCTTTAGGTTGGATATGTGGCCCTTTGGTAGGCTCTATATTAATTTTTAAGAATGAATCTGACAAATCCATCATAGAGCTACTTTTTGACGCTCTTGGTAAGGTTTTTACAGGATCGGGAGAAGTAGCAGTGTCTGTAGCTAAAATTGTGGAAGAAAGTGTTACGGACAACTCTGCATTGATAGTACCTTACGCCGGGCTAGGAGTGCTTGTCGTTTTGGTCCTTATTTTATTTCTTTTCACAAAGTTACCGGAAATTTCAGTGGAAGATAGTACTGATTTGGATGAAAGATCAGCAGAAAAACCTCTTTGGAAGCAGCGTCATTTCGTCTTGGCAGTGATTGCGCAGTTTATGTATGTAGCAGCGCAAACAGGCATTGGTAGTTTCTTTATAAATTATTGTAGAGAAGTGGAGGGACTAGGTATTAATGAATTGCAAGGGGGATTGTTGCTCGGATTAGGAGGTATGAGCCTTTTTGCCGTGGGACGTTTTGTGGGTAGTCTGGCGATGAAAAAGATAGATGCTAGTAAGGTGTTAGGAATCTTTGCTTTGATTAATACTGTGTTGATGCTATTTGTGTCCCTTTTGCACGATCGCTTTGGAATTATAGCCTTGATAGCTTGTTATTTGTTTATGTCTATCATGTTCCCTACTATATTCGCTTTAGCACTAAGAAAGCTAGGGGCAAAGACTAAAACAGGCTCTTCTATATTGGTTCTTATGATAGTTGGAGGAGCTATTGCTCCCATGCTGATGGGATATTTAGGAGAAGAACAGATGAATATAGGCTTCGTTGTTCCTCTGATCTGTTTTGCTTATATTTCCTTTTTTGGTTTTATAGGTAGTAAAATAAAAGAATAAGATGATAGATAATATAAAACAGGTTGTAATATCCTTATTACAACCTGTTTTATCATTTATTTGAGATATAAGAGCTTACTCTTCTATCACCAAATCATTAACAGAAAGTAACTCTCCGTTAACCTTTACATTGTCAAATGTGATGCCTTTTACATTCTTCATCTGATATGGCTTTTCTGAAGTCTCGATATTTACATTGTTCAAGCGAACCCCTGTGATTGGTGATTCAGCATAAGCTTCCATTCTGATACCAATCTTACCACCTTGTTTAACAGTCAAATTATCAACTTGTATATTTCTGATGGTTGGCATAAACTCGCCTTTATCTTCGTAGAACATAGTAATGATGATGGCCTCTTCTTTGATTTGACCAACTTCAACATTTCTCATGTAGATATTTTCTATTGTTCCACCTCTGTTCGAACTAGTCTTGATACGTAGTGCTCTGTCAAGAAGTGGGCTGCTCATCTTGCAATCTTCAGCAAACAAGTTACGTACACCTCCAGATATTTCGCTACCCATCACAACGCCTCCGTGTCCATTAACCATCGAGCATCCTTGGATGATAATGTTTTCAGAAGGCACACCAATGCGTCTACCGTCAGCGTTTCTTCCTGATTTGATAGCAATACAATCGTCTCCGGTATTGAAATAGCAGTCTTTTATTAATACATCTTTGCAAGACTCAGGGTCGCATCCATCTGTATTAGGACCTTCACTGTTTACGTGCACACCTTGGATAGTTAGATTTGTGCATAGTACAGGATTTAGTATCCACATTGGAGAATTTGTGATTGTAACTCCTTCTATCAAGATATTTTCGCATTTATATGGCTGTACGAATTGTGGGCGTAGGTAGAAGCCTTCTCCAAAGACTCTTTCAGCCACAGGCATACCTTTTTCTCCCATTTCGAATAGGGCAGGGCGTCTTCCTTCTGAGTTTTGGTGTTCCATGCCTTCTTTCCATCCATAAGCAGTTTTTCCTTTCCACGGCCACCAGTTTTCGCTAGTTGCACATCCATCTAATGTTCCTTTACCAGTGATGGCAATATTCTTTTCTTCAAAAGAATAGATCAGTGGAGAGTAATTCATCAATTCTACACCTTCCCAACGAGTGTATACTAATGGTAAATAGTCTTTCGGATTGGTTGAGAAAGCAATCGTTGCTCCTTCTTCAAGATGAAGATTTACGTTGCTTTTTAGATAAATCGGTCCAGTATAGAATCTACCTGCAGGTACCACTACACGTCCTCCACCCTCGTTGTTGCAAGCTTCAATAGCTTTCTTGAAAGCATCGCTACAGTTCGTTTTTCCATCTCCCACAGCACCAAAGTCTGTTACTTTAAAATCTTTATCAGGGAATTGAGGAGCTTGTATTCGAGCTAAAAGCGAATCTAGCTGATCCCATGGAGAATCACTTGCTGTCTGTTTGTTTGTAGAGCAACTTGTGGCTAACAATAAACTGCAAAGTGAGATTATTGCTACAAAAACATTTCTTTTTCGCATAAAAATCATTGGTTAAAATTAATATTTCAATTGTCTGTTTATCATTGGTTTATAGAATTGCCAAAGATACAATATCTTTTTAATACGAAAAAATAAACTTTGTGATCTGAGAGAAATAATCTATATCAGTGTTTTGTAATTGTTTGTTAGTATATCTGTAATTGTCATAAAAAAGCTGTTAATTTACACTTTCTAAGATATTGTATAGAATGAGAGATAAAATTTTGTCGATTCAGAGCAAGCTTGTGTATGGCTATGTGGGTAATAATATTGCTGAACTAGCTATTCAGTTGCATGGGTTAGACGTTATAGCACTGCCAACTGTCTATTTATCAGCGCACACTGGACATCAACCTGTTTATGGCGCACGGATAGAGAAAAAACTTTTTGATGATTTGATAACGGGTATCAAAAATTTAGATATTCTTGGTCAAGTGGCACATATGGTCACTGGCTATATTGGAGCAGAAGAAATTGTAGACTCTACGGCTAATCTGATATCGGAAATAAAGTCAAAAAATGCAGACCGACTTTACATTTGCGATCCTGTGATGGGGGATGATGAAGGTCTGTATATTGCTGAAGATTTGGCACAAAAAATCATTGCTAAACTTCTTCCTCTTTGTGATATAATGACTCCCAATCATTTTGAATTTGAATATATTATTGGAAAAAAGGCTCGATCAGTTGATGAGATACTAGAGGCTGTTTCTACTCATCCGATATTGAAAAATAAGACAATTATTATTACGAGCTGTGATCTGGATAATACGCCTGAAGGTAAAATACAATCTTTGATAGTGACAGAAGGGGAGTATCACTCTATCCTTTCGGACAAAGTGGATATGGTGACCACCGGTACTGGAGATCTTTTTGCTGCAGTGACAACATCTCAATTGGCAATGGGCAGAAGTATTGTATCATCAGCCACAATAGCTGCTCAGGTTGTAACCCAAGCATTGAGCTATACAGCACAGCACGGAAATGCAGAGATGAATGCAAAAAGTATTTTGCAAAGTGTTTTAAGTAGCCAAAAGTAAATTCGTGGATTAGAACTTTTTCAATTCCTGATATAATTTCTGAACGGGTAGTCCCATAATGTTGTAGTACGAGCCAGAGATATATTCAACAGCGATGTAGCCTATCCATTCTTGTACACCATAGGCACCTGCTTTGTCTAGTGGTTTGTATTTATCCACATAATAGTCTATTTCATCTTTAGATAGTTGAGCAAATCTTACTTCGGAAGTGACGGCAAAGGAATGGCTTTTCTTGTTGGTGGTGATGCATACACCGGTTGCCACAATATGACTTTGTCCAGATAATTCAGTCAACATTCTTTTGGCATCATCCAAATCTTTAGGCTTGCCAAGTACCTTTTCACCTAATAAGACGATGGTATCGGCAGTGATTAGCAGGTTGTTGTCATTTAACGAATATGCCTTGGCTTTCTTTTGTGCCACATATTCAGCAATCTCTTTACCTTTCAGATGCGTTGGATATGATTCATCAATATCTGGCAGTATTGCAATTTTGTAGTCTATGTCTAGTCCTGTGAGAAGCTCCTTTCTGCGAGGAGAATTCGAGGCTAAAATTATCTCGTATTGTGTAAAACTCATTTCGATTTTGTTCTGTTGGCAGATCCTTCTTTAGTCCAGCTCCAGTTGATCATTTTGCGCAGTCGATTCATAAATCGTTGCGAAGGCTTAGTCAGCACATACGATTCGATATGTCTCTTTTTCTTTTCTTCTAATATCTCGTCTTTATTGATCAAGATTCCTGTTTCCTCCACATTCCCAAACTCATAGTTGATGGCTGTTCCAAAGACCTTCATCTGGGGCGAAAGACTCATATAAGCATTGACCAATGGGGGGATATTGTATCCCAGTTTTCTGACTGTGGTATTCAGTATTTTATAATCTCCCTTAAAGCTTCCGTCAATAAAGGTGTGGCGCAATGTCTCCGGATCGGATATTAGTTTCAATGCCTCCTTAGGTGTTACCAATTGATCGGGGTCGGGAAAATGTTTGTTTAAGAAGTACAGGATCATGTCTCGTGCAGTGGTGTCGAAGCTGTCATACATCGTGACCTTGCCAAAAAAATACTTCATAGAAGGCTCTGCTACAATGAGTGCTCCCAAGCCATCCCAAAGATTGTCTAGGGCAAAAAGTCCTTTTGACCCTGCTCTAGTAGATTGATACTCAAGTGTGACGAAAGAACGCCCCAACTCAAGTGTATAGGGTAGGTAGTCTGTAATAAATTTTTCAGAGAAGTTGAATAAGTGGGATGTGGCTAGCATAGGTTCTCCGGTCTCGTCGAATTTTACATCGGGGCCGGCGATAAATCTATATCCTCCAAGGATTTCTTCAGCATCAGGATTCCAGACTAGAAGTTGCTTGTATGGGTTCTCCATAGTATCAAACTCATCAATGTCAACAGCTTTGCCTGTTCCTCCTCCTCCAGCTCGAAAAGCGATTTCGCGCAGACGTCCTAGCTCCAGCATCACGTTAGGTGAGTTGTGGTGCGAGATAATATAAATCTCATTGTCAGCTTTATTCGTTTTTCTAAGAAGTTTATTCTTAGTTAGTTCAGCTTTCAAGAGATCCTTGCTTATTGGAGAAATGATTTTTTCCATCTAACTTTTTGTTTCAGTTACTTTTTTAAACTGTATGCTATTTCTTTTACATAGCTCGCCCACTCTGTTGTGCTTCTACTTTTGTCAAAGTGCGAATAGGGGATAGGTTGTCCAAACGTAATAGTAAATGTTCTTCCTTTGTTCTTGAACATTTCATCAGCGAGGAAGACCATCTCAGCATTGAATTTAATACCAAACAATTCTCTTAAGTTAGCAAATTTATAAAAGAAATTTGAATTTCTAGCCTCAAAATAGACCGGCACTATATTTCTTTCAGTTTCTATTGCTTTATGAATAAAAGATTTCTTCCATTGTAAATCTTTTATAACTCCTTTTTTTCTGCGAGAACAAACTCCTGCAGGAAATGTTATGATCTGATTGTCAGAGTTGAAGGCCGTGGACGACTCCTCCATGGCTTGTCTCGATTGTGCTCCATGTTTGTTGACAGGTAGGAAAATAGGTTTGAGATTTTCTATATAATATAAAAAGTCATTGACAACATATTTTATTTTTTTGTCAAACTTATTGCCCAAAATCGAAGAAAGGCAGATTCCATCTAAACCTCCAAGTGGGTGATTGGAAGCAAAAATATATCTACCACTTTTATCTATCTTATCTAGTCCTTCTATATTGAGAGTCAGATCAAAATATTTTACACAGGCATCCATGAAGTCTACCCCTTTTTTGTCGGCATAGATGGTCAAGATGTGATTAAGCTCATCTTGATGGATTATGCGCTTGAAATAATTTATAACAAAACGTGGCAGTTTATTCGCCAGCTTTGGAGCCTTCGATCTCAGGACTGCATCTAAATCTATCAAAAAAGGTTTTTGTTCCATCTTTATTTTTGTCAAAACTACATCTATCAAAAAATAGACTGCAAATATAAAGATAATAAATTATGTGCTAAATATTTCACTTGGCAGTAGCTTATGAAAAAACTGGAGGCTTTAATTACAAATTAAATGCCCCCAGTTTTATATCTTCAGTCTAAATTGTTCTATAGCCTCTCTATAATTTCCATACCTTTGTTCAAAGCCTTTTCATTTATTGGGAGAAGCTTGTGGTGGCGCTCAGGAAGTGAGTTTTTCAATCCACTCATTACTCCTTCTATGGATACCATTGGCGCAACTTTAAGTACTCCACCAAGAACAATCATATTCATGATTTTAGAATTCTCTAACTCTATTGCAGCGTCATTTGCCGCAATTGAGTAGATTTGAATATCTTTTCTGGTAGGGAAGTTTTGTATCCCATTAGGGTCGAAAATAAGGATTCCACCCGGTTTTACAGTCTTTTCAAATTTGTCTAGCGATGGCTGATTTAATATGATAGCTACATCGAAAGAGTTGACAATAGGCGAGCTGATCATCTTATCGCTGAGAATGACCGTAACGTTAGATGTCCCACCACGTTGTTCGGGTCCATAAGACGGATACCACGACACCTCTTTGTTTTCCATCAATCCAGAATAGGCCAGAGTTTTACCCATAGAGAGTACACCTTGTCCTCCAAATCCTGCTATTATAATTTCTTGAGTCATTATTCTGAATTTTTATACGTTTTTCAAATCTCCTAACGGGTAGACTGGAAACATGTGTTCCACCATCCATTTGTTTGCAGCATCAGGAGTCATTTTCCATCCCATATTGCAAGTAGAAACCACCTCTACGATAGAAGTTCCTTTGCCAGCCATCGAGTTTTCGAATGCTAATCTGATCATCTTTTTGGTCTTCTTGACAGCAGCGGCTGTGTGCACAGCTGTGCGTGTGGCTAGACATACACTATCAATTTGAGCCAAAAGATCAGAAATCTTTAGAGGATGTCCCGTAAAGCCAACATCTCTACCTGTTGGCGATGTGGCTGTCTGCATGTGTTCTAGGGTAGTCGGAGCCATCTGACCACCAGTCATTCCATAGATACCGTTATTGATGAATATGATAGCAATATTTTCGCCACGATTGGCAGCATGGATGGTTTCGGCAGTACCAATAGCAGCTAAGTCACCATCTCCTTGATAGGTGAATACCATTTTAGTCGGATTCAGTCTTTTCACTGCCGTTGCTAAAGCGGGAGCACGACCATGAGCAGCCTCTTGCCAGTCTATATCCAGATAGTTGTAGGCAAACACGGCACAGCCCACTGGGGCTATTCCTATCGTGATTTCTTCCCAACCCAATTCTTGGATTATTTCTCCAATGATTTTATGTACCACGCCATGCGAGCAACCAGGGCAATAGTGCATCTCTGTGTCATTCATCAATACTGGTTTGGCATAAACAAGATTGCTAGGGTCGATTATATTATATACATCTGTCTTCATTTTCTTTTAATTTTAGCAATTAAACTTTTCTTTCAGAGCATGTACCACTTCGTCAGGGGTAGGGATAATGCCACCCAAACGCCCAAAGAAGTCTACTTTCGTGCGTCCTTCTACAGCCAGTCTCACATCTTCTACCATTTGTCCGGCACTCATCTCTACAGTCAAGAAGCCTTTCACTTGGGCTATTCTGTTTTGGATAATCTTGGTAGGGAATGGCCAAAGCGTGATCGGACGGATTAGTCCTACTTTGATTCCTTGCTCTCTTGCCAGTTCAACAGCCTTACGGCATATTCTGGCAGACGAGCCATAAGCCACAAGGATATATTCTGCGTCATCGCATTCTATTTCCTCATAAAGGCATACTTTATCTTTTATCTCTTGATACTTGCGTTGTAGATGTAGGTTTCTTTCTTCCATGCGTTGAGAGTCCAAATCTATCGAAGTGATGATCGAAGGTGCATCCCCTTTTCTTCTACCAAGAGAAGCCCATGGGCAGCTAGCTTTTATCTCATCGTCTGTTCTTCTTGGTCTGAAGGGAGGTAGAGTTACTTTTTCCATCATTTGACCGATGACTCCATCGGCTAGGATCATCGTAGGATTTCTATATTCGAAGGCATAGTCAAAACCTTTGACCACAAAGTCAGCCATCTCTTGCACCGAAGCAGGAGCCAAGACAATCATGTTGTAGTCTCCATGACCACCACCTTTTACTGCCTGAAAATAATCTGACTGAGAGGCTTGTATTGTTCCCAGTCCCGGTCCACCTCTCATCACATTGATCAGTAGGCAGGGTAATTCTGCACCGGCAAGGTAAGAAACTCCTTCGAGCATCAAACTCATTCCCGGACTAGACGATGAGGTGAATACGGCTTTGCCACATCCAGCTCCTCCATATACCATATTAACAGATGCTAATTCACTTTCTGCTTGCATCACCACCATGCCAGTTGTTTTCCAAGGTGCTAAATCCATTAGCGTCTCCAGAATTTCGGACTGTGGTGTTATAGGGTAGCCAAAATAACCATCGGCACCGTATCTAACGGCAGCGTGGGCAATGGCTTCGTTCCCTTTCATCAAGAATATTTCTTCAGACATGTTTATCAAATTAAAATACGAACCATTGTGTCTTCGTCTTGACTTCAATAATTCGTATATCTGTTTTTATTCTATTTTCTTTTTATAAACTGTTAGTACTGCATCGGGACATACATAAGCGCAATTTGCACAGCCGATACATTTCTCAGGGTTTTTCATATAGACGAAATGATACCCTTTGGCATTTATTTTTTGTGGTTCTAGCTCCAGTACATCCACTGGGCAGGAAACAACACAAAGGTTACAACCTTTGCATCGCCCTTCGTTAACCACTACTGTTCCAACTATTTTAGCCATTTTATATATTTATCTATTTTCTTTAGAACACAAATACAGAGCGCAAAGTTATTCGCTTTATAGAGTAGTAACTAAAATTTTAACATAATAGTTTCAAATAAAACTATTCTTCTACTAAGATTAAGTCTTCTACGCTCATGTTAATTACTCGAATTAGATCTTCGGGTTTAATTTCGATTTGCAATCCTCGTTTACCAGCACTAACGTATATTTTGCTGTAATTATTGCAAGAATTGTGAATATATGTGGGAAATTTCTTTTTCATTCCAACCGGAGAACATGCTCCACGGATATATCCAGTGATGTTTAGCAGATCTTTCATCAAAATCATTTCACATTTTTTGTTATCCGATACTTTAGCCGCTTTCTTTAAATCAAGCTCGTGATCGCCTGGTACAACACAAACAAAATGACCTGTCTTATTTCCCTTTAATACTAAGGTTTTGAAGAGTTGATCTACAGGTTCACCCAATTGATCAGCTACATGTTTTGCACTTAAATCAGATTCGTCTACTTCATAGGGAATGAGATTGTATTCAATGTTTTCTGCATCCAAAAGTCGTGCAGCATTTGTCTTTTCTTGTTTACTCATATCTTTAAAATGTCTTTCAAAAGACTCACTCTAGTAGTCCGACCAAAGGTACAATTATATTTCAGAAGCAATAAGTGTTTATATTGCATCTTTATTGATTAAATTGTAACGATCAGTGTTATAGATTACTACTTATGATATTTTCTGTAATTTCATTTTTTGATCAATAATATCGGGAATTTCGTTGAGGTAGTGAGTTACATAAATCAGCGTTTTATCTTTCCCGCAAAAGTCTTCAATTATCTTTTTTACTTTCTCTTTGTTTGCTACATCTAAACCATGCATAGGTTCATCAAGAATCATCAAACTAGGATTTTTGACCAAAACCCGAGCTAAGAGAATGATGCGTTGCTCACCTGTGGATACTTTTAAGAATGATACATCTTTGAGATGATCGATGTCCAAAGCCTTCATCCATTCGAGGGCGATAGCTGTCTGTTCTGCACTACATTTTCGATAGAGCCCCACTGTGTCGAAAAAACCTGAACCTACTACATCTACACATTTTACATTCTTCATATAATATAGGTGCATTTCCGGAGAAATATATCCTATGTTTTTCTTAATGTCCCAGATGCTTTCGCCTGTTCCTCTCTTCTTTTCAAAGAGTGTGATGTCATTGGCATAAGCCTGAGGATTATCTCCACACACTAGGCTCAAGAGTGTAGATTTGCCTGCTCCATTTGGGCCTAGTAGTGCCCATTTTTCTCCTTTCTGGATAGTCCAATTAAGATCTTTAAGAATGGTTCGACTGCCATATTTAATCTGAATGTCTTTTAGCTCAACAACTTTATCTGCGCAATCTTGCTGATCTTGCGAATATAATCCCCTTAAAGGATTAACATCAACAATTTTCTTTTGTTCAAAAATATGTTTTGCCTTTTCAGGTAGCAAATCTTTAGCAAAAGGTTCGCCTACCACTCTGTCTTTGACAGGCAAGATGTGAGTAATAAAATCAGGGATTTCTGATATATCGGGTAGTATCAGTATGATTTGTTGTTTGTTATATTTAGCTAAAGACTTTAGTAAGCCATTGAGTGTGGCTCTAGACTCCACATCTAAGCCGATATATGGATTGTCTAAAATCAAAATTTGTGGTTTGGTGAGAAGTGCTCTGACGATCAGAAATTTTCTTAGTTCGCCACTAGAGAGAAGATATATTTCTTTTTCCACCAAATCGTGTATGCCAAAAGCTTCAACTAACTGATGAAAATAGTCAAAAGACTGTTTTTCTACCAAATCTTTCACTTTGGTGGTTTGTGACTCCACTCCCTTGTTCCATCGTTGTTGATAATAGCTGTCTTGTGTATCCATGATGCTATATATATCCTTGAAGGCTATACTCTTGACTACCTCTCGGACGGATGCTTCGTTTCCTTCAGCATCTCTACAAAGGATTTTACAACTATGATGGAGGGCATGCTTCTGTAAAAGAATGTCGATCAAAAGAGATTTTCCGGCGCCGTTAGATCCTATTACAGCCCAGTGTTGACCAGTCTTGATATGCCAGTTAATGGGCTGACGAAATTGGAGCTCCTCGGTGCGTGGAATGATATTATTCAGTTCAATGATCGTATATTGCTTCATTATTTTCGATACTGTGATTCGATGAAAAACAATTGTTTAGAAAGCATAGATACACGAGGCATTTCTACGCCTTGCAATATTGCTCTGGCTATTGGCTTTGTGTAGATATAGAGAAGTTCGAGCTGACGCTTGTTTTCAAAGTCTACCTTCATGCTAGGAGAGTAGGGAACCATTGCTTCGGTGGAGGAGATGATTTGGTCAGCAAGTTTGGGCAAAAGTAATGCACCACAACTCGTAGCAGCCAATATCACTTCTTGCATCATGTCATAGATCAGCTGTTTGGTATGTTTGTTTGCCAATAGTTGATCGGTAGAGGTGTTCATCACGACGCTAAGTCCATTGAAAGGTATATTCCAAAGAAGTTTTTTCCATCGGGCGGTGTTGAGGTCAACAATCTCGGTATCGATGTCAGCCTCATTCATGTCGTCAGCGATTTCTATCAATTTCAGTTTGTTGATCTTGGAATGTGCTCCTAAACTTAAATTTCCCTCGTCCATGTGTTCGATGTGTCCAGCTCCCAGTTTTCGGGCACAGATAAAAGCCAGTGCACCGGCAATCTTCAGATCGGGCATCATAGCTTCTAAATCCTCTTCGGCTCCTAGTCCATTTTGCACAAGTATCACGATTGTTTCATCGTGCAAGATGGGGTGTAGAAGTTCAGGAAGTAAATGATTGTTTGTTGTTTTGAGGCACACCAAGATTACATCACATTTGGGCATATCCTTAGTGGATTTGTAAGCGTTGATGGAATTGATGATGAAGTCGCCTTTCACCGAATCCACTTTAAGTCCGTTTGCTTTTACGTGATCATAGTCGGAATGTAATAAGAAATGTACATCCTTGCCTATTCTAGCCAGACGTCCACCGAAGTATCCTCCTAGAGCGCCTGTGCCTATAATGCCATATTTCATTTTCTATTATTTTTTTTGATCGGACAAATATACAAAACCATCTAGTTTTGTAAAAAGTCTTAAAAGAAAACTATAAGTATTCTTATGAATATAGTTTTCGAAGAAGTTCTATTTCAGTTTGATAGCCTTCCAATTCGTTTGGAGTTTCGAGGAAAAATGGAAGATGCTTTAGTTTAGGATGATTGATTACAGCCTTGATGGTGTCTAGCCCAATCGTGCCTTCACCTATTTTTTCGTGTCTGTCTTTTCTAGCTCCTAATGGATTTTTGCTGTCGTTGAGGTGGATCGCGTGCAGTCTGTCGAGACCAACAACTTCGTCGAAATGCTCAATCACAGCTTCAAGGTCGCTGACAATGTCATATCCCCCTTCGAAGATGTGGCATGTATCTAGACAAACACCCATCTTGTCTTTAAGTTTTACACCATCTATAATAGCTGCCAATTCTTCGAATTTTCGTCCTACTTCGCTACCTTTTCCGGCCATCGTTTCCAATAGCATAATTGTTTTTTGATCTTCCGTTATCACCTCGTTGAGTGCCTCTACGATCTGTTGGATGCCAACCTCAGTGCCTTGTTGGGTGTGACTTCCCGGATGAAAATTATATAAATGGCATGGTAGTTGAGCTAGACGACTAAGATCGTCAGCCATCATTTCTTTGGCAAACTTGCGTGTGGCAGGATTGGACGAACAAAGATTGAGTGTGTAGGGAGCATGTGCCAACAGGGGAGCGAACTTGTTATCCTCCACGAGTTTGTTAAGTCCGGCAATGTCCTTGTGGTCTAATTCTCTCGCATTTCCTCCTCTAGGATTACGCGTGAAAAACTGAAATGTGTTTGCTCCTATCTTCATTGCATCTTTGCCCATTGCCTCAAAGCCTTTGGATAGAGAAAGATGACATCCTATATTCAACATTTTATAATTTGTTTTTTTTGATTAAATAATTTAGCCTAGAAGGATGAAAGTACAAAATCTTTTTGGGGATTAACTCCAATTAGGATAAATAATTCCTATACAGGTATAGATTCGATTATCTTGAGAGATTTATTTATCTTTGCACCCCATGAGTGAAAAAGAAAAAACAATAGGTGGCGAAAAGACCGCCATGGGCATCTTATTTACATTGAGCTTAGCCCACTTCTCCAACGATTTATTTCAGTCGGTAGTTCCGGCATTGTATCCAGTATTTGAAGAAAAACTAGCTATTAGTCTGGCACAAGTGGGACTGATTGCTTTAGTATATCAGATATTTTCCTCCATTTTTCAACCTTTGGTAGGAATGTATTTCGACAAACGTCCTCGTCCATATTATCTGATGGTGGGGATCCTCTTTGTGATGGTAGGCTTGATCTTTTTAGCCTACGCTAAGAGTATTTATGTTATTCTGATTGCTGTATCATTTACGGGAATGGGATCTTCCATTATCCACCCTGAGGCATCCAGATTGACACATTTGGCATCAGGAGGAAAACATGGTTTGGCTCAGGCCATCTTTCAGGTTGGAGGAAATTTAGGAGGTTCGTTAGGGCCCCTCTTGGCAGCTCTAATTATTACACCATTTGGTCAGAGTTATATCATCATATTTTCATTCCTTGCCTTTGTTGCAATATTACTAATCAGTCCAATATATAAATGGTATAAGGGAAAACTTGATGTGGTGAGAACAGAAAATAAACCACTGAAGCAATTCGCTCCTAATCCGTTAAGTCGAAATAGAACATTGTGTGCTTTGGGGGTGTTGTTGGTATTACTGTTTTCTAAATATGTTTATCTTTCCAGTTTGACCAATTTCTACACCTTCTATTTGATAGATAAATTTCATGTAACCACCCAACAATCACAGCTTTTCCTCTTCTTATTTCTGTTTGCCATTGCTTTGGGGACACTTGTTGGAGGACCAATAGGAGATAGGGTAGGTCGCAAGTATGTTATTTGGGTTTCTATTTTAGGAACAGCTCCATTCTCACTGATGATGCCACACCTTGACTTGATGTGGACAGCTGTCTTTAGTTTCTTCATCGGAGTCATTTTAGCATCTGCTTTTTCAGCAATCATTGTGTACGCACAAGAGCTGTTACCGTCTAAGTTGGGATTGATCTCTGGACTATTTTTTGGTCTAGCTTTTGGAATCGCAGGTATTGCTGCGGCTATTCTTGGTTGGGTAGCTGATAAACATGGTATACAGTTTGTTTATTCACTTTGTGCATATATGCCTTTGCTCGGATTGGTAGCCGTGTTTTTACCAAATCTTCGTCATAAAAAAGAAACATGTTAAAGGGGAAACCCGATGCTTTGGAATTTAGGGAGTTGGTTTTTCAAGTAGTCAGATTGATTCCCTATGGTAGGGCAACAAGCTATGGAGCTATTGCTCGTGCCATCGGTTATCCTAATCTCTCTCGAATGGTGGGGAGAGTATTAGCAAACAGCACAGCAGAGGGTTTACCTGCACATCGAGTGGTGAATAGTCAAGGGCTACTTTCAGGTAGAGCAGCGTTTGAAACATCAAGTCGGATGGAAGAGTTGTTGAAGGAGGAAGGTGTTGACGTAGAAAATGATAGAATAAAGAATTGGAAAAATATTTTTTGGGATCCAATATCATAATTAGGACTAGAGTAAAAAAAAAATATTTTTTTCTTAAAAAAGTTGGCTCATTTAAAATTGTATATATTACCTTTGTGACACCAAAGTCAGACTCCGTAGCTCAGTTGGTAGAGCAATTGACTCTTAATCAATGGGTCGAGGGTTCGAATCCCTCCGGGGTCACAGAAAGCCACTTATGCATAGTATAAGTGGCTTTTTTTATTGATTTAACATGTGATGATTAATTGTATAGGGAGTGTCTGTTTTTGGTAGTGGTTTATTTTGTTAATCCTCTAAAAGAATATCATTCAGGAACATAAATAATTTCGCCATTCTCTAATTCGTAGGCAATCCCAACTTTCCGTCCCTTTTGTTTTCCTTGCGATTGCTCCTGTGAGGGTGTATATTTATTTATCTTGTTTCCCTCTTTTTGGATGATTTCCATATTCTCTTTCCCCGGATTTTTCACAATCGTATAATCTTCTTGCGTAAAAACTTCTGTCATATTCATATGCATCACCATGGCTACCATCAAGGCTACGGCAAACACCATAGCCACATCAAACAGGTTGACAACTACTGCTAGAGGATCGCTATCGTCGTCTTTCATCAGTCTGGACACTCTTCTTCGTTGTCTACTCATTGCTCTTTTTATTTTCGATTAATAGTCTAGATACAAAATCAAGGTTGTTGACATCCTTCGCATACCATCGCTGTTTCACTTGTAAGGTGAACAAGCCAATAGCACTGATCACTAATCCTACAACTGTAGTCGCAAATACCACTTGCATGTTGTATGCCATGCCCGAAATGTCGCCAGTGGACAAGCCTACGAGGGCAGGACTCATTGCTATCAATGTGCCTATCAGTCCTAAGACTGGGCCTAATTTGGCAAGCATTTTGGATAAGGAAAGATCCTTTTCGGCTTCGATCTCAAAGTTCGTGATATGAAAATCAATCGAGGTCTCATTTTGTGGTGAGCCTACGATCTCTCTGAGGTATTTTATTATTAATGAATTGTCTTTTTCAGGCAGTTGCTTGTGCAGATCTGCCACAGAGGTGTCATTTAGATTTTGTATAGTATTTCCCATTAGCTTATCGTTTTTTCTTTTCACCATAAATTGGTTATAGAAACTACCGATTAAGATCAATGAACGTCCGAAGAGCAACAGCAGAAGAATGATATCGGGGATCAGCAAGCTGTTAGCTACCCAAAATAAGACTTTAGATATAACTTCCATTTAAAATTTATTTTTCTTTGTTTTTATTATCCATTTATATTTATTCCAAAGGCATCCTACACCAAAGGCAAGTGCAAAAACGCCAAAAGCCATCAGGTAGGCTTTAAGGTGGAGTGGCTGTTCTACTGCTGCATAGACCACTTCTCCACTAACGGTGGAGACAAGTCCGAGGATGCAAATGAAGAGGCAAACCAAAAAATAAACCTCTAATCTGAACTCAGTTTCGTCCAAAAGCCATTTTAATAATTGACCCAAAATAGGCAAACTGATAAAGGCAATGAAAGCCAGCGTATAAGAGATGGTCGAAAAGTCTACTCCTGAAAGGTTGAAGATCAATTGCGTCATCACATAGAACAACACAGGGAAAATAAGAATACCTGGATACCAGTTCAAAAGGCTCAGATATTTATTTTTAGATTTCCTTATTGCTTGTCTCAATGAAGCAAAGCAAAAGGAGATGCAAATTACCGATTCGATGGTGATCAGCACAGCCATATTTTGCATCATCTTGCCATTGTTTAGATAATCAGCAAGTTGAGTCTTAGACTGCATAACAGCATATTGATAGCTCCAAAGAATGAATACAGCACATACGGCACTGAATATCATGCTTTTCCAGAGCTTCCAGAAGCTGAGCCTGAGACAACAGCCAATGAAGATGAATGCCATTAATATCTGAATGATTAGTTCCATACCTCTGGCTTACTTCTGATTTTTTCTCTTTTTGCGTAGCATCACCAAGAGCCCCAAAAATGCAAGTAAAACAACAGCTACAATGATGATTGTATTTTTATTCTCTTCCAAAGGTTGATCTGCTCCATAGCTCGTCTCTTTCTTGAGGACAACACCATCTTGCACCTCTTGTCCACCTTCTAAGGCTTTGCTCATGCCCTTTTTATATTCAGCATTCTTTTCTGACGACAAATTTTTACTGATGAAGCCTTGCAATTTTTGATTGTCGCAGACCACTTCGGTGCATGCTGCCCCATGTTGCCTAATGTTGTTCGTGTGTAGTACTAAGGTTTGTTCTAGCTGTTCAGGAGACGCTTTCCAGTATCCTTTGCGTGCACTTTCCAGCATCACAGAGGTGATTGTTTGCAAAGCAGCAGGATTTACCTCATCAAAATATTTATGAATATTCAAATTGTGTTTGTCGGCAATATACATGTCATAAAGATCGTTGTACATTTCCTTATCCAAAGACGAAGGACGCATCACTTGCCATCCGTAGATATTACGGAATATTTTTCCAAACTGTTGAGCCGTTGTAGCATCGCCTTTCATGCGCTCTTCTACAAAGGTCGGGTTCAGGATCGTTGCTCTCGATTCCACAGCTATTGCTTCCTTTAAGTTTTGCATTCGCTTATTATTCCTATTTCTGTAGTCTGCCATCAGCGCATCAGGTTCTTTGCCTGTAATATGTGTTACAGCAAGCGACATCGCACCAGTAAATTCAAATACGTGATCGAGCGAAATTGGGCCCCATGTATTGCTCTGTCTAGGCTGAATGATGACATCCGTCTCGGCAAGAGCAGAGGCTAATAAACCTTTCTGAAAAGCTCCCCAATTTTCGTCATCGCCATAGATCGCTCCCATATTGTTGAGGTAGCCCTCTACAAGCTCAGTTTCGCTATCCCATTTGCCACTGTTGTCCGTATAGGCTATCATCCCTGTGCTGTATCCACTGTTGACTGGGCCGAAGACCCTCATCACAGACATTTCTCTGGCTTTGAGAGGAGGAACACCCTGATCGATCAAGTCTTTCTCTTGAAGAAGTGTTCCTGAAGAAACGAAATTGGGATAAATATCATCTGTGGCAGAAGAAGCCAAGCGAACAGCCTCAGTGATCAGCTTCAATCGAGAACCGGCAATATCTCTCAATTGCCCCGATACTTGTACCACGACATTGATTCTCGAACGTCCCAATTCTTCAGAAGAAATCAACTTGATATCTACAATTCGTCCTTGCGAATCGCGCACAGGTTCTACACCAAGCATATATAAGGCTTGAGCCACTGTTGCCCCTTCGGAATTGATAAACTCACCTGCCCAAAAAGTGTAATTTACTTTTCGAGGCAATGTGCCATGTTTCTCTTTATAAATTTCGATTGAGCTTTCAGCTAAACGTTTCCCTTCTTCCCACGAGCGTTTGGTTGGCGTGGTTTCCACATTGATGCTATACATATTGCGTCCAGTGGGCAAAACATTTGGATTTAATACGGGATCGCCACCCGGTGCAGGGAAAATATTCCCTCCATTTAGCCCTTGTAGTATTGCCTTAAACTCATTTGCTGTAGAAAGCGTTAACAGCTCTCGATATCTTAAGGCATCTTGTAACAAAGAATCTACTGTATTGATATTCTTATTCGGAGATTGCAAAAGTGTGGTCAATCTCTTTTTAGCTGTAGGCAAATAGTGGTGTGCGATATAAGCAAAATTCTGTAGCTGCTCAGTTGTGATCTTGCCAGCATCACGATCTTGTTTGGCTAAAGTATAGGCAAGAGGATCGGCACTGACAGCCAGTGTGGTTGTTAACAGGTCTCTAGCCGAATAAGCCTCGCCCATGGTGTAAAAAGCGCCCATTGTTTTTTCGTTGGCTATCTCTTCCATAAATAGATCTACTTTTTCTAACTCCTTAATAGAAAAAGGATTGTCAGGAATAGAATCAAGTTCCAAATCTCGGTGCAAGCCAAGTTTCATTACATCTTTCTTGGTTTGTAGGGCAAGCACTTTATTGCTGTTCCCTGTGTGCAGTAGGTGGTGTATATTATCCAATATAGCACTATAGCGTTGACGCATTCCACTTTCCACATAGGGAGGAGTGAGGTGAGTGACTAAAACAGCGTGTGTCCGTCTTTTGGCTATGATGCCTTCGCCCACATTGCCAGTGGTATAGAAATAGAAGTGGGGCAAATCATTGACCAAGACTTCTGCCCAATCATTCTTCGATAGGGCGACATTCTTCCCTGGGGTATATTCTAAGTTGCCATGCGTTCCAAAGTGAATAATAGCATCAGCACCAAAGCCTTTGTGAACATATAGATAGGGGGCAAGATAGCTGTGAGGTGGCGCCACAGGCATTCCATGTACCAGCTTAAAGTCATCATCGCCTAAGGCTGGGCGAGGTTGAGGAAAGAGAATCACATTACCAAATTGGAGACAAGCAAAGGCGATCTTTTTTTCTCCCGATTCATCCTCTTTTACAAGTAGTTCTCCGGGAGCTTCTCCATATTTATCTATCACTTCCTGATATTTATGAGGAGCTAAAATAGCTTTAGCCCATCGTTCATATTCTTTCGAACTAAGCCAAACAGGATTGGCATTTTTCAAGAAGTCCTCTTGTGCTCCTTTGGCATACGAACCAAGTATCAATCCATCTGTATTTATTCTTTTCTTAAATGCTTCTAAGGTTGTAGGCAAGCCAGATAGGCTATACCCTTGCGATTGTAAAAGTTTTAGGAAGTTGTATAGCGAGGGGATCACCTCCATGCCACTAGCCAGCAGAGCATCTTTCCCTGGTGATCTGAAATAGCAGATGGCGACTTTCTTTTCGCTATTGGCCTTTTGAGACAAGCCTAAATATTTCTTTACGTGTTGAATGAAGTTGTTCATTCGTTCTTCTTCCACAGTATATAGATAATAGCCACTTGGGTGAGGGTTTTGCGTGGCAATAGCCAATGGAGTCATCGCTCCATCTATTTCGGGCACTAAGATACGTCCATTGAGGACACCTCCCGATACAGGATTCATAGGGTCAAGCCATTCTTCTGTGGATTGAATCAGAGGAAAAGGACAAAAAAGAGGAATACTTTCTGTGTGTAACCAATTGATAAATTCATCATTTCCTAGTCGTCCCATTGGGTAGTAGACCACAGCATCAGGTAGCAAATCTTTAATCATCTCGCTTCTGCCTTGTGGGCTAGCAATAGGATATACATTAAAGCCTTCATTTGTAAGGCGATAAATCAAGGTGTCGACATGAGCACGATTGCCTTCCATTGGGAAATTAACTCCACTGATGAATGCAATATTTTTTCCATCCTCGTGATAGAGACCTTTGTTTTTTAAGTAGTTGGTAAGTTCTTCTTTTGTCTCAAAATATTGCCCATATTCTCTGTGATAATAATGATTGTTAGGCAATTCTATGGGCTCATCAAACTCTTCTTTAGGAATGCGTTGAGGTGTAGCTATCTGCCTCAAAGCCCGTAAAGCGTTCCGATAGTTTGTCAAATTGGGATTATTGAAGTATTGTAACAAGTGCACCCGTTCAGCACCTGTTAAATTGAAATTGAGAGGAGACAGAGCAGCATTGGAAGAGATCGTTAAAATGGGAGTTCCCTTTTCGGCTATCTTTTCCAATGCTGCCTGTTGCTCTTCAGTGAGATGTAATCCACGCCCGAAAACAGCTATGGCATCATATCCATCAAGCGACTCAGCCTCATCAGTTGCTAGGCAGGTGATCTTGATGTGTTTACTATCATTGTTCAAAGTGATGTCTGCAGCCTGTGCATTAGGCACATTAAGAAAAAGAATATGAGTGGGTGCGAACCAATATTTATACCCAAAGAAACAGGCGACAATCAACAATAGAGCACTACATGCTATGACTAATTTTCGGGACATGAATTGTGATTTTTTTTTCTATAAACTATTATTAGTGAACTTCTGCTCCTGCGGCGTATGCTTTTTTCTTATCCATAATGTCTAGCATACGGTGGTGCATGATAAATTGGATATGCTCGATGAAGATGTCTTGGATCTCTGGATATTCTCCAAGGCCTTTCATTGCTACATCTACTTTATATCCAGCTTTTTCTAAATCATCTTTCCAGTCTCCTGCAATGTCATTGTTGGCATGGTCGCCAGCAACAAACATGAAAGGAATAAGACACACTTGTTTTGCTTTTCTAACCTTCAATTGATCTACTACATTATCGAAAGTAGGGTATGCTTCCACAGTTCCCACATGGAAGTTCCCATTTCCTTTAGCCTTGAAGATGTAATCCATCATAGCATAAGAGGCTGTGCTTGGGGTATAAGTACCATGACCAACAAGCACAAAGTCTTTCTTCTCAGGATAAGTATTGATGAAGATGTCAGCCACACGTTCAAAGTCTTCAGTAGCATATAACAGGGGATTTCCCACTCTGATTTCTTTGAAGAATTGCTTTACAGAAGCTACATCTCTTCTAAGAGATTCCATTTCCACGCCTTCGATGATGTTTGAGCTCTGCACTAAAACATGTGTATAGCCATCAGCTTTTAGGCGAAGAAGTGCACTCACAGGATCAGCCTTCACTATCCCTCGGTCATTTAAACGACGCATAACAATGCGTGAAGTGTATGCTTCTCTGATCTCTAGATCTTTGAAAGTTTCTTTTGCCTTTTGATTAATAGCGTCTATGGTGACAGCGCGAGTGTCGTCATAAGTGGTTCCGAAATGAACCATCAGTAACGCCACTTTATCGCCTTTGCCTAACTCTTTCTGAATGTCAGAAGCAACGAAGTTTCCTCCTTCATGTGCCTGACAAATGATTGATGTTGTTAACATTAAAATAAAAAGTATCTTTTTCATGCTATAATTTATTTAAACTGTACTCTTAGACTAGCCATTACGGTTCTTCCCGGAGAAAGTAGACCATAGTTTACGCCATTTGGACGATCGTCCACCTTGTTGAATATATTGTTGATACCAATCCCTGGTTCCAATGTGATAAATTTGATTCCAGTGAAAGTGTGTCTGGTGAAAATATTACATATTCCATATCCGGGGGCATCACCATAGCTATGACCCGGTTGATTTCTCTTGCTTTGGAATCTGGTATTCAGATTAACATTCAATTGATATTTCTCCCAATGTTTTAGATAGTTAGCTCCCACAGTAGCAGAGTGTCTGATGGAACGGCTGACTGGTCCCCATTCGCCACTTTTGTCTTTCCCTTGTGCCGAAGCATAAGCATAGTTAGCATTCACACTAACGCCATAAGCAAGATATGCCATAGCACTAACGTTGAACCCTCTTACTTGTCCTTTTTCTAGGTTGAGATATTCTTTGTAGTTCTTAACCCCATCGATCTCATCGTCAGTCATGTGAAAGTCTTCCTTTATCTTAGCTTTCAATTTTGCAGCCACATCAGCAGGCATATCTGCAAATGGTGTAGTATGATCAGTGATCATATCATCCACATAGTTGAGGTATCCGGTAGCAGAAAGAGAAAAACGGTTCGTTTTATATTCAGCATTTAAAGAGAAATAGTTACTTTTTTCAGGATTCAAGTTTTTGTTACCTACTGTAACAGTGCTGCTTGTTCCTGCTTTCCATAAGTAATAATATAGTTCATCTAAGCCCGGAGCTCTGAACCCTGCAGAATATGTACCTCTGAAGTTAAAGTTATTTACTGAATACATAAGAGCTGCTTTAGGAGTCACTCGGCCTTTTGCTGTTTCATGATAGTCGTACCGCAATCCTCCGATAGCAGTGAAGTGGTCTAAGAATTTGATTTCATGTTGGCCATAAGCAGACATGGTGTATAGCGATTCGTCCACATTGGCACTCGGGCGATCAAGAGTCTCCGAACGGTAATCTAATCCAAAAACAGTTGTGTTGTTTTTAGCAAATTTGAAGATTCCCTTAGCTTCTACATCATAAAATTTTTGTCTTTTTGTTTTGCTATAATCACCTATCTTATAGTCTTTCTCATCATAGGTGTATTTATAATTCTGATTAAAGTTGTCTTGAATCATGTCTAATGAGAGGGTAGACTTATTATTTAGCTTATATTTTCCACCTAGTCCAAATTTGTACGACTCGTAATGTATATCATATTTTGAGCCTCCATCTATGTCTTTTTGGAACTCAGGGCGATCGGTCAATTTCCAATAATATCCACCATTGGCATAAAAAGACAATCTATTGGTAGGATTGAAAGTAAATCTTTGATCTATAATATTAGAGTGAAAAGCATTAGTTGTCTGAGTTAAGGTAGGCGCAGGCTCTCCTTTTTTGTCATATTTGTATGGACTTTGTTGCCATCCATGAGACTGATCGTGCTTATAAGAAGTATATGATCCGAATTTTTCATTTGCCAAATCTACATTTACGATTTGAGAAAATTGTCCATATTCTTCAAACTTGGTAGTACTAGACACACTCATGATGTCTTTAGGCTCATCTGTGATGATATTGATAACACCGGCAATGGCATCAGAACCATAAAGAGACGAACCAGCACCATGTAGCACTTCCACTCGCTTGATTCTGCTAACGTCGATTCTGGATAGGTCGATGTTGTTTGACACATCCCCAGTTAATTTTCTACCATTGATCAGCACAAGAATGTACTTGTTAGACAATCCATTCATCATCATATAATTCCCCATCGCACCTCCACCAGAGAAGGATAGAGAAGGAACAAGAGTAGACATGGCTTGCTGAAAGTCAGTGATTCCTGTTCTTTTGATGTCTCTGGCTGTGATGACCTCCACAGGAGCAGGAGAATCTTTCAGGCGTTGGTGTGTTCCTGTCCCAGTAACCACAACATGGTTAAGCTCTACTGCTTGCTCGCGTTCGCTGTCAGACATTTTGGGTTTTTGGTGTTGAGCCGAAATGCCAGAAACAACAAATCCTACTAACAAAATAGATAGTAATTTTTTCTTGAACATGATTTTTTTCTATAAAAATAAAAAGGTTATAAACTATCACCTTGGCCCCGAAGTGATTCGATATTTAATTTTTGTCTGGCAGGTTTCCTGACTTGTCTCGCTTCAAAGTTTGCCTTCCCAATTGGTCTCCCAATAGTGGCTAGTGGTGCTCTCGAAGCATATGTACAGAGACTTACAGTAGCGGGCACTGTTCTGGTTTTGCACCAGATTCCCTTTTAATACCACAAACGAATATTTGTAGTATCACCAAACACATGAATGCTATTTTAGCTCTAGTTAATATCCTAAAAAAGGTATAAAAACTTAGCAAGGTTCTTCACAGAACTTCGCAACTTATGATTAAAGGAAATAAATAGGGGAGAAATTATCCTCAACAGATTCTTTTTAGAGGAAAATTATTACTCGACACTTACTTTTACGCGAAGTTTTAGTCAAATTCCAATGAGGCAGGTTTCCTGACTTACACCTTTCTATTTTTTTAGCCTTCCCATTCCTTGAGAGAAACAGTGACTCTATTTATCAAAATAGAAATTAACAGTGATTACAGTTGCGCGACAGTCCACGATTTGCACGTGGTTCCCTTATGTCTTATTAAAAAGACAAGCACCTTAATGGATGAAAAATGATAAAGAACTCTTTTCAGTCGACAAAGATAATAATAAAAGAGAGTCAGTGACCTTTAAGAGTTAAGATATTTGACAATGTTTGAAAAATACTTCGTTTTTGAGGGAATATATCTACACAGTGGAGTCTTTTTGAGTGAAATCAACGAAGTATTTACTTTGCCATCTCTGAGTTTTTAACGCTTGAGGACTTTCTACTTTATCCCATGAAGGGTAGACCCGAAACCCCATTTTCCCTTTCTGTTTGTCAGTAGAAAGAATTTTGTTTTTCATCAAAGCCTCTTTGGGAAAGATAAAAGCACCTTCTTTAAGTTTCATTTCTGTATATACAATCAAGAAGTCAGGGGACAACTCATAAGGATAAGCTTCATTAACATTGTTTCGATCTTTCTGCCATACCACCACAAACTGACCAACTTTATTGGGTGTTATTTTAGCCTTCCTAAATCTTACAGTATAGTTATTGATTTTAAACCTAGCACCACAGTAGTCCCTATTATGATTCTCTAGCTCAATATCAGTAACGGAGCAGGATGAGTTAGCGAAATAGTTATTTGCAAATCTTTGAATAGTGTCATTAGTATCCATCTCTTTTTCATTCTACGAGAGATAGGCGCTCTCTATCCAATATTTTTATTTCTCGCCCTCTTATGCTGACCAAGCCTTCTTCTTCCAATTCTGATAAAGATCGGCTAAGAGCCTGTCTTGCCACAGCAAATTTGTCAGCCAATTCTTGTTTGGTCATAGGTAAGGTAATTTTATTTAGACTTTGCTGTTTCTTAGATTCCACCAAGATATACTCAGCTAGTTTACCCCTGATTGTTTTAAGGGATAAAGAATGAATTTTAGTACTCAAAAAACGGTTAATATCTGAAACGATGCGAATAAAGTTGTGGAGCAGTTTCTCATTCTGATGCATAGCTTTCAGAAAAGTATCTTTATGCATAAAGAAGACAGAGGCATCTTCCTCAGGAATAACATTGACAGGGAAAACGTCATCAGTAGCAAAAAGCATGGCAGGAGCTATAATACGTCCGGGACTGAAATTGTCTATTTGTATATATTTCCCTGATTCAGAAACCATTCTGGCAATCAACTCACCTTTGATCACAATGATCAGATGATTAACCTTATCGCCAGCAAGAGCCAGTACGTCATTTTTCGTATATTCTTTTATGCGATAGGTGTTTTTGTCCAAAAAGGATTCTACTTCCTCTCGTTTTATATTCTCGAATAATGTCGATTTCGATAATGCATCTAATATATCAAGCTCCATGAGTAGTAAATGATAATAATTCCCTAATAGTTTTGATAAAATGTATCGATGTCACATTTGTGACAATTTTCCTTATGCCATTTCTTTTTCTTTGTGATGAAGTTAGAAAATAATAAACTAAAAATAGAGAAATATGGAGAAAATGTTTTGTTATCAGTGTCAAGAGACAGCTAAAGGAGAAGGCTGTATATTGAAAGGTGTTTGTGGTAAAGACTTTATTACATCTAATGCCATGGACTTGCTTATGTATTCATTGCAAGGGATTTCGGTATTAAGTATCAAGATAAGAGAAAGCAAAAAAGAGTACGACTTCAAATTCGTTAACGACTTTGTTCGTGATGCTCTTTTCTGCACTATTACGAATGCAAATTTTGACGAATCGTCTATCAAAGAGCGTGTGACTAAGAGCCTAGAATTAAGAGATCAATTGCTTGCTTTCTGTAAAGAAAACGGTGTGGATTATCCTAATCTACCACAAGTGACTTGGACAGCTAAAGAAGAAAATTATGATGATTTAGCTACTACTGTGGGCATCTTAGCAGAGAAGAACGAGGATGTACGCTCACTTTCTCAACTCACTGTTTATGGACTGAAAGGGATGGCTGCTTATGCAGAACATGCAGCTAGACTAGGTTACTTGGATGAAGAGGTTGATACCTTTATGCAACGTGCCATGCACGATATTGCTTTGGGCACATTGAGTGTTGAGCAACTGATTGCTTTGGTGCTAGAGACTGGTGCTGTGGGGGTAAAAACAATGGCTTTGCTTGATAAAGCAAATACTGAAAGCTATGGTAATCCAGAATTGACAGAAGTGAATATCGGTGTGAAAAACAATCCGGCCATCTTGATCAGTGGTCATGACCTAAAAGATATGGAAGACCTTTTGGAGCAAACAGAAGGAACCGGTGTGGATGTTTATACACATAGCGAAATGCTTCCAGCGAACTACTATCCAAAATTCAAAAAATATTCTCACTTTGTGGGCAACTATGGTAATGCTTGGTGGAAACAACGTGAAGAGTTTACTAGCTTCAACGGACCAATTTTGTTTACAACCAACTGTATTGTTCCTCCACTGAATAACGCTTCGTATAAAGATAAAGTATTTACAACTAATTCGACCGGCTATCCTGGTTTCAAATATATAAAGGCTGATGCCAATGGCAAGAAAGACTTTTCAGAGATCATCGAGCTTGCCAAGAAATGTGCAGCACCTACTCAGATAGAAGAGGGAACCATCGTTGGAGGTTTTGCACATCATCAAGTGCTTCAATTAGCTGACAAAGTGGTAGACGCTGTGAAGAGTGGGGCTATCAAGAAATTTGTGGTAATGGCTGGTTGCGATGGTCGTGTGAAAGGTAGAAGCTATTACACAGAATTTGCAGAAGCACTTCCAAACGACACTGTGATTCTTACTGCTGGTTGTGCGAAGTATAGATACAACAAGCTTCCATTGGGCGATATAGGTGGCATACCTCGCGTACTGGATGCAGGACAGTGTAACGATAGTTACTCTTTGGCTGTCATTGCAATGAAACTGAAAGAAGTATTTGAATTAGAAGATATCAACGAATTGCCAATCGTATACAACATTGCTTGGTATGAACAAAAAGCTGTGATCGTACTATTGGCATTGTTGAGCCTAGGGGTTAAGAATATTCACTTAGGACCATCTTTACCTGCATTCATCTCACCGAATGTGTTGAAAGTGTTGATCGACAACTTCGGCATTGGAGGTATTTCTGATGTTGAAAGTGATATGGAAGCTTGGATAGCATAAGTTTTGAAAAAAAAATAACAATGAAAGATTTTGTAAATAAAACGGTAGGAGAGATTGTTGCTCAAAACATCGAATTTGCCAAAGTATTTCAATCTTATGGAATAGATTTCTGTTGTGGAGGAGATATCCTCCTTTCAGAAGCTGTCAAGAAGAGTGGAGTGGTGTTAGATGATCTACTCAAAGATTTAGAGTTGAGCGTCAAAAGCGACTCTCTGCCTCAAGCACTTAATTTTGATCAGTGGTCGCTTGATCTTCTGATCGATTATGTAGTGAAGTTTCATCATCATTATATACGTACTCGTGGAACTGAGATCCATGCTTTGTTAACCAAAGTGGTGAATGCACATGGAGATAGAGATTCTCATCTTCACCAAGTGACTGAGCTATTCAGCGCTTCATTGGTTGATCTTCACGATCATTTAGCTAAAGAAGAAAATATTTTATTTCCACTCATTCGTGAGCTTCTTTTAGCACAAAGCAAAGGAGAGCAATTGCCTCGATTCCATTGTGGAAGTGTAAATAATCCTATACGGGTGATGATACAGGAACATGATGGTGAAGGGGATCGATTCAGAAAGATATCGGGGCTGACAGGTGCTTATGTTGCACCAGAATATGCATGTAATTCTTATAAATTAGTTTTGGAAGAATTAAGACAGTTTGAAGAAAACTTACATATTCATATCCATGTGGAGAATAATATTTTATTCCCTAAAGCTATAAAACTAGAGGAGAGTTTTGGTTAAGTTGTTTTAGAACAAATCAAGGTTCTAATGATAAAAGGCTCACAATTAGTTGTGAGCCTTTTACTTTCCAAAAAATTATTCGAGCTTTCCCCATTTGAGTTCTTCACCCGAAGGGGCAAACTTTTTTCGTTTAGCTGTGATTTCTTCTATATCTACTCGATAAATATTTGTTCTGGATAAACCTGACTTGATGGCTAAGTCAAAATATTCCATCTTGGACGGTGTATATTTCTGACAGATCAGGCGTAAAGCTTCAATGGCTTCAGGCTGATCAGTCACTAAATGTATTTTGCCAAAGACCATTGCTGATTCATATTCTGTGGTAAAAACCTTACTGCTCAAGGTTGCACCCTTACTTTCATCTTTTAAAAAGCCTTGAAGCTCTTCTTCTGAAAACAGTTCAGGTATTTTTGTTTTCCCTACAAAGGTGACACAGACTTGTTTCCCATCTTCAAAAGCTTCTACTTTCTTCCCTCCTTTGGCAGAATGAAAATAAAGTTTTTCACCTTGACAAACAATTGAAAGAGGAAGTCCATAAGGATTGCCCTCTTTGTCAATGACTGATAGTACACCATAGGTAGAATGATCAATCAGTGTGTGAGCAAACTCTTTGCTCATTTCTCTGTCTTTACGTCTCATCATCTTAAAGTTATATTATGAATAAACGTGTATACTGTTTTGTGCTGCAGGAAGATAATTCACTCCCACCCAAGTAATCATCAACATGATGAAAGAAATAGGTAGCATCCAAAGGGTAAATTTAGGATGTTTAGATTGCAGTCTAAGATGGATATATACCAAATAAGCAGCGCATGTAACAAAGGCCCATGTCTCTTTTGGATCCCACGACCAATAGTGTCCCCAGGCTTCTTTTGCCCAAAGTGCTCCCATCAACAGACCTAACATCAAGAAGCCAAAGCCTACATAAACAATGTTATCCATAAAGTCATAGAGCTTTTCATCTATGTTATTCTTTTTCATATTCACCAATTGCACAAAGGCGGCAATAGTGGCAGCACCCAGCATGGAGTATGATAGAATATATACTGTGACATGAGGTACAAACCAATAACTTTGCAAAGCAGGCATCAAGTTTGTGGAATGTATCTCAGGTTTTACGATGTTGATGATTACAAATACAGAAGCCACAAGGGCTGAGAAGCCAAGTATCCAATTATATTTCCAGTGTTTATAAGTGATGTAGCCAATCAGCGCAAGAAAAAAAGAATACCACAAGCGAGTTTCGCCCATGGTGCGCAAAGGCGGACGTTCTTGTCCTATCCAAAGCCCAATAATAAATGCGCCAAAGATAGTTATCCCCAAAATGGTGAGAATGTCTACAAGTTTATTCTTTTCGCTTCTGAAGGCAATGACTCCGGCTATTAGCCAACAGAGCATTGCAGGTATAGCAAACCAAAGGTATTCGTTCCAAGTCATATTTTTTCCTTTTGTTTATTTTTCTTTCCAAGCCACAACATGCAGATTGCCCCTATGGCAACCATAAATATACCTATATAAACTGGATATAACCATGGATCATATACCAGCTCGAAGCCACTCATCCGAGACGCTTTACCTAAAGCATGGTCATAATCATATTGATAGATCATCCAACTACCTATTGTCAATGGATGATTCACTTCTAAGGTAGTTTTAATTGGCATATCCTCAAACTCGGCCATCACTGTAACATCAGAAGCAAAGCGTTTGGGTTCGGGCTTTGTCATCACCAAAGAATAGGTCGAGTCCAGTTCAAGAGGCATTACAAATTGGTCTATACTTCCACAGGTTAACCAACCTGACACCACAATTCCAGTCTCCTTATTGGTCATCTTTACTTTAGCAGCAGGCATTGAACCTGCCATGGGGATAGCCTGAAAGGTGGTATCTGTTTTTCTTACAGCTTCGTGAATATATTCCTCAAGCTCTAGTTGCCACACATCAAGAACGTCAGTTCTGCTTTTCTCGTCTATTTGATAGTAGGTAGGTTTTCCTTCAGGTTGTACGTCGCCAGTATATTTGTTGACCACAGCAAGTTTAGGCGGATATTCTTCCATCACAAAATCGTGCAGTTGTATAGCGATATCTAATTCTTTAACGTTTTCTTGATCGTCATATACTCGCCATTCTGTTTCACCTTCTTCCACATACATCACATAGCGAGACATATCTGCAGAGCCAAAGCCAGCCGCAAACAAGAAAAGCCAAAGTCCTAGATGGTTGAGGTAAAATGCAAAATCTTTCCATTTGAATCTATGAAGCCTTTTAGCGATCACCAACCCTAAAACAAACAAGCTGAAACTATAGATTAGAACAAAGGCCCATGAAGTAGTCATTTGTTTAAATCCTAACTTCATGAAAATATAGTCTAAAATTTCTTGCCATGAGGAATGATCCCAATGGATATGCAAGTCGGTATTCACTTTGGCAAACTGAGGAATGAGGCCCATCAGAATCGTTAGCAGAAAAAGTCCCCCAATGAGTGTCACTGTCAAGGGAACTCCACTCAGCCAGTTAATCAAAGAATTATTCTTAAACGATAAGAATGCAGTAGCGATGATAATAACCAGCCCTATAATGATATTGACTGGATAGTGTAGCAGGTAAAAATTGAAACTTCCCAAGGTCAGTTGAAGAAGAATGCCAACCATTAGTATACCCAATACTATGGCAATACTTTCTTTGTATTGCCATGGAAATTGCCACATATTGTGCTTGTTGTTGTCGTTCACTTATTTATTTTGTTTTGGTAGAAAACAATTGAGGAGTTATGTTGATTGCAATCCAGCCCCAATCTTGCCAGCTTTTATGGTTGCCTCCTTTTATGACATCCATCGATTTTGTGCCAAGCATAAAAGAATAACCAGCCATGAGTTTAACGTCAGGCATAATGGACCAATTGACTTGTAGGTCAAATTCTGACCCTAAACTTTTACTTATTTTACTATTGGCAATTTCTATTTTTTTTGTGGTCATAAAATAGTGGTAGTTCAATGACATATCCACTTTGGGCGATGGCTTATAATAAACGCCCACTTGATTGTCCCACAATCCGGGATTCAACCCATTGGCAAATGGTGAAGCATAAAAATAATCCATTGATCCATAGAATTTGTGATGTGTACCATATAGCGGATCAAATGCTTTATGTTTTTCATCGCCAGCTTTTCCTCCACTGAGGTAGTCGCTTCCGATGCCAAGTTTCCAGTCAGGAGCAATACTTACCTTTGCCGATAAAGCAGCCATGTAAGCAGAAACCGATTTGTCTTTTGCCAATACGGTAGGTTTCGCCTTTCCTGTTTGATAATACACTGATCCACTCAAGTCCCAGATGTCCTTTTTATAAGTCAGATAGGTTCCAATGGTTTGCATGAAAGCATTTCCAGCATCTTTCACATCATCCCCTTTTTCCCACCCCAAGTTCATGGCTAAGAGTGAAATGCCAAAAGGATTCTGATTGTTACCATGATGATACCAAGCCATTTGCATACTCTTGTATGGCTGTCCTCCGGGAGCAAAGTAATTTCCTCGCTTCTTTGGATCATCACTGTTTTGATTAAAAGCTAAGGCTAGATGAATAGTTGACATGTCTTTAGAATAACCTAATTTCAAAAGGTCATGATAACGTCCTGCCACATGCCAGTCTAGTTCTCCTAAAATACGCTCGTCATCATAGCTCAGCGCTTGACGGCCAAGTTGCGCAAAGAAGTTTTGTCCAAATTTGAGTTTGGCCCATGCTTCATTTAGTACAAAGTCTCCATCTTTTTTTGATTGAACACCCTCTCCCCAAAGTCCTACATGTTGGCCTGAAAACTTCAATTCTAGGTAGTCAGCATGCTTATATCCCATAGATAGGCGAGCGCGATTGTTGATAAACGAAGACGAACTCTCTCCCTCATTCCTAGGAAATAAAGCTCCGTTGCGATACTCTCCACGGGCTCTGATTTGAGCGGAAATGGTAAACTCTTTACTCGTTTCGTTGCTGCTTTGTGCAGATAAAATTAATGGGACTAAGATTAATCCCATTAATATGATATATTTTATTTTCTTCATTTTTTGTTCTATTTAGATTTATTTATCTTCAGAATCAATGACGAAATATATTTTTATTTTTCAGCTATTAGTTTTCCTTTTTGCTTAGCTTCTTCAATCCATTTTGGAACAACTGTTTCTATCCATTTTTCTTTCTTCTCAACTTCTTTCTTCATATCTAGTCCAATATACTCTTGTGCTTTATCTTTACTAGAGATATCAGGCATAGGTACATCTGTGATGTTATGAGCAAAAAGAACTTTCTGAACTTCCAGTTGAGCCTGCAATGATCGATCTAGGCTATGTGCCAAAATACGTTGAATTTCTATTGGAGCATGAAATGAACCACCATGCGTGGCCACAGCAAAATCCCAACGCCATTGAGCTTGACGAAGCAATTGGAGAGTGTTTTTCATCTCAGCATCTGTAGCACCACTGTCCCAAGCTTTTTTAGCCATGATATGAGCTTTAGATAGTTCTGTTTCTATACGATTTCTTATTTCGTTTGCTTTATCTTGTATGTCTGTTACATATTTTATCAAGTTTTCTTCACTGTCTCTATGACATACCTGACAAGTATTTGCCACATTCTTCAATGGGCTCATAATTTGGTGATCAGAATATTTGATTCCACCTTCTGATTTGTAAGGCATATGACAATCGGCACACGATAGACCTCTTTGGGCATGAGTACCTAAAAGGAATACTTCATAGTCAGGGTGTTGAGCTTTTAGCATCGGAGCTTTACTAAGTCCATGTGTCCAGTCAGTAAACTCTATTTCGTCATAGTATTTTTCCATGTCTTCCATGGTCATACCATCTTTCCAAGGGAATGTTACAACTTTTTGAGTTCCTGCAAAGTAATACTCTACGTGACATTGCGCACAAACCAACGAACGCATCTCTTGTGGAGTGGCTTTGGTGATGTCTTTGCCCATGTCACTAAAGGCTTGTATAAGTGATGGTTGAGATATCTGTAGATTCATCGTCTCGCTGTTGTGGCACATCGCACAGCCCACAGGATTGACTATTTCACTTCCTAGATCACCCCATTGATGTGTATAGAATTCCTCAATACCATGGTCGTGCATATATTTAGGTACATCCGGGCTCTTACATACCCAGCAAGCAGCAGGTTGTGGTCCGTCTCCAGGATTTTCTGGAGTACCGGTTCGCAATGTGTTTCTATTATCTTCCAACGCGTGCATGTGTCCGCGTGGAGCTTTATAATCTTTAGAGAAAGCATAGCCGGCCCATAGAATAACCATCTCTGGACGTTCTGCAAGGACATCATGTTCTGCATTTCCATTATATTTGCTACGGAAATCCATTTCCTGAGTTTTCTTCCAAGTATCATACTCCCTTCTGAAATTATTTTTATAATTCTCGCTACGAGTATCTCCTGGTTCAATCTGGTCAATACGGTTGGCTACGATGGTTGCTATCTCAGCTCTTCTCTCTGTGATCGAAGCAGCCAGCAAGCCAAGTAAAAATACAGCAACCATGGAAGCTAGAAATATTCCCCAACCGATCATAGGTTTTTTTCTTATCACTTCAGCTAATTTCTTTAACATAGTCTTGTTTATTTATTGTTTTTTCATTTTTTCTTTTAACCAATCAGGCACAGGAGAATCGGGAAGAGGAACATAAGCATTAGGTGCTCCGGCAATATTGCTGACCTTTGTGTGAGGTACCTCCTGATGGCAATCCCAACATGCTTTCCCTTTTCCTTCTTTTACCTCGCAATAAGACACCATTCCTGTTTCTACAACAGCCGTATTTAGGTGTTCGTGACAGCGTATACAATTATTCATTATTACTTCGTAGCTAGCATCTCGTGGCCTTATAGCTTGTGGTTCCCCTCTTACTGTAAATACAGCCGCATGATATAGTCCATCCATTGCCTTAAATGCATAGCCTTCTATCATATTGTTTTGTGGAACATGACAATCGTTACAAGTAGCCCATTGCGCATGAGAGCTGTGTTTCCATGAACTGTAATATGGAGTCATTATATGGCAGTTAATACATGCTTCTGGGCTATCAGATAAGTAAGAATGTACCCTAGACATGTATGCTGCATATGCTCCAAGCCCGACAAGGATTCCTCCAATAAGGAATAGAGGAAACACAAACTGATGAGGTATTAGACTTAGAAACTTTTTCATATTCTATATTTAACAAAAATATTTTTCCAAACATCAAGATATGAATAAATATTAAAAAAGCAAAGCAAATGTTTATTTTGCTCTAAATAAAATTAATGTTAAACATGCAGAGTTCGTTTGCTAAAGACTGCATGAAAAATAGCTTTACTTTTATCCTTAAGAAAACTATGTTTATCTTTGATGTTACTAATAAAATAGAGGTGCTTTGTTAAAGATTGAAAAGATGAATAAATTGCAAAATATATTTTTAATAGTGTTGTCTGTCGTTTTACTTCTTGGCTGTCAATCAGCATCGAAAGAAGATGACAAAATGCTTAATGTGGGAGTGATGGCTTCGATGGACTATCTTCCGTTGGCCGTAGCTCAACGTGAAGGTTATTTTAAGAGTGTTGGAGTAGATGTCAAACTGCATAAATTTTACTCTGCAAATGAACGTGATGCAGCTTTTCAGAGTAAAGCTGTAGACGGTTGTGTTATTGATTATACAGGAGCTGTTTTGCAAAAATCGGGTGGAGTGGATCTTCGCTTGGTTTCCAGATGCGATGCTCCTTTCTTTATTGTCGCAAATAAAAATAGTCAGATTGTTAGTTTAGCTGATCTGAAAGGAAAGAAAATTGCTGTTTCTCAAAATACGGTCATCGATTTTGTAGTAGATATGGCTTTAAAGAGTGTAGAACTCACAGCGAAAGATATTGAAAAGGCAGAGGTCAATAAGATTCCATTGCGTTTTGAATTGTTGAAAAACGGGAAAATAGATGCTACGGGCTTGCCTAATCCATTTGCCTTGATGCTAGAAAAAGAGGAGCATCCTATTCTTACTTCTAACAATGAGTTAGGTTTTGATATAACAGGTATAATGTTTCACTCTAATGTGATTGATAATAACTTAGAAGATGTAAAAAAGTTATATCAGGCTTACAATATGGGGGTCGATTATTTGAAAACTCATTCATTGGCGGAAATTAAAGATATTTTAGTGAAAGAACTGGCATTTCCTGAGGGAATCGCTGATCAGGTGTCACTTCCGAACTATACGTATGCTCAAACTCCGAAAATTGAAGATTTAGAAATGACAACAAAGTGGTTGCATCATAGAGGATTAGTTGATCAAAACTTTGATACTAACTCTCTGCTAGATTCCTCTGTATTGGTTACCTCTGATAAACAAGAATGATAGAGATTAAAGACCTCTCAGCCACGTATAGAGATGGCAAAGAAAAGGTGTTGCACAACTTCTCTCTGACTTTGGCAGAGAAAGAAAGTTATGCTCTCATTGGTCCTTCTGGATGTGGCAAGTCTACGCTGATCAAGATCTTATGTGGCATACACACTGAGTTTTCTGGGACTATCCTGTATAATAGCAGACCTCTCTTTGATCAAAACTTATCTATAGGCTATGTTCCTCAATCGTATGGTTTGCTGAATTGGAAGACGGTGAAGGAGAATATTTATCTTCCTTATATTTTGGATCAGACTAAGAAAATAGACGAAAAGGAGGCTAAAGAAATCATTGAGATCTTAGAATTAGAAGAGATGCTAGATAAATTTCCTCTACAGTTAAGTGGAGGTCAGCGTCAACGTGTTGCACTGGCTAGAGCCTTTATTCTTCGTCCAGATCTACTTTTGATGGATGAGCCTTTTTCTTCCTTAGATTCTTTTACTTCTGCCAATTCTCAAAAATTATATTTAGAGCTTTGGAAAAAATATAACATAACAACATTGGCGATAACTCATAATATTGCAGAAGCTGTAGAGTTAGGAAAAACGATCTTAATCATGAGTAAAGACTCAGGTAAGATTATCAACAAATTGGACAATCCCTCTTTTTTAAACAATAACAAATTACAAAAGCTAGAAGAGATGGATAAAGTGATGAATGTATTTTCGATAGTGATAGTATGAAGAAAAGACAGTCCAAGTTGATAAGATATTTCAGCACCTTGTTGTTTGGTTTCGTGCTTTTTAATCTGATTTGGTATGCCTTAGCCTATTTGGTCGATATGAGTGCTTTACCATTCCCTAAGGATGTTTATTTGTCTTACGAGAAGGCGATGAGCAATGGTATAGATGCTCATGTGGTAGCCAGTATGAGGAGAATTGGTTTAGGTATTTTAGTATCCTTAGCCCTTGCCACTATCCTGGGGGTATTGATGGGTTATTATGCAAAGATAAATCGGGCACTTACTCCTTTGTTGTATTTCTCTTACCCTCTTCCCAAGTTGGCTTTTCTACCCATTATCATGCTTCTGTTTGGCATTGGTGACCTATCCAAGATATTGATAATTATACTTATTATCGTTTTTCAGATAACAATTACTATTCGTGATGCCATTCGCAATATACCTAAGGAAAATTATGATGTACTTGTCTCATTGCGAGCCAGCACCTTGCAGAAGGTTTGGCATGTCACTATTCCTGCAGTTCTTTCAGAAGTGTTTTCATCCCTTCGCATTGCTATCGGGATTGCGCTTTCGGCGCTCTTCTTTGCCGAATCATTTGGCACAGATGAAGGTTTGGGCTTTTATATCAATGATTCATGGATGCGCTTAGATTACGCTCAAATGTATTTTGGAATCCTTATTCTGTCCTTTATTGGTCTAGTCTTGTTTCTTATTCTCGATTGGCTCGATTTTATAGTTCATCGCTGGAAAGAAAAATGAGAAGATAGGTTGTCTTTCCTTTTTGATTGTCTTTGTGGATCAGGAGCTTCTAACTTTACCTAGTCTATTGACGAATGCTGCTCTATAATTGGCAGCCTCCAATAAAACGTTAAAGGTTTTCATCGCTTTCCTTGCAATGGTAATATTTCTGGCTTAGAATTGCTTTACCAAACCTGTTATAAACTTCAATTCAGAGCATAAAAAAACAGCTAAGAAGTTAATCTTAACTGTTTCTGTGGTCCCAACAGGGCATGATCCTGTGACCCCCTGATTATGAGTCAGGTGCTCT
>CALKIV010000001.1 GCA_937995835.1 uncultured Dysgonomonas sp. | reverse complement strand
ATTTTTCAGCTTCACTGTCTGAACCTTTACGTGTCACCTATATGAAATAAAAGTAATATATTCGAATAGTCTTTTTTTCTTAAGACATACACATATTGCTTTTTTGTGTTTCAGGCAAATTTATTAATATAAAAAGGGCTATTCTTTTAAAAGAATAGCCCTTTTACGGTAGTATTCAGCATATAATAGTTACATATTGCTACTGCTGAGGTTCTTAAGTTGGAAGACTTCAATATTTGATATTTTGATATTACCATTTTTTAGATATGCTTTAATATCTGTTTTATCAATATTGCGTGACACCATTGCCGATAGCGAATATTGATTATTAATAAAGCATTCTATGATATCTTTGTCAGATATGATTCGAATGTTATGCTCACCAGTTTCGAGTGCTAGTTTCAAGGAACTATGAATTATATTTCCTGTTTTGATAATCAGTTGCTCATTAGATATTTCTATTATTGTTTCGATCTGTTTTTCTTTCTCTGTGGTTGAAAGAATAATGCCAAATGACTCTGCATTAATTGTGCTAGAAATGTTGAAGTTAAGATCAAATCTTCTTTCATCTACCAAAATAGTTTCTGTTGTTACATCACTTCCTCTACTTGATAGATTCAGTTCACTAACGAGTGTTTTAAGCTTTTCTGCTCTTATGGCGCTAGATACCGATGAAGGCAAACTTGTAAATAATACACCATCAGCGTTTTGAGAAAGCTTTCTAGGTAGAGCTAAAGGACCACCCCAACCTTGGTAACCAATCGTCTCGACATCAGCAAAAGGAATCCATCCATACAATAATAGTTCGCCATTTATATCTACAACTTGTGCTGCACAGTTGTCACTGCCATCTAGCCAATTGCTAGCATCTGGTAAGTTGTATGGTCCTTCAGGATTTTTACTCACAAAATATTGAGGCTTGCCTACTCTGTCCAAATACTCACTGTATAGTAAATACCAATATTCACCAAATTTGAACATCTGAGGACATTCTATTGGTCCATATACATCATCAGTAAGATATAGTGTCCCTTTATCTTCCCAGTTTGTCAGATCATTAGAAGTATAGTATAGAAACTCCCAAGCTACATTGTCATTTTCTCGTCCCGTGCGAACAGCCCAATATGATTTGGTGTCGTCATTCCAAAATACAAATGGATCTTTCAATGCCTTATAAGGCTTTTTAGGTTCAGGAACAGTATATTTATTACTCATTTGCTTCCAATTCAATAGATCGGTACTTACAGATCCTCTCAATATCCCATTTCCAACCACCCCATCTGTAGAATGATAACTTATATATCTTTTTTGTTTAGGGTCTTCAAAAACATATAAGACGGAATATGGACGGGCTTCGGTATCAGTATTTAATCTGAAGTCTTGGAATGTGAAGTTGTCTTTAGACTTAGACAGATCCGACTGATAATTTCCATCAGTGTTTAAATAATACATATAAAGCTCCCCATTGAAATATGCAGGATGAACATCTCCAAAATTAGAGTTCATATGAATATATCTCTGCTCAGGATTGGGTTCGATTGTTACCTCAATTGAATTGCTCGAGTCAGAACATCCCACAAAGAATGTGTGTAGAATAAATATTAAAACTATATTCGTTCTCATAATTGATATATCTTTTTAATCACCTCAATAGATTCTGAATGAAAAATCTATTGAGGTATTGGTTTTTATTTATAAATTACTGATTTTACTACTCAAAGATGTCCATGAATTTTTATACTCATCCAATAGATTGGGAGATACTTTTATCACCAATGATGTTGATGTGTGTCTAAAAGGATTGTCGTTTTGTCCTAAACTTGGAATTGGAGCTTGCTCCTTGTAGATAACAACTTCTCTCAAGTTGGAGCTTTCAGCAAATGCACCATCTCGTATTTGTTCAATGCCTTGACCTATTTTTACTTTTTCTAATGACACACATCGGAAAAAGGAATACTGACCAATTGTTTTCACCGAATTTGGGAAAGTGATAGCAGTGATAGCACTACCTTCAAATGCTCCTTGTTGTAATTCGATCAATGTTCCTGGCAATATTAATGATTTGATGGAGCAATACATAAATGTCCACTTAGGCAAAGATTTTAGTTGAGTATTGAAAAGATTAAGATCTTGAACTCCACAATTGTGGAATGTCCTTGACACATCTTCAAAAGTATTTTCACTCACACCTTCTAATTCATCGATACTACTTGGCAAATAAATGGTTTTCACATCTTGTCGGTCGATAAATAAAGCTTTGCCTAATTTTTTTACAGGAATTCCTCCTATAGACTCAGGAATGACAACTTTACTAGCGTTACCTTTATATGATGTGATCATGCCTTTAGCGCTGTCGAACGAGAAATCAGATAGAGAATTGGATACTTCCCATCTTGCATATAATGTTAAATCACTGCTTACAGGTGTGTTCTGAAAATCATATGGGGTGGTGAAATTAGCATCCAAGTACCATCCTACTAGTGTGTTGTTAGCTTTGCTAATTGTAGGTCTAACAACAAACTCCTCCATTGGCAATCGCTGATCTTCAACAGGTGTTCCTCCGTTTACTTCAAATTTAACGATCTGCATAACAGATATTTGCCATTTAGCATAGAGTGTGTAGTCAGAAGTTATAGTTGTTGAAAAATCGAACAGATTGGTTAATTCAGGATCTGTATACCATCCAGCTAAGTACAAATCAGGATTAGACGGATTGATGGTCGTTGGTCGAGTAATAGTTCTTCCTGTTTTTACTTTTACAGCATCAATAGCAGCCCCCCCATTCGTTTCGAAAGTTATGGTATGCATCTGTGTCCAACGTGCATATAAGCGTAAGTCTTGTGTGGTGTAGTAGATGGTATTAAAAAGATAATCTTTCTCTAGGTCTTCATCTAAACACCAAGCATCTAAAATACGTCCTTCTTTAATAGGATCTTCAGGTCGAAGAACAATTGAACCAGATTTTAGTGTTATACTCTCAACAGCAGATCCTCCATTTGTTTCGAAGTGAACCATATAAGTATCATCTTTATCATCGTCAGAACATGAGGACGCTAATAATGAAAAGGATACAAGTATTGTTAGTAATATTAATTGAATATTTATATTGTTTTTCATACGATAATTATTTAGTTATAAATTAGTACTTAGGTCTTCCAATGTCCTCCCTGTTGTTTCAGGAAAGAATTTCCATACCACTATAGCTTGCACAATCATCATTAAAGCAAAGAATGAGAAAACCCATCCAGCTCCAGCTATATCATAATTTCGGGTGATGATAGGAAATAAGAAAGTGACCAAAGCAGCAAAAAACCAATGGGTAAAGCTTCCAAACGATTGACCTTTTCCTCGTACACTGTTGGGAAATACTTCGGATATAAGTACCCAGATAACAGCCGCATTGGAAAACCCAAAGAAGAGAATATACAATAACAAGTAAACTAAAAGTGATATTCCTTCAAATTGTCCGAGATGAAATGCTTTAGAGACCAGTCCTAAGAAAACAGCCATGCCAATAGAGCCAATGATTAAGAGCCTTTTACGACCTACTTTATCTATCAATGCCAAACCAATCAGTGTGGATACTGCATTGATCACACCTATCATGATTGATTGTTGCAAAGAGTCTGATGAGGACAATCCACTAAGCTCAAAAATGCGAGGCGCAAAATACAAGATCGCATTAATACCAGAAAATTGATTAAACATTGCTACAAGAAAAGCTATCATAATCGGTTTACTATATTTACGAGAAAACAGATTTTCTTTTTGTTTAGACGGAGACTGCATGCTCAATTCTATATTCTTAATTTCTTTATCTACAAAAGATATATTAGTCTTTTCAAGCACTTTCTTTGCTAGGTCTATTTTTCCTATCTTGACCAAAAATCGGGGACTTTCGGGGATATAAAATAATAGGAAAAAGAACATGACTGATGGAATAGCAGCCACTCCCAGCATCCAGCGCCAAGGCTCGTCACCAATTTCTCTAAGTAAATAATTTGAAACATAAGCAATAAGTATTCCAAAAATCACATTAAATTGGAACATTGCAGTCATCCTGCCCCTTATTTCTGCAGGGGCTATTTCTGATATATACATTGGTGCTATCACAGACGAAACTCCAATAGCAACACCTCCTAAAAGCCTAAATGTAATAAACATCCAAGCGCTAGTAGCTAATGCGCTTCCAAAAGCTGACACCACATATAAAGCAGCAATGACAAACAGAGCCGGGCGCCTTCCATATTTATCTGCTGGTTTTCCAGCAACTAAGGCTCCTATTATTGTTCCAAGCAGAGCTGAGGCAATGGTGAATCCATGTTCAAATGATGTAAGTTGAAATAGTTCTTGGATATGCAATTCTACTCCAGAAATGACAGCAGTGTCGAATCCAAATAAGAACCCTCCAAGAGCAACTATTACAGACCAGATGTAAACTTTTGTATATTTTCCCATCTTATTATTTTTTTTGTTTTTCTAATTTGCAAATCGATCCTGAAATAAGTTTTATAGACCCCAAATCAGTGTATAAATAGACTGATTTGATAGGAATATCTTTTGTGAAGAAATCAGTGATAGAGATCGCTCCTTCATCTATAAAACATTCGACAATTCCCTTGTCAATTATTAAATGCCAGACTATAGTCTTTTCGGATATTTTATATGAAATGCTGTATCTTTTTTTATCAAAGCCGTTTGGATTATCTTCTTGAGTCATCTGTGACTCCACATACAATACGCGTTCCATATTATCATAGCCTATTGTTATCGTTTCATTCTGTTCATTTTGAATAACAATTCCATATTTTTGAGCAGAATGGATTGCATATTGATTTGATGTGTCGAAATTTAATAGAACATCGAAAGGAGAGTTATGAAGAGCATCTATATTAAGAATGTGCGTTTCATTGATCAACAAACTGTCTAGAGTAATGATCTTTTCTGAATCAAATACATTTGTATAATCAGGATTCGTCATTAGGAAAAAATGATTGTTCTCTGATATTAGATTTAATTTTCTAGGGGTCGATGTATAATCGACAGACATTTTGCTAAATCCTATGAGTATCGAATCATTAATCATTGAAAAAGAAATATCTTTTCCATAATCCAGCACATGCAGATGCTTGATATAGTCATTGTCTACATTATACTTCCCCTGATCAAAATCCCCAATGTAATATCTCGATCGAGGTTGCTCTGTTTTTTCCATATTTGATATGAGAATCCATTTCTCATTACTCCCAATCTTCATTGAGAAAAATTGGAATGATTTGAGCAACTCTTTTTCTGATTCCTCCTCTTTTAGTATAAAGTCACTCATATATTCCCAATCTTCGAGATTAGGGGAGGTGTAAAACTTAATGCTATTATCTGTCGACAGAAGCATCACCCATCTCTTAGTTGTATGATTCCAATACATGAATGGGCATGTTGTAGATTGAAAAGCCATGTTGGGAATATCCAACGAACTCGATTTCTCATTCCATGTTTTGCCTTTATCATTACTATACATTATACCCAATTGATATTCTCCTTCGTCAAAATAGATGTAGATAATAATCATTACAGGCTCTGAGTTTTCAGAGAGTTTCGAATTATTCTTATCATCATAACTGAAATGAGCATTAATAATAAACTCTTTGCTTATTGGACGAGATATTGTTGATATCTCCGTCCAATTAAGCATATCAGAGCTGACAGCATGTCCCCAACCGTTTTGGTCTACAAAAACATCACTGATTCCCTTTTTATAAAACATGTGATAGCAACTGTCATAAAAAGCTGACCCTATTATTTCGCCCATATTCAAAGTGTTGAGATGTGACATAGAGGAACTTTCTACTTTTTTGTTTTGAAAACAAGAGAAGAAAATGATAGTTATGCTAAAAATGACAATTACATATTTCATGACATACAACTTATTAAGGATCAATATTGCAAATAATTATTTTTTAATAAATGTTAGTTTCACCCATTTTCCATATCTTGAGGTTCTCTACTGTTAGAGCATCGTTTCCACTGAATACTCTAACTTCGGAACTCTCTACTAGTTCTGGGTAAACAACCTGTGTCATACATTGGCGATCGTTGGCAAATACTTCGATGACAGATTTGTCAATAAAGATATTAAGGCGAAGCTTTTCCCCTACTTTTAGCTCAAATGGAGCTCTTTGCTCTGTAACTGTTCCTTTGTTTGGCACTTCAGGTCCCATATAGTCTAAGCAATAGTCGATCATTTCAACTGGAGCTTTGACAGAGGAGCGAATAAAGTCAATAACTAATTCCTTGCTCTGAGGGTCATACTTAATTACAGTTTCTTCACGACCATCAGGAGAACAAAACACTTTCACCCCGTAAGGCGATGAGTTACTTCCTTGTAATTCGAGTGCTATTTCCAATGACTTCCCTCTGGAAGGTAGAACTTTATCCTCATTAGCCTTTAATGTAATGTGTTTTGCGCTTGCTTCTTCTAGGCGAAGAGATTTTAATTCTTCAGCAGGTTTTATTTCCAAGGTGCCTTCTTTAGAAAGAGAAAGTACACGAGGCAAGCTCATAACGCCTGACCACCCGTGATTGGCTAAATGTTCGGGCTTACGCTCCAATACCCATCCCCAGATAATATTTCTACCTTTATCATCTACCAATTGTTCAGGAGCAAAGAATGTACCTCCAGGCCAGTTCATGCGTCCATATTGCTCTACGGAGAACTTATCATTACCAAACTGACCAATGTAATACTGAGAGCCAAGATAATGCCCGATAAAAAGAATCATTTGCTTATTTCCTATTTGAAAGAAATCGGGGCATGAAATATCCTCAAAATCATATTGCTTACTTTCTTCTTTTGCTATCAGATCGCCCAAGAAATCCCACTTTTTCAAATCTTTGGATTTGAAGAATGTAGCTGGTCTTCCTCCCGAAATCATGTAATAGGCATCAGCTTTTTTGTCAAACCAGCATTCAGGATCCCATGCAGTATATTTTCCAGCCATAGGATCAGGTGCTACAGGAGTACGAAGAACAGGGTTGCCTTCATATTTTTTCCACACCCTAAGATCTTCATCATCAGAATATGCTAGTAGATTTGTTTGAGATCCCTCGCCATGATAAGCTATAAATGGTTTACCTTCACGACTCATAAATGTACCTCCACTGAAAACTCCCTCTTCAATATCGCCGTCACTAATTGTTATCATATCAGGATATTGAGTCCAATGTAAAAGGTCTGTACTTACTAGATGTCCCCATACATGTTCATATTTCCCATTTCTATACTTTTGATAAATATATCCCAAATGATATTTCCCTTTCCAATATATAGCTCCATTGGGATCGTATGGATGGGCAAAACCTTCTGGCATTGTAATATGGTATGATGGACGATGAGGATCTGACTGAATTAATGATTTCAGATCTCTAGCTGTATTTACCATTTCATTAATTTTTTCAGAAGACAATTGGGCAAAAATTTGCGTGCAAAAGCCTAAGGCAATAATGAATATAATTGCAATTCTTTTTTTCATGATTTTTTATTTTAAGTTCTTAGAACTTATTTTAGATAAGTGATTTACCAATTATGGTTTTGTTGATATAAATTTTTACTCAGATCAATTTGAACTTTAGGAATAGGGAAATACTCATCCCTGTTTTTTGTAAACTTAGCCTCTGCCAAGTAGTTTCGACGCGATTTTTCTTTAGCAAAATATTGATTTAAGGTTATATCAGCGATCCCCCATCTTACCAAATCAAAGAAGCGATACCCCTCAAGAGCAAATTCTAAGCGACGCTCCCACTGTAAGGCTTTGAAGGCATACTCTTGTGTCCATCCGGTCATAGGATACTCCTTTACATCAAAATTACCCGTTGGATTGCCTGATGCATCTTTCAATTTGTCTGTACTTGTCATTGCTCTTCTGCGAATATTATTGATTATTGTGCGTGCTTCTTCCAATCCCGATCCATCCGCTTTTTGAATCAGTGCTTCAGCTTTCCAAAGCATAACATCGTCAAGACGAATTAGATCTCTATTAAGGGCTGTTATAAAAAACGGACCTTGCTTTTTAAGACACGGACAGTCTGGTAGTTCAACTTCTTTCATAGACAGAAATCTTCCATAGGTTCCTGGATCCCTCAACCAATTTTCTTCAAAAAGAAGATCTGGATTGTATTTATATGGAAGGTCTACAATTGCTACAGAATGCAATAATCTAGGATCTATTGTATTAGACTTTAGATCATTGGGGTATAAAATGTTTACATTATTATAGTTCACAAAATCTGGAAGACCATTGACAGTTCTGAATGCATTCACTAAATTTTGGGAAGGGGCGTGAAAAGCACAACAGCCATACACATCACCCATAGGATAGTTTAACTTAGTACCCCAATCTCCTC